>NZ_JAUSUV010000003.1 GCF_030814315.1 Croceifilum oryzae | reverse complement strand
ACTGGGCCTCAAGGGCCAACTGGACCCACAGGACCCCAAGGACCTCAGGGACCGACTGGGCCTCAAGGACCCCAAGGACCTCAAGGACCTACTGGGCCTCAAGGACCTCAAGGACCTCAAGGACCCCAAGGACCTCAAGGACCTCAGGGACCCCAAGGACCTCAAGGACCTCAGGGACCTCAAGGACCGACTGGGCCTCAAGGGCCAACTGGACCCACAGGGCCTCAAGGACCTCAAGGACCCCAAGGACCTCAGGGACCGACTGGACCTCAAGGACCCCAAGGACCTCAAGGACCTCAGGGACCCCAAGGACCTCAAGGACCTCAGGGACCTCAAGGACCGACTGGGCCTCAAGGGCCAACTGGACCCACAGGGCCTCAAGGACCTCAAGGACCCCAAGGACCTCAGGGACCGACTGGACCTCAAGGACCTCAGGGACCTCAAGGACCTCAAGGACCCCAAGGACCTCAAGGACCTCAGGGACCGACTGGACCTCAAGGACCTCAGGGACCCCAAGGACCTCAAGGACCTCAGGGACCTACTGGGCCTCAGGGACCCCAAGGACCTCAAGGACCCCAAGGACCTCAAGGACCTACTGGGCCTCAAGGACCTCAAGGACCTCAAGGACCTACTGGGCCTCAGGGACCCCAAGGACCTCAGGGACCCCAAGGACCTCAAGGACCTACTGGGCCTCAAGGGCCAACTGGACCCACAGGACCCCAAGGACCGACTGGGCCTCAAGGACCTCAAGGACCTACTGGGCCTCAGGGACCCCAAGGACCTCAGGGACCCCAAGGACCTCAAGGACCTCAAGGACCGACTGGGCCTCAAGGGCCAACTGGACCCACAGGACCCCAAGGACCGACTGGGCCTCAAGGACCCCAAGGACCTCAAGGACCGACTGGGCCTCAAGGACCTCAAGGACCTCAAGGACCTCAGGGACCGACTGGGCCTCAAGGACCTCAAGGACCTCAGGGACCCCAAGGACCTCAAGGACCTACTGGGCCTCAAGGGCCAACTGGACCCACAGGGCCTCAAGGACCTCAAGGACCTCAAGGACCTACTGGGCCTCAAGGGCCAACTGGACCCACAGGACCCCAAGGACCTCAGGGACCGACTGGGCCTCAAGGACCCCAAGGACCTCAAGGACCTACTGGACCCCAAGGACCGACTGGGCCTCAAGGACCGACTGGGCCTCAAGGACCCCAAGGACCTCAAGGACCGACTGGGCCTCAAGGACCTCAAGGACCTCAAGGACCGACTGGGCCTCAAGGACCTCAAGGACCTCAGGGACCCCAAGGACCTCAAGGACCTACTGGGCCTCAAGGGCCAACTGGACCCACAGGGCCTCAAGGACCTCAAGGACCTCAGGGACCCCAAGGACCTCAAGGACCTACTGGGCCTCAAGGGCCAACTGGACCCACAGGACCCCAAGGACCTACTGGGCCTCAAGGACCTCAGGGACCTCAAGGACCTCAGGGACCTCAAGGACCGACTGGGTCTCAAGGACCTCAGGGACCGACTGGACCTCAAGGACCCCAAGGACCTCAAGGACCTCAGGGACCCCAAGGACCTCAGGGACCCCAAGGACCTCAAGGACCCCAAGGACCTCAAGGACCTACTGGGCCTCAAGGGCCAACTGGACCCACAGGGCCTCAAGGACCTCAAGGACCCCAAGGACCTCAAGGACCTACTGGACCTCAAGGACCCCAAGGACCTCAAGGACCTCAAGGACCTCAAGGACCTCAAGGACCGACTGGGCCTCAGGGACCCCAAGGACCTCAAGGGCCAACTGGACCTCAAGGACCTCAAGGACCCCAAGGACCTCAAGGACCGACTGGGCCTCAAGGACCCCAAGGACCGACTGGACCGACTGGACCTCAAGGACCTCAAGGACCCCAAGGACCTCAAGGACCGACTGGGCCTCAAGGACCCCAAGGACCGACTGGACCACAAGGACCGACTGGACCTACTGGACGTACGGGCGCGACTGGAGCGACGGGCACAACTGGATCCACGGGCGCAACTGGCGTTACCGGTCCTACTGGACCAAACGTAGCATCATTCGGATTCTCTGCTCAACGTGCTTCTACTGTAGTTAACGCCAATACTCAGCTAGGGGCCTGGACCGTAACTAGCCCGTACTACACAGGCACAGGCTTTAACGCAGCAACAGGAAACTATACCATCCAGCAATCAGGAAGATACTCTGTTAAGCTGATTATCAGTTACCAGGCTGCAGCTCTAGCTGTCACAATTGGCGCTGGACCCAATCCATCATTTGTCGTACGCCGGACCTCACCCGTCGTAACAGACTTGGTAACAGGCTTACTCCCTCTACTAAACATTAACGTAGCACTCGTTCTGACAATAAGAGGAGCTTTAGGAAATGCTTCCATTACACTAACAGGGGATTTCGAACTAACAGCAGGAGATGTAATTGGTGCCTTCTATGTAGCAGACGGCTTAGCAACCAGCTTAACACTGAGTCCAGTCAGTCCCTCATCCACTGTTTGGTCCGTTCACAGATTAACTTAATATAGAATCCATGAAACCGTATAAATTAAACCAAACAACTTCCATTATCCAAGAGTCGTTTTAAACTGTAGATACTATAAAAACAACCCAGTCCTTAAGTGGACTGGGTTGTTCAGACTGCGCTCCGCACAGACAATGGACCACAATTTATCTCACATTTATTCGGGGATTTCTGCGAGTCAAACGACTTGGAACACGAACGTATTCCACCTCGAACGCCCAATAAAAATGCCCATATCAAATCATTTCACAGTACTTTGGAGCACGAGTGTTTAATTCGTCATGAATTTAAAAACTATCAAGAAGCATAGGAGACGGTGATTAATTACATAGATTTATACAAAAAACGTAGGATTCATGGTAGATTATTTGACCTTGCACCTCACGAGTTTTTTCAGGCTACTCTTAAAAAGCAAATTTCATCGTTCATTGTAAATGTATAGTACACCGAATGACTAGTATCTAAATCTGCGATTTATAGAGAATAAGAGAGATCCACTCAATATTTCAGGGGTTAAGCCGACATCAAGTTAATGCAACACATGATAAAGTCAGATGAACATCTATTTTTTATGTCCATCATTGACTACGATATCAATGAAACACAGGTGAAAGCTCTACAGAATGTCATGTCTGCTTTCACATACCGCTTAAAAGAAAGTACAGACGAGCATTACGAACAACTTCATGAGGACTCAAAGAATGACCCCGATTCAGTCCTATTTCGGTTCGGGATCGATCCTAAAGAATTGTACCTAGATCAAGCATCAAATTTTGATGAGCTCTCTAAATATGTAAAAAATCCTCCCTGACAGCATAAGCCCCAGATACTTGCTAATGGGGATGAAAAATCAGTCCATCAATACATAATTGTGCGAGTATCTGCTTGCTTGAAAACAAAACTACTACCTGACCGCCTTGTATCCACGACAAAAAAGACCACTAGATTTCTCTAGCGGTCTTTATCTGTGAACAACTCTCTACTTACTTTACTTCTGTCAAAGTTGCTTTGATTTTCGAGAAGTAGTACTGGGTATAGGCTTCATAACCAGAATCCGTTCCGATCAACAACCAAAGTTTACCTTCGCTATCTGATTTTATATAGTAAGGCTTTGATTTATTGTTGAAATTCTTGATTTCGAATGTTTCCTCATCAGTACTCTTTACTTTCCCAATCGTACCGACTAAAGCAGCATTTGCTCCACCTTGAGCTTGTTGACCATGATCCGCATTTAATCGATAATGGCCACCTTCCACATGCGATTTTGGCTCAACTGTGGCAGCTCCTGCTTTTACAAACACGGAATCCCCTGGGGATCCACCTACTCCAAATGTGCCTGATGGCGTATTGGTTGCAATATCAAAATCAAAATCTACCTTATACGTTGTATTTGGTTTTACTTTATATGTGGTGTGTACTGGCTTCGTTACATACATGAACAAGTCATCACTGTGATTACTTCCTGCAATATGAAGTCCTTTTTGTTGTTTAGTTAAATTTTTAGGAAGGTCTTGTAAAGAGAATGATAATCTCCACTCAGTTTCTGTTCCTGGTGGATAGTCCGAAAAGCCACCGTTCCATCCATTATACCCACTATCAAATGTGTCCTCTATTACAATCTTCTGAGTTGCTTTTTGCTCTGCTTCAGCTGCGTGAACAGGCTGTGATCCAGTAAAATTGACGATCATTCCTCCGAGTACTAGGGATGTTGCAAGAGCAGCAGAAATGGTTTTCTTCTTCATAATCTTCATTCCTCCATGTGAAATTAAGTAGATTAAATTCTACATACCAAGAATACAATTTCATACTAATCTTTCACTACCAATATTACAACTATAGAACTATAAATAAATATAAAGAATTATAAAGTAAGATTTACAAGAAAAAACTTTCCTGCTATGTTTATCTGGCATGTTCATTCGAAACATTTATAGGAGGAAATTACATGTTTAAAAAAGTAGCGTCATTTACAATTGGATGCAGTATCGTTATGGGGGCAACCACAGGAGCTTTCGCTAACTATAATCCGACCCCATACACAGGAGCAGATCATCCTTGTAAATCAAGCTTTGTTGATTTTCAAGCTACTATCACAAAAGAAGTAGCTGATAAAGGTGGCGTCACTACCTTAGTAGAACCATCTCTATCTTCTAAGCCTTATGAAGCACTTCCAACAAAACTATTTTACGGAACTCACGGATTCACTGGTGTTGTTAAGGGAGAAATGGTTAACGGTTCAGACAAATGGTATGTCGTTCACAATATGTGGGCAAATACATATGTTCACTCTTCTAATTTTGAAAAAAATGTAAAATGTTTGTGGAACTAAACTCTTCATATGACCACGTACATTCGAAGCATTTATAGGAGGAGATTACATGTTTAAAAAAGCAGCATCATTAGCAGTAGGATGCAGCATCCTTATGGGAGCAACTACAGGAGTCTTCGCAGCTAGTCCTAACGATAGTTTAGCACCACCACCTCCATACACAGGGGCGGATCATCCTTGTAAATCAAGCAAGACTGATTTTTACGCTACCGTTACAGAAGAAGTAACTGCCAAAGGGGGCGTCCATTCTTTGCTGAAACCTTCCCTTTCTTCTAAACCTTATGAAGCACGCCCAACAAAGTTTATTTATGGACCTCATTTGTTTACTGGCGTTGTTAAAGGAGAAATGGTTAACGGTTCAGACAAATGGTATGTCGTTCACAATATGTGGGCAAATACATATGTTCACTCTTCTAATTTTGAAAAAAATGTAAAATGTTTGTGGAACTAAATATTCTTCATAGTCATAGTAAATGGACTCTCTAACTAACGAGAGTCCATTGTTATGGTTGTTAAGGGTTTTTAAAATATTTTTTTGGAGGGAATCATATGTTTAATGGAGTTGTTCAAGGAGAAGAAGGAAACGGATCAAACAAATGGTATGTGGTACATAATATGTGGGCAAATACGTACATCCATTCTTCTAACTTTGAAAAAGATGTAAAATGTCTCTGGTAATTTCCATTAACTATCATAAAAAAGCACACCTCCCTTCTGCAATATGCGAAAAGGGAGGTGTGCTTATTCTATGGTGTCTTTCCTTTAAATAATTCTATTACTTCATCCTTTAAATCAGGAGTAATCGCCAAAATCTGTTGAGACAAGAAGGAATCCTGCACTTTGTTATGTACATTTGGCACAGGAACAAACGAGAAAACATTCACTACTAAAACTAGCAAAATCGCCATTCGCAAGAACCCGAAAACAAGGCCACCCGTCTGATTAATCGCTGATATAACAGGGATCTTGGCTACACTACCCACAACTCCGCCAATGATACGAAAAATCGTTTTGGCTACTAGGAATATCACCACAAAGGCGAGGAACGAATAGACAAAGCTGCTAATCGGAAATAGTCCCCACACACCCGTTTCTGGCACAATTCCAGGGAACCAGCCCGAGATGGTTTGGGCAAAGGATCCACTAAATTTGTAAGCGAGATAGATGCTTACAATCGTACCAAGTAAAGCGAAGACTTGGCGGACCAATCCTTGTCGGTAGCCTTGAAAACAAGCTGCTGCGATCGCGAGTAATAGGACGATATCAATCCAGTTCATCTAGGGTTGATTATCCTCAATTAAATGCATGATCTCATCGTATTCCTGCTTTAACCGTAAGTATTCATCTGCGATATTAAAAGCAGATAATACAGCCAAACGAGTCATATCTAAACGAGGATTTCCTTCTGCAATGCCTTTCATATTTGAATCCACCAGCCCAGCTACTTGGCGAGTGTAACTGGGGGTTGCTTTCCCAATGATAGGGTAGGTCTGTCCATAGATCTCCACATTCATGCGAGAACGTTGTACCATTCATATCACCAACCCACACGTAGACTGTTTTTCTTACATGTTGCACCAATTGAAGTGTTCATTACCCGATTTTCATCGAAATAAAACGATCCTATATCCCAAGTCTATCACTCATGAGCGATCGGGAGCTGGTGGAATCAAAATCGTCACACTAACTTCGTAAAACAGCACCTAATGTTGTCTGTAAATGTTCAACCACTTTTGAGTGTGTAGCCGTTACTTCAGCATCCGTAAGTGTCCGATCTGCGGCTCTGTAAACGAGCGAGTAGGCGATGCTCATCTTGCCTTCCCCTACTTGAGAGCCGATGAATACATCGAATAAGCGTACCGATTCAAGAAGTTCTCCAGCTACTTCATGGATTCCTGCCTCCAGTACTCCTGCTTCTACATTTTTGTCCACAACTAGAGCCAAGTCACGAGTTACAGCTGGGAAACGCGGGATCGCTTGATAGCGAACATCTGCTTGAATCGCTTGTTGCAGACGATCGAGGTCAAGCTGAACCATTATGGTATCCTTGAGGTCATGTTGTTTCGCCAATTGCGGATGCATCTCTCCGAGCACACCCATTACTTCTCCATTGTAAATCAATTCAGCAGTACGCCCAGGATGAAATCCTTCATGGTGATTTGCCGCTTGAATCTCAACGTTAGCCACGCCAATTCGTTCAAAAATAGCCTGCACAATCCCTTTCGCTACATAGAAATCGCCACCTTGCACGGCTTGACGGTTCCAACGGGCCGAGCGAAAATCGCCTGTTAATAGGAAAGCGAGTTCCGTACGTTCTTCAGGGAGTTCAGTAAGCTTTTTCTCTTGAGTTACGTATACCCGGCCCATCTCGAAGATAGAAAGGTCTTCGTTACCGTGCTTGACGTTATAAGCCGCTGTTTGAACAAGCTCTGGCAAAAGAGTTGTCCGTAGCACGGCATGTTCACTAGACATCGGCATCGCCAAGCGAACAAGACCTGTAGATGGGGTAAGGGAATCTACTTCTTTGCCACGCTTGCTAGAAGTAAGACTATAAGTAAGTACTTCGGATAATCCAAGATCAATCAAGAGATGACGTAGCTTCCGACGTAAACGTTGTGAATCGGTTAAACGTCCTGGCTGTTGTTGTCCCCATGGTAAGGTGGTAGGGATGCGGTCATATCCATAGATCCGTGCCACTTCTTCAATTAAATCCACTTCTAATTGAATATCTGGACGACGAGTTGGAACTTGAACATGATAATTTTTAGTCTCATCCACATGAACAGAGAAGTTCAAACGGTGAAAGATATCTAGTACTTGCTCTTGACTAATACTCGTTCCTAACACTTTCATGAGACGATCATGACGCAGAGTAACTGTCACTTCTTCAATCTCTCCAGAACGCTCTACAATCACGCCTGAGCCGACTTGCGCACCTGCAACCTCTTGCAATAACTGAACCGCACGACTTAATGCAGGTAAGATCCGCTCTGGATCAATCCCTTTTTCAAAGCGATTGCTTGCCTCTGAACGCAAGCCCAATTTACGAGATGCACGGCGAATCAGGATAGGATCAAAGTACGCAGATTCCAATAATACAGTAGTTGTCTGCGAGCGAACTTCTGAAGATTCTCCGCCCATCACACCAGCAAGCCCTAGGATCTGCTCACCATCTGTAATAAGTAGCGTCTCATCATCTAATGCTCTTGTTACTCCATCTAACGTAACAACCGTTTCTCCTGCTCGGGAACGGCGTACAACAATCTCTCCCGTTGAAATCGTCTGAAGGTCAAAGGCGTGTAAAGGTTGCCCTGTCTCTACCATCACGTAATTGGTTACGTCCACGACATTATTAATCGGACGAATCCCGGCTGAAATCAACCGATTTTGTAGCCATTGTGGGGAGGGTCCGACTTGAATCCCCTTCACAACTTGTACCGCATAAAACGGACAATCTTCTTCTAGATCAGTCGTGATCTCTACTTGTGATCTTTCAGTAGATGAGACTGCTTCTTTCCACTCTGGTAAACGAAGCTCCCGATTAAAAATGGCCGAAAGCTCATACGCGACTCCCATCATGCTTAAGCAGTCGGAACGGTTTGGAGTAAGTTCCAATTCGACTACTTGATCGTTCATCCCGAGGTACTCTTTAATATCTTGGCCGATACCCGCATCTGGTCCGAGCACAAGGATCCCTTGCTTTTGATGCTCCGTTAGGAACTTATCTGGGATGCCTAGTTCTTTCGCGGAACAGATCATACCGCGAGAAGCAACACCACGTAATTTGGTATCCTTAATTTTCATTCCGCCTGGTAGAGTGGCTCCTTTAATCGCAACGGGAACCAGTTGTCCTGCCGCTACATTAGCTGCACCACATACAATTTGAAGTGGCTCCGAACTTCCCACATCTACTTGTGTGATATTTAATTTATCCGCTTCAGGATGCTTCTCTACTGATAAAACATGTCCTACCACGACATGACTTACTCCATTATCACGCGTGTAAATGACTTCAACCTCAATGCCAGTGCGATTTAACTCTTCTGCAATCATCTCAGGGGTAATTCCCGTTAAATCTACATACTCCGAAATCCAATCATAGGAGACTAACATATATCCCCTCTCCTCTCTTAAACCGATTTAAATTGACGTAAGAAACGCAAGTCGTTGTTATATAGGTGACGAATATCATCAATGTCATATTTCAACATCGCAACTCGCTCTACTCCGAGTCCAAAAGCAAATCCTGTGTAGCGCTCTGAGTCATAGCCTGCTTTTTCTAATACACGTGGGTGAACCATACCTGCACCTAGGATTTCCAGCCACCCTTTTTCTGGATGGTAAATATCCACTTCTACACTCGGTTCAGTAAACGGGAAGTAGCTAGGACGTAAACGTACTTCTGTATCGGGACCAAACATCTTCTGAATCAGTTGTAGTAATACCCCTTTTAATTCTCCCATCGATACGCCACGATCCACTACCAAGCCCTCGATTTGAGTAAATTGGTGTGAATGGGTCGCATCATCATCATCACGGCGATATACTTTCCCTGGCATAATGATTCGAACAGGTACTTCCCCTTCTTTCGCAAGCAATGTGCGCCCTTGTACCGAAGAGGTATGTGTACGGAGCAAAATTTCAGGAGTGATATAGAAAGAATCCTGCATATCACGAGCTGGATGATCCTTAGGCAGGTTTAACATTTCAAAGTTATAGTGATCTAGCTCTACTTCTGGACCTTCTGCGATCTCGAAGCCCATTCCGATAAAAATATCTTCAATTTGCTCAATCACAGAATGAAGTGGATGAATCGAACCTGGTTCCAGTGATGCACCTGGTAGTGTTACATCGATGGTTTCACTTTGCAATTTAGCTTCTAACTCCGCTGTTTCTAACGATTCACTTTTTTGAGCGAAGGCTGTCTCAAGCGCAGCTCGTACCTCATTCGCAAGTCCACCAATCACAGGACGTTCTTCAGCCGATAAAGAACCCATTCCACGTAATACGGCTGTTAGTTCCCCTTTTTTGCCGAGATATTTTACTTTTAAATCCTTGATTAATTCCATTTCAGTAGCAGATTGAATTTCTTGTAACGCCTCAGTACGTAGACTTTCTAAACGTTCACGCATGGGAAAACACCCCTATATTCAATAAATTTTCAAGCCAAAATAAAAAAGACCCCTCCCCTATAAAGGGACGAAAGTCTTTCCGTGGTACCACCCTTTTTGAAAGAAAGGCTAAGACAAACAAAGCACCTTCTTTCCACTTTCGAACCTGGTAACGGTGGCTTAGACCGGAAACCCTTTACTCGGAAGACATGAATCCGTCTTCTGTTCAAAGATTCAGCTCACAAGTGAATTCGGCAGTCGCTTCCTTAGAGGCATTTGCAGTCTAGGATGCCTCTTCCCTAAAAAGGAGCACTTCTGCTTACTAATCTTGCTCATCGCCGTCATTCATTTTCCACATTCATGATTATCGCTATTATAACGAAGTCAGCCTCAGCTTGCAATCGATTATCGATAAGACTGGCGCACTCGTTCATACATTAAGATCGCTCCCGTTACGGATACGTTTAAAGACTCTGTATTCCCTGGCATCGGAATTTGCACTTCAACATCTGCTTGGGCTAGGACATCTGGATTTACGCCACGTCCTTCATTTCCAAGCAAGATCGCAGTCCGATCAGGAAAAGAATAATCGAAGTGACACTGACCTGCGTGCGGGGATGTACCTACAATGGTAATCCCTTTTTGCTTCATCGATTGGATCGCGAGGTCTAAATTACGCGGAAAAATCGGCACATGAAAAATCGCACCCATCGTAGCACGAACAACTTTGGGATTATATAGATCTACCGTACCGTGACCGAGGTATACTCCCGTAACCCCCATCCCTTGTGCCGTCCGCAATAGCGTCCCTAAGTTTCCTGGGTCTTGAACTTCATCTAATAAGAGAAATGTAGAAGTGCCTCGCTCCAATAAATCATTTTCCTCCCACCTGTGCATCTCAATTTCTGCCATCACCCCTTGAGGCGTTTCGGTTTCCACAAGTGATTGAAAGATCGGGGAAGAAAGTACATAGTACGGGGCTTCTACTTGATGGGTGCTAAAAAACATCTCCCATTTTTCCTGTTGTTCTTCTACCATCAAAGCGACGAACTTCGCTCCAGATCGAATCGCTTCTTGAATCAAATGCTCTCCTTCGATCAAGAAGCTTTGATGTTCTTTACGTCCTTTTCTCGTCTTTATCTTTTTCCATCTTTTTAAGGCTGTATTTTGTACAGAAGTAATCATTGTCCAAAGCATGTATCCGAACTCCTTCAAATTGGTTCATTCATTATACCATTGCCGGCATATTGGATAAAGTAACTCATAATCGGTCATTCTATTGAAAAATAGTGTAAAGGAGGCACATCCATTGAATTTTAATATCCGTGGTGCTGTCTTACATAATATTAGTGGCATGGCTGAACAAGAATTAGAGGGAATGATCGTCGATTCGATCAAGCAAGGCGACGAAAAGCTCCTACCAGGACTAGGTGTGCTATTTGAAGTCATTTGGAATAATAGCAACGAACCAGATCGCAATCAAATGATTGATACACTCCACCATAAAATCACGACAGGTCCTAAGCCTGATCCATTTGGTCCTTAAGCCATACACGAGAGGTTGATTATTTCAGCCTCTTTTTGGTTTTTAATACTGAATATTCTTTTTTAAAAACGTTTTCAAAAACAACATTGTTCAGCTCTTCACGATTTGATATGATAGGTATAAATGGTAAAGGAGGGGGCCCGTTGAAATCACTTATCGTTGTCCGCCATTGTGACGCAGAGGGGCAAGATCGGGAAGCTCCCCTAACTACGAGAGGATTTACGCAAGCAGACGAATTGACTAAATTTTTCATAAACCGAAATGAGAGCGTTTCCAAAATTATTTCAAGCCCTTATAAACGTGCAATCCAAACGATTCAACCACTCGCAAAACATTTGCAAAAAAAGATTCTCAAAGATGAGCGATTATCCGAAAGAATTCTCTCTCCTGACCCACTTGATAATTGGATCGAGATATTGGAGCAAAGCTTCGAAAATCTTGACTTTTCAGTCGAAGGAGGAGAATCCAACCGACAAGCATTTCAACGTGTTGCTCCCCTGATTCGAAGCGAGTTAGAAAGTGAAGAATCTACGGTTGTCTTTGTTACACATGGGAATCTTATGACTTGCATCCTCAAATACTTTGATCCTCAAATCGGGTTTCAGGAATGGAAATCCTTATCTAATCCGGATGTGTTCCAAGTTACTTTTTGCCCCAAAGGCACCACACTTCAGAGAATTTGGTCAGAACAAATAACTTGTAAATAGCCATAAAAACACCAAGCCAGTGAAACAACTTGGTGTTTTTATTTTGAATGAAACCTATTTTGCCGCGAAAACTCCTTGAATTTCCTTCACCTTAGCCTCATCAAGACGTTTCACAATCGCAACAATCCAACGAACCAATGCCTCACAATCTCGACGATCTAAGATCGAAGAATGACTATGAATATAGCGAGTTGGTACACCTAGACTGATACTTGGTACTCCTGTTTTATGAGTGTGGATAAAACGATTATCTGTCGCACCACCCGTGATGACCTCAAACTGGTACGGAATACCCTCTTCCTCGGCAACCTGCTTCACGAAATCAATCATGCCACAGTGGGCAATATGACCTGCATCATATAGGACGAGAAGTGGACCCCCTCCCATTTTGGTATCCGCATGCGGATTGGTCGTTCCTGGGGAATCAGTTGCAATCCCTACATCTACCACAATCGAGATATCTGGATCTACTACTTGTGCAGAAGTAATCGCCCCACGACACCCTACTTCCTCCATAACCGTTCCTACTGAAAATACTTGATTTTGATGCAAAATACCATCCTCTGATAATTCCCGTAACACATCTAATGCTACCGCGCAGCCTAGACGATTATCCATCGCCTTTGCCAGCCAGCGATTTTCGTTACTCATCGTTGTAAAAGGAGAATATGGGATGATAAAGTCTCCAGGTCTTATTCCTAATTGATCAATCTCTTCTTTACTCTCCACACCTAGATCGATAAATAAGTCAGTTACCTCGACACCCTTTTTACGCTTGGCTGCCTCCAATAAATGAGGAGCCACAGAACCAACTACACCTAAATGCCTTCCCTTAGATGTGATCACTTCTACACGCTGAGCAGGGAGGACTTGTCCCCACCAGCCACCTAGTGGATGGAATTTAAGAAACCCATCATCTGTGATACGGGTAACCATAAATCCAACTTCGTCCATATGTCCCGTAATCATAATTCTAGGACCTGTCTTTCCCTTACGAGCAATAAAACTGCCTAGGCGATCTCTATGTGTCTCATCTGCATAGAGGGCAGCATAGCGCTCCATCACTTCCCATACAGCTCTTTCAAATCCTGGTGGTCCTGCCGCCTCCGTTAGTTCCTTAAGCATGGATTCGAACGACGCCTTACCTTCTCCTGATTTCCCCATTATGTGACACTCCAATTTTATGTATCATTTTTTTCAAGCTTATAAGAATAGAGATCTCTTAATCTCTTAAGAGATCTCTATAGGCACTCCTCGGTGATTATCATCTACCCCACTAATCTTAGTTAGATCAATGGTTTATGATTAACAACCACCAAAGCCGCAACCTCCTCTACCACCGCCCCAGCCTCCTCCCCAACCGCCGAAGCCGAAGAAGCCGCAACAGCAGAAGACGCAGACGATGGCAAGAATAACTAGAATGATCCAGATACCACCGCCGCCCCAGCCAAAACCGAAGCCGCCGCCCTCATAACATCCGCCATTTAAACCACTCATGTGAATACCTCCTCTTTGGGAAGTTTCCCATGATTTAATTTATGTACAAGATATCTAATTGGCTGGACTAGTATCCGAACGCAGATCACCTATTTTTATTCAGCTTCTTTTCTGCTAAACCAAGTAAAAATCAAAATCAAGAAAAAACCAATAAATGCAAGGACTGGAATCGTAATGAAACCATCCAACCAATTCAAATAATCTTGGCTACACGGAATGCCAACCTTACATTTGAGCATTCCCCCAATAGACGGCACTTGTTGGACTAAAATATGATAGCTTGAAATCAACATCCCTATGCCCGCAAGAGAACATACATATTTCCCCACTTCCCGATCATCTCGAAATGTGGCAATACCAAGTAGGACAACCAGCGGATACATCAAGATTCTCTGGTACCAACAAAGATCACATGGTATCCAGCCCAATATTTCGCTCATGTAGAGACTGCCTCCAGTAGCGATAATCGAGACAATCCAGGCAAAGTAGAGAGCGTATCTAGATAAGAAATTCATTATTTCCCACCTAGTTCTTTATCCAATCTAGCTTTAAAAGCTTGGAAATTGTTGATTTCAGCATCGGTTGCCATTTTGCCATTGATATACACAACTGGCACTCCCGATATACCGAGGGATTCTACGTACTTATTGTCCGCTTCCACATCTGCTTTGTACTTGTCAGATTTAATATCCTTGGCTACTTGATCGGCACTCACCTCAGGAATATTTTTCTTGATCAAGTCAACTAGAAAATCAGTGGCTTTTCCTTCTGCCAGTTTATTGTACTCCACTTGATTGTTATAAACAGCGTCGTAAAATTTCCAAAAAGCATCTTTATTTTGTGCCATTACCGACTTGGCTGCCATTCCTGCCACGAGGGGTTCCGGTTTCATAAATTGGAACGGGGCAAACGTAAATTGTACCTTTCCAGAATCAATATATGATTTTAGCTGTGAGTAGTGTTGATCATGGAACATTTTACAGTGTGGACAACGGAAGTCCCCGATCTCTACAATCTTAATCGGTGCATCAGCTTTTCCGATTGAAGCTTGTTTCTCCACCTTTAGATCAACCACTTTATCTGATTGAACTGCATCGGATTTTTTCTCCGAACTAAACATGTTTACTAATGAGTAAACTCCAACGCCCAAGAACAATACTAATAAAGTAATAAAGACAATGGTAGTATTATCGCGCTTTCCTTTTTGTTTATGGCGATTTGCCATAATGACGCCCCCTTTTTATTCAGTATGAATCTTACATAGCAATATTATTGTAGCAAAAAATTGGAGATACCAAGAAAAACTTTTTTTTGGTTTTTTGATCTGTTTTTCCTTAAGAGTTTGATTTTTCCCACTTTTTATCTTGCAAAATGGTTCCCATCACTTGTACCATAGAATTAGGTATCAATAAAATAATTTTTTTTGCTCCGTACGCCATATTCATGGAGGATGATGCGAATCCTAAGGGTTACATTCGGTTCATCCAGATGACTATCAATTCATGTACGTGCCAAAAACAAATCAATCTCATAAAATGTACGAGGGGTTCCGTTAGAACAATATCCAGTCTTTTCCATGCCAATATATACAGGATCTAATTTCGATAAAACAGGTAACACTTATGATGTAAACCATACACTAAGTGTTCCAAAACCTTGAGTTAACATCAAAGGGATCGGGGGTTCCCCCTGTATGAAATATGTCATTGATACAAATGTACTTTTGACAGGGATAAGCTGTCCAGAAGAACTACAGGATGCAAAATTCGTCATCACAGCGATGGTACTTCGAGAGCTAGAGAAACATAAGTTAAGTCATAATCCACGTCTAGCTTATGATGCTCGTGTGGCTACTCGATATATTGAACAAAATCAAGCACAAATGGTTTTCGATACCAAGGATTACCAGGTACAGCTTGGAGATCAATTTGATCCAAACTATGCTGATAATAAAATTCTACAATGCTGTGTAGATAATCAGTATGGAATTATCACAAATGACCTGCTTTTAAAGCAGAAGGCTCGAGGTTTAGGAATTCAAGTTTTGGAACTAGATCAAGATGAGTGCGCGTATACAGGATACCTCGAAGCAGATGTGGATGACGAGCGTTATGCAAGCTTACTTCATAATCTTGATGAAAACGTCTTTGAACTGCTTCCAAACCAATACCTCGTCATCAACAACGACAACAAACACGTAGATTTACTTCGATGGACTGGTGAAACTCATACACATGTTCGTCCACGGGGATTTGAAACCATCTATTTTGGTAAATTTTCACCTCGAGATGCTTATCAGCGTTGTGCCCTTGACAGTTTACGAAACAATCCTATGACTGTAGTCAAGGGAAAGGCAGGGACTGGAAAATCGCTAATCGCTCTGAACTACGCTATGCACCAGATTGAAAAAGGCAAATATGATCGTCTCATCTGTTTCGTAAACCCTATGGCGGCTAGAAATAGTGCCAAATTAGGATTTTATCCAGGGACACGGGATGAGAAAATCATGGATTCCGCTATTGGATCCATGCTATGTAGTAAATTTGGCGATAAGATGGTATTGGAAGAGCTGATGAAAGGAAATGAAAAAGAGAAACAACCTCCCAAGCTATTGCTACTCCCTTTTAGTGACATCCGAGGATTTGATACAACGGGTATGAAGGCAATTGTCTACATTATCGAAGCACAAAACTTGGATGTAGATCTTATGAAGCTCGCAGTCCAACGAGTCGGAGAAGATTCCAAACTCATTATTGATGGAGACTTCGAAGCGCAAGTTGACCATACTAGTTATGAAGGAATCAATAACGGGATGAGACGCTTATCGGAAGTATTCCGCGGACAGCCTTATTACGGTGAAGTAGAACTACCCTTCATCTATCGAAGTGAAATCGCCCGAAAAGCAGACGAAATGTAAAGAGAAAGAGAACAGATCTCGATACTCCGATCTGTTCTCTTTCTCTTGACTCAACCTTTTCTATTTAACGATTCATCATGCCCAATCAGTACCATGCGAGGGCTATTTTGATGATAGGGACTGCCGTCAAATCCTCCATACGTTTGGTTTACTCGAAGTCCATTTCGATGGAGCATATCAATCATTTGATCATATGTATACATTTTTACTTGCTCTGTATAAGTTCGCTCTCCGCCTTGCTTGTCAGATAGCGTAATCTTCTTTACTACAAAATCACCCTGGATAGAACGCTCTTCTTGAATATAGATGCCATCTTGCTCCCGTTCGCTCATAGCCACTAAATGACGAATTACATATTCACGGTTCAGATAATCCATTAAAAAGCGTCCATTCGATTTTAATACGCGGGACACTTCTCGGATCACTTGTGCATTTTCTTCATCCGTCTCAAAATAGCCAAATGAGGTAAATAAGTTTAATACTACATCAAACGTTTCTCCTACAAAGGGCAGATGCCGCATATCACCAATGATAAAAGGAATCTTGTGTTGCTGATTTCGAGAAACCGCCTTTGAAAGCAGTGTAGGCGATAAATCCAATCCCACTACATTTAGATGTTCCATAGCAAGGGTTGCTGTATGTCTCCCTGTTCCGCAACACAAATCTAATATAAAATCGTCAGCAGTTAACTGAAGCCACTCGGTTATTTGTTTTACTTCTTGCTCTGCATTTTGTTGATTGCGATGATTATAAACGAGTAAGTAATCTTTTCCAAAACTCTCCTGATACCATGTCGACACCTATAACGCCTCCGCTATTCGATTCTATTAATAGGATATATTCTTATGTTATTCCCTACTGTCTAACAGCTAACCTTTATCGTTTCCAAAAGAACAAATAATGATAATACCAAGCAAATTGATCTACATTCTATAAGTGTATAATAGCAAATATTGCCTGCAAAGAAAAACGATTGTGATGAACTTCTTGATAACAATTTCGATTTTACATATAAATCAAGCTATTAAGTAATAAAAGTACAAATAACAAATACTTTCCCTAGACAGAGGAAGAACGCCAGATCATTGAAAGATACAGCGTGGGCTTTCTCACTCGTATACGGTATAATAGAAGAAGAATCCGATTTACCATCATGCGCATCGGTTTGCGTAGATATGCAGGAGCTAACTATGAGTACAAGATTTGAGGCTATATTAGAAATCGAAACGATGTTTCGGTTGATTCAACGTTCTATGCGAAAAGAGCTTCGAGAAGTATGGGGAGAAACACTTACTGGAGCTGAGTTTGTCCTATTACATCATCTTGATTTGCGTGGACCGCAGATGATCACTGCCCTAGCTCAAGAATTTGAGGTTTCAGTAAGTCATATCACTCATGTAGTAGATCAGCTCGAAAGAGAACAGTATGTAGCACGACAGCGTTCCCAGCTGGATAAAAGGGTTGTCGAAGTTCATATAACGGAAAAAGGACAAGAGAAATCATCTTGGATGTCTGAAAAAAGGAAAGAGTACCTTCTGCAAAAGTTTGATCCTTTTACACTCGAGGATCTCTCTGTCCTTCAAGATTTATATAAAAAACTTTTATAATTCCGTTTCAACGCGTTTCATTCTTCTAACATGGGTGAAACGTATTTTCCACCCATTTATTTAATCTTGTAAAACAAAAATTTCGGGAAGGTGAATATTAAACTATGGAAAATTTAAGTAGACGTGAGAAGATCTTTATTATGAGCGCCATCGCCTGTGCTCTGCTTTTTGCTTCACTCAATCAGACAATTGTCATCAACGCCCTGCCCACCATTGTCGCTCAGTTAAACGGGGCCGAGCTCTTTAACTGGGTATTTACTATTTACATGCTAACTTCAAGTATTACAGCCATTTTAGTAGGGAAGCTCTCCGATTTATATGGAAGAAAGACCTTCATTCTAGTGGGGATTGGATTCTTTCTCATCACATCTTTTCTCTGTGGAACCTCTACTACTATCGGGCAACTAATCCTTTATCGCGGCTTGCAAGGAATTGGTGGAGGTATGATTTTATCCACTTCCTTTGCTGCGGTAGGAGATCTATTTTCTCCTCGTGAAAGGGGAAGATGGCAAGGGTTCTTAAGTGCTACATTTGCCACTTCTAGCATCCTCGGACCTACTATTGGCGGTATGATCGTGGATACATGGAACTGGCACTATATCTTTTGGGTGTTTCTTCCTGTAGGGGTTGTTGCTTTTTCACTGATCTATAAACTATTTCCTACTATCCAGAACACAGGAAATAAAAAAATTGACTATCTAGGGTCTCTATTACTTACAGGAACCATAGCTCCCTTTTTATTAGTTTTTTCTTTGGCAGGAAAAGATTTTTCTTGGATATCTCCACAGATTATTGGACTATCTGGACTATCCATTCTAAGCCTTGTGTTCTTTGTCCGCGTGGAGAAAAGAGCGGCCAATCCGATTCTCCCACTCACCCTATTTAGAAATAAAATTTTTACGCTCTCCAGTAGCATAAACTTGCTTATAGGTATGGGGTTATTCAGTTGCATCACCTTTACTCCTTTCTTTTTGCAAGGAGTCCAAGGAAAGGATGCTACTACTTCAAGTATGATTATGATCCCTATTCAATTAGGTCTCGTTTTTGCTAGTTTTTTCACAGGACAATTACTCGCTCGAACAGGGAAATATAAGAAACTAAGTATCTTAGGGCTAGGTCTCATGTTGATAGGAACTCTATCCATGCTTGACACAACTACTCACACCACTCCACTCCAAACCATGTTGCAGTTATCGGTTATCGGTTTAGGACTTGGAATCACGTTTCCAATTTTTTCTGTCACGGTTCAAAACGCTATTCCTTATGAGCATCTGGGGACAGGTACCTCCTCTGTACAGTTATTCCGCCAACTGGGTGGGACCGTCGGAGTTTCAATCATGACTATGATTATGCAAGGTTCTCCACAAAGTAAATTCATAAACGAAGTCTCGGCAGCACCAAATCCATCTCTACCAAACTCTACGGTAGAAATGTTAAGCAACCCGCAGGTCTTGATGAATCCGGAAAAATTACACCACGTCCAATCAAATCTCACGCCTGAGTCCCAATCACTGGTACAATCGATACTACAGCAGACCAAGAATACTCTACTCTCTTCGTTACACAATGTATATCTAGCCCTGGCGATCCTAGTCCTGATTGCTTTTATCATCGGCTTCTCTGTACCTGAAATTGAGCTCCGAACCAGTAATAAGCGTAATCAAGCATCCTAGAAAGCCATTTAAGCCCAAGTAGTAGTCCATTGAACTACTACTTGGGCTTCTGTTATTTTATAAAAATGACGAAAACGAGCCCCCTTAAGAGCTCGTTTTTTATATAAACGGTTTGCCAACCGGTCAGATGAAGGGAGTCTATAAATTTGATAAGTGCTAAAACATTTTACAACAAATGACTAATTCTCCAATTAAATTCTTCAATCATAATCGGAATAAAATACTCCATGTTTTCCGATGTCTGTTCGCCCTCAATATTGCTCAGAACAATGTGATTACAATACTCTACTAAGCTGTTCCAGTCTGTAAAGCTTGCTAGTATCTCACTGCAGTCAAGACTGTTTAAACGTATGTAGAAATTTTCATCTTGCTTCAGTACATAATCCAGACCAATAATGGCAATGTTCAAGTCTACACAGTCTTTGACAAACTCATGGATGGCACTAACCGGGAGATAAACTTCCCCTTCAGCAGCCAAATGCCCATTTTGTTCGTACTCTGTAATTAGCCATTCTGCTAACATGTAGCTTTACTCCTCCCTTTGTTGGGTGAGCGTCTTCACGATCTCCTCGTCTTTACTATTATAATTCATTTGCATATGAATAAGATAAAAATATTACTTTCGCGATCCAAGTCTTACAAAAATTTTATTTATGTCCATGTAGCTCACAACGTAGATTGATGGCTCTTATTGTAAAAATTTGTATATAGAATATATACAATGAAGAAAGCAAATCTCCTGCTCTCAATTCATTTTTCTTTTAAAAAAATACAAACAAGACCCCATGACTAACGAGAGCTAGTCGCGGGGTCTTACAAACAGAAATTATTTCGCTTTTTTCGCAATATCTGCAAGGTCTGCAAATGCTTTTGCATCGTTGACAGCAAGGTCAGCAAGCATTTTACGGTTAATATCAACGCCAGCAACTTTCAAGCCGTACATTAATTTGTTATAAGAAAGTCCGTTGATGCGTGCAGCTGCATTGATACGTGTAATCCAAAGACGACGGAAATCACGTTTCACTTGACGACGGTCACGGTATGCATACATCAAAGATTTCATTACTTGTTGTTTAGCTGTTTTAAACAGTCTATGTTTGGATCCAAAATATCCACGTGCTAGTTTGAGTACCTTTTTACGACGACGACGTGTAACGGTACCACCTTTCACTCTTGCCACTAGTAATCCCTCCTGAACAGATCAGTTATGTTATAGATACGTAATTAAAGATTCGATACGCTTTTGGTCACCCTTAGACAGATATGCGCCCTTACGTAGGTTACGCTTTCTCTTTGGGGATTTACTCTCTAAAATATGGCTTGTAAATGCATGGCTACGTTTTACTTTGCCCGTACCCGTTTTCTTAAAGCGCTTTGCTGCTGCTTTTTTGGTCTTCATTTTTGGCATGAGCGAGTCCTCCTTACGATTGTTGTTTTGGATTTAGAATCATGATCATCTGACGACCCTCTAGCTTAGCTGGGCGCTCTACATCGGCGATCTCTTTTACTTCTTGAGCCACACGATCCAACACCTTACGGCCTAACTCTTGATGAGTGATCTGACGACCACGGAAACGAATCGATAGCTTCACTTTGTCGCCATGTTGCAAGAACTTGATCACATGCTTCAACTTCGTCTGCACGTCATTCTCTTCAATCGATGCGCTCAAACGTACTTCCTTCAGTTGAACGATCTTTTGATTCTTGCGAGTTTCCTTATCCTTTTTGCTTTGCTCATAACGGAATTTTCCGTAGTTCATAATCCGGCAAACAGGGGGTTTGGCTTGTGGTGCAATATTCACAAGGTCAAGATTTTGTTCTTGTGCCATTTTAAGTGCATCACGTAATGCGACGATTCCAGCTTGGTCTCCGTTTGCATCAATCAAACGTACTTCGCGAGCGCGAATAGCTTCGTTGATTTGATGTTGTTGATCTTTGCTGATGACCTGCCACCTCCAAAAAATGTAATATAGATAAAATAAAAAAGTGTGGACGTATGATGCGCCCACACTTCTGATTCCTGAAGTTTAATACAATCCATCAGCGAATGTTAAACCTAATCTGAACGAAATGTCAATCAGGTGAGAAGCGGGCGCCTCTTCTTACACGAATGGTATGAATATATCATGTTGGGTAAGGGATGTCAACTCCCTCATAAGCAAAACTGTTTCCTTCATGATCTTACCAAATATCCGCCAACTTCTCAATGTCTCCTCTACTTAATCTGATTTCGTAACAATTGATTTAATCTCTCCCACCATTTTTTAATCTTTCTATGAAGAGATTCATTTGCTACAGGTTCCGAATGGATTTGTGTCCACTTTGACTCTGATTGTACCTCTTCACATGTTTCATCATGCATAATGGTTATCTCTCCGTCATCATGAGAAGCCTCTTCCTCGACCATAGCTATAATCGTTTCAGAAAACTGTAGTAGACACTTTTGTCCAATCGATCGGATAACCGATGCTCTAGAGATTGCACGATGGTCAAATGAATCAGGAACCAATGATTCCAGTTTTATCATCTTTTTGCTACCTACTTCATTCGCATAAATCGCTAATACACTTTGCATTTCTGGGATGGACATTGCCTCAGGGATCGAATCATCCAAAGTATAAAAGCTATTTTGAAGCAATCTCACCGTATGATTTTCTTGACCTGTGAGAACGATTTTATCTTTCAAAGTATCTTTCATTTGATTCCATACTTCTGAGAAAGCGGGAGCATCTTGGATCATAGACCTCTTAATCCCGTGTATTTCCGTTGCTTTTGCTGAAATTCGTCCTTTGGCCTTCACTAAGCTGTGATAGAGTATCTCTCCTGAAAGGTCAACAATCGCAACTTCCAGAACCTCAGATGTTTCTCCCAATCCTGTCCCTATCATCTCAAGAATTACCATGTTATCCTGCCAATTTAGGCTCATATAAATCCTCCGTTCCACCTCTTTCATGTGTTATGATATGCAATCTCATTTTCCTATGACATTCATCTTGGAAGAAAATACAAAAAGCTTTCACCACTTACGTTTGGTGAAAGCTTTTCGACCTTAGCGACGCTCTTTGACATCTTGAACTAGATCTTTCATCAATTCATCAATCTGCCAAGAAACTTGCTCTTTATTATGGCGACGACGAACTGTTACCGATTTTGATTCTTGCTCTTTCTCTCCTATGACAAACATATAAGGAACTTTTTGCACTTCTGCTTCTCGGATTTTATATCCAAGCTTCTCCTCTCGGAGATCCGCTTCGACCCGAATACCAACACTCTTTAGCTGCTTAACTACTTCGTTAGCATATTCGTTAAAAGATCGCGATACAGGAATCACTTTCGCTTGAACAGGCGCTAACCATAACGGGAAATCGCCCGCAAAATGTTCAATCAAGACTCCTAAGAAGCGATCGACCGATCCCATTACAGCACGGTGAATGACAACTGGACGGTGTTTCTCGTTATCTTCTCCGACATAGGATAAATCAAATTTCTCCGGCATCTGGAAGTCAAGCTGAACGGTTGCACATTGATGGCTACGTTTCAGAGCATCACGGATGTGGAAGTCGATTTTCGGACCATAGAAAGCACCGTCTCCCTCGTTAATCCGATAATCAATCCCCGAGCGGTCTAGTACATTTTTTAAAGCCCCTTCTGCTTGCTCCCATAATTCATCTGAGCCCATCGAATCTTCTGGACGAGTAGAGAGTTCAATTGTATAAGGGAATTGGAAGACGGAGTATAGCTTATCGATCTGCTTAATTACGTTAAATACTTCATCCTCAATTTGATCAGGTCTAGCAAAAATATGAGCATCATCTTGTGTAAAAGTACGAACACGAAGCATTCCGTTTAGAGCACCCGAAAGCTCATGGCGATGTACTTGCCCAAACTCAGCCATACGCATCGGCAAGTCACGATAGGAACGAAGCTCATTTTTGAACATCAGCATATGTCCTGGGCAGTTCATCGGCTTTAATGCAAATTTGCTTTCGTCTACATCTGTAAAGTACATATTTTCATGATAATGATCCCAGTGACCTGATTGTTCCCAGAGACGTTGATTCATCATGAGTGGAGTTCGCACTTCCTCATACCCTGATTGAAGCTGGATTTCACGAGAGAGATTTTCTAACTCGTTGCGCATTACCATTCCTTTTGGGAGGTAAAAAGGCATCCCTGGAGCTTCTTCGGAGAACATAAATAGTTTTAAATCTTTTCCAATTCGGCGATGATCCCGCTTCTTTGCCTCTTCTAGAAAATGAAGATATTCATCGAGTTGAGATTTTTTAGGAAAAGCAGTGCCGTAGATCCGTTGTAGCATTTGATTATCGGAGTTACCGCGCCAGTAAGCACCCGCGATACTCATCAACTTAAATGCTTTTAGCTTCCCTGTAGATGGCATGTGAGGTCCACGGCATAGATCAAAGAATTCACCTTGATCATAGATGGTAATCGTCGAATCCTCAGGAAGATCACGAATCAATTCTAGTTTTAGATGATCTCCGATCTCTTCAAAAATCGCAATTGCTTCATTACGGCTTACGACACGACGAGTAATCGGTACATCTTCTTTGATCACCTTAGCCATCTCTGCCTCGATCTTCGGCAGATCTTCTGGAGTAAGGCGTGTAGGAAGATCAATATCATAATAAAACCCATCTTCAATCACAGGACCAATTCCTAGTTTTACCTCAGGATATAGGCGCTTTAGTGCTTGGGCGAGAATGTGAGCCGCACTATGGCGATATACCTCTAATCCAGCCTCATCGTCTAATGTAACAATTTTTAGTTCAGAGCCTGATGGGACGTCACGACCTAAGTCTACTGGCTTCCCGTCTAATACACCTGCTATTGCCTTTTTAGCTAGTCCATTACTAATCGAGGAAGCTACATCCAGAACCGAAACAGCTTCATCATATTCACGTACAGAACCATCTGGTAATCGTACAGAAATATTCAACCGAACTCACTCCTTTAATTATGATCGTTTTAAAACAACAAAAAAACCCGTACCCAATAGGGACGAGCTTTGTGCCGTGGTTCCACCCTTGTTTAATCATGACTGAATCGCAAAAGAAAGCCAGTCTGATCCTCAAGACACTGATAACGGCGTGTCACCGATTGCAGATACTAGCCTATAAAGGCATTCCCCACATTCGCTCGGAGGGGGTAATAGTCTGTTCATAGGATGAAGGGATTTCCAGCCGATGATCCCCACTCTCTAGCATCGTAAACAGCTACCATGACCTCGTCACAGCTCTTACAGTTGAAGTTTGTTAATCATTATATGCAAGTAGGACCAAAAGATCAAGCATCTTCTTGCACCGGAATCGATTTCACATGGCAGTGCTGGCAATCATGACACACCACTACCCTTCCCTCAAAAATCTGGAGAAGTGTACGAATCACATTTTCCTCTTGTTGCTTCGTGTGCAAGACTAGCTTTTCAGGTGCGATCGATAAAAGGGAACTAACCACTAAATCTTCATGCGAAAGGCTTTGATCCATCAATTCTTGCACAGCTCCGTCCAATTCGCGAAGTTGGTAAGGAGTTCCATCTTCCTTTAACAGCTGAAACTGCTTCGATCCTCTATGAACGACATGAATAAGTTCTACTTTCGGACTTTGAACCGACACAAAATAGCGCAGGAGTTCAATAAAATCGCGATACTCTTTATCTAATTGATACTCTTCATACGCATCTTTTACACAACGAACGAGTGACTTCCGATACGCTTTTAGACGAAATCGAACAAATCCATCAATGGACAGGACACGATTTGAATCTAGATACATCGCAATTTGCTTACTAATCCGTTCTTTACGAACATGATAACCAGTGCGTAAGTAGCTCCATGAATTTCGTTCTAATAATTGTTGCGCCCGAAATTCAATCTGATCCATCTCATCTAGCTTGATGTTCGTGTGTTCCTTTTGAATGATTCCCCTGATTAAATCTGTTTCAGCAAAATCACACAGAAAGCTGGCTATTGCGTCTCCCATCTCTCGATGGACTTCCTTGTCCTGAAGCCGACGCTTCCGTTGGGTATGTATTTTGAAAAAATGAAGCTCTCCAGTTGGTTCTTCTACGAATGATGCATTGACGCCAATCTTCTTTAATTTCATTATCATGTTGCCAAAGCGATCACGTAAAAACGCCAACTGAATGGGATCTCGACGAGAAATGGAAATAGAGTAGTCCAACGTCCCACTCCTTTCTTTGTCCACACTGGCATTTCTCCTAGTATATGGGGTGATTGGCTAAGGTATACACAAAACCAAAAACTCAATGAAGCACTAAATATCCCAGCCCGATCACCGTAAAAATACCTGATACATAACGAATAATAATATCCCAGCGGGTATTTGTTTTTATTCTAGCTAATCGAAAACCCGTTTTATTGGGCCAAAATAATGGAATGCCCGATACCGTTAATGCATCGGCAAATAAATGCGAGAGGTAACCAGCCATAAAGTATCCGAAGTACACCTGATTCGGCACAGCTAAAAAGCTAATCATTCCTACTAGTCCTACTCCCATAAGAGAGTGAGTAAAACTCCTATGAGGAACATAGGCTGCAATCACCACATATAAACCCGTTAATGCAATCCATAGCGGACCCTTATAATAAAAACATGCCGCTATGAGCAAAATCCCAATTAAAGAGGCAAAAATCGACCGATATCGGGTCTTCAAGTTTAACGTTAGATATTTACTAATATAGCTTCCCTTATGATCTAAATCAGGCAACATACTACTAAGAGTCGCCACAGCAATCCCAATGGAAAGAGTTAGCCAGTCTTGGTTTCCATCTGTATGCAGAGTAGCATAACCTACTCCGAACAACGCTCCCATTGATAAATGTGTTTTTCCTGTCATTTGATCTATCCCCCTTGTAAAACGGATATAAAACTTCGTTTCGAGTCTGTTGTTAGCAGATGAGGACAGTCCAAAGGATACATTGCCCCTAATTGGCTCCTATACTGGTCAAATAATAGACTTTATGTATAATACATATTCTATTATATATTATCTTAACTAATTTCCTTAATTAAAAAATTTCTAACCTGTTTAGAAGTAAATAGATCCTCCTTTGCTTTATTGATTCTCTAAATGGTTCAATAACCAGAAAAAGCCCTAATCCTCTAAAATCAGAGACTAAGGCTTTTTTCTTCTTTATTATCTGTATCAGAGATTAGGAGAGTTACTTCTTGTTAACTGTGTCAGCAAATTCTTGCCAAGATTTATTATACATGCTTAATTTTTGTAGAGATTCGCTCTGTAAGGTCATAAGTTCACCCTGTAGCTTTGTCTCATCATTCATTTGTGTCATCGAAGGTTCTTTGTTCGATGCCGCATCTTTCACAATCGATTCTTGATTGGTTTGAAATTTTTCGTATCCGGAGATAACCTTTTGTTTAGAATCAATAAGAAGTTTGAAATTCGTCAGAAAAGTATCGGCAGCGTTCTTTAACTTCTCTTTCTTAATTTTATCTACCTTTTTTTGAAGGTTAGGCAATTCTTTAGCCACATTCTCTAATTCTGTCTTAGACTCTGTAAGCAACTTTCTTATTTCTGCTTGCTTCTCGCTCACCTGTTTAATTTTAGTTTGATCTAGTCCAGTTTTATCCATAGAAAGAAAAATGCTACCTATTTCTGTTTCGTGAGAAGCGATTTTCGTATATTTTTGTTCGTTGTCATTAAACTTCGATACTACTTTTCCCATCTCTTTTCCAAGTTCATTCACATTAACAGAATCCGAGAACAATGAACAACCAGACAAGAGAACGAGAGAAAGCATAATAGCAAGAAACTTCTTCATAATATCCTTCCATTCTTCTATATATAATTTTTGTTTAAAGCCACAAAGACCATTGTAATCTCTTTCAAGATAATTGAAAAGAAAAATATTTATCATACATCAAAAAAGCCCTCTTTCTATACGAAAGAAGGCCCATATGGATATGATTTGATTAATTTTGCATAACAAAGTCGTTCTCGGTAAATTCGCCTTCCTCAAAGACACGTAAAGTCCGGTACTTCGTGTTCCTTTGGGCAGGTACTTTACCAGCATCACGGATGAGCTTGATGGCGAGGTTGTTATTTACTTTATGAGTTGTGCCCGCGGCAGAAACTACGTTTTCTTCGATCATCGTACTACCGAAGTCATTACAACCAAAATGAAGCGACTTCTTCCCGATATCCGGTCCCATAGTTACCCAAGAGGATTGGAAGTTATCAATGTTATCTAGCATAAGCCTCGCAATCGCTACAGCTTTTAGATATTCTTCAGGGGAAAGTTTTTCACGCTTTAGATTTGTAAAGTCTGGTTGGAATGTCCATACGATAAAAGCGAGGAAACCGCCTGTCCGATCCTGCTGTTCACGTATGCGAAGTAAATGCATGACACGCTCTTCCATGGTCTCCCCGAAGCCGATTACCATCGTAGCAGTCGAATGCAAGCCCACACGATGTGCAGTATCCATCACTTCCATCCAATCTTCCCATGTTCCCTTTAAACGAGAAATCTGTTTACGGATACGATTATCTAGGATCTCAGCACCTCCACCAGGAAGGGAATCGAGTCCCGCTTCTTTTAACTCACGAATTACTTCTTCCAGCGTAAGTCCATCCGAAACCTCTTGCATCTTCCGAATCTCAGCTGGAGAAAATGAATGCATCGTGATCTCAGGGAATCGCTTCTTAATCTCACGTAAAAGGTCCGTGTAGTAGTGAAATGGCAAATTAGGGTTGGTCCCACCTTGCATGAGGATTTCGGTACCGCCTACATCAATGGTTTCTTGAATTTTTTGGAAAACCGTATCATCGTCTAATACATACCCTTCTGTAGAGCCGGGCGCTCGGTAAAAAGCGCAGAAACGACAATACGTATCACACACATTGGTGTAGTTAATATTACGTCCAATGACAAAAGTGGTAACCGGCTCCGGATGCTTTTTTAACATCATTTGATTCGCTGCCTCGCCGATTTTCTCTATTTCATCACTATTCCATAAAGAGACGCCGTCTTCAAACGTAAGTCTCTCTCCTTTTAATGCGCGTTCCAATATCGCATCGATGTTCGACATCTCATTCACCTCCAGATTCCATATATAAAAAGTAAAGTCCTAGAGCATGTATCTCCCCAAAACTCAAATAATCAGCTTACTAAAAACTCAGTAGGGAAATACATGACCCCTATTCCTATGCTATTACTAGTTAATCAACAACGAATCCACAATCATTCATCATGTTCATTTTATCACATGACTGCACAAAGCACATGAATTTTGTTTATCACAAATTCATGTGCTCATTCGTCAACCTATAGAGGATCGATCACTATACAAAACGCCCAGTTAGCCATGCTTCTACTGATACAATCCCGCCAACTGCTGGCTCGCCTTCAGTCACACGATCTAGCGAAGCAAATACGACATAAGCTGCACCCACTGTCTGCACAGTAAATTGCCAGTATTGTGCTTGAGATAGCTCATTTTGCAAGAGTTCTACATCTGTTACTACACCATTTAATAGAATGGTTGGAGCAAGAACATCGTTCACTTCATCGTTAAAAATCCCAAGTGGAACCAAGGATTCAGATGACAGAGGAACTTCTGGATCTTGTTTTTGATCAAATTCCTCTTCCGTAGCAAAACAACGTACCTGATGCGCAAATGCAGCAATCTCCACGTTACGCGTTTCAGACTGTTGAAATGCCTCTAACACTTCCATATCTCCTGTTTGAAACACAAATGGATACATACCCGACTCTGGGTTTGTCTCCTCTTCTGGTCTCATCGAACCAAATGTGAGCCCTGTCAATTCACCTTCTTCATTCGTATCCACTTCATAGATCCCGACCGGAGAAGCCATCCCTTTACGATGGTGAAAATTGACATGAAACACTTCATGATCCTCATCCATAAGCGCAACGATCTCTTCTCCATTCGAAAAAACGAGCGAAAACTTCCTGCCAAATGAAGTCTCTGTTTGCTCACCCGTTCGAACAACAAGATCTAGGTACTCCATAAACTGCTCTTCACTTTCGATCGCAAAACCCATAGAATGCGCTGGCATATTATGTACTCTCCTTCAGTTGATAAATATTCTAACCCCTAGTAGGGAATTTTTTATGTATCATCATCAATTATTCAATATCTAAATTGTATCTATCATTTATATTTTTACAAAAAAAACGGTTTGCACTTTTGTTTGCAAACCGTTTTTTATATGGTGCCGAGGGTCGGGCTCGAACCGACACGGTAGTCACCTACCGCAGGATTTTAAGTCCTGTGCGTCTGCCTATTCCGCCACCCCGGCAAGGCAGTATAATTCATTTTTAAAAATGGAGCGGAAGACGGGACTCGAACCCGCGACCCTCGCCTTGGCAAGGCGATGCTCTACCACTGAGCCACTTCCGCAAATGGTGGCTCGGGACGGAATCGAACCGCCGACACGAGGATTTTCAGTCCTCTGCTCTACCGACTGAGCTACCGAGCCATACTTTCTTGTTAGTAGTTATTATGTAACGTTCGCTACTGACAAGAAAGAGTATAACATGGTCTTCTTCCTGAATGCAACATGTTTTTTATTATATTTTTACAGCTCACTTTTCCTTCGATTATGTCCATCAACAAAATAAGCAGTTGTATAATGTTGAATTCGTTCCATGATCCGCTTCGCCTTCATCACATCTTGTACATTCTTTTCACCTAAGCGAAGGTGAGTCTCTAACTCTTCTAAGTCCAAGTTAGATGTATAGATAGTAGGCAAGCCCTCTGCCGCCCGATAATGAAGCAAAGCGCCTAAAATTTCGTCACGCTTCCACACGGTTAAGTACTCTGCCCCAATATCATCTAAAATGAGGACTTGTACCTCTTTAAATGCTTGCAGCTTCTGTTGTAGGGAATGATCTTGAATCGCATCCTGAACTTCCCTTATCAGGTCTGGAACATACACCAGGTACGAATGGATGTTATGCTCGACTAACTTATTTGCAATCGCTCCTGCAATTCGGCTTTTACCTACTCCGAGCGGACCATGTAAATATAATCCCCTTGCCGGAATTCCTTCCGAAAAGGACATGCAAAAATCCATCGTAGCAGCGATCACTTCACTTCGTTCATCAAACTCCATTGTTTCAAAGCTTGAATTCAATATCTCTTTCGGAATATGGAGAGATCGAATTAGCTTCTGCTTCTCTTTCATGGATTCAAAAGCGGCTAATTTTTGACATTTCTTCATCCGAAACTCAATATATCCACCATATTGATTTAGATATGGATAATGCCCAGAGATCATATTAGGGCATCTTTCTAAACCAGAGCAACGACTACAATTCTCCCACTCGGACACCATCTGATTCATCTGAGGAAGCGAACGGAGATACTGCTCTTGTGGAATGTCAGGATGTCGCTCCACAAAACTGCGGACTGCCCGATGTTGTTTCAACAAGTTTACTTGCTTGTTCATTTGCTCTGGTGTAATTCCTGCCCGACGTAACATCGGCCCTGCAATTTCAGAAATGGGATTCACGGCATCTGCTCCTTTTCTCGTCCTCGATTCGCTAATTTTTCATTCATTAGACGAAGTTTGGCTTGTAGTCTTATCTTATTTTGCTCTAATTCCTCTTCACTCAGTGTAGGTGCAACTTCATTATTTTTTTCCCGCTCCAACTGTTGTGCCACTGCTTTGGGTAGAATCGATTTGGAACGCTTTGATTTCGTAGATCGAGCTGTCGTTCCTACATTGCCCTGCGACTCCCATTGCTCACTCTTAGCTATTTCGATTGCCTGCTCCATTGTTTTTACTTGTGCCCGTACCCAGTGTGCAGCAATCTTATCAATCAGACTCCAGGTTAATTTTCGATTGTATTTAATCATCACATAGTCAATCAACACATTTACAACTTGGGGCGATAAATCATACTTTTGCACCAACTTCTCCACAATCTTTAAATCACTATCTGAGACAGGACCGCCCCCTTGATAGCGATGTAACAATTCTACAGGAGATACGGTAGCCAGCAAATGAAAGTGCCTCTCTTCTGGTGAAGCATCTGGCGCGATCGTCTCTTGACTTTCCCGAACGAGCTGTGTCTGTTTAAAAGATATATCTTCCTGGGACTGCTTTTGATGGGTTTGAACCTGTGGCAATCCACCAAAACGAAGTTGGTACTCTCCGCGGACATAATTTCGAAGACGTTCTAAGTTGATCTCCCCGCGTTGCGTAATATACGGATCCTGTAAAACGGCAACCAAATCCCACGTTTCTAATTGATATAAGAAACAAATCTCTTTTAATTGAGCAATACATTCTGGGGTCCATGTACTTGAGTGGATAATCGACTGCAAGCGTAATTTTATAGAGGTAAAATCCTCATCGGACCACATCGGAATCTGTCCTTGTTGTAAATCTTCTCTAATAGGATGCTCAGGAGCTGGAAATTCTTGATCAATCTCTCCCATCTGTTGCAGATCATGGGGAGAGAAACTGCCGTATACATCTTTAAATGGCTTTGTCACATTTCGTTTTACTTGTTTTCGCCAGTTTTCAGATGGCATCGGTCCTAGCAATCTCTTTCGTAGTTCTGGATATATCTCTTTTCCTACCGATTGATATAGAGCTAGATTAAAAACTTCACTCTGAAAAAATTGGACAGGAGAAAGAGGGGAAACCAATTCATATTCATAGATTAAGCCATTCTGGGGATTCCCAAGCTCATACGTATTTAGTAATCCTACGCCTTCCAGCCGATGACGAGCCTCTAAAAAAGAGTCGTAGGGTGCTCCTAGCATCTTCATTAGCATGGCATGTGTATGAACTTCCGTCATCCCTGCACGTTCGATAGGCAATTGATAGGAAAGAGTTAAATAGAGACTATAGGCAGTTGCCCCGATCAATGGTTGATACAGTTGGGTTAGCACAATCAAATCAGTGGGTGCCAACGGACGATGAGAACGACAATACCACCCTAATTCTTTCCAATGAAACGCCATCTTCTGGTCTTCCTCCACACTTTCAATACTGATTTGTCCATTTTAACATAGGTTCCAATTTTAGAAAAAAGCTCATTTTTATCCAATTAATCCTCTTCCTCAGAAGCCTTGTCGGTATTCTCCTGACGAGAACGTTGTAATAAGTCTAATTCTGTAACAAAAACGTGAATATCTTTAAACTGGCGATAGACAGAAGCAAATCGAACATAAGCTACCTCATCAATGGTCATCAAGCGATCCATTACATATTCTCCAATTTCATTACTGAGAACTTCTGAAGTATTTTGATCACGTAACTGTTTTTCAATCTCATGGACTAATTTTTCTAAGCTTTCAACCGAAACAGGGCGCTTTTCACAAGCTCGAATCAAACCACGTAGTAATTTTTCATGATTAAACTCTTCTCTGCTTCCATCTTTTTTCACCACAATTAACGGTTTTTCCTCTATCATCTCAAAGGTTGTAAATCGCTGTTCGCACTCTTCGCATTCTCTCCGCCTGCGAATCGCTCTTCCTTCATGGGCAGGTCGTGAATCTAACACACGAGATCCATAATGATTACATTCTGGACATCTCATCCTTACGTCCTCCTTCACCATCCAAACAACTTTCGCTCTAGTGGTTTCAAATCTATTTTATTTCATCAACCTTGATATAAACAATGAAAAATCGGAAGTGCCTAAAAACCCGAGCCTACTAGAGCTCGGGTTTTACCCTGTCTAACCATATTATATACTAAGCCGACTGCACTTTTATTTGCTCATTCTCTTGACTAGCAGAAGAAGCCACTAGTTTCACCAAATCGACGATGCGACAAGAATAACCCCATTCATTATCATACCATGCTAACACTTTTACTTGGCGGTCACCCATCACCATAGTAGATAGCCCATCTACTATAGAAGAGTTTTCGTTACCAATGAAATCCGATGATACCAATGGTAATTCCGTATAAGCTAGAATTCCTTTCATCATACCTTCAGCGGCTTGCTTTAAGGCATGATTTACTTGATCTTTCGTAACATCTGTTTTTAGATCGACAACCAAATCGACGATGGATACATTAGGGGTTGGGACACGTAAAGAAAATCCGTTTAACTTTCCTTGTAATTCTGGAATCACCAGACCCAATGCTTTAGCAGCTCCTGTTTTGGTTGGGATGATTGATTGACCACATGCACGAGCCCGGCGTAAATCTTTATGTGGATTGTCTAAATTTAATTGATCATTTGTATAACTATGGATCGTTGTCATGAGACCATGCTCAATCCCAAATGTGTCATGCAATACTTTGGCAACGGGAGCTAAACAGTTCGTCGTACAAGAAGCATTTGAGATGATATGATGATTTTCGGGTTGATAGATATCTTCATTTACTCCTAAAACAATGGTAGCGTCTTCATTTTTCGCCGGAGCCGAAATCACTACCTTTTTAGCACCCGCTTGTAAGTGTAGCCCTGCTCCTTCTCGGTCGATAAATTTCCCTGTTGCTTCAACGACCACATCAATTTGTAACTCTGTCCAAGGTAACTCAGCTGGATTTCGGTTAGAAGTTAACCGAACAAATTGTTTATTTACATAAATACCGCCATCTGTCGCGATTACTTCCTCATCAAAAAAACCATGAATTGTGTCATACTTAATCAAATGTGCTAATGTTTCGGCTGGATAACTAGCATTAATTGCTATTATTTCTATTGTTGGGTCAACTATTGCTTTTCTAAAAAACATTCTACCAATGCGTCCAAATCCATTGATTGCAACACGAATGCTCATTATGGATGAATCCCCTTCCGCCTATATATAATACACACAATTCCCCTTTAATATTATAATCAGTATAACACATTTTGCAATAAAAAAAGACAAAAAAACCAATCCGAATTGTGAACAGAACGAGAGACCTGATCACCCGTAAGTGACCAAGTCTCTCCTTTTATCAACGATCCTTATTCTTCTAATTCTCTACCAAGTATCCATATACCGATTTATACTTTCCATAGTAGCCCATTACTTTTTGAACATATTTCCTTGTCTCTGAGTACTCTATGTGGTGGGCATTTTGCAATGTGCCATCCCATTTCTTATCTTTCAACCAACTCTTTACCTTATTTGGTCCAGCGTTATAGGCTGCTACAGCCACCACTTCATTTCCATTAAACTCTTTAATTAAGTAGGCCAGATACCATGTACCTATCTGAATATTCATCTTAGGGTCACCGATTTGATCACGCACAGCCGGAGAAAAGGGCGCACTTTGAATCACAGTATCAACGGTACCAGGCGTAATTTGCATTAAACCTTGTGCATTGGCGTGTGAAATCTTTGACGGATCAAACTTGGTTTCGACACGTATCACTGCCATCACGAGAAAAGGGCTTATCTTATACTGTTTGGCACTATTCAGGATATCTTCTTCATATTTTAGTGGATACATCCAGCGGTTAGAGACAGGAATTGCAATCAACATAATGATCATAATGAGGATAATCCCAATCAAGATCATTCTCTTAGGAGGCATGGCTCGAAGCGCTGGATCTATCCATTTTTTAAAGCTAGATAATTCCATAGCTGATCTACCTGTCTTTCTGTATGAAATACGAGGTGACTGTTATCAATCACAAAATCGGCCATCTTCTTTTTCTCTTCAATCGAAAGTTGTACATGAAGCCGAGCTTTTGCTTCTAATTCAGTTAGTTGATCTCGCTCCATTAAACGTACCGTTTGCAATGCTTCTGGTATATACACAACAATAACCTTTTCCACTAACTGCGTCAAACCGCTCTCGAATAGGAGTGGAACATCCCAAATAATGACAGCTTCCGGATCCTCCTTTTGAAACTCAGCTGTTTGCCTTTTCATCTCAGCTCGAATCAGAGGATGTAAAATAGCATTTAATTGCTGACGCGCATTTGGATCATGGAAGATGATATCCCCTAACGCTTTCCGATTTAATTGCCCCTGTGAATCGATCACTTCCACGCCAAATGCTGCGATCACCTGCTGTAATCCTTCCGTCTCGGGCTCTACGACTAGCCTAGCAATCTGATCTGCATCAATAATTTTTGCTCCATGTTTTTGGAACATCTTCGAAACAGTACTTTTACCAGTCGCAATTCCCCCAGTTAAACCAATAACCAAACCAAACACTCCTCTACCAAATCCGAAACAACCCCAGAACGATTAGGATAATCCCAGGGAGATACGAAATAAAATCACCAAATCCATTATATTGAAAACGAAATCCGATCCACATCCCAAATCGTAAAAAGATCCCACACATAAGTGTAATCAATCCAGCAACTGTAAAAGGAGAATAGCCCAATAAAGCAACTCCCAAACCTGCCCCAAGCGAATCAAGCGAAAGCGCAATTCCAAGTAAGATTGCCTCTGCTGCATTAATACTACCAGAATGATCCATATCAGCAGTGGTTGGCTTCTTGAGAATTTGAATCACCAGACCCCACTTAGGTAGTTCCCATATCCAAACCTTAGGATCGATCACTTGTGCAGCCGACATATCCACTTGTCCATTTTGTCCATTATCAATATCTTCTCTATCCTGCTCATTTCGAGTTATATAATGAAATAATGTCCAACATCCCAACAATATGAGGATCGTTGCCCCGATCCATTTTTCCATTTGAGGAGAGAGCCACAGGCTAATCTGATCCCCAATTACCATTGTAAGAAAAATACTAAGCCCGGAACATCCTGCAATAATGAGTATCGAGCTAATAGGAATGCGAATTCTTCGTAATCCATATGTAACGCCTGCGCTAAAGCTATCTAAACTGACTGCCAGAGCAATTCCAATCATCGTCCATATATGCCACATAGTAAAACTCCTCCATATCACTAGGTGCTATCCTAGCTTATGAAGGAGCCTAGAGGTAGGTGCATATACTACTTTTGACACTGAGGGCAAATATGTGTCCCTCGTCCACCTACCACTAATCGTTCGATCGGATTGCCACAACCATAGCATGGCTCATTCTTCCGTCCGTATACTTTAATTTGTAGTTGAAACATCCCCATCTCGCCTTGACCATTTACATAAGAACGAACAGACGAACCGCCTGCTTCCACAGCCTTCGATAATGTTTCAGAGATGCTGTGGTAAAGCACGTGGATCTCCTCATCCGTTAGCTCATTGGCACTACGTTCAGGATGGATTTTGGAACTGTGTAATGCTTCATCCACGTAGATATTCCCCAAGCCTACTAATACTTCTTGATTGAGCAATAGAGGTTTAATTTTCGTTTTTCTCCGACCAATCGCTTTTTGAAACCATTCAAGCTGATATTGATCTGGATCTAAAGGCTCCGGTCCCAGCTTTTTAAGCGGTTGATTCTCTTCCTCTTCTCCCTTTGGAAACAGATGCATCGTCCCAAATTGCCGTACATCCTTATAACGAAGTTCGGTTCCATCTGTAAAGTGGAAAATAACATGGGTATGTTTCTCTAAATCAGCATCTTGTCCCGCAACTCGGTATTTCCCTTCCATTCTCAAATGGGAGACAATAACCCATGGATCGCAAAAAATCTTTAAAAACTTACCTCTTCGTCCAATCCCTGTAATCGTAGAACCTTTTAACTCTCTACAGAAAATCTCAATATCATCTGGACGCTGGATGATTCGAGGAAGATGAACCGATACATCTTGAATCGTTTTTCCCACTACTAACTGTTCTAGCGTGCGGCGGACGGTTTCCACCTCTGGTAATTCTGGCATCTTCTGTCTCTCCCCTAGTTGTGCTTCGAACTATTTGGCTTCATACCAACTTTGACCTATATTCAGATCGACCACCAATGGAATTGATAGCTCCACCGCGTGTTCCATCATCTCACGTACCAAATCCCCCATACTGCCTAGCTCCTCGGTCGGAACCTCAAAAATCAACTCGTCATGTACTTGAAGTAGCATTCTACTCTTCATTTTCTTTTCAACCATCAAGCGATCGATGTCAACCATCGCTTTTTTAATGATATCCGCTGCCGTTCCTTGAATGGGTGTATTCATCGCGGTTCGTTCTGCAAAGCTACGGCGTGCGAAATCAGTAGCATATAGCTCTGGAAGATAACGACGACGTTGGAGCAAGGTTGTAACATAGCCATCTTGCTTCGCTTGAGCCACAATCTCATCCATATATTTTTTTACGCCTGGATACGTCTCAAAATAACGTTCAATAAATTGTTTGGCTTCCTTCTGAGGAATATTTAAGTTCTGGGACAAGCCAAATGGACTAATTCCATATACAATACCAAAGTTAACTGCCTTTGCTTGGCGACGCATGAGAGAGGTAACCTCTGCTTCCTCCACTTGGAAGACATCCATCGCTGTCTGGGTATGGATATCCTTAGCCTCACGAAATGCCTTTTGTAAACTAGGATCTCCCGAAATATGGGCTAACACGCGAAGCTCTACTTGCGAATAATCCGCAGCTAAGATCATCCAGTTCTCTTCGGACGGCACGAAAACTTGACGGATTTTCCGCCCCTCTTCTAGCCGGATCGGGATATTTTGTAGATTGGGCTCCACACTGGACAAACGTCCTGTAGCGGCAATCGTCTGGTTAAAATGGGTATGAATTTTTCCATCTGCACCAATTTCTTTTTTCAGACCCTCTACATAGGTACTCAAAAGCTTTCCTACTTGTCTGTAATGAAGAATTTTATCCACAATCTCATGTTGTGGGGCTAATTTTTCTAATACATCTGCACTAGTGGAGTAACCCGTCTTCGTCTTTTTTAATACAGGTAGACCTAATTTATCAAATAAAATCTCACCCAATTGCTTAGGCGAATTAATATTAAAATCTGTACCTGCAATATCATAAATCTCAACCGTGAGGCGTTCAAGGGTCTCTTGGAGAACAGAACCTAATTGCTCTAATTGCTCCCCATCTACTTTTACTCCTAGTTTCTCCATTTTCCCTAATACGCGCGATAGCGGCATCTCCAAATGATAGAGTAGATTCGCTAAATCAGTTCTCTCAATCTCTGGTTGTAATTGGGATTGCAGGCCGTAGAGTACATATGCTTTTTGGGCTAGATGTTGCGCAAGTACTTCCCCTGTAGGGAGCTTTCGTTTCGCACCCTTCCCATACACTTCTTCATCAGAGGCTAAGCCATATTCACTATGCTGCGAAGCCACATCGCTTAAGTTCAGACTGGTCTCAGAAGGATTTAGCAGATAGGCGGCCAGTAGGATATCGATTTCGATTCCTTCTAACGACATCCCCAACTTTGAAAGGGCAATCTCTGACCTCTTCCCATCAAATACAATCTTCCGAGAGTTGCTTGATCCAAGCCAATCTTGCAGTTTATTCCACTGGGTAACTACATTAGCCGGAATATACAGATTGGTAGCCCCATCGGATAAAGATAAACCAATTAACTCCGAACGATGCGGATTCTCTTCACTCGATTCTACATGGAGGGACAAGGAATCTGATTGTAATAGATCATCCCAATCTCCCGTAGAATCCTCTGACACGACCTGATACTCTATCAATGTTTGATCAGGCTCAGACACTTGTCCTGACTGTTCGCCAAACCCTTTTTTGATACGATCCACCAATGTCTTAAACTCTAGCTTTTTAAAAGTCTCGACTACTTCTTCGGTATGAATCGACGTATGCTCTAAATCATCGATTCCAAAGTCTAAAGGCACCTCACAACAGATAGTGGCAAGTCGTTTACTTAGTAATGCTTGCTCCTGAAATTCGGTCACTTTTTCTTGTAGCTTTTTACCAGGTAGATGATCGACACGGGCAATAATCTCTTCTACTGATCCATGTTGGTGTAATAGTTTCAAGCCTGTTTTTTCGCCTACCCCAGGGATACCCGGAATATTGTCAGATGGATCTCCCATTAATCCCTTTAAATCAATGATTTGAGGAGGAGTTAAGCCATAGCGCTCTTGAATGGTTTCTGGAGTATATCGATCTGCTTCTGTCACGCCTTTGCGAGTCATTAACACGCTAACCTGATCTGTCACTAATTGGAACAAGTCTTTATCTCCACTCACGATGAGGGCTTCCATACCCTGATCATCTGCCATTTTAGACAGTGTCCCGATAATATCATCCGCTTCATATCCTGCAATGCCATAATATCGGATTTGGCAAGCATCCAATACTTCTTTGATAAGTGGGAACTGTCCTGTTAGTTCACCCGGTGTTTTATCCCGTTTCCCTTTGTATTCTTGATAAAATTCGTGGCGGAATGTGTCTTTTCCCTCATCAAATGCGACAAGCATATGGGTTGGTTTTTCTTCTTCTAGTACTTTTAAAAGCATCATGGCAAATCCATAGGCAGCATTGGTATATAGCCCAGATGAATTTGTTAACAATGGCAGAGCATAAAAAGCACGAAAGGCAATGCTATTTCCATCAATGAGAACTATTTTTTTCTTAGACAATTGGTTCACATCCGTATCTAGTTTCTATTATTTGGACCCTTGTATTCGTAGTACTTTCATGTATGAAAGAGAGTTCTTGTTAAACATAGTTTTGAGACTCTATCATTGTATCACGCGAACCACATTTTCTTCCAGTTTGTTGGTAGTAGATTTCCAATATGAAGAAGCCGTACTGTGACTTATTACGGCTAGTAGAATGTAGCAATATCACGAGTTACAATCACACGTACAACTTGGTTCATGATTACAATCTGGCGTACAACTAGGTTGACAGTCGATCCAATCACACCAATCTTCTTTCGATTTCTTTTTTCTTTTCTTGTAGTACCAAACCATAAAGCCAAATCCCAAAATGCTCATTCCTAACAAGATAGATCCATCTATAAATTTTCTTGACCATAGTGCAATCATTCCACTAAACAGAAAAGCTAAGTTCATCCCTAGTAGCAGAAAAAACAAAGTTACGCCCCCTATAGTACCATTTCCAAAAGGAAACGAATGAAATAGACTACTAAAATAGAGAGTCCTATACCACTTAGTAATCCTGTCAAACACCGTAATCGATTTGTACTCTCACGTAATTCTTGTAGTTGAGTAAATCCATCTATGAGCATAGGGATCTGCAATATGAATCCTAACCACCACGGAATGGGAAAAGGGAGAAGAAGAAGAATCGGTAACCACAAATACCCGAGTAGGATACTTAAACAACGAGCACAAATTGGCATCGGCTTGCCATTTACATGAAAGCACCGAGAGATCTTGCGATGACAAGGAACTATATACGCTAATTTTGTCCAAATACTAGCTTCTTTCGATTCCATAACTCACGATCCATTCATAGAGAAAATAATAAAATCTACCAAACTTTTCCCGACTATTACGTATAAAAACATCTACTTTTAGTCGATGAAAAAGTAGATTAGTAGAGTGGATAGTATGGATATCCGATCCATTATCATATTAGCAATCCACCCTATTTAGAAGCACTGTACACCTTCCTTACTATTCCGGATCTCTAATATTACGGACACCTCTCATTAAAATCAGACCAGACTAGGGGCAATGTGTCTGACCACCCCTGTGAAGGAGTAGAGCCTACTTAGCGTAGTCCATCGAAGCAAAGGCGTTTTGTGACAATGTCTGAGCGTTCTTTGCGAGTTTTGCCACTTGCCCTTGCTCCGATGGACGAGGCGGACTTGCTTTTCCACATCTTCGCAGGCTCACTATTTGAGCTGTGGGCATATACATTCCCTAGCTTTGCTCCAATAGCTAATAAATAGCCCTTGTAAATCAACAAAAAGAAGCCTTTAGAAGAAAGCAAAACCTTTCTCCCAAAAGCTTTATACACACACTCTATCAGGTTCATTTCCTAGGAAATAGACAAGCAACTACTCTTTAGAGAACCAAATTGTAAAAGTAGTCCCCTCACCCACCTTACTGGTTACCTTTATCTCCCCTTCATACTCCTCAACCAAATGTTTCACAATAGCAAGTCCAAGTCCCGTTCCACCTGATTCGCGCGATCGCGCTTTGTCCACACGATAAAAGCGCTCGAAAATCCGCCCTAAATCCTCTTCCGGAATTCCCATACCTGTATCAGAGACGACCAGGATCCAATTACTCCCCTCTTGGTCTACCTGTACTCGTATTTCACCACCTGCTGGAGTATAGGCGATGGCATTGCTTACTAAATTTAAGACAATCTGTTTTAAACGATCTGGATCCATTCTAATTTGGAAGTCTTCTTTTATTTCGACTCGTAACGTTTGTTCTTTACTACGAGCTTGTTCATCTAGTGTTTTGGTGATGTTTTGTAAGAAACTAGCAATAGAAAGCTGTTCAAAGTTCATCGCCATCTGTTTGGATTCAATGGTTGATAAATCCAATAAATCTCCTACTAAGCGCTGCAAGCGAATACTTTCTTCCAAGATAATCTTTAGAAATTCTTGACAAGTATCTGGATCTTGCATGGCTCCATCCAATAAAGTTTCCGAAAAACCTCTAATGGAGGTAATCGGCGTTCGTAGCTCATGAGAAACGTTGGCCACAAAATCTTTTCTCATTTGCTCTAGACGTCTGATCGCAGTCAAGTCATGGAAAACAGCCACGACACCAATCCCATTGGACTCCACCCACATCGGGGCAAGGCTCGCCTCTAAAATACGCTCGACAGGGTGATGAAGATGGATTTCTTCCCTAATTCGAGTGCCTGTCTGAGCACATCTTGAAATCAATGAACAGAGATCAAAAGTGGTCTGAATTTCCTCATATGGAACCCCTACAATCTCATTTGGCTTCGCACCAAATTGCCGTTCAAATGATTTATTCGCAATACTTACACGCCCTCTAGCATTTACCATTAATAATCCACTTTCCATCGATTCAATCACGCTCGTTAACCTGCGTTCACTCTTCCGAATCGTTTCCATCTGAAACTGCAAAGAATGAGCCATTCGATTAATCGCTCGTCCCAATCGCCCAATTTCATCTTTTCCATCTTCTTTTACCCTTCGATGGAATCGTTTCTGAGCGATATCAACTGCTACCTGTGTCATCTCCTCTAACGGTCGTGTTACACTACTTGCGACTCGAGAACTCGCAAAAGCAGCCAACGCATACGCGATGACAAGTCCTCCCGCAAGAGATAACCACACTTGGGAAAGAGACTGATTCACCTCATCTAAAGGCGAGGAAATCCGCACAATTCCTATCTTTTTTTCGTCACGAACCACCGGCACCGCAGCGATCAATTGATCCGACTTCGGAATCGTGATGACCTCAGAACCATTGGACTGTGATCGGATCTGTTCCCACTCTGTCTCTAACTCGGTATTCGATTTACTGTTCGTCGAATCACCGAGTACTTTGCCTTGTAAATTATATAAAGTCACATGTGCCTCTAAAGTATCTCCAAATGCCTTGATTTCTTGCTGTAGAGAAGCTAAATCGCTCTCACTACCATGCCATTCAATCGTTTCAGCAATCATCTTACTTTCTTTCGTAAGCCGACTGCTGAGCGAGTCAATATAAGATGAGTGTAATAAAAGTGCTAAAAAAAATCCCGTTCCTAACACCGAGCATCCGATTAAAAACAGAAAAAGTGAGGTAATTCTAGCTCGAAACGTCTTCATAATGCTATAACTTCTTTCCCTCAAATTTGTAGCCGATCCCTCGAACCGTCTTAATATAATGAGGATTACGGGAATCGACTTCGATCTTATCTCGCAGATGACTCACATGCACATCAACAATTCGTGAATCCCCTACATAATCATAATTCCAAACCGCATTGAGCAACTGATCACGAGACAGCACCTTTCCACGATGATTTGCCATATAGGCTAGTAGTTCAAACTCTTTCGGGGTCAACTCCAATTCCTCACCCGAACGGGTCACCTCATAACCATCTGGATTAATCAGGAGTTCGCCTATTTTAATCAATGACGTTTCCGTTTCCTCCTGCTGGCTTCCTTTTAATGCTTCCACCCGACGAAGAATGGCTTTCACTCTCGCCGTTAGTTCCCGTGGGCTAAACGGCTTGGTCATATAATCATCGGCACCCAGCTCCAAACCAAGCACTTTATCAAACTCATCTGATTTTGCCGTCAGCATGAGAATCGGAACATGGATTTTCTCTTGGCGCAACCGTCGACATACTTCTAATCCATCAATCTGAGGAAGCATGAGATCCAATAATAGTAAATCAGGAAGTTGATCTTTTAATTTCTCGATCGCCATCAACCCATCCGAAGCACTGTCTACAAGAAAGCCTTCTTTTTCTAAATTGAATTGTACCAACTTTACAATTGAAGACTCATCATCCACCACTAAAATTCGTTTTGACATAATCGTCACCCCACGTATCTTGATGTTACTTCTATCATCTCTGATTTCACTTCCTATTTCCAATGATTCAATCCGTTTTTTACAAATCCTTTACAAGAAGCCCAGTCCGGAAAAATAAAAAACAACGGCAAAAAGATCACTCTACCTTTGCCGTTATTGATATATAGAAGATGTGTTTTCTCTCTTATAGCTCCATTAGTTTCTCTGCTTCATCGCGTGGAATATGCCCAATCCCAATGGGTTTACTTGTCAACAACGTAGTGTACCATGTGAATAAGTCGTGTTTCCGATAAAAGGGACTTTGCCGGATCTTTTTAAATTGAATGGATCTACAATCCACAACCTCAGTGACACGGTTAATCCCGCGACTCCGGTGAACGAGTGTTTTGCCAATCAAACTATATCCTCCATCCCGGTAACAGATCCATGAATAGCCGACTATCCCGATACTGAGGAGGATTCCAATTAAAGCCGTCCACTGCCAACTCGGTAGCCAAAAGGTATAGATGCCTCCAGCGATTGCAAAACTGATCAGCACCTTAAGCCAAATCCACTTCTTTAGCGGAATAGGCGAGAATCTCGTAAGACTTACATTCACAACGGATTGGAACTCCGGAAGGTATTCGTTTAAAAACGCCTCTACATTCTCTCGTCTCACAAAAGGAAAGAGTATGTCTTTTTCTTTATTTTTCTCATCTTTAGATGTGCATTCCACTGCTATACTAACCCAGCCGAACCACTGACGAATAGGCGTTTCAACGATTCGTACGGCTTGAATCTTATTTAATTGAATGGAGGTACGATATTTTTCAAAAAAACCTCTCTCCACAATGAAACTTGAGGGTAGTCGTATTAATTGAAATCGGTAAAACTTAATATATGTAAATAAGGCAGAACCACACCACGCAACGAAAATCGCCAGGAAAATTTCCATCACAATCATCGTTTGACTTGTCCAATCAATTCCGGAAAATAATTGCGATAGTCCTTGAGCCATTTCTTGCTTGAATCCACCTAGTTGAAAGTCACTCAGTAATTCACTCAGACGATTAAATAATGCCCATAGAAGAAAGATAACGGCTATATTAAAAGTGCTTAAGGAGAGGAGCCTTAATTCAGATGGAGAAATGCTTTTAACCCGTTTCTGAGAATCATCATTCTGATTTTCAGTTGATGATAACGAAGACGATGGTGCTTTTTCATCTAATAACTTCCTCTTTAACTCCTCTGCCACTTCTAACCGTAGCCCAACTAATTTAACCTCTGCTCCCTTTCCGCTCGGAGTCTCAATTTGAAGAGTTGTCAGCCCTAAAAGCCTTTCCATCACGGATTGAGTTACATCCACCGTCTGAATTCTCGAATGCGCGATCACCGTCTTATGCTTTGTAAATGCTCCCTTGTAAAGGCGAAAATCTGTATCTGATAAATGATATAAAGTAAACTTCCAATCAAGAACAGCCAAAAAAAGGGCAAATACAATTACTGCCAATAGCCCCCATAATCCCCAAGCAGTTGTGAAGGAAGCAACCACTATCCCAATAAGAGGGAAGATGAGATCCTGAAAAAACTTTGTTATGTATAGAATCATTGCCTTTTTACTCAGTTTTTGCATCGATTTCATCCTCGTCTACTTTAATCCATTGACGAACTTGCTCACATAGTCGCTCTGCTTCTTCAATTGGAATATATGCAACCTCAAATACACCACTACCACCTGTATGCACACGAAACTCAGCTAAGCCATATTTACTAATGATGGGACCTGTTTTGATATCAACATGTTGAATTCTTATCATCGGAACATAGATCGAAGTTCGAAATAAGGCACCTTTTTGTATCACTACATCACGTTCATCCACATCATAGCGGAAATACGTCCAACGAAAACGATTGAGCCAAAAGAAATCGAGTATCCAACCTAGTATAGAAAGACCTACAACAGTTGCCGGAATCCATAATGGCCAATTCCAATAAGAACAAGCGAAAAAGCCTACAATACCAATTAAAACCCCTGCACCATAAAAAATAACAGACTGCATCTGATGCGCACGAAATGAATCTTCTGGAAGCGTCAAGACTGGCTTCTTCATATACTCACACTTTCCACATTATGATTAATCTAATACTAAAGATACCCATTATTCCAACAAGTAAACGCAAACGAAAAGACACACCCTATGTGCAAAGGGTGTGTCTTTTCGTATCATGACTATGCGTTTAATACTTGCATCACTTTACGAACGGAGTCAGCTGATTTATCGAGTTCTTTCTTCTCTTCGTCAGTCAATTCTAGTTCAATAACTCGCTCAATTCCACTACCACCCAAGACAGTTGGAACACCGAGGTATAGATCGTTATAACCATATTCGCCTTCTAGATACGCGATGGATGGTAGGATCCGCTTCTTATCTTTTAAGATCGCTTCTGCCATTTGCGTAAGGGCAGCTGCAGGAGCATAGTAAGCACTACCATTACCAAGTAGGTTTACGATCTCTCCGCCACCTTTACGAGTACGCTCTACAATAGCGTCAAGACGGTCTTGCGGGATCAGCTTCTCGAGTGGGATTCCACCTGCATAGGAGTAACGAACGAGTGGAACCATGTCATCGCCATGACCACCTAAAACGAAGCCCGTTACGTCTTCTACAGATACATTTAATTCTGCGGCTACGAAGCTACGGAAACGTGCTGTATCCAAAACACCCGATTGCCCGATTACACGTTCTTTCGGGAAGCCAGATGTACGGAATACTTCGTAGCTCATCGCGTCTACTGGATTTGTAAGGACAAGGATGATGCAGTTTGGAGAGAATTTTACGATCTGTTCCGTAACAGAGCGCATAACTTTGGCATTGGTATTTACAAGATCGTCGCGGCTCATACCAGGCTTACGAGCAATCCCTGCGGTAATAATGACAAGATCAGAGTCTTTGGTGTCTTCATAGCTACTTGTTCCCGTGATATTTGCATCAAATCCTTGAACTGGGCTTGCTTCAAACATATCAAGCGCTTTACCCTTTGTTGGGTTTTCTGCTTGCGGGATGTCAACGAGTACTACATCACCCAATTCTTTTTGTGCTACCATTAGAGCGGTTGTAGCACCTGTAAAGCCGCCACCAATCACAGAAATTTTCTTACGACGAATCATGATCATTTCTCCTCTCAATTTATCTGATTTTTATGCCATGTTTTTGATAACGCTATCGGCAAACTCGGAACATTTCACTTCGGTTGCGCCATCCATCATACGTGCGAAGTCATAGGTAACTGTTTTATTCAAGATGGACTTTTCAATTCCTTTGTACACCAGATCGGCAGCTTCTTGCCATCCGATGTATTCGAGCATGAGAACACCTGATAGGATAACGGATCCTGGGTTTACTTTATCAAGACCTGCATACTTCGGAGCTGTACCATGAGTTGCTTCAAAGATCGCATGTCCTGTTTCATAGTTGATGTTAGCGCCTGGTGCGATACCGATACCGCCTACCTGTGCAGCCAACGCATCTGAAACATAGTCACCGTTGAGGTTTAGAGTTGCGATCACATCATACTCTTTCGGACGGGTTAGAATTTGTTGCAAGAAGGCATCTGCAATCACATCTTTTACGATAATTTTGCCTGCTGCTTCTGCCTGTGCTTGTGCTTCGTTTGCCGCCCCTGAGCCTAGCTCTTCTTTGATGCGATCATACTGTGCCCAAGTAAACACTTTATCGCCAAACTCTCGCTCTGCCACTTCATAGCCGTGAGACTTAAATAAGCCTTCGGTAAACTTCATGATATTTCCTTTATGTACGAGCGTCACAGACTTACGATTATGCTGAATCGCATATTCAATAGCAGATTTCACAAGGCGAGCAGTACCCTCTTTGGATACAGGCTTGATTCCAATACCAGATGTTTCTGGAAAGCGAACTTTCTTCACTCCTAGTTCGTCTTGCAAAAAGGAAATGACCTTTTTCGCTTGATCTGATTCGGCTTCCCATTCAATACCAGCATAGATATCTTCAGAGTTTTCTCGGAAGATCACCATATCCACATTTTCAGGATGCTTCACAGGAGAAGGTACTCCTTCGAAATAGCGAACTGGACGGAGGCAAACATAGAGATCTAGCTCTTGGCGTAGAGCCACGTTTAATGAACGGATTCCGCCACCTACTGGAGTGGTTAATGGTCCTTTGATCCCAACTAGATACTCTCTAACGCTATCGAGTGTTTCTTCTGGAAGCCATGTACCTACCGTATCATGTGCCTTTTCTCCAGCAAGCACTTCCATCCATGCAATACGCTTGTTACCTTTATACGCTTTTTCAACAGCCGCATCTAATACACGCTTCGCCGCTGCCCAAATATCAGGACCAATGCCGTCCCCTTCAATAAACGGGATAACAGGTACATTTGGAACCTGTAGTTTTCCGTTTTGAATTGTAATTTTTTCCCCAGCAACTGGTGGGACATATTGTGCCATGATGCTACACCCCTTATTTTGTTCGCTGAATATATAAAAAGAAACCAACGGGACAGCAGCCGCCAGCCACTGCCCCTAGTTGGCATTAACGTTGTTCAATTGGTACGTATTTTTGGTTTACAAGGCCCGTGTAATCTGCACGGGGGCGGATCAGGCGATTATTACTGTATTGTTCTAAAGCATGTGCTGTCCAGCCGGTAATACGACTAATCGCAAAGATAGGTGTAAAGATATCACTTTGAATACCTAGATAGTTGTATACACTTGCTGAGTAGAAATCAACATTTGGTAAAATGCCCTTTTGTGATACAACTAGCTCGTCCAATGTTACAGACATCTCATACCATTTGGTTTCGCCGACTTGCTCGCCTAGCTGGCGGGACATCTCTCTTAGATGCTTTGCACGTGGGTCTCCATCTTTGTATACACGATGCCCGAAGCCCATGATTTTCTCTTTGTTATCAAACTTAGCTTGTAGATAAGTTTCCACACGATCTACACTGTCAATCTCTTTTAGCATCTCCATCACTTGCTCATTTGCTCCACCATGAAGAGGACCTTTGAGCGCGCCGATCGCACTGGTGATGTCAGAGTAAATATCTGTTAAGGTAGCCGCTGTGACACGAGCTGCAAATGTGGATGCATTTAATTCATGGTCAGCATGGAGCACTAGAGCTTTATCAAATGCTTTTGCTGCAACGTTTGAAGGCACTTCTCCGTTCAACATATAGAGGAAGTTTGCCGCAAAGCTCAAACCAGACTTAGGAGCTACTGGTTCATTTCCAGCACGAAGACGAGCAAATGCTGCTACAATGACAGGCAGTTGAGCGGTTAATCGAACTGATTTACGATAGTTTGCTTCATGACTATTGTCTTCTGTCTCTTCATCATATAAGGATAAAGCAGAAACTGCCGTGCGTAGGAAGTTCATTGGATGTCCATCTAGAGGCCATGATTTATACTGCTCAAGCAACTGTTCTGGTAAAGCAGCGTATGCTTCCAATTCTTGCTTCAATTGCTCTAATTCAGACTTCGAAGGTAAACGACCATTCCACAGAAGGTACGCAACCTCCTCAAAAGTAGCATGATCTGCTAAATCATCAATGTCATATCCACGGTAAGTAAGCACTCCGTCCACAATGGAACTGATTTCAGAAGTAAGTGCTACCACACCTTCTAATCCTTTTGCAACCATGATATATCGCTCCTTTATTCAGTCTAACGCGCATATAGGCACCGATGCATTCTATATTCACAAGTGAAGGCGATGTCAATTTGATTATAAATGAAAATAGCAAAATATAGGAGGACCAATCATTACTTTATATAATATAATTGTTACCTTATACATAAAGAGGAAAGCCTACCTATAGATGCGAAATATTTTATTAATCTAAAAAACTCGGTGTATGGTGCCTCTATGTGCATGACGATTCATTTACGATATTAGTGTAACATAAACACCTTCATTTCGCACCTTGTGAGAAACCTGTCAATGTTCTCATTTGAAATGGTATAATCACCCTATAGATCTCTAAATTCTAGGAGGTGTGACCTCTGACACTACGACCATGGATGCAGGTGGGACTACGTAGCCTCATCGTTCTACTCATTTTAATTGGAGTATTTGTGACACTCACCTATTCTCTACCTTTGGTATATCCCTTTCTCATCGCTTGGTTGATTGCCATCTTCTTAGAACCTTCTATAAGGTGGTTGGAGCGTAAGATTCGTCTCCCTCGTTGGGCTGGGGTTTTGATTATGTTAATATTCCTGCTCTCGATCGTTTTTTCCACCATTATCTTCTTGGTTGCCGAGCTGGTTCAAGAACTCGCTAAACTAGCAGATTTCCTACCCAAATTACTAAACCAATTTGGACAACAACTACTCGATCCTTTTTCGAAAGATGGATCGAGCATGAACAAGATTGTAGAAACGATTCAAACCTATCTAGCTAAAAATCCGACCCACCAAAAAGGGATCGAAGACAGTATACGGGAAAATTTAGGTGTAATTACTGTGAAGATCACCCAAACCATTACCGACATCTTATCTGGAATCGGAACATTTCTAAGCAATCTTCCGTTTCTGCTAACGGTACTCGTCTTTGTCACTCTCGCTACTTTTTTCATCAGTTTGGATCTACATAAGATAAAAAATCGCTCAACCAAGTTTATCCCAGTGAAAGTCCGAAGTGCGGGTGGGCTTGTATTTGAAGACATTCGAAAAGCTTTATTTGGCTTTGTCCGTGCTCAAGCAACCTTAATCTCGATCTCGGGACTTATCATGCTTGTTGGATTGTTAATTTTAGGAGTAAAGTATCCATTTACCTTAGCTGTAGTCATCACGATTGTAGACCTTCTTCCGTATCTAGGGGTAGGGGCTGTAGTGATTCCATGGATTATTTATCTGTTTCTGGTTGGCGATGTAGAACTTGCCATTGGACTCAGCGTAGTTTACGCGATTATCGTAATTACGCGTCAGATATTGGAACCTAAGTTGGTAGCTAGTAATGTAGGACTGGATCCGTTGTTAACTTTGATTGCCTTGTTTGTGGGATTGCAATTATTTGGCTTTACTGGGCTTATTATTGGACCCGTGGTAACGGTGATTATGTTGGCTCTTTATAAAGCTAGGGTGTTTCAAGATGTGTATCATTATATTGTGGCACCGTTGCATCAAAATAATGAGCAATCGCAGTCACTTGAGTAGTAAGTGCTGTTGTAATGAATAGCAAAAAGGCTCTCCTATATAATGGGAGCCTTTTTGCTATTCAAATCCCATTATATGTGAATGATATGGGGTTTTCCTATATTTTTCTCCAATTGGCACAAACCTTTTTGCTATTGAGCATATATACTAATATACATGCTTGAAAAAATGATGATACAACCAAGATCACTTCTGTCTAGAAAAAAGAGAGAGCGACAGGAGGAAAGAGCGATGCAGGCCCTGGGCATTTACTTTACAGTTGTATTTGTGGTCGTTTTTATATTAGCGGATATATTGCGAGAAATTTCTTCGCGATGGGTAGATAGTGAGGAGACTGAGATAGAAGGTCCGCTTACTGGACATCCGATTCATAAAGACCCGTCATGGTGTGAAAAAATTTGCATCACGCTGATCACATCGTGGGCAATCCTTTTTATCCTATTCCTTTCTTCTCTCCCCTTCCTACTCTTCTTTCAAATTCTGACTTGGATTCATTATGCTGGACTCCACTTTGCCAACTTTGAAATGATGATCATGGCATCTTTCTCCATCGTAATCGGCGTTACCTGTTCCAGTATTCTATTATTTCTCCCCTTTCGGATTATCCTACAAGCCTTTCTTTATCATCTTCACGTTTGGCTCCTATTTCCCTTAAGTATCACCATCGATTGGCTCATCATCCACGCCATTCTAAAAGTTAGCTCTGGTATAGAGATTACCTCCGGATGGTCATCTTTTCTATTGGCTTTATATGCAAATCTACTAAATTACTTTTTTAATCGAGCTAATCCCGAAAGCCAATAGAAGCACTTATCTCTATCCATACCTCTAAATACTAAACAGGCGTGTTAATTAGAAAACAGCAATGGAATAGGGGCAATGTATCTGACCACTGTGATTGAGTAGAGCCTACTTAGCGTAGTTATTCGTAGCTAGGGCGTTTTGTGGCAACTTTGTTTGAGCGTTCTTTGCGAGTTTTGCCACTTGCCCGAAGCGGAGAATAACGGAGCGGACATACCCACATCTTCGTAGACTCACTATTTGAGCTGTGGGTAGATACATGCCCCGGAACATGCTATTATCTAAATAATTAACACGCCCCACCAATCCCCATCCAAACAGATACTCCCTACTCAACTACCGTCGCTTCGTTCCCCACACAACCATTCTCTTTGAAATACGACTCTTAATAGTATATTTCACCAACAAACGCGCCATCCCACGCGTATAAGGAATCATAATTAGAATTCCAATTATATCCGACAAAAAACCTGGAATAATTAGCAAAACCCCACCTAGAAGAATGAGCAAACCATCGATTACTTCATCCCCTGGAACTTCGTGATTCGATAACCGTAGCCGGATCACTCGAAGAGTCTGGAGTCCTTCTCTACGGGCAAAATGCCAACCAAGAAAACAAGACGCCAGAATTAACAAGACCGTAGGAATAGGACCAATCCAATTTCCAACGAGTGCAATTCCCCATATCTCTAATAACCCTAACAAAATAAAAGGAAGGAAGAGTCGTTTTATCATTCGATCACGTCCTTTTTTGAGTAGTGGAAGCGACTAAAGTAGCAAATAGATCAGGAAACTTTTCTTTCATGTTCACACGTTTCATCTCTTTGTTCACCCAGACATGAATACTATGTCCTGTAGTGAGTAATACCTCATCCCTTTTACGTTTTACCTCATATTCAAATATGAGACGACTTCCTGAAGCTTCTGTACAAGTTGTATATACGATCACTTCATCATCATAGCGTGCAGGTGCACGATAATTTGCTTTTACCTCAATAAGCGGGAGCATAACCCCTAGCTTCTCCAGTTCACGATAACTATAGCCCAGATCATGAGTATATGCAGTACGCCCTATCTCAAACCAAACCAAATAATTCGAGTGATAGACAATCCCCATCTGATCCGTCTCCTGATAACGTACCCGAATCGAGGACTGTGATACATAGTTAGATGTGTTCATTTTGGCAAGTCCCTCCGTTATGCTATCGATCATAGTAGTTGTTGCTATTATAACAAAACTCTTGCCAACCTCACTCAAATGTGAAAAGATTATGCCGACACATATTTCTACGGCCGGACTCACATAATGAGTATAAGCGAAAAAGAAAAAATCCTGCTTTGTGTACAGAAAAATATAGATAAACAGAAGGAAAGGAGTTTGAACATCGTGTTCCGCAAGCGTAAATTGAAAAAAAGAAAGCTTCGTTGGTGGGTATTCCCTCGTTTGAGTCTTTTCTAAATAAGATACAGTTAGAGCACTGGTAGCGAGTCCAGTGCTCTAATTTTATGCTTTTGGAATGATATCTGCTTGTCCTGAATAAATCGAACCGCGTGAAGAGTCAACAGTAATCATCGTCTCACTCTTTAACTGATTCACTGCATTTTCTACCCCCACTACAACAGGGATTCCCAAACTAACCCCTACGACTGCAGCATGAGAAGTAAGTCCACCTTCTTCGGTGATAACGGCAGCTGCACGCTCAAAGGATGGGATCATCTCTTTCTCTGTACCACGAGTGACGATAATCGCTCCATCTACCATTTTGCCATTGATTTCTTCTGCTGTATTCCCCACCACAACTGGACCCGAAACTACTTTCTTCCCAATTCCTTGTCCTTGAAGGAGAACACCACCTGCTACATATACCTTCATCAGGTTGGTGGTTCCTGATTTTCCTACTGGTACACCGGCTGTAATGATAACTAAATTGCCTTCTTTGATAAAGCCCGAAGCAAGAGAAGATTGTACGGCAGATTGGAACATTTCATCTGTATTTCCACAGATATTACCACATACAGGATAAACGCCATGTATGAGTTGTAATTTTCGTTGTACATCCTTATGTGGAGTTACTGCAATAATTGGCACACTCGGACGATACTTGGAAATCATGCGTGCTGTATAACCACGTTCAGTTGCTGTGATGATCGCGGAACAATCCAATGAGTGAGAAGTATAAACGACTGCTTGCCCGATTGAATCGGTGATGCTGAGATCAGTGTCTCGTTGCATCTTCTTGAGCAATTCTTTATACGGAAGGGTTGACTCTGCCTTCTTCGCAATCGTAGCCATGGTACGTACTGCTTCTACTGGATAGCGACCTGCCGCTGTTTCGCCCGATAGCATGATCGCATCTGTTCCATCAAAGATCGCGTTGGCTACATCACTTGCCTCTGCCCGTGTAGGACGTGGGTTGCGTTGCATCGAATCTAACATCTGGGTAGCAGTAATAACCGGTTTCCCAAGTAGGTTACATTTACGGATTAGATCTTTTTGTGCAATCGGTACTTCTTCGGTCGGAATCTCTACACCAAGGTCTCCACGAGCTACCATCAAGCCATCAGAAACCTTCAAGATACCTTCAATGTTGTCTAACCCCTCTTGGTTCTCAATCTTAGAGATGATTTGGATGTCGGATTGATTTTTTTCTAAGATCTTCCGAATGTCCAAGACATCTTCTGGTTTTCGGATGAACGATGCTGCGATAAAATCAACACCCTGCTCAATGCCGAAATGGATATCTGCCGCATCTTTCTCGGTGATACCTGGGAGATTGATTTTAATTCCTGGGATGTTAACCCCTTTTTTATTCTTCAAAACGCCACCATTGGTCACGCTACAGATGATATCTGTACCCGTCACTTCTTTTACCTCAAGACCAATCAATCCATCATCAATTAAGATCGTTGTGCCCGGTTTTACGTCGTTTGGTAATTGATCATACGTAACGGCTACTCTTTTCTCATCACCTAGGATATCTTCTGTGGTTAAGATAAAGGTTTCTTCTGCTTTCAATTCGACTTCTGGAGCCTTAAGATCCTTGGTGCGAATCTCTGGACCCTTGGTATCAAGCAGAATGGCAACGGTTTGTCCTTCTTCTTCCGCCGCTTGACGGATATTCCGAATCCGTCCTCCGTGCTCTTCATGGGAACCGTGAGAAAAATTTAAACGAGCCACATTCATTCCTTGTTGAATTAACTGGCGTAGAACAGAGACCTCTTCACTTGCTGGACCAATCGTACATACAATTTTTGTTTTTCGCATAGACGAGTTTCTTCCTTCCCTGTCCATAATTATATCGATAAAATACTTGCCAAATGATGATTCGATAAGTCAAGGTGATGCTTCTGACTGTTTGCCTCATCAAAATCAATTCCGAGCACTTCATTATTCCGAATCGCAACCATCATATCTTTCTTCCCGCTCAGTAAAAGATCAACCGCTTTTGCTCCCATACGGCTGGCTAACACACGATCGAAAGCAGTCGGAGTGCCCCCACGTTGTACATGACCCAACACCGTAATACGCGTCTCAAAACCAGTCGCTTTTTGCACTTGGCGGCCTATATCAACGGCACTGCCGACACCTTCTGCAACGATGATGATACTGTGCTTTTTCCCACGATCGGCACCGTGCTTCAGACGCGCAATGATTTCTTCTAAACTAGAGTTTACCTCAGGAATCAAGATTGATTCTGCTCCGCCGGCTAGCCCAGCTAATAAGGCAATGTCACCTGCATCTCGCCCCATCACTTCAACGATATATGTACGTTCGTGTGAAGTAGCAGTATCGCGAATTCGGTCGATTGCATCAATCACCGTATTAATCGCCGTATCAAATCCAATCGTATAATCAGTACCATTTATATCATTGTCAATTGTACCCGGAACACCAATGGTTGGAAACCCGAGTTCGGTTAGTTTCTTAGCGCCTTGGAACGTTCCATCCCCACCGATGGTAATAAGTCCATCAATTTGATGTTTTCGTAGTTGCTCCACAGCCTGCTGCCGTCCCTCTTCTGTACGAAATTCATCGCAACGAGCACTATATAAAATGGTTCCTCCTCGTTGAATCACATCACCTACAGAACCAACCGAAAGCTCCTTAAAGTCGCCTTGAATCAGTCCTGTATATCCACGATATACACCAAACACATGTAGGCCATGATAGATCCCATTCCGTACAACTGCACGAATAGCAGCGTTCATCCCTGGAGCATCTCCACCGCTTGTTAAAACTGCAATCCGCTTCATTCTTTTTCACTCCTCATCGAAAGCATTTCCCATCCCACAGGGACAAATTACGTCCATTCATTATAAAAAGAGAAACCGTTACCGGCTTCCCTCAAATACAGCAGTAGATGAAAACTGCCCGATTTTCGAGAACTTTTGGTAACGGTCTTCCACTAATTCCGACTGGCTAAGTGGTAAGAGTGAAGTTAGATGCTTACATAATATATGCTCAATCGTCTGAGCCATCAGCTGTGAATTACGATGTGCTCCGCCCTTAGGCTCTGAAATAATCTCATCCACAATTCCCAACTTCTGAAGATCTTGTGCTGTAATTTTAAGTGCCTCTGCCGCCTCTTGGGCTTTCGAAGCGTCTCGCCATAAAATGGCAGCAGCGCCTTCTGGAGAGATAACGGAATAGTAAGCGTGCTCTAGCATCAAGAGACGATTTCCTACACCGATTCCGAGTGCCCCTCCACTACCACCTTCACCCGTGACCACACAGATAATCGGAACTTCAAAGCCTGCCATCTCCCGCAAGTTTCGAGCAATGGCTTCACTCTGCCCACGTTCCTCTGCTTCGATCCCTGGATGAGCACCTTGGGTATCAATAAACGTAATAATAGGACGACCAAATTTATTAGCTTGTTGCATAAGGCGTAAGGCTTTTCGATATCCTTCTGGATGAGGTAGACCGAAGTTTCGGGCAATCTTATCCTTTGTATCCTTGCCCCGCTCTTGCGCGATCACAGTAACAGGAATCCCATTTAGCTTCCCGATTCCTCCTATAATCGCGGAGTCATCTCCATAATGGCGATCTCCATGCAACTCAATAAAATCTTGGAAAATCTCTTGGATATAATGCACACTCGTTGGGCGTGATGCATGACGAGCAATTTGTACTTTCTGCCAAGTTGTCAGATTTCCATATATTTTCGTTTCGAGATGTTTTGCTTTCGCTTCAAGTGTATCAATCTCTGAGCTAAAATCAATGTCTTTTTCGGTTGTAAATGCTTTCAATTCATCAATTTTTTGTCGTAGCTCTAAAATCGGCTTTTCAAATGGTAGATAATTACTCATCGTAGTCACCCCCTGATCGTATGAAGTTCAAGAATTTTTACAAGCGTATCACGTAATTCAAGTCTTGGGACGACTAGGTCCAATTGACCATGCTTTAATAAGAACTCCGATGTCTGAAAATCATCTGGAAGTTTTTGGCGCACAGTCTGTTCAATCACTCGTCGCCCAGCAAACCCGATCAATGCTCCCGGCTCTGCAATATTAATATCTCCTAACGAAGAAAAACTGGCCGATACTCCGCCTGTAGTTGGATTGGTTAAGATAGAGACAAAAAGAACCTGATTCTGATTCATCTTTTGAAGAGCTGCACTCGTTTTTGCCATCTGCATCAACGAAAGCGCTCCCTCCTGCATACGGGCTCCTCCAGAAGCAGAGAAGAGAATAAAAGGAAATCTCTTTTGAACAGCACGTTCTGCCGCACGGGCAATCTTCTCGCCTACTACGGATCCCATGCTCCCCATCCGAAATCTAGGGTCCATCACGCCGAGAATAACGGGATAACCATCCATTGTTCCTTCACCTGTGATAATCGCCTCTTTCAGGTCTGTTTTCTCCATATCCTGCTTGATTTTTTTCTGATAATCTGGAAATTGAAGTGGATCAACTGAGATCAAATCAGAGTCATACTCAAAAAATCGTCCATCATCTACTAAAGATTGAATTCGCTCTGGTGCTGTCATCATAAAGTGATAGCCACATACCTTACATACCTTCTCGTTTTTCTCTACTTCTTTTGAAAGAAGAATCGTTCCACAAGTAGGGCACTTTTGCATGATCCCTTCTGGGACCTGATTTTTCGTTGCTTCTGTAGGAATAGTTGCATACTTTTTTTGTTTGCGAAATAGATCCTTAAGCAAGTGGGATCACCTCATTCGATAGATTCATCTATACTGGATTACTATGCGATTCAACTGTTTGAAACATAGATGGACTGAAATGTTCTTTCACCAACGATAGAGATTGGACCATGTCACGCTCACGAATCGCCGTAAGTAGCTTCTTATGCTCGTCCCACAATGTTTGAGCACCCGTTACCTTTGATAAAGATAAAACAGCAGGCTTAGTATGTAAGAACTGCATAATTTCCTGCCAGATACGAATTAATAAATGATTTCGGGATAAATAAACAAGGCGCTCATGAAACGTGGAATCTAGTTGTACGACTTGCTCTAGCTTCTCTACTTGCAAAAGCTGATCATTCATCTCAAATAATTCAGCGAGATCCTCTTCTTTCAAGCGATCGCATAAGAGCCAGACAGCCCCCATCTCCAAAAGAACGCGAGTTTCTAATAAATTCTCCAGTACTTGATGTCCTTGCAAAATATATTTGGCTAATAACTCTACAATGTGATTCGACTGAGATGACTCTAAGAACGTTCCCTCGCCACGTCTGGTCGAAATAATCCCCAGTAACTCTAGAGATCGTAATGCCTCTCGTACCGTAGAACGCCCGACTTGTAGTCGTTCAGACAACTCTCGTTCAGAAGGAAGGCGATCACCTGTACATAGACCATCCGCTTCAATTAATTGATGGATGCTATTTAAGATGCTATGGAATTTATTCGAACTTACATCCTTCATCCTATGTGTACTCCTAACAAACAAAGATGTCTTGATCATGATTGTAGCCTATTTTCGCTGGGTAAGTTGCAGTGTCCGTTCATAAATGACATCCGGATTTAGCTCTACCCGTGCCACACCTGTTTCAATCGCGGCTCTGGCAACCTCAGAAGCTACTTTAGCTGAAACCCTAGGGTCGAGTGCATCTGGAATCACTTTTTCTGCTGATAATTCCTCTGGAGAGACAAGATCGGATATCGCATACGCCGCGGCTACTTTCATGGCTTCGTTAATCCGTTTTGCTCGTACATCAAGCGCCCCTCGAAAAATACCCGGAAACGCTAATACATTATTAACCTGATTTGGATAATCAGAGCGTCCTGTCCCCACTACCCTCGCACCAGCTTGGTACGCTTCTTCTGGCATGATTTCGGGTGTTGGATTCGCCATCGCAAAGATAATCGGGTCACGATTCATAGAGCGAACCATCTCTTGTGTCACCATTCCCGCCACCGAGATGCCAATAAATACATCCGCACCATTCATCGCGGTAGCTAAATCCCCTGTTAAACCAGAGCGATTCGTTACCTGTGCAATCTCTTCTTTCATCGAATTCATCCCCTGAGGGCGTCCTTCGTAAATAATTCCCTTACTATCACACATAATGACATCCTGTACACCCAAGCTAATCAATAATTTAATAATCGCGATCCCAGCGGCTCCTGCACCACTTGTCACCACTCGAATCTCGGAAAGCTTCTTATTTACCACTTTGCAAGCATTGATTAGTCCCGCCAATGTAACAATGGCCGTCCCGTGTTGATCGTCATGAAACACAGGAATTTCCACTTCTTCTTGCAAACGCTCCTCAATTTGGAAGCAATTCGGTGCCGCGATATCTTCTAGATTTACACCCCCAAAAGTGGGAGCCAGCATCTTTACTGTTTTTACTATCTCTTCTACATCCGTTGTATCTAAACACAATGGAAAAGCATCGACCCCTGCAAACGATTTAAAAAGGAGCGCTTTTCCTTCCATAACGGGCAGAGCTGCTTCTGGACCAATGTTTCCAAGGCCAAGTACCGCCGTACCATCTGATACAACTGCTACTAAGTTGCCTTTCATCGTGTAGTCGTATACTTTATCTGGATCTACATGTATCTCACGACAAGGCTCAGCTACCCCTGGAGAATAGGCCAGGCTTAAATCATAGGAAGTTTCAACCGGAACCTTTGATTGCACTTCTAACTTCCCTTGATGTTTTCGATGCATCTCAAGTGCCGCTTCTCTTAAACTGGACAAACCTGATCTCTCCTCTATCACTACGCTTCTCTATGTCTCTTATCGGTGGTCAGACCACCAATAAGAGACATTATACCAAAATAGCGCTAAGGGGTAAAAGGGAACATAGCATCCATCTTCATTATTTATAAACATTAATACGAACCGCATCCGTTCCGAGCAACGCTTCCACTTCCTTTTGAAAATGAAGAGTTGTATTTACTCCATACTGATGAACAGGGAGAGAATGCCCTTTTTTCGTCCGTTCATAAACTAATTGGACAGGTGTTTTTCCATAGTTTTCTTTTATGATCATCTTTAATGCATACAAAATTTCGGATCTCTCTTGATGCGTGCGGATAAAAATTTGTACTTGCTGATTTGCTCCAGGCTCAGCCGCTTGATTCAGTTCATCTAATTGAATCATTTGATTCGCAATACACTTTCCACTTTCATTATTACCTTGATACACACCTTTGATGAGTAATGGTTGATCTTCTTGGAGAAACGATCGCACCCGCCGATACGTATTCGGGAAAATAACTACCTCTACCGTACCCGTTTGATCCTCTAGCTCTACAAACGCCATCGGATCTCCCTTTTTCGTGAGAATCGATTTAATATGAGTCACAATCCCCGCCAATACAATCGATGCCCCGTCCATTCCTTCCTCTAATTGATGAATCCGGTGTGTAATCTGTCCTTCATATTGCGGCTGATAATCATCTAAAGGATGCCCCGAAAGAAATAAACCTAGATATTCTTTCTCCAACTGAATCCGCTCTCTAGATGAATACAGAGCGACTTCTTCATAATTGCGGGTTAACGGTTCTTCGGTAAAGAGGTCTTCATCATCTTTAAACAGATCCATTTGATCTTCTAAGCCCCACTTTTGAGCCATAGATGTCTTCTCTAATACCTCTTCCAACATCTCTTTTTGGCTCGCGCGATGCCCGGGCAACGATTCAGTAGCTCCGCATAAAATCAATGATTCCAATACCCGCCGATTGCAAATCCGAAGATCAATCCGGCGACAGAAATCGCGAAGATCTACAAAGGGTCCTTTCTCCCTTGCTTCCAATATCACATCAATCGCCTGTGTTCCTATATTTTTGATCGCCGCTAATCCAAAGCGAATCTGATTTCCTTCGATTGTAAAATGATGACGACTAGATTGAATATCAGGTGGCAGGATCGAAACCCCCATTCGTTTCGCCTCGTCCATGTATTCAGCTACTTTCCCCTGATTCCCCATCATCGTCGATAGCTGAGCCGCTAGATATGCTTGCGGATAGTTTGCCTTCAAATAAGCCGTTTGATAAGCTAAGACGGCATATGCCACCGCATGACTTCGGTTAAATCCGTAATCAGCAAAACGAACGATGAGATCATAAATCTGATGACCAACCTCTTCTTCAAATCCATTTCCCACACATCCCTGGACAAAGGTCTTCCTCTGTTCATCCAGCAAATCTTTCTTCTTCTTCGACACCGCACGACGTAAAATATCGGCTTGTCCCAAAGAAAAGCCAGCCAATGTTGCGGCAATCTGCATGATTTGCTCTTGATACACAATAATCCCATAAGTAGGGAGCAATATTTCTTGCAATGCTGGATGAGGATATGAAATAGGCTCCAATCCATGCTTAGCCCGAATATATCGCGGGATTTGCTCCATCGGTCCCGGTCTATACAGCGCAAGAACCGCTACAATATCCTCAAAGTGGTTCGGTTTCAGCTCACGAAGCACCTTGCGAATCCCACTGGACTCTAATTGAAAGACACCTGTCGTTTCGCCTTTTGCCAATAGTCGATAGGTAGCTTCATCCTGATAATCACAATCCTCAAACGATACCTGAATCCCTTGATCACGCTGGATCATCTCAATCGCTTTTTCAATAACACTTAGATTGCGTAGTCCGAGAAAGTCCATCTTAAGTAGCCCAATCTGCTCTAACGCTTCCATCGCATACTGCGTGAGGGATACCCCGTCTGAGCCCTCTTGCAGAGGAACCCAGTCCGTCAACGGCGTTTTCGACATAACGACCCCAGCCGCGTGTGTAGAAGTATGCCTTGGGATCCCTTCGATTCGTCTCGCATAATCTACTAACTGTGCCATCTTCGGATTTAATTGATATATCTCCTCTAATTTAGGCTCTAGCTGAAAGGCACGTTTTAAAGTCATACCCGGGTTTCCGGGAATCAACTTCGCCATTCGATCTACTTCTTGGTACGAAAAGTTTAAAACTCTACCCAAATCACGAATCGCCGCACGGGGAGCCATCGTTCCAAATGTGATAATCTGCGCAACTCGATCGTTTCCATACTTCTCCGTCACATACGCAATCACTTCTTCTCGCCGTTCATAGCAAATATCGATATCAATATCAGGCATACTGATCCGTTCAGGATTCAGGAATCGTTCGAAAAGTAATTGATACTTAATCGGATCCACATCCGTAATCTCAAGCACATACGACACCAAGCTACCTGCCGCAGATCCCCGACCCGGACCAATCGCAATTTGATTTTGATGAGCAAAGGACACCAAATCCCATACCACTAGGAAATAATCAGCAAAGCCCATCTGATCAATCACATCAAGTTCATAGTGAAGACGTTTCTCTATCTCAGCTGTCAATTCCCCGTATCGTTTCTGTGCACCCTTCTCACAAATGACCCGTAAATACGCACTACTGCTTCCCACTTGCGGAAGGGGAAATTCAGGAAGTAACCGCTCCCCAAAGGAAATCTCCACATCACATCGCTCGGCGATCTTCACTGTATTCGTGATCGCTTCCGGTACATGGCTAAATTGCCTAGCCATCTCTTCCACACTCTTAAAATAAAACTGATCGTTCGCAAATCGTAATCGATTCTCATCCTCTACTTTTTTACCAGTACCGATACAAAGCAAACAGTCATGAACTTGATAATCATCTTGATGTACATAATGAATGTCGTTGGTCGCAATCAGCCCTAGATCATACTCTTTCGCCCATGAAATAAGCCTCTGATTTACCTTTTGCTGCTCCCATATTTGATGATCCTGTAATTCTAAGAAAAAATGCTCTCGTCCAAATATATCCACATATTCTTCTAGTAAGCGCTTCGCCTTCTCATCATCATCTTGCAAAATAGCCTGTGGAATCTCACCACCTAGGCAAGAACTAGTCGCGATTAATCCATTCCGATACTTACGAAGTAACGATCGGTCAATTCTGGGTTTATAATGAAATCCGCGAAGGTGCGCTTCCGTCGTCAGCCGAATGAGATTATGGTAGCCTTCGGTTGACTCTGCCAATAGGAGTTGATGGCAGATTTTCTGCTCTTTTAACATCGGTCTTTCTAGATAATTCTCGCTCATATACATCTCACAACCGATAATGGGCTTAATCCCCGCCTCTAGACAAGCCCGGTAAAAAGGGATCACTCCATACATCGCCCCATGATCCGTAATCGCTAACGCCTTCATCCCGTTTGCTTTGGCTGTCTGGACAAGCTGTTCGATCCTACCTGCTCCGTCCAACAAACTATACTCACTATGTACATGCAGATGCACAAATTCATCCTTCATCCTTCACCCCTCCGTTCGTCTTCTTTTGTGATTTATTATATCATTCAATTGAAATAGGGGAACAAATCTTCCCTTCCACTTATTAGTTATGTCAATTTTCCTTACATGGTCGAAATATCAGCAAAAATAAGGTATGATGGTTAGTATAACGAAAAAAGGGGGAGCATCCATGATTATTAGTCGCAGGGCATTGGCTAGGGCTAAACTGGAAAAGTTAAAACAAGGTTTCTCCGTATATACCGAAATCGAAGAGATTGCACAGTCTATTGAAAAAAAGCTGGATACGATCGATTTTCCAGTCCACATTGATCGCACAGACCTTGGATGTTGGTTCATCCCCGAAACAGATACTTCAGATCATAAGGTTGAATAATACAAGTGAAAAACACACCTGATCCTCTGAGATCGAGGGTGTTTTTCGTACTTTTTTGTAGGAGGCTTCTCTCTTGGGTGTACTGATTTTCACACTGGGTATGATCTCTTTTTGTGCAGTTGTCGTTTTTTCTTTCGTGTATAGACGTAGCCAAGGAAACACGCGCATGAAGAATCAAGGATTTATGAATATCTCCATGGGGGCTTTATTCCTCAGCTTAGCTGGCTTAGAATATGCTACCCTTACCTTTAAATCTCCATTAGGATATATCCTGCTCGCTTTAATCGCTCTTATTGGACTTGTTTGCTTCTATTATGGATACAAGAGGGTCCAGCTAAGCCGGCAGAAATCATAGATAAACGAATGTACACCACTTATGGATGATGAAACACCATAAAGACGGCTCTCCAAACAATTTAGAAGAGTCGTCTTTTCTATTTATCAAAAAGTTTCCTCACGACCTTTCTTGACTGAACAGTCCGCAAATGGTAAGGTAACGTGAGAAAGGAGGTAAAACAATATGGCTAGAAACAAAGAATTCGATACCACACTTGTGTTGCGTAAAGCTACGGAGATATTCGGTCATTACGGATATGAAGGCACATCCCTGCAAAACTTACTTGACGGATTAGGCATAGCCCGCCAAAGTCTTTACGACACATACGGTACCAAAAGAGAGCTGTTCATTTTAGCGATTAAACATTATTTGACTGAGAAATCATCGGCTGTTGTTGAATATCTCGAACGACCCGGTTCAGGGAAAGCAGCGATTGCTGATATTTTTTATCAAATTGCGACCGTTTTAAAAGATGAACTGCGCCGTAATGAATGTTTTATTATATGTAGTGCCATCGATCAAATCCCCCACAATCCCGAAATCGCTACCTATTTCGAGAAAGACAAAGCTCGATTAGAACAAGCCTTTTATGAAGCATTATTGCGCGCTAAACAACAGGGCGAATTAAGTGATCGGCAGAAAGACTTACTTGCCCTTGCCAGATATTTATACCATGCACGCTATTCACTTACTCAAGCGGTCAAGATCACTTCAGATCCGAAAGTACTAGATAACATCGTAGCCGTCATCCTATCCACTTTAGACTAATCATGGAGTACTTTCACTGCTTCATGATCGTCAATTTTTCGCGGACTGGATTGCTCGTTACCTTACATCTCGAAAAACAAATCTCTGACCAGAAATTATTTTTAACTTTTTTCTTGACCAAACGATCTAGAAAGAGTATGATGATGTTGTAAGAGAAATTCGGCGAAAGAATTTGAACCGAATGCTTCTAGCAAAGCCAAGGAGGTGTTAGAAACCAAATCAGTAGATATTTTAGACTGATTGATCTATATAAGATCATTACTTATTTTTTGATCATTCTAGACCATTTGGTCTTTAAAAATGATAAAGCAGTCACGTAAAACCAAAAAACAAACATCCTTTAGGAGGAATACATTATGACTACCCAAATGACAAAAGAACAAATTCGCGAAAGAGCAGAAGGTGTATTTAAAAACCATCTCAAATATTTATCTGCTGGCGAGATTGCAACATGGACCGATCTTTTCCATCAAGATGGAGTGTTAGACTTCCCTTATGCAATTGGAAACTTCCCTAAAAAAGTAGAAGGTAAAAAAGCTCTTTATGATTACATGATCAACTTTCCAAAGCATTTTAGCGTCAAGTTCTATGATTTGAAGTTTTACCCTACTGAAGATCCAGAACTCGTAATCGCTGAATTCAAATCTACAGGGAAACATCTTGAGACTGGGAATCCATATGAACAAACTTATATCAGTGTCGTTCAAACGAAGGATGGTTTCATCCAAGTGTATCGCGATTTCTGGAACCCAATGGTAGCGATTGAATCGATCGGCGGGAAATTAGAAGAGTTTATTGGATAATCCAAGACAACAGAACCAATAAACTGATGATGTTGTAGATCAACCACTTCTTTGACCATTTCAGACCATTTGGTCTTGAAAATGATAAAGCAGTCACATAAAACCAAAAAACAAACATCCCTTAGGAGGAATTTATTATGACTACCCAAATGACAAAAGAACAAATTCGTGAAAGAGCTGAAGGCGTATTTAAAAACCATCTCAAATATTTATCTGCTGGCGAGATTGCTACATGGACCGATCTTTTCCATCAAGATGGAGTGTTAGACTTCCCTTATGCAATTGGAAACTTCCCTAAAAAAGTAGAAGGCAAAAAAGCTCTTTACGATTACATGATCAACTTTCCAAAGCATTTTAGCGTCAAGTTCTATGATTTGAAGTTTTACCCTACTGAAGATCCAGAGCTCGTAATCGCTGAATTCAAATCTACAGGGAAACATCTTGAAACTGGGAATCCATACGAACAAACATATATCAGTGTCGTTCAAACGAAAGATGGCTTCATCCAAATGTATCGCGATTTCTGGAACCCAATGGTAGCAATCGAATCGATCGGCGGGAAATTAGAAGAGTTTGTAGGGTAATGTTTTAAATGAAAGTTAGTTATGCATAAACATAAACGGAGTAGGCCAGACAACCAGTCTGACCTACTTCTGTTTATGCGGAAAATATTCTCGTATTCTCGCTTGCATAATTATGTGCCTAAAAAACTCCAGTGTTACACATTTTCATTTCATCAACCGAACTATTAATCGGTAAGCTTAATAGCCCTTAGAGTATAGGTATCATAAGCAGGAGCATTCGCTCCAGTTGAATATAAGACAACGGGAGCTCCAGCTATAACTCTTACTCCAACAAGTTGCCCAGCAGTTACACGCTGAATACTATTAGCTGAGATCGTAAGATTCGCTCTAACATTTATATTCCTACCTAAAGGGTTTGGTGGTGCTGCACCATTAATTTGTAACTGAACTAAAGCATCACCAGCCATCGCTCCTGCCACAATCGTATAGTCAATTGCATATACACCGCTTTGTTGCACAACAACTTGATTATTTGTTGGTGAATTTAGCGTAAATTGTCCAGTTGGAAATGAAGTAGAGGCTACGGTAAATGGAATGAATTGATTAAGAGGAACTGTTGTAGCATTGGCATCCTTTACTCCACCTCCAGAAATATTAGTAGCTCCCGTTGGGCCGGTAGCTCCCGTTACTCCAGTGGATCCAGTTACTCCATCGGCTCCGGTAGCTCCCGTTACTCCATCTGTTCCAGTTGCTCCATCAGCTCCGGTCGCTCCAGTTGCTCCATCGGCTCCAGTCGCTCCAGTTACTCCATCGGCTCCGGTAGCTCCCGTTACTCCATCTGTTCCAGTCGCTCCAGTTGCTCCATCAGCTCCAGTCGCTCCAGTTGCTCCAGTCGCTCCCGTTATCCCATCTGTTCCAGTCGCTCCAGTTGCTCCATCGGCTCCAGTTGCTCCATCGGCTCCAGTCGCTCCCGTTACTCCATCTGTTCCAGTCGCTCCCGTTACTCCATCGGCTCCGGTAGCTCCCGTTACCCCATCGGCTCCAGTCGCTCCCGTTACTCCATCTGTTCCAGTCGCTCCCGTTGCTCCATCGGCTCCAGTTGCTCCATCGGCTCCCGTTGCTCCATCGGCTCCAGTTGCTCCATCGGCTCCAGTCGCTCCCGTTACTCCATCTGTTCCAGTCGCTCCAGTTACTCCATCGGCTCCGGTAGCTCCCGTTACCCCATCGGCTCCAGTCGCTCCAGTTACTCCATCTGTTCCAGTCGCTCCAGTTGCTCCATCGGCTCCCGTTGCTCCATCGGCTCCAGTCGCTCCAGTTACTCCATCGGCTCCGGTAGCTCCCGTTACCCCATCGGCTCCAGTCGCTCCCGTTACTCCATCTGTTCCAGTCGCTCCAGTTGCTCCATCGGCTCCCGCTACTCCATCTGTTCCAGTCGCTCCCGTTGCTCCATCGGCTCCAGTTGCTCCAGTTGCTCCATCGGCTCCAGTCGCTCCCGTTACTCCATCTGCTCCGGTGGCTCCCGTTACTCCATCGGCTCCGGTAGCTCCCGTTACCCCATCGGCTCCCGTTACTCCATCTGTTCCAGTCGCTCCCGTTACTCCATCTGTTCCAGTCGCTCCAGTTGCTCCATCGGCTCCCGTTACTCCATCTGTTCCAGTCGCTCCAGTTGCTCCATCGGCTCCCGTTGCTCCATCGGCTCCCGTTGCTCCATCGGCTCCAGTCGCTCCAGTTACTCCATCTGTTCCAGTCGCTCCCGTTGCTCCATCGGCTCCCGTTACTCCATCTGTTCCAGTCGCTCCAGTTGCTCCATCGGCTCCAGTTGCTCCATCGGCTCCAGTTGCTCCATCGGCTCCAGTCGCTCCAGTTACTCCATCGGCTCCAGTCGCTCCAGTTACTCCATCGGCTCCAGTCGCTCCAGTTACTCCATCGGCTCCAGTCGCTCCAGTTACTCCATCTGTTCCAGTCGCTCCAGTTGCTCCATCGGCTCCCGCTACTCCATCTGTTCCAGTCGCTCCAGTTGCTCCATCGGCTCCAGTTGCTCCAGTTGCTCCATCGGCTCCAGTCGCTCCAGTTACTCCATCGGCTCCGGTAGCTCCCGTTACTCCGTCGACTCCGGTGGGGCCGGTTACTCCATCTGCTCCGGTGGCTCCGATAGCGCCCGTAGCCCCGGTAAGACCGAGTTCTTCAACTATTGCTTTAAGGATACCTGCAATGGCTCCAGACGCTCCAGTCGGCACTTCTAAACTCACATTGGCGGAACCAGAGGTTACCGTAATGTCTAATGTATTGGATATAAAGTTTATGGTATCTCCGAAACCAAGCTGAACACTTCCGTCTGCGCCAGAGTTCCCCTGAACCACAAATAAGAAATCACCTGTAGCTAAAGATCCCGTCGCTCCTTGAGGTCCTGTTGACCCTTGGGGTCCCGTGGCTCCAACCGTTCCCGATGGTCCTGCTGGTCCCTGAGGTCCTGTAGATCCCTGAGGTCCAGGAGGCCCTCCCGATGATCCTGTGACTCCCGGCGGTCCTTGAGGCCCCGTAGGTCCCCTCGTAACATCTGTTCCTAACACGTTTTCTAACTTCTCGTTTAGAATCCATTCTTTCTTCCCAATTACATTAATCGTCTCGCGAACGCTTTCATTAATCGTAAGTAAATCGCTAATCGAAGGTTGAAAGGTTGTGGATACTCCAGGGAGAGTTCCTAGAACATACTGAAGCTTTTCTCCTTCCGCATTAATAATATGGCTAAGACCTAGCTCTTCTAAGGCAATGGACGACAGCAATAGGTTTACTGCGTCTTCTCGAGTAAGCGTAATATTCGGCGTAATATTCGGCATATTCGATTGAGACATACTACTTTACCTCCCCATACATAACTCCTACTTATACGTATGCAGTTGTGTTGCCAAAAAGGAGATTACAATTGATAGTGACAAAATCATAATAGGTCGTGCCTAAACAAGAGCCATAAATCTCACTTATCATCGATTTTGAGTTCCCTACTGTTTCATACAGAATTAATAAATATACAAAATTACCTACGGCAACACCATGCCAACAAGTAAAATCATGTACAACGAGGAATATCAGGAAATTTCCTCCATCGTGTACTCAATAAGTTATAGATCTAGAGATCTAATACCGGAATACCAATTTACATCTGTAATATTATCAATTAATCTCTTTCGGTTCTTATTAATCATAAAAGAAAACTTACCAGGGGACCAGATTAGGAGATTTCCTCCAATATCTGTATCTTTCCATGTAAGCAAAACCCAATCACTACTTCTTTGTTGATCATCTTCTGTTTAATTATTTCTCGTAAACTGAGCCCCTTTCTTGACGTTATCGACGAGCTTCTTAACAGCAGGCTTGACCACATTTTTGACTGCTATTTTTACCTTGGTATAAGCATTCCTCTTGTAAAACCTCATTAGATATTCTTAACTTCATAATTAGTTGCTTAATCTCTTCTAACCGCTTCTGTCGCTCTTCTTCCGTAATCTTAGGCGCAAACACATTTATAGTCGTATTACCGAAATTATAGGTCGCATCTGGACGAAAATCCCCCTCCATTAGGCATCACCTCTGTTAAAGGTATGCAGGCAACGAGGATCTTTGTTCAACCTGAGCCTCCAGATGATTGAAGACCCACTATTTTTTAAAACAAATCCCTTTGAACCATCTAACTCTAACAGGTTAGATATTCAAAGGGATTATTCTTTCATTTAACCATCCACTACTTCTCAATCATCTGCGCCGTAATCAACGCCTTCCCTACCACCTGCTGATCCGTTAACACCTCTACATCCAACTTCGCCTGATTCCGGCCCAGTTCTAAAATCTTAGGCACAATCTCAATCATCGTTTCCAATTGAACCGGCTTGAGCGTATACAAGGTAAAGTTTTGGATCACTAAGTCTTCTCGATGATATTTCCGAAGAAGTCGTAGGCATGTCTCGGTCATCAAGGTCGTTAGGACACCTGTGCTTAAGATGCCAAGCGAATCGGTCATCTGCGGGCTAATTTTACCGCGTAAAACGGGCGTCCCTTCTTTCAATACCTCTTGGAATCCCCTTGTTGATAACTCATGAACCGTTTCGCCTACTTGGGGCTGTTTTTGCATGGTTTGTAGGGATTCGATCACGTCTTGTCTGCTGACGATTCCGAGTAGCCTTTTCTGTTCATCGACCACAGGCAATAACTCAATCCCTTCCCACACCATCTCATGGGCCGCCGCAGCGAGAGAGGTGTGTGGATGGACATAGACAGGACTACGCGTCATAGCCTTCTCGATTCGATCGGAAGCAGAGAGACCAATCACATCTTTAGCTGTAACCATTCCTACGATTCTACCTGTTTCCTCTACTACTGGGAATTTACTATGTGAGGTTTCTCTTACTAGTTGATGAAATTTATCGACTGAATCCATAGGCTCTAGTGTAATAGGCTGGCCGTGAGTGGCTAAGAGATCCTCTACTAGTAAAATCTCTTTTTTAATCAATCGATCATAGATTGCACGGTTGATCAAGCTCGCTACGGTAAATGTATCATAGCTACTCGAGATGACAGGCAATTGGTAGAAATCCGCCATTTGCTTTACTTCCTCAGTCGCATCAAAGCCCCCCGTAATCAGTACCGCCGCCCCGTATTCCAACGAAACTTGGTGGACACGATCACGATTCCCTACAATTAATAGATTGCCTGGACCAACATAACGAAGAAGTGCTTCTAATTTCATCGCCCCGATCACAAATTTCGTTAACGTCTTATGAAGCCCTTCTTTCCCTCCGAGCACCGTTCCATCTACGATGTTTACCACTTCTGCAAATGTGATCTTCTCAATCTCAGAACGTTGTTTTTTCTCGATTCTCACCGTTCCGACACGCTCAATCGTATTCACAATCCCTCTGGTTTCGGCATCTTTAATCGCCCGATAGGCGGTCCCATCACTTACGCCGAGGGTCTTTGCGATTTGGCGCACAGAAATCTTATGCCCTATCTCCAACTGCTCTATGTACGCTAAAATTTGTTCATGTTTGGTAGTCAACCCAAATCCTTCTTTCTCCGCATCTTCTATTACATTTATTATACACAACAAACCCCGAGATTCCTAAATCTGTATTCTCTATCAATCACTACGATACTGACCTGAGATTGATCCTATACCATGTCATGTTAACTTGTGGGCATTTTCCATAAAAAACGCTAATCAGATCGATTAGCGCCTATCGTTATAAAAGGTCCTACACCTTCTTACGGGATGTCCAGAAGTTCAAGTTGGCTCCCTATTTTCTTAAAAAAAGCCGGTGTAAAATGGGTCGGAATTCGCTCACTAGGAAATGCGTTGAAATAATGAGAGGCTGCTCCTACATCCAAACCAGAATGAAATAAATTACAAAATGTAGCCTCGTATTTGCTCAAAATCCACAATTCTTGAGCTAAATATGGTATCGGTGGATATACAGAAGGAATATCAGTAGTTAATTCTTTTAGATAACGGCTATGCGCCCACCAAAAATTCCCTGCAAAAGCTACTGCTCCAGGTGTATATTGAAGACTACTAACATCTACTTTCTCTAGGCATTCAAGGGCTAAAGAATGATGATCGATTAAGAGAGTTTCCAACATATTTCTCCAATCTGCCACATTCGATTCAGTTGCTTGACCAAAGTGTCGTACACCCTTTGTATGCAAATATAACACTCGGACGTTCTGTTTATTTACAGTACTATATTCATGCAACCACAATAGAGTTGATTTTTCCCATTCATGTGCGTCAGGTTTAATGACATATTGAAGGGTATCATCGTATTGATCGATTCCTAACCGTTGTAGGTCTTCCTCAATACGACTCGTATCATCAATCTGATCTGTAACGATATTTAAGAAAATCGCATCTAACTTTTGATATAAACCAGATGAACATAGCCGTTTAAGCTGACTGTCCACTATATCAATCCAATTGTTTACTGCCCATGCATGCATAAAACAAACAATGGAGTGTGTAGGAAAGTCTACTAATCTATCAGATAGTCTTATAGACAATTCCATCACCTTTTTGTTTTATTTTATTTTCTTACTCTCTATAAATATGATCGCTAGTCTCATAGTGTGATAGATTTAGACAACTAAGGCATCCTTGCTCCATGCGTAGTCTCATACTCTATCTTTTTATATTTTCTATCTTTTATAGACAACTATTGTAACGGGCAAGCACTAAAATGAATTAATATAAAGAGTATTCATTGTTCTCTATCACCACTTTAGAAAGGGAGTTGAGATAGTTGAATATCCCCATTGAATTACATCATATCCCAACAGCGTGGAGAGGACATGAACCATTTGCTATATGGCTCGTACAAAGACTACAACCAAATGTTACGGTAGATTTAGGTGTTGATTCTGGATTTTCCACGTTCTCTCTAGCCATTCCGAACATTGGTACGGTCTATGGTATTGATCATTTTGCAGGAGATCCACATGCAGGTTTTCGAAACACCTACGATTCCGTAATGGCAACTAAAGATGTTTTAAAGAATAAATACGGCATAGATAATATTCAAATCATAAAAGGAGATTTCATAGAAGTCTCGAAGACATGGACCCAGCCAATCGATATACTTCACTTAGACGGATTTCATACGTATGATAGCGCTAAAGCAGATTTTCTTCATTGGCTTCCTCACCTACAAGAAAATGGAGTTATGTTGATGCACGATGTAGTCTCATTTCCATCCGTAAAACAAGTCTATGATGAATCTACTATGTATCGTTGCTACTTTCCTCATTCAGCTGGGCTGGGAGTCTTGTCTAGAAATAAAGAAATAATAGAAGAAATTGTAAAGCTATTTGGTTTAACCTTTGAAAATGCTTAATAGATAAAAATGTTACACCCATGTAAATAAACCGCACCCCCATTGTTAGATACGAAATACAATCTAACAATGGGGGTGCTTTTTTATGACTGAATCGATTAACGTCTATCACATATAATAAGATCTTTGCATTCTTTTCTGTTCCTGATAATACTCCTGTTCTGTATGCATCCATTCTAACCGTTGTCTGTATTCCTTTTGGATCTTCCTTCTCTGGCTAGATCTTTGCCATTCTTGCTTATATGCTAACAAGATCAACAGAGCTAGGGCGCCCCACAATCCCAAGAAACATAACTGTTTCAGCTCAGATGTCTGTTTGGACATATTGGTTATAAAGACCATGCACAGTGCCAAAGTAACCGATATTTTGATTCCAACCCAACGCATCGTCACATGAAATCCCCCTCTTCCTTCTCCTCTACACTATATGTCCAAGCTTCTAGATCATGACATAAAAAAGAGAGATGGCATTTAACCATCTCTCAAGTAAATTACGGATGTACCTGTACGATACTAGGTCCATTTCTATCATAAAAACTCGGATTAAACTGAGTAGGAATTCGCTCATTCGGGAATGGGTGATAATAATGTTCTATATACCAACCCGTGTTATATATATTGCAAAACTTGACTTGCGTACTACTCAAAATCCACATTTCCGAAGAATGATAGAGACTGGGTGGATATGCTTGGCTAACATCAGCAGGCAAACGTTTAATGTACTGACTATTCGCCCACCAAAAGTTCCCTGAAAAATGCGGACTCATCGCTATACAAAATTGAAGACCGCAAGCATCTGCTTTTCCTAGACATTCCATGCACAAAGTATGATGATCGATTACGACGGTTTCCAAAACATTTCTCCAATCTGCCACGTTCGGTTGTTCTGGACCCCCGAAATATCTCAAACCTTTTACATGGAAATAGAGAATCCGTACATTTTGGGGATTTACAGTACTATATTGCTGTAACCACGCTAGTGTCGATCTTTCAAAATCATGCATGTCCGGCTTAATAATAAATTGAAGAGTATCATCATATTGTTCGATTCCCATCCATGCTAGCTTTTCTTCAATATGATGAGTATCCATCTGATTGGTAACGATATTTACGAAAACAGCATCTAACTTTTGATACAAACCAGATGAACATAACCGTTTAAGCTGTCCGTCCAGTATCTCTGCCCAGTTGTGAATGGCACATGCATGAATAAAGCAAACGTTTGCATGGCCAGGAAACTCTACCAACCTATCAGATAGCCGCACAGCCAAGTTCCGTCACCTTCCCTGCTTTATTTTCCTTACTCTATAATCTATGAATTTCATTCTATAAGGTGTGTACACTCTGCGTAGGTCTATTTTTCTATTTTTTGATTTTTATAGACATCCGTTGTTACAATCCCTTTTCGTATACATACTATATTTAGAATTCTGATCCCATAGAGAGGCGATGATAGATTTGGATATTCCAATTGAAGTTCAGCATATCCAGACAGCTTGGAGAGGGCATGAGCAATTTGCAATGTGGCTCGTACAGAGATTGCAACCCAATGTGACTGTAGACTTAGGTGTTGACTTGGGATATTCTATGTTCTCTCTAGCTACGCCTAAGATTGGTACTGTCTATGGTGTAGATCATTTTCAAGGGGATGAACATGCAGGGTTTAAGAACACGTACGATTTTGTGGTGGGAACGAAAAGTATTTTAGAAGAAAAATATGGTATCGATAATATTCAAGTTATACAGGGCGATTTTACCGAAGTCGCTCAGACATGGACACAATCTATTGATATCCTTCATATAGACGGCTTTCATATATATGAGAGTGCTAAAAAAGACTTCCATCATTGGCTACCTCATCTACAAGAAAATGGAGTTATGATTATGCATGATGTAGTCTCTTATCCCGATGTAAAGAGAGTTTATGATGAATCTAATCTATATCGTTGCTACTTCTCACATTCAGCTGGATTGGGAGTCCTATCTAGGAATAAAGAATTAATTGAAGAAATTGCAGGTTTATATAATTTGACATTTGAGGATGCTTAACATAAAAAAACGGTAGATCATGTCCTTTTGAAGACATGGTCTACCGTTTTTGCGATCTCTATAAATGGAGAGATTCATGAGGCTCTAGGACAACCCCTTCTAGGCCTTTTTCCTGTAAGTCTCTCACAAACTTTTCCCCATCCTGCTTAATCGGTGGAAACGTATTATAGTGAATTGGAACATATTTCTCTGCCCCAATCCACTCGGCCGCAAGCAGAGCTTCTTGTGGCCCCATGGTAAAGTTTCCTCCGATTGGAAGAAGGGCTAGATCTATTTTTTGCCCAATCCCTATCAGTTTCATATCCGAGAATAAAGAGGTATCTCCAGCATGATAGATGGTTCGGTCACCTAATGTAACTAGAATACCACCCGGTTGACCCGCATAGATGATTTGATTGGTCTCTGGATCTACAAAACTACTACCATGGATGGCGTTTGTATACATAACTCTCCCAAATGGAAAATCATATGGACCGCCGATCCCCATCCCGTGAGTCCGGGCAACGCCCTTTCCCTCTAAATAAAGAGCTAGTTCATAAGGAGCAATAACCAAAGCGTCGGACTTCTCTGCCAATGCGATCGTATCTCCCACATGATCGTTATGACCGTGTGTCAGTAAAATCACATCTGCTTTTTGATCCTCTACCTGTGCCGCAGCAGCGGGATTTCCAGTAAGAAACGGATCAATCCAAAAATGGAGTCCTTGATGTATGATTTCAACCGCCGCATGACCGTGAAATGTAATTTTCAATGTTCCACTCTCCCTGAAGCTTACCTTAAGAAAAATCCATAATCTCTTGAACAGGCGCTAGCATAATCGTCTGGAGATCCTTCATCGTAGCACCAAATCTTTCTTCTGCTTGCAAATATTGCATAATAACAGGAACTTCTTGAATAGCTAGAGTAATTTTCTCTGCTCCCTCTTTAAACTCGTCCGTTGGCTCGATTCCTTGCATGCGAATCTTCTGCATCGTGATATGTAATTGATGATAGCCTTTCAACATCTCTTTATAGCTTTCATTGGTCTCCAGCTCGCTTTTTAGCTTTTTCAACTCTAGGTACACATCTGATTCTCTTATGGCATTAACCATTCCATATGCAAAATCGTATGGATTCTCCATTATGATCATCCCTTTCATTTTCAAAATACTTCCATATTAGTTTATCATCTTCTGGCTAGAGATAGAAGTGCTATTAATTATCTCGTAACGAAAAATCGCCTAGTCATACGGTTGGTCAAGCCCTTTTTCCGCACCCTCTTATACTTGCCCACATAGATTGCAGTAGTGATTTTTCTGGCGGAAGGGGATTGTCATGGGGCAAGCAAAAATCCAAATCCAGGTTCTACATGAACGCCACTTTCCCGCTCATATAAACATGGTACTATGCCAGACGCTTGCTGAAAAATTAGGAATCCAAGGTTCCCCCTTTAGGATTTCATTCGGCTCAGCAACAGAAACGGGATACGCATCGATTCGGCAAAGTAATAACCCCGTCTTACGAATCAGCTCTAAACTTGCTACACATTTACGAATTGAAAACGAAACCACCATTTCCGCCTATTTTGATAACATAACAAGACGATTAAAGCTCGGACCGCTCCTTGGCATCTTAATTAATTCACATCCCAAGGAGGGGACAGATGCTCCATTTGGAGAGATCACCAAATTCCTCGATGAATGCGTGCAAGCAGCTGACAACCATGGGTTACGGATTGCCGTCATCTCGCCTGATCTCATTCATCTAGAGAGTCGGAGTATCCAAGGCTATGTGAAAGACCAGGGCAAATGGAAACGTGTTTTACTTCCCTTACCCGATGTGATCTATAATCGAATCACCTCTAGACGCATCGAAAGAACGGCATCTGTACAAAGAATGGTTGAACATCTCAAAGACTCTTGCTCTATCCCATTTTTTAATGATCGGTTCCTAAATAAAATGCAAGTCCATCAGCTATTAATCCAAGATGAAGAAGCCGCCGAAATGCTTCCTGAAACGTATTATCTAAGCACAGAAACGCTTAAAAGTATGACAAAAAAATATCCCAGCCTGTATCTAAAACCGACAAACGGAAGTCTCGGTGATGGAATTATTCGCGTCATTCGAAAAGACGATAAGTGGATTGCTCAATCCTCTGTACAAAACGGCACCACTACCAGTCATACAGCCCAAACCTTTACCGAACTAAACCATATCTTGAGAAACAAGGTTAAAAAGCGCGCCTATCTCATTCAACAAGGTCTGCAACTGGTACGCTTTCAGAATCGGGCTCTTGACTTCCGAATCCTCGTACAAAAAAACAAAACAGGCGAATGGGCTGTTACCTCCTCTATAGCCAGAATAGCGGGTGATCAGCAAATCGTCTCCAACGTAGCAAAAGGGGGAACTCTTCGCCGGGTCAAGGATATTTTATCTGAACTAGGTGATCTACGTAACAAACTAACGAGTGCTCAAATTCGAAATGTCGCAAAATCCATTGCCACCTCATTTGAACATCAAGTAGACGGACACTTTGCCGAACTAGGAATCGACCTTGCATTAGATCAAAATGGACGCCTTTGGTTAATCGAGATAAATTCTAAGCCATCCAAAACCGACGACACCGTTCACAATCCAACATTATCTGCTAGGCCTTCTGTGGTCCGTCTTATGGAGTACACCATTCACCTTACTAGCGAACACACCCGTAACAGGCACTCCCATCCTCCACACCAAGGCTATTTACAATCTATACCAAAAAGGAGGAAACCGAGATGAAGGATCCTATACTACGCAAATCAACTGCTAACCAACATGTTCTAGGCATACTAATATGTGGAGGAAAAAACGAGAAAAAGCGCCCATTTGGCGAAAGTGGCTTTTTTCGACTCCTAGCTGAAGCTGGAAAACCATTAGGAATTAATATCTTCGTATTTAATCCGAAAATGATGAATTGGCAGCGGCGAACGGCTACAGGTTATATCCCAACCGCCGAAAAAGATTCATGGGAAATGGTAACCAGACCCATACCGAATCTAATCTATGACCGCTGTTTTTACAATACAAGCAATCACTATCTCACCTATAGACCCTATCTCGCTCTCCTAAACCAAGACCCTTCTATCAAAATTTTAGGACGTCCGCTCAGCGGCAAAATCCAAACCTACTCCATCCTTCGAGCGAATAAAGAAATCATGCCTTACCTTCCTGAAACCGTAACTTATCAATCTACGGCTCAAGTATTTGATTTCTTAGATCGCTATACCCATATTGTGATCAAGCCAAATGGCGGAAGTCATGGAGTCGGAGTCGTAGCTGTCTTCCAACTCATAAAAAGAAAAGGGTTTTATATAAAAGGTCGCGATCGAAAGAATCAATCTTTCCAGACCATCGTGGAGACCAAAACACAATTACGCAACTGGATTCAACAATACATCGGCACGACCCGCTTCGTCATTCAGCCATATTTGAGCCTTTCCACTCCGGACGGTCAGCCATTCGACTTACGAATCCTCATCCAGAAAAATAAAGAGCAGGAATGGGAGACCACAGGCATGGCCATCCGAGCTGGAAAGCCAAATAGCATCACTTCTAATCTACATGGTGGTGGAAATGCTCACAGACTCCTCCCCTTTATCAAGCAGCATTTCACATCCGAACAAGTTGAAAAAATCAACGAGGATATCCAAAAACTAGCATCTGTGGTTCCAAACTTTATCGAAGAAAATCATGGTACCCTCCTTGAGCTTGGACTTGATGTTGGAATCGATCGTAATGGGAAGGTTTGGATTCTAGAGATCAATTCTAAGCCTGGACGCATGATCTTTTTGCGCACAGGTGAACACGAAATACGAAAACGTTCTATTCAGCTACCTATGCAGTATGCACAATCTCTTTTAGTGAACTAGTAGGAGGGTTTTTATGAATCCGATCATTTGCCAAGTATCGATTGCTTCTCATTTACAATCACCTACCATCGCACTTTCCCGTAGCTTAATGGAACACTTTCGAATCTCGAAAGGTCAAACCATCAAAGTTGGATTTGGGAAAAAAAACGTTGAAACACGGGTGATTATCAATAAATCGTCAGATGGCAGAATCCATGTTTCCCGCTCGCTTGCTCAGAGCCTCGCTCTTTCTTATAGCGGGAAACTTCTGGTTACCTATCAAGATCGTCGTCTCCGGATCGGCCCTGTAATCGGGATTCTTACCACGGGATTTACGGGTGATGCGAGTAAACCTTTTGGATCACGGTCTAGACTCTTCAGCTACTTTACATCAGCTGGCTCCGCTCTATATCCTTGTATGTATGTATTCACTCCAGACATGATTGATTGGCAGAAAAAAGTGATACAAGGATGGCATTATCAGAATAGTAGCTGGAGCAAGAAGACCTTCCCTTTCCCAGACGTCATTCATGAACGCTCTCCAAATCGCAAAGCAGAAACCTTATACTCTATAGGGTCGACCGTGAGTCGACTACGAAATGTGGCTCAAATCCCCATTTTTAATCAAGGTTTCTTCAATAAATGGACCATTCACCAACATCTGAGTACTAACTCCAAAGCCAATCCATACATTCCCGAAACGGTCTTAGCCCCTTCTTTATCTACGCTACAACGAATGATGGATCAACACTCTATGGTATATCTAAAACCAGCTAGAGGGAGCTTAGGTCTAGGAATATTTAAGGTGACACGCCATCCACAAAAAGGATACAATTGCCGTTTTAATCAAGGGAAAAAAAGTTTCGTCCATCGTTTCTCATCCCTCTCCAAATTAATTACCCATTTCTTTGGAAGAGGAGGACGCTTTCAAGGCTATCTCGCTCAGCAAGGGATCCATCTTATTAAAATAAAAGATAATCCGGTCGATTTTAGAGTTCATCTGCATAAAGACTATACCGGTAAATGGAAGGTCGTGGCCATAGGGGCCAAAGCGGCCGGGAGTGGGAGTGTTACGACTCACATGCGCACAGGCGGCACCGTTGTCCCTACTGAAGATCTATTCCGTGTCACCTTTGGCGAAGACTCACAGCGAATCAAAAGTCAATTAGAAAAAGCCTCTATCACGATTGCCGAATCACTCGAAAAACAACTTCAAGAGCCACTCGGAGAATTAGGGTTGGATATGGGAATTGATCAAAATCGAAAAATATGGATGTTTGAATCCAATTCCAAACCCGGAAGACACATTTTCCTCCATCCAAGCCTCAAAGATGCCGGTCGAAAATCAGCACGTTGTATCACCGAATATAGTCTGAAGTTAGCAGAATTTATTTAAGGAGAGGATAATAGATGGATCATTTACCAACTGGCTGGCTTTCCCTCGCCAACGGAAAGCCTCATACATTTTTTCCTCACCCTTCCTTTCATCGCTCCCTGCAAAACCGAAAAACACTCCCGATCTCGCTTGATGGAAAATCAGAAGTAGATCTCCCGATTAATCTGACTCCACCTCATAACTTACATCAGGTTGTTCCGACTCGATTACGTAAAAAGGAAAACGGAAAAATATTAGCTGGCCCGTTTATTGCAATCCTCAGCTCTGATAATCGACATCCATTTTCTGGTAACCACTATAATTTTCGCGATATTATCAAAATGGGAAAAAAAATGGGTGTCACGGTCTATGTAACAACACCCAAATACCTCTCCCAATCAGATGATGTCGTAAAAGGGTATCTACTCGACAGTAGGTCCAAGAAAATTAAATGGATTCCGGCCATCCTTCCAAGACCCAATGTGATCTACAACCGCATTCCGAGTCGAAAAGCAGAAAAACAAATGAGTGTTCAAGCTGTTTTAAAGAAGATTAAACATTCATCCACTCCTATTTTCAATCCTCATTACTTCGACAAATGGACCCTACACAAACAGCTCTCCTCAGATGAAAACTGTGCCAAATATCTTCCTGTCACGATGCAAATCGATCAAGAATCCGTCTTAAGATCTCTCCTAAGCTCCCACGATTCCATTATGCTAAAGCCCATTGAAGGCAAAGCTGGCATCGGGATGATGAAAGTGACGAGGAAACCAGCTGGATATGAATGTATCATCCAAACTTTACGAGAGAAAAAACGTTACAACTTAGGGACTATATCCGACGTATGGCGTGTGATTACCCCATTCCTACAACGTCGTGCCTACATCGCCCAACAATACATCCCGCTCGCTCATTATAGAAATTGTCCATTTGATGTTCGGATGCTATTCCAAAAAAACATAAACGGAGAATGGGGACTTACGGGAGTTGGAATTCGGGTAGCAGGAGAAAAAGCCATCACGACACATGTTCCGATGGGCGGGCGAATTGAAAGTGCCTCCAAAGTGTTTACATCCATATTTGGCGATCAAGAAGCCAAAAAACTTCGCGATAAATTAGAAAGAATCGGGATCACGATTGCCAAAACCATTGAAAAGAAACAAGGATATCCTCTAGGTGAGATGTCAATGGATATCGGACTTGAAAGCAACGGTCGTCCGTGGTTTTTCGAAGCAAATGCGAAACCGATGAAATTTGATGAACCCAATATTCGTGAGAAATCTCTACGTAGACTCATTCAATATAGCCTCTATCTAAGTGAAAAGGCTAAAAAGAATCAGGAGATAAAAGTATGAGAACAAAAACACTTTCATCTGAGGAAGTAGGGCGCGCTAAAGATCCTCTCATCGCTTTTTTAAAAAAATATAGTGATGGCCGAATCACAGCAAAAGGAATTAGATGGTTTAGGCAATTACCCCTAAACGAAGTCAAAGATGGAAACTGGGTCGCCATTACATGGAAAGAAAACAAAATAGCGGGTGCGATGATTATGGGGGATTATGGACGAAAAGAAGCAATGATTGTCGTACATCCGGAGTTTCGAAAACATGGGGTTGGAGAAACATTACTTAATCAAGCATTACAGCAGTTAGGAAAGGTTTATACACGAGTCGCATGTGATAATATCCCTAGCTTAAAGCTGTGCTTTTCATGCGGATTAAAAGCATTTCATCTCATGAAAGGTCCTACAGGAAAGCCAACTTTATGGCTAGGCGGGGGAAACTTTGTAAAAGAGGAAGTCGTACAATCGGAACCAATCGGTTAAACAAAAAAGAAAACCATTTATCCTAAATCCAATCGGATCAGTCGGATAAATGGTTTTACTGTGCCAACCTTTTTATAGCATTAGCTCATTACTACTTAATCATTCTCTTTGCGGACACGAATGTGCTCATCCAGTTGCTTAGTTTGTCGTAACGCACTCCACCTGGACCATAAGTATGAAGGATTTTGCCATCTCCAGCATACATTGCTACGTGTGCAATTTGACCATTTGAAGACTTTGTTCTAAAGAAGATCAAGTCACCTTTACGAAGTTCGTCTTTTGATACAGAAGTTCCTTGGGTAGCTTGTTGACGAGAACTACGTAGAAGCTTAATCCCATTTTGACCAAAGATGTATTGTTGGAACGAAGAGCAGTCAAAGGTTTTTGTTTGACCTGATTTTGCTCCAAATTGATAAGGAGTCCCTAAGTACTTGTTACCTGTTGCAATAATTTTATCTGCAAGTTGAGATCCTTGTGAAGATTCGTTATTTGTTGAACCTGTGTTACCACCAGTTGATGGCTTGTTTGTATCTGTTGAACCTGTGTTACTGCCAGTTGATGGCTTGTTGTCATCAGTTGAACCTGTGTTACCGCCAGTTGATGGCTTACTGTCATCAGTTGATGGTTTATCTGTATCGTTATTTGTAGATGTGTTACTCTTAAGAACACGCTTTGCACCGATATAAGAGGCTGCCAACCATTTGGTGCTTAGACTATCATAACGAACTCCGCCCTGACCATATGTGTGAAGAATTCTGTTGTTACCTGCATAGATTCCAACGTGACCTACTTTACCCTTACCAGACTTACTCGATGAGAAGAATAGAAGGTCTCCCACTTGCAAGTTTGACTTCGAAACAGGAGTTCCTACCGAAGCGTATTGACTTGCAGAAGTTCTTGGAAGTTTAATCCCGTATTGTCCAAACACGTACTGTGTAAACGTTGAACAATCAAATACTTTCGTCTGGCCAGATGGTGCTCCATATTTGTAAGGAGTCCCCAGGTATTTTTCCCCGGTAGCAATAATCTTGTCAGCGACAGTCACTGTAGATTGTCCACTCGTTACGGATGTACCTTTTTTGGCATCCGAGCCTGTACTCGCGAGAGCACTCGTTGTGTGGGTTGGGAACAGTGTAGCTAAACCTAAAGCAGAGACAGCAGTAGCAGTAACAGCAACTTTCTTGAAAGCTTTTACGTTAAGCATCAAATCCTCCTCAGGATATAAAATTTTATTCTTCGGTAAGGTTGTCCCCTCCGAAGTGATACCATCGTAACATAAATTAAACCTTGTTTTAGATGTAAAATTTACCACAATAAGTAAAATCAATAAATATGTAAAGAAATAAACCTCTTTTCCACAGAAATAAACCTCTTTTTTTTAGTTCTTTTTGATACATTTGTGACGAATCTGGGCACAAGTGAATATACCTAGAAACATAAGTGTTTTTATGGATGGAAAGGAGTCTTGTCTAATGAAGAATCGCAAGCGTAAACCGGGTTCTGTCAAGCGTACCCTTTTCCCAAATATTCCCTTTGACGGAAATGAGCCCATCATTGAACCCTACCATTCACCATCATCGGAAGATCAGGGATTAGTCACCTTAGATTTATCAAATCAAAAGCCTTCTGAATGGCGGCCACTCAAAGAAAGAAAACTTACCCCAACACATGATGAACCTTCCTACGAGGAAAATTCATCAGACCTCAGCGACTACGACCTATCACAAGAGTTATCTCTTTCGACTGGTCAACCTTATTCAGAAGAATTATCTACACAAATTCATGCCCGCAAGTCCAAGATCATTCCATCCCCTCCAGGCACCACCAGACTATCTATAAAAGATCAGATTCAAATCCATAGCTCTAAAGAACCTTACTTATACACAAACGATCTAACCGACGGGATTATCACAACGGAAAAAATCGCCAATCAAGCAGTAAACGCATCTAAAATCAGAAGAGGATCCATCCACCGAGAGCATCTCATCAACGAAGTAGTCGACGAATTTAAAATCGCCTCTGAAGCTGTTACATCGTCCAAAATTGCTCCTAACTCCATTCGCCAAGAGCATTTAGCAGAAGAACTGATTACAGGAGCCCATATCAAAAAAGAAACCATTACCACCAAACATGTACAACCACGCTCCATTCAATCAAACTTATTAGCAGATCGCTCCATTGACTCGTCCAAGATCCAAGAGTATGCCATCCTCGCACAACATATTGCACCGGGTCATATCGAGGGAGAACATATTTCAGAACAAGCTATTTCCGCAGAACAAATTAAAAACGGCTCGATTTCAACCGTTCATCTAACCAATCAAGCTGTCAATCATGCCAAACTGGCCAATTCCTCTGTATCTGCTGAAAAAATTCAATCCAATGCTGTTCACAATACACACATCCAAGAGGGAGCCATCACTGGAAATAAAATATCAGATCATTCCATCTCTACCCATCACTTAACCCATCAACTCATTCAAGAGCAGCATCTACAAAATCAAGCTGTCACAGCAGAAAAAATCGCAGATCTATCCATTCAACCAGAGCATCTCGTGGATCACAGCATTCAAACACGTCATCTCTCCTATCAAGCTATTCACACTCCACATATTGCAAATCAAGCCATTACCCATGATTTGATCGCTCCAGAAGCGATTGATGAAAGTATGATTCAAGACAAATGTATTCAAGATTACCACCTCGCACCTAACATCATCCACGAAGAGCATCTCACATCTGAGATTATCGGAAAAAATCATATACAACCACAATCCATCATGGAACAACATATCCGCAATCAATCCATTTCCGGAGCCAAATTAATAGACCTTTCGATTACCGCATCCAAACTATCTCCTGAATCAGTCTCCACTTCCAAGCTAATCAATTTATCCGTCACAACAGAGAAAATTGCCGATAAAGCGATCAATGGAGAAAAAATCGTTGATAAATCAATCCACGGAGAACATATCATTCCTTCATCCATTCAATCTACACATATCCATGAATCGGCAGTTACCGCAAAAGCAATCGCACTCAAAGCCATTCAACCAGATCATATCCAGCATGCAGCCATCTGTGAAGATCACATCGCTCCTCACACCGTTAGCACCAAACACATGCAAGAAAGCTCCATTACCGAAGAGCTCATCGCTCCTGATTCCATTGGCACAGATCACATTAAAAAAAGAGCCATCACAGAGAAGATAATCGCGCCTGACTCCATCGGCACAGACCACATAAAAGAAAAAGCCATCACAGAGAAGCTAATCGCGCCTGACTCCATCGGCACAAACCACATACAAAAAGAAGCCATCACCGAAAAACTCATCGCTCCTGATTCGATCCACACGGAACATATTCAAGAAGAAGCCATCACAGAGAAACTCATTGCTTCTGACTCCATCGGCACAGACCACATACAAAAAGAGGCTATTACAGAAGAGCTAATCGCGCCTGACTCCGTGAGCACAGATCACTTGCAAAAAGAGGCTATTACAGAAGATCTGATTGCCCCTGACTCTATCAGCACCCATCACATTCAGCTGGAATCGATCACAGAAGACTTGATTTTCCCAGAATCGATCCGCACAGATCATATTCAAGAGGGAGCGATCACAGAGAAACTCATTGCCCCTGATTCCATCTCTACTAGTCATATTCAAGTAGAGTCCATCACAGAGAAACTGATCGCTCCTTATGCGATCCACACGGAGCACATGCAAGAAGAGACGATCACAGATAAATTGGTTGCCCCTGATTCTATCGACACCAAACATATGAAGAAAGAGGCCATCACAGAGAAACTCGTTGCTCCTGATTCCATCAGCACCCGTCATATTCAAAGTGGAGCGATTACCAATAGCCATATCGCCCATAACTCCATTCAATCTTCGCATCTAGCCGAAAAATCGATCACAGAGGATTCTCTTGCGAACAGAAGCATCTCATCTAGACACGTCCAACCAGACTCCATTCAATCCTCACATATCGCAAACTATTCGATCGTGACCGAAAAAATCGCACCTCATGCTATCGAGTCCTTACATCTCAAAGACTTCTCTATCAATGAAAATCACGTTCAACCAGGAGCCATTCAACATAGCCACCTCTCGCCACAATTAAAAGAACAACTTGAGCCTTCCGTATTCTCAGGAATCTGTCCCTTTACACTGGATAAAAATCAAAAGAACATCCAAATTCACGTTCCATTTTCGGCAACAGATGATTATATCGTTGTAGCTATGACCAATCAGCCATCTTGTTTTGCAAGTTTGGATCACAAAAGCTCAGACAAATTCACAATCAGAGTGCAACATGTAGGACCAAAAACCTCTACATTTATCTCAGGATACATCTCATGGATCGCTACTGTTCCTACTCACGTATCTGCCCAGACCGTTACCGAGGACTTATTTAAAGAAGTGGTGGAAATTTCTTCTTATACAGAGACTTCATCTCCAAAAGAGGATAGTCCAGATTCATCGGATGAAATCATGACAGCAAAAATCTCTTCATCTAATAATGAAGAATCTCTTATCTCCCAAGAAACGGATTCATCGGATGAAATCGTAACAGCGGAAATCTCTTCATCTAATAATGAAGAATCTCTTATCTCTCAGGAAGTAGATTCCTCTGATGAAATCGTGACATCAGAAATTCCTTCATCTAATAAAGAAGATAGTTCAACCAAACCTAAGTGGGATTAGCTCCATCATTTTATGACCAAAGCGGTTTCGAAAGTCGAAACCGCTTTGGTCATTTCTCTCGTCAATACAAATAAGGCCGTGTAGAGTATAACCCTACACGACCCTTACTTATTTACACATATCGCCGAATCACTTTTTTCCCATTAAAACTAAAAATCACATTCCGCTTCTCTACAATCGTCTCCATATGAACAGCCTTCCCCCAAAGAACATAGACATGCGGCAATGTTTTTTCTAGATACTTTACATCTAATTCTACTCCCTCAAATTGATGGGCGAGTAATAGCTCTCCACTACTTTGGTAATCCCCGTCCTTCACTAAAATAACGGGACTCCCTCCATTAATCCGGCTCGCTACTAGCTGTTCACGCACATTTTCCCATGCGGTATCCGTAACGATCCATTCATTTCCCTTCTTTTCATATACATATAAATCCAAGTCCTCTACTAATTTCTTCGTTAGATAGTTTCGTATAAAAGAAAGATCCGAATCTAGTTCCCTGACTTCAAAAATTTTCTTACGTCCACGCCCCGGAACTCTTCTATATAAATCCTGTTCTTCTTTCGTCGGATGATCCCATCTCTGCTCAATCTCTTCAAACATCTTCAGTCCTAAGTAGTATGGATTCAGCGAAGTAGAAGAAGGTTGGATTACAGAAGCATTCAACTTCGCGAATTCAATCGTCTCTGCTTCACTTAGGTCCAGCTCTCGCATAATCCGAATATGCCAGTAGGATGCCCATCCTTCATTCATAATTTTCGTTTCTATCTGTGGCCAGAAGTACAACATCTCTTCTCTCATAATCGTTAGGATATCTTGCTGCCACTCAGACAGGTCTGGGCTATGGTTCATCAGGAATAATAAAAGATCTTTTTGTGGATGCTCGGGAAATGTTTTTTTCGCTGGTTCATTTGTGGAAGGTTTAGCTGGTAGCTTAGGAGAGTCTAGATTCCATAGATCGTCATAGGGAGTCGTCTTACTCGTTGGTAGATTTGCTTTAGGCGGGGCTGGCTTTCGTGACGATTTCCACAACGTGGGGTCGATATGCTCTTGAATCGCTAAGACATGATCGATAAAAGTCTCCACTTCCTCTTTGCCATATCGCAACTCGTATTCACGAATTCGATCGGAGCTAGCAGACATCCGTTCCATCATGTCTCTGGATGTATTGCCAAAGCGAACGTTATTCTTAAAAAAGTCACTATGCGCGAGGACATGCGCTACAATCAGCTTATTTTGAAGCAAGCTGTTTCCTTTTAATAAGAAGGCATAGCAGGGATTTGTATTAATCACCAATTCATAGATCTTACTTAGATTAAAGTCATACTGTGTCTTCATCTTGTGATACATCTTACCGAAGCTCCAGTGGGAAAAACGCGTTGGCATCCCATACGCTCCAAATGTATAAATAATATCTGCCGGACAAATCTCATATCTCATCGGAAAGAAATCAAGTCCAAACCCTTCAGCGATTTCCGTTATCTCAGCAATTGCCTTTTCAAGAGCTTGTTTTTCATGAGTCATAAGCAATCGATCCCTTTCCATGTAGGTTTTATACCGCATATCAGGTCCATCGATCCTATCAGCACACAACATCATCTTTCTAAATATTATAACAAAAATATAACATTCTTGACATACGGCGCCGATCTCTTTCTTACCAAAAAGTTATCATTGACATCAAAAAAGACGAGGAGTATAATTTCCGTGTCGTATAGACAATTTTATATTTTGTCTCTATTAGGTGAGGCTCCTATACGGAGAGACGCTACTGCCCAGCAATGTCGAGAGACGCCAATGGGTCAACAGGAAAGATCGGAGAGAAGGTCTTTCTTAACGTAGCTGGTCATCAGACCTATGCCGTATAGTGCCAAAGCTCAAATGAGGGGGACAACTAGGGATTAGGTCTATTTGCTATTTGCTATTTTTCGTAGCATTTTTAGAAGGCCCCATCTCTCTTGAAAACCCTCATCAAATGGATTGAGAGTTTTTTTTATTCTATGCCTTTTGTGAGGAGGAGGGGAACTATATGGACCACACCTTAGTTCAAAATCGGATTCAAACCGTACTCAACACCAATCCACATTCAGCCGAATTATTAGAAGCAATCCAACCACTACAGCCGTATGATATCTCGCAAATTATTGGTCATTTAGAGGAACCAGAGCAACTAAAACTGATTCCCAATCTACCCATACCGGTGGCCGCAGAATCACTTGAATACCTAGAGCCGGAGGTACAATACAACATCCTCCAGCATCTCGACAACTCCGTTTCTTCTTTATTATTGAAACAAATGTCAAGTGATGCAGTAGTAGATACGTTGCTCGCAATCCATCCTTATCAAGCAGAACGTCTCTTACGCCTGTTGTCAGAAGATTACCGGTTACAAATTAATCAATTAATGTCCTATCCGGAATATACAGCCGGCAGTCTCATGACCGTTGACTATATCTCTGCTAGAGCATACTGGAGCTGTAGTCGCACCCTAGAGCATATTCGAAAAGTAGGGCATGAAGCAGAAATCGTCTCTTATATCTATGTCACCAATGTTCGTGGTGAATTAGTAGGGGTCGCCTCGCTGAAAGAAATGATTTTAGCGAGCTTGGATACGACTATCGGAACCATCGCAACAACCGAACTCATCTCCGTACCCGCTGAGATGGAGCAAGAAGAAGTAGCCAAAATCTTATCCCGATATGATTTATATGCACTACCCGTTGTAGATACCCAAAAACGTCTCGTTGGCATTATCACACACGATGATGTAGTAGACGTATTAGAAGAAGAAGCGACTGAAGACTTCCAAATGCTTGGAGGTAGCCAGCCGCTAGAAGAACCCTACTTCAAAGCAACCGTCTGGAATCTCTACAGCAAACGAATTATTTGGCTACTCGTTTTATTCGTAGGAGGAGCCTACACATCCAATGTAATCGAATCCTACCAGTCCGTTATGAATCAGGTGGTAGCCTTATCCTTTTTCATTCCGCTTCTCACTGGAACAGGAGGAAATACAGGTTCCCAAATTGTTTCTACTCTCGTACGTGCACTTGGAGTCGGGGAAGTCCAATTTTCAGATGTGTTTCGCGTCATTCGGAAAGAGTTAATTACAGGTACCCTCATCGGAGCCTCGATCGGTATCATTGCTCTCACCCGCGCATGGATGATGGATGTGGATCCTAATGTCACATATGTGGTTTCCATCTCTGCCTTATGTATCGTGCTATGGTCATCATTGGTATCGGCCTTTTTGCCCCTTATGCTTCACCGGCTTAAAATCGACCCCGCTGTCGTATCAGGTCCACTCATTACTACTTTAGTAGATGGAACAGGACTCATCATCTACTTCACAATGGCCCAGTTAATTTTGCATATCTAACTCCCATTGATTATTTTTAAAAACGCATAGGAGTGATCTTATGGACAGTTCCAGTCCTAGGTTGCGATCTAAAATGGATACTAGACAACAAATGGAGAACTAACTAGTTGAGATCTTTCTCATCAATCACTAGTGGTTCTCCATTTCCTATTTATAAAAAGTTATGTCTATTAATTATAATTTTTTAAATAAATTTATTTTTTAATCTAATATAAATTGGTGGTGAATTCCAAACCTTTTGCGTGTATGATATAGCTATAGTTACAACATTAAAGAGGAGGCTTACCCTTTTGAAACGTAATTTTCTTACTATTCTCACTGTGTTTGGACTTGTTACCGCCACAGCTGTCGGTTGTAGTACCGATGCAGGAGGCAATAACGCCATCAAAATCGCAACACAAAGCCCGCTTTCCGGAAGTAGCTCCACCTTAGGGGAAGCAATTAAATTGGGAGCTCAGCTAGCACTGGAAGAAAACCAGGAGAAGTTTAAGAAACTAGGCTTTACTCTAGAGCTTGTTCCGTTTGATGATCAGGGAGACCCAAAAGTGGGTGTGTCCAACGCGCAAAAATTAGCCGCTGATCAAAGCATCCTCGGGGTCGTAGGGCACTTAAACTCAGGTGTGGCCATCCCTGCCTCATCTACTTATGAAAACAATTCCATCGCGATGGTTTCACCAGCTAACACAGCAGTTGAATTGACTGAACAAGGGAAAAAATCAGTTAACAGAATCGTGGCACGCGATGATTTCCAAGGGCCTGCCGCTTTTGGATTTGCAACAGACAACCTCAAAGCAAAAAATATTTTCATTATTCAAGATAAATCAGCCTATGGTCAAGGGCTTGCTGAAAACTTCAAAAAAGTAGCCGAGCAAAAACAGGCGAAAATCCTTGCCTATGAAGGGATTACTGTTGGTGAGCAGGATTTTAACGGCGTTCTCAACCAAGTAGTAGCCAAAAAACCTGATCTCATTTACTTCGGTGGACTTTACGGCGAAGGCGGTCTACTTGTTAAACAGGCCCGCGAAAAAGGACTGAATATCCCTGTTATGGGTGGAGACGGGTTCGATAGTTCCGATATGGTCAAAATTGCTGGCAAAGGGGTAAAAAATACCTTTTACACATCGGTAGCAGCTGACATCTCCAATACCTCAGAGGGACAAAATTTCGTGAAAAAATATCAAGCAAAATTTGGCGACAAGAAATCGGTTCAGTCTTTCTCCTACTACGGATATGACAGTATGGGCGTTATCCTCAAGGGACTCGAAGACTCGATCACGAAAAATGGGAACAAAAAACCAACTCGTGAGCAGGTTAGAGATGCTATCCGCGCAGTTCAAGATTATCAAGGAATCGCGACCAAAGTAGGCTTTGACGCGAAAGGCGATAACAAATACGCAAAAGTATTCGTCTTCCAATTTGAAGATAAATATCCAGGAAAACAAGTTGGAGTCATCGAGAAACAGTAGTCCTTTTTTGCTATGAGGTGAAGGATCACACCTTCATCTCTTTTTTACAAAAAAACTTATAAAACTATACGTTCTAGAAAGGAATGGACCCTTATGCAAGAGATCCTCTCCACACTACCCCAGGTACTCTTGGACGGTCTGACCCTCGGCGCCATTTATGCAGTCGTCGCTCTCGGATATACCATGGTATATGGAATTTTGGAACTCATCAACTTTGCGCACGGTGAGATTTTTATGGCAGGGGCATTTATCGGAACCGCTCTCTTATTTACTTTTGTAGACATTGGTCTCGCTTTAAACTGGCTAACGTTGATCCTCGTCTTACTTCTCGCTTCTCTATTGACAGGTGTGCTGGGCGTTGGGATTGAACGTATCGCTTATCGTCCCCTCCGTAAAGCCCCCAAACTAATCCCTCTGATCTCTGCTGTCGGAATCTCTTTTATCCTTCAAGACCTTGTCCGATTCATCGCAGAGTATAAGACAGGAAATTATATCGTTACGGGACAAACCGTCTTTGAAAACAAAATCGCCATCCCCGCATTTTCCATAGGTGGGTATGACGTTCATGCATCCGCCATCAAATCAAACACCTTAGTTGTCATCGGAATCGCCGTTTTAATCATGATTGTACTCGACATCTTCGTAAACCGTACCAAATGGGGAATCGCGATGCGTGCAGTCGCTCAAGATCGTGATACAGCGGCCCTAATGGGGATCAATGTAAACAAAGTGATCGCACTCACCTTTTTCATTGGTTCCGCCATCGGAGGAGCGACAGGCGTTCTCTATGCACAACAATATGCTACCATTAACCCCTTTATCGGCTTCATTCTCGGGTTAAAAGCATTTACTGCTGCCGTTTTAGGAGGGATTGGGAATATCCGTGGAGCCATGTTTGGTGGACTTTTAATTGGATTATTAGAGGTATTTGCGGCCGCTAACCTAGGGATTCTGACTGGTGGAGCCTTAGGTGCTGAGTATAAAGATGTATTTGCATTTATTATTCTTATACTGGTCCTCATTTTTAAACCTGCCGGCCTCTTTGGTCAAGCAGTAAAAGAGAAAGTGTAGGTGAAAATCATGAAAAAATTAGCTTCTCTCTTCTCAAGTAGCCGCACTTTTCAGTCGGTTCTCATTCTTCTCATCGTCCTATGTACAAGCACAAGTCTCTATCTCATGGATAAATCAGTCACATCCTTTTTACTTTTACTTTTCTCTTTCTTACTTCTGTACTACACAACCTTTTCCAACTGGATCAAATGGGGCGCTGGTGCCCTAATCGCCTTTGCCGTCATTCCCGTTGCTGCTTCTGGCGGTCCTTCCCAGCAAGTGTATATGGAAGTCGCCGTTATGGCCGGAATCTACATCGCCATGGCACTTGGGTTAAATATCGTAGTTGGCTTCGCAGGCTTACTCGATCTAGGATTTGTCGCCTTCTTCGCACTCGGAGCCTATGTGTACGGGATTTTTGCCTCCCCACAAGCACAAGCCCTCTTTCATAACTCCTCCATCTTCCCACTGGGCGGAGAATCATTCTGGCTCTTTATTATCGTAGGAGCACTGGTAGCGGCATTATTTGGCATTATCTTGGGTGTTCCCGTTTTGCGGGTAAAAGGCGATTATCTCGCCATTGTCACCTTAGGGTTTGGTGAAATCATCCGTATTGTATTTAACAACTTGGATAAGCCCATCAATATTACCAACGGAGCACTCGGAATTTCGGGAATCCCCCAACCTAAACTATTTGGTTTCACATTTACACAAGCCTCTCACATTTACTTCTTGGTTTTGATTGTCTTAGGATTCGTCATCTATGCCGTTCGGCGCTTTGAAGACTCCAAATTAGGACGTTCGTGGAAAGCCATACGAGAAGACGAGATTGCCTCTCAGGCCATGGGAATTCCCCTTGTGAAAACCAAGTTATGGGCCTTTGCTCTCGGTGCTTCTTTTTCCGGCATGATGGGCGTTCTCTTTGCCGCAAAAAATCAATTCGTCGATCCTACCAGCTTCACCTTATTAGAATCCATCACCATCTTAGTGATGGTCATCTTAGGCGGAATGGGTAGCGTCCCTGGTGTTATCTTAGGTGCCGCGATCATCTCCATTCTCAATCTACAAATTTTAACTGAGATTACCCTATTCCTCACCCAAAACCTACACGTACCTGAGGTATTCTCGCCAGCTAAAATGCAACGTCTATTATTCGGACTCGTCCTCGTCGGCATCGCCATCTTCCGACCCCAAGGACTCATCCCAGCCAAAAACAAAACATACAAAATCGCTGATCTCAAAGCAAAACTCTCAAAGAAAAATACAAAAACAAAAGAAACAACCACTTCCATCTAATGTTTGGAGGAATCAATCCATGTCGATGTTAACAGCCACCAGCATTACCAAACACTTTGGCGGACTCACTGCTGTCAAAGATGTCTCCATCAACTTTGAAAAAGGATCCATCACTGCCGTCATCGGTCCTAACGGAGCAGGTAAAACCACATTCTTTAACATGATCACAGGAATCTACTCCCCCGACGGCGGAGAGATCCATCTCGATCAAAAGCCCATCACGGGCCTAAAGCCCAATTTCATTGCGGAAAAAGGGATTGCACGCACATTTCAAAACATCCGTTTGTTTAAAGAGATGAGTGTCCTCGAAAACGTAATGGTCGGCATGCATACCCACCTAAAAGCCGGCTTCCTTGGCACACTATTTTCAACACCTAAAGTTCGTTCTGAGGAAGAACAAGCCCGCTACGATGCATATTCTCTTCTCGAATACGTCGGCCTAGCCGATTGGGTAAACCATCAAGCGAAAAACCTCCCTTATGGGGCACAGCGCAAGTTAGAAATTGCCCGAGCGCTAGCCACTCATCCCAAAGTCCTACTTCTTGATGAGCCTGCCGCCGGGATGAATCCAAAAGAGACTACTGAATTAACCGATCTCATCCTACAGATCCGGGATGATAAACAAATCACCGTCATCCTCATCGAACATGATATGAAACTCGTGATGAGAATCTCCGAGCAAATCTATGTGTTAGACCATGGTCAACTCATCGCCCAAGGTTTACCTGAAGAAATCCGAAACAATCCCAACGTCATTGAGGCTTACCTAGGGAAAAGTGCCATTTCAGTATAAGAACATAGGAAAGGAGACCCTTATGAGTCTACTTCAACTTCAATCCATTCGCTCCTTTTATGGCCAGATAGAGGCATTACACGACATATCCCTACACGTCCAGCAAGGTGAAATTGTCACCCTAATCGGCTCCAACGGCGCCGGTAAATCAACCACCCTCAAAGCCATTTGCGGACAAGTCAAAACAACAGGGACTATTTTATTTGAAGGAAACGAAATTCAAAGCCAGCCTCCCCACACTATCGCCGAATTAGGAATTGCTCATGTTCCCGAAGGACGACGTATCTTCCCAGGACTCACAGTAAAAGAAAACTTAGAGATGGGAGCCTTCCAAGTAAAAGATAAAAAACAAATTACCGAACGGATGGAACGAGTTTTTCAATACTTCCCGAGAGTAAAAGAACGACTCTCTCAAAAAGGAGGAACCATGAGCGGCGGGGAGCAACAGATGCTTGCCATCGGACGTGGACTCATGATGAATCCCAAGATCCTCCTACTCGACGAACCCTCCATGGGCCTAGCCCCCGTTGTCGTAGAACAGATTTTTGAGATCATCCAAAAACTAAACCAATCCGGGATGACCATTCTCCTAGTCGAACAAAACGCCTACCAAGCCCTACAAATCGCCGATCGCGGCTACGTCATCCAAACCGGCTCCATCGCCCTACAAGACCACGCCGATGTACTACTCGGAAACGAACAAATCCGCGAAGCCTACCTCGCCTAATACCCTCAAATAAAAAAACTAGACCCTACATGGAGTCTAGTTTTTTTATTAATTAAATTAAAAAAATAATATTTTATATTTACTTTCATTATGTAAGTGACTTATGATTAAAGTTGTAACACTATATTCTATTTTACTAGGAGGTTGACCTTTTGGAAGGGGTCATAAGTAACTCACTGTATTTGATATTCGCATTATTCCTCGTTTTCCTCAACGGATTCTTCGTTGCTGCTGAATTTGCTATCGTAAAAGTTCGAAGCACTCGAATTGCCCAAGTAGGGCATCGACGCGGTAGGCTCGCACAAAAGGTGCTTGCCAACCTAGATGCATATTTATCAGCAACACAACTAGGGATTACCCTCGCTTCTCTCGGACTTGGTTGGGTGGCCGAGCCAGCTATTGCTAGGCTTCTCAAACCCATACTCATAGTTTTCCAAACACCCGAATGGTTCATTCACACGATCTCTGTGGCAGTTGGCTTCCTGATCGTTACCTTCTTACACATTGTAGTAGGTGAGATGGCACCCAAGACTCTAGCAATTCGTCAAGCTGAAAAAGTTACCCTGTGGATCGCTGCGCCATTACACTTGTTTTACTCTATCTTTCGGCCTTTTATTTTTGTCCTCAACGGTTCCGCCAATGGGCTCTTACGCGCATGCGGCATTGAAACAAACGACCATCACTCTGCTCACACCGAAGAAGAGATTCGCTTGGTACTCCAGCAGAGTCATAAGAGTGGTTATATTGATAAGACAGAGATGCAGTTATTTGACAATGTATTTGACTTTACCGAGCGGATTGCTCGTGAAGTGATGATCTCCAGAACCCAGATGACCTGTATCTACTCAGAAGATGATTTCGCTACAAACTTAGATATTATTGTTAACTCGACACATACTCGATTTCCGATCTGTGAACAAGACAAAGATCAGATTATCGGGATTATCCATATACGAGATGTATTTGAAGCATTAGCCAAAGGAAAACAACCCACATTAAAAGATTTATCTCGTCCCGTCTCGTTTGTCCCAGAAACGATGGAGATTAAAGATGTTATGTTTACCTTACAAAAAAATCGCGCGGGGATGGCCATCGTGGTCGATGAATTTGGTGGTACATCAGGGATTATCACATTAGAGGACATCATGGAAGAGATTTTTGGAGAGATTCAAGATGAATTTGACCAAGAGCTACCTTTATTCCGTAGTACGGGTTCGCATACATCCATTGATGCACGCTTGCTATTAGAAGATGTAAATAGACATTTTAAACTAAGATTAGAAGATGAAGATAACGATACCATTGGCGGATGGCTTTTCTCTCAGCTACAAGCCATTCCGAACATCGGAGATTCGCATGATGCCTTTGGGTATACGTTTGAAGTAGAAACCATTGAAAATCGTAGGATCGCACGTATTATGGTGAAGAAATCACCTGTTGCAACATAATCGCTTTCGAATCATCATAGAAGCCCTTCAGCTGCTGTCTGAGGGGTTTTTTCATGTGAATCAGGGCTGACATCCAGCCCCTATTTTGCACACAGCATAGCCGCCCCTAGGATCGCACCACGCTCAAACAATTTAGCTGGAACGATTTCAAAGGTACCTCTATAAACAGGCATCGTTTCTTGCTCCACTTGTAGGTGTAGTAAGTCGAAAAATCGTACCCCTGCTTTTGAAACACCACCACCTACTACGATGCGCTCTGGATTGAAGATATGGATATAATTCGCAAAGCCAATTCCTAGATAGCGAATCACGTTTTTCACAATTTCATCTGCAATGGAGTCTCCCGCTTCCCACGCTTGGAACACATCTTCAGAACGTACATCTCGATCCTGCTCTTTCGCATACTGGAAGAAAAGGGCTTGTGGATTCGCTTCTTTGGCCCACTGAGCGATAGCTGTACCCGAAGCGACGGCCTCTAGGCACCCTTTTCGCCCACATCCACACACAAAGCCTTCTGGATCGACCACCATATGCCCCAGCTCACCAGCAAAGCCTTGTTTGCCTTGGATCGTCTGCCCATTTAAAATGATTCCGCCACCTATACCCGTACTGATTGTAACGAAGATGAGTGAATCGGCTCCCTTCCCTGATCCAAAATGGTATTCCCCCCAAGTGGCCGCATTGGCATCGTTGTCAATATGAACGGAAACACCAAACTCTTTCGCTAATCTTTCAGCAAGCGGAAACCCATCGAGACTCGGAATATTGGACAAGGTTAAGATCGTTCCTGTCTGAGGATCTGTTAATCCGGGTACGGCAATCCCAATCCCATAAATAGGCTCCTCACCGCTTGCACGCATAATCACTTGCTTAATCCGCCCATATACGCTTTCGGCTCCTTCATGAGCACGGGTATCGATTCGGGTCTCATTTGTGATGTGTCCACTTTCATCTACACATGCCGCAGCGATCTTGGTTCCACCTAAATCCACACCTATATAGCGTGTCATCCATCATCACCCAGATTCTATATATTGATAAGAAAAAACCAGCATCCACAAATGTAAGTGCTGGTTTCCTCTATGTACTCCAAATTAAGCGTTAACTTCGTCTTTTAACTGCTTACCTGGTTTGAATGCTGGTACTTTCGTAGCTGGGATTTCGATTTCTTCTCCAGTTTGCGGATTGCGGCCTTTACGAGCTGCACGATCACGCACTTCAAAGTTACCAAAGCCAATCAGTTGAACCTTCTCACCCGTTGCTAGAGCTTCTGTAATCGCATTCAATGTAGCGTCTACAGCAAGACCCGCATCTTTTTTCGTCAGCTGAGCAACTTCTGCAACTTTATTGATCAATTCGGTTTTGTTCAAGCTTAACCCTCCTAACAATCAAGGACAGCCTTATCTTACAAGGCATTTCTCCTGTCATACCTATATTAGCTAGATTTGTTCAGCCATTCAAGATTTATTTTTAAATAAATATAGGAGAAGCACGCCCAGCATCACAAATATCCCTAATGCAGCAAACGTTAACTTCAGTAACTTCCCAACCACAAGGAAGAAGAGAATCATCAATCCGACTACATACCATCTACGTTTTTCCATACAGTCCTCCACTATAAAAAAGTGATTTAAACCGATTTAGCGTGTCCTTTCTGTTAACAAGGAGGAAAAAAACTTGTAACACGAAGGTTTTTTCGGAATAATAGATATGTACCTTACCCTTTAACAATGCTAATTTTATAATAAGATAGATGATAAGCCATCCGATCTCAGAAAAAGGTGATGCCGATGGAAGGAAGGCTACTAGCCGGGCGATATCAAATACATCATATCCTCGGCACTGGTGGGATGGCAACTGTATACAAAGCCTATGACAATGTTCAAGATCGCACGGTTGCGATCAAGATTATGAATCAACGTCTCATTTATGATCATGAATATGTCCGACGCTTTGTATGGGAGGCTCAAGCCACTGGCCGATTGTCCCATCCAAACATTGTAAATTTGTATGATGCCGGGCAAGAAGGTCCTCTCTACTATATGGTGATGGAATATGTAGAAGGACAAGCACTACGGCAACTCATTCAGTCTAAGAAACGATTAAGCGCAAAAGAAGCTATGCAAATTGCGATTCAGATTTGTAGTGGCCTTCAACATGCACACAATCATGGCATCATTCACCGCGATATCAAACCACATAATATCATGTGCACTCCAGGTGGACGATATAAGGTGGCTGACTTTGGAATCGCGCGCCTATTACGCAACACGAACAATCTTACCAAGACCGGAACGATCATGGGCTCCATCCACTACTTCTCTCCCGAACAAGCAAGAGGTCATGTAATCGGATACCCTTCAGATCTATATTCACTTGGTATTGTTATGTATGAGATGGTCACAGGTAAGGTCCCGTTCCACGCTGAGGAGGATATTGCAATCGTATTAAAGCATATCCAAACCCCCGTACCAGACCCCCGTAAGATCAATCCAGACATCCCAGCTGAGTTCACACAAGTATTGCGCAAATCGATGGAAAAAGATCCTAAAAAGCGTTTTCAAACAGCTGAAGAAATGAAAAAAGCACTTCAATCTGCCCTGCATGCTACGTCCAAGGAGAAAAATCCGGCTAGCAGGAGATCAGAGAGCCTTACCAAAACGAGGTCAAACTCAAAAGCCTACTCTATCTCGAATACAGATCGTTCTCGCTCCAGTGCACAGGTTCAAGCTCAACAGAGACCCAACGTAGACTTGAGAAGAAAGCGTACAGTTGAAGCTACTAAGAAAAAATGGATTTATCTGATCGGTGCCATTTTCATCATTATCCTATTTGGGATTCTATTAAATTCATGCCTAAATAGTAATAACCAAGAAAGTAACCATTCAATCGAACAAACAAAACGAACTCTAGTGAGATAAGACCCCTTCACTAGAGTTCGTTTTGTTTGTATTCTATGACCTAAACCAATAAAAAAACAGAAACGAACTTTCTCGTTTCTGCGGACAGCCAACCCCTCATTTTTTTCGTTCTACTCTTTCTTAGCACCCAAAGAGAATACTATTTTTAGAACTAAACCAATTGCTGCGCAGGTAAAAAACAAACTAGAATACGGCTTTAGCCCTGCAATTACGTATTTAGACAGTAAGTATGACACAAATGAAAGTACCAAGATAACCTCAGCTACACGGGTCAATTTTTTCATTCTTTGATCACTTCCTTATCAAGAGATTGATTTCATTTCAGTATTTCTTCGGTACGTTCTTAAATAAGCCCATACAATTGTGATTCCTAGAAGCAGTAGCTTCACATAAATGAAATGGAACCAAATTAACCAAGGGATTTCGATAGATAAACAGGTCAATATACAAAAAAAGCTGACTTTCAGTTTCTGCCCTACTTTCAACTTTCCCTTGGGCACCTTTACAATCAACGTGGCTATGTATAAGCATATTAATAGCAAAATAGGATTAAGTAGCTGACTCGGATTTAGCATTCCTGAGAGAATCTCCACAGAAAAAAATAGTAGCCCGAGCAAGAAGACAAAGACACCGTGTATAATATTTAAACCTAAGCGGTCTAATCTATTTGCGATAGGATAATCAAGTAAGTTGTGCTTCTCTTCCAACTGATAATCCACACGTAGATTATTAAATGAAAAATATACAATCATAAAAGAAGGATACAACAAATCAAAATGGTCCTTCGAATCAGATTTACCTAAAAATATGTAAGAAATAGATTTAACAAAAAATAAAATGATTCCAATGCCTAACATCTTACTAAGATACTCTTCACTCCGTAAGAGCCGGAGTAAGTGAATTTTTAAAGCAGGACCCAGTAGGCTTTTACGTGGGAATAAAGCCGAACATAACTCTACTATCCTCGCTGGGACTTTTAGCCTAGAACTACTCGTATGAGCACTCTCTACTAGGCATCTCTGCACCATGTAAGGATAAAATACTAAAATGAGTACACTCAGAAAAACGAGGATCATGTCTACAAACAACATGACACTATCAATCGAGAAACTCACATGAAATCGATTCCATACATTATAAATGATAATGAGAAAAGCAAAAAAGATCAATTTAAAAATGAGTGGGGAGAGATTAGTCCCCTTTCGAAACATGTTGTAAATGCTAATAGAGGACCATACAAAATTCATTAATTGAACCCGAACAAGTAGCATCACGACCTGCATGAAATCAGCATCAAAATAAAGTAAGACAGAAGCCGCCAGAAGAGAGTCGATGATAATAAAGACCCATGAATTGCTATTACACGAAACATAATACCAAAAAAAGCGATGTACCGAAACCGGCATCGACTTGGCAAAGCTAATCGTTGTAGAGGTACTTTCATAAACATGAGTTGTTACAAAGTAGTAGGACGACTGTAACAAAAACAAACTAAAAAAATAGATGATAATAGCGCTTTTCGTTCCAAAAAAATGAACTAAACAAGTTAATCCGATGGCTACAATGAAACAGAACACGATTTGTTCGATCCATATCTGAGCTTTGCTTCTATTTTCTGTTTCATTCGCCTTATCCCATATTTCTCTATAAATAGATAAAGTTACCATTTCCTACTTCCAATCCCCTCATGCTGTTATGCTCACAGCAGGAATTATTTCTCCATTCTCCAAAGAGAATATCTCATCTACAAAATCAGCGTGATGCATAATGTGAGTGGTGAACAAGGTAGTAAGACCTAAATCTTTTCGTTGTTGAAAGGATTTTTGAACATATTTTACTGTCTCAGCGTCAAGCCCTTCAAAAATCTCATCACACACCAATAAGGCTGGTTGATATAACAAGCAACCGATCAGTTGAATTTTCTTTTTCGTTCCAAAAGATAGTTCCTTAATTAGATGATTTAGTTCGTGGGTTACGAGTAACTGCTCCGCAAGCTCTGTAATTCTTGCTTGAGGGACACTCAACTGATAAATATCGATAATAAAACGAAAATATTCATTAGGTGTTAAAATGTCCATAAATTCATGTCGATCCGATGAGATGAACCCTGTGTTTTTACGTAAAAAAACGCGATCCTTAATACTCTTTCCTAAAACCATAACTTCCCCTTGCTCTACACTTTGATAGCCTAACAGACAACTAAGAAAGACAGTCTTCCCTATGCCGTTACTCCCTCTTATTACTGCAGTAGTTCCTTTTTCAAGTGTAAAGTTGATATCCTTTAATACCGTTTTTTCACCAAATGACTTAGACAATCCACGTACATCGACTGCAAGTTCAACATTTGCCATACTGACCATTCACCTCTAGAGTGTTTAGGGATAAAGATAAAGGGTATTTATCTTTATAGTATCATGAAAAGGGAACTCAATTTCTACACTAAGTCGAGGAGTGTAAAATTGAGTTTTCTTTCTTTATTAGAGCAAACCTGCTTTTTGAAGTGCATCATAAATGATACCTAGAGTACTTGTATGCTCTACTAGCCACCAAACAAATGACCAGAATCCTTTATCCCAAGCAGCTTTTGCTGAGTTATAAACGCTTCCAGCGCCTTTCTTAATTGCGTCCCAAGCTTTAGGACCATGTTTTTTAATCGCATTTGCAATCGCTTTTGCTTTTGATAACCAACCCATTATATATCTACCTCCATATGTTTATATCCCTTTATCTTTATCCACATTTTAAATTATAGAGTATAGAGTATAGAGCCTCAATTTCGTATTTCCGAAGAAATTGATAATTATATATTAATGCGCTTTGTTTTTTACTTTAACTTTCAATTCCATTCCTAAATGCACCTGCTACTATACCAACTTTGGTAGAAACTCCCATCTTTTTTGCAATCCCCTGGATGCGATACTCAACCATTCGCTGCGAGCAACGTAACTCCATAGCGATCTCTTTGTTAGGCATTTCCTGTATAATCATGCGAATAATCTTACACTCTACCTCACTAAAATCCATAGGTTTCACATCAGCTAACATTCGTTCACCTCTCAATAAACTTTTCTAAATCATGTAATAATATTAAAAAATATAAAAATACCTGTCAACAGCTATTATGAATCATTATTCATATAAAGACAAGCCCTTCCAACAAATCACTTAGAAGGGCTTCATTTTCCTATTAAATTCTTACATTCCTATTAATTAGATGAAACTTCTTTCTTCTCAACTTTGGAACGTTGATACCAAAATAACGGGAGTCCTACTAAAGTAAGTAGAATCGATATCAAGCTATCCATTGGCTTTTCCCACAGTGTGCTAAATACGACAAACAGAGAACCCAATATCGACACTAACGGAACAAACGGATACCAAGGTACACGATATTCGCCAGGCTTCATTTCGCTCCCTTTGCGTAAGCGGAACACCGCCATCAAGGCAAAGATATAGAATGTAAAAATCGAAAACGTAGCTATATCGCTTAAGCGATTAGAATCTAGGGCACACATAAAAATAATTCCAATCCCAGTAATGAGGAAAATAGAATTCACAGGAGTCCCAAATCGCTTCGAAACAAATGCAAATACCGAGGAAAAAGGTAATTGTCCACGAGTTGCCATCGCATAAGGTACACGTGGCATACTTAAAATTTTACCATTTAAGCTACCAAAGATTGATACTAAAATCCCAATACTGAGTAACTTCCCGCCAAAGTCTCCAAATAAGATAGTGGATGCTGTTCCAGCAGCATTTTCACCGAGAGAGACCACTTGAGCCGCAGGTAGTACATGCAGAATTGCAATATTAATTAGCATATAGGTAGCCATGATCAGTAAGAGTCCTGCCGTAATGGCCTTTGGTAATACTTTCGCAGGATTTTTCACTTCTCCCGCGACCGAACCAACTAAGATCCAACCATCATATGCAAACAGGGTAGCAAGTACCGCTGAAGAGAAACTAAACTCTTGGCTCGATTCAAATAAAACACCTAGAACTTTAGAGTCTCCATACCATAATCCAAATACCGTAATTAAGAAAACCGGAATCAGCTTACCAAACGTAGTAACCGTTTGAATCCATCCGCCAAAGCGGGCTCCTAATAAGTTCATTCCTGTTAAAAACAACACGGTTATAATTCCGATAGCTGTCTGCCAACTTTCGGACCATGAGAAAAAGTGAGCTAACAGTGAGCCAAAGTACAGTCCTAAGGCTCCAATCAGTGCGGGTGCATAGATAACTGTTTGCATCCATCCACTTAGGAAACCTAAAGTCGATCCATACACTTCTTCAATATAGGTATATAGTCCACCCGTTTTCGGGATTTTCACAGCCAATTCAGCAATCGTAAGGCCCGATGCAATCGTAATAATTCCACCAAATAGCCATGCTAACAAAGCAATAGTTGAATCTCCTGTATATCCTAAAACCACACCTGGTTTTAGAAATACACCAGAACCAATTACGCACCCTACTACAATCGAAAAAGCATGAATAAATCCTAAATCTCTCCGCAACCCAGTCTGTTGCTGCATCTAGTTCTCCATTCCCTTCTATGATTATATTTTATCGAACTAAAGCAATTAGAAATAAATGTATCAGCGATGGCTGATTTAGTCAATGGTTCTTAAATAGTATAATTATTTATACAAATAAAAACTACCATAGAAGGTAGTTTTTATTTGTATAAATAATTAGGAAACCTTTACAACAAAAGGTACTGTAAATACCTTGTCATTACGTTTAAATTGTCCCCATATTTTATAGGTTCCTGATTTCGGAAATGCCGTATGAAATTTCGCCTCAGGTCCTGTACTTTTTTCATCCACCGGATGGACATGTAAGTATTCTTCCATATTCTCACTTAAGATAACCACATGTCCAACTGCTCCTAGATAAGGTTGTAGATCTGTAATTCCTTGTTTGCTGATCGAGTCTTTCATTTGAAAAATAAGCATCGTTTGCTGATTCACTTGCGGCTCTGGAGAGATCTGAAGACTGATCTCCTGTCCATCCACCACTTTTACAAGCTTCTGATCTGGCTGGATAGCTTCTTTTTTTACATCTCCTTGAACCGTAAACATATAGGTTTGAATCGTCTGTGCCCCATCTTTTGGAATATAATCAGCAATGAGTTTATATTTACCCGCCTTAGGGACCTGCGTATGAATCGTAAATTCGCCATTTCCTTTATACTCTGGATGTACATGATTAAAGTAAGATAAATCATCACTCACCATAATTAGATGAAGCAACTTTTCATGATTTACCTTAAATTCAGGTACGGTCTTCCCAGAGTCATCCATGATTTTCATATTAATTTCACCAGATGATTTCGGTGTATGAATCGTCGTAGACCATTCAACATGAGTCTGTAACTCAGCCTTATCTTCTTCTGCTGCTTTATGATTAACATGAGAATCAACAGGCTTGGATGGTGGATCATTGCTTGCATTTCCACAAGCTACTAAAGCTACAACTAGAAACAAGCAACTTATTCGCATGAACCATTTTTTCATGATACTTTCTCCTCTTTAAAAGAAACTCGTTGTAAGCGTAGGGCATTTAAAACAACCGAGACCGAGCTAAATGCCATCGCCGCTCCTGCTAACCATGGGGCTAACAAACCCAGTGCCGCAATAGGAATTCCAAGCATGTTATAAGCAAGTGCCCAAAACAGATTTTGCTTGATATTTACCATCGTTTTTCGGCTCAACATCATCGCATCCGCAACACTACCCAAGTCACCCCGAATTAAGGTAATATCGGCTGCTTCCATCGCAACATCTGTACCCGTTCCAATCGCCATACCTACTTCTGCCGTTACCAATGCAGGAGCATCATTCATCCCATCCCCGACCATCGCAACTTTACGGCCACTTTCTTGTAGCTCCTTTACGACATCAGCCTTACCAGCTGGGAGCACTTCTGCCATCACACGATCTATTCCAATCTGATCCGCGATCGCCTGTGCCGTACGCTGATTATCTCCTGTTACCATAATCACCTCTAAATGAAGCTCTTTTAAACGTCTAATCGCTTCAAGAGAGGTAGACTTGACCGTATCCGCTACGGCAATCAAACCCGCATACTTACTTTCAACAGCAACGATCATCACCGTTTTGCCCAAGCTCTCCAAGTTAGACATCGTTCTCTCGTCCGCTTCTTGAAACGCAATATGATGTTGATTCATCAATCTTCTTGTTCCAACGAGGATTTCTTTACCATGAATGAGCGCACGGACACCATACCCCGGAATCGTTTCAAATTCCTCTGGTCTTCCCAGCTTATATCCTTTTTCTATCGAACCTGCCACAATCGCTTCCGCCAAGGGATGCTCCGAATTCCTCTCAGTAGTACCTACCAACGATAAAAACGAATCTTCATCCCATTCATCTGTAAAGATGACATCTGTGAGAATGGGTTTCCCATTTGTAATCGTACCGGTTTTATCCAGCACGACTGTATCAATAGACTGAGTAGACTCTAGATATTCTCCACCTTTAAATAAAATCCCCATCTCTGCCGCTCGACCCGAACCAGCCATGATCGAGGTGGGAGTCGCTAAGCCTAATGCACACGGGCAAGCGATAACAAGGACAGCAATTGCTTTTTCCAGAGCACCTGAAAATTGATTCGGATCCACAAGAACATACCAGATCAAAAATGTGATCATAGCAATTCCCACTACAATTGGAACAAACACGCCTGAAATTCGATCTGCTATCCGTTGGATAGATGCTTTAGACCCCTGCGCTTCTTCGACTACTTTAATAATTTGGGCTAAAGCGGTCCCTTTTCCGACCTTCGTAGCTTGTATGATCAGCAAACCATTTTTATTTAAAGTGGCTCCAATCACTGTGTCGCCCACTTTTTTATCTATCGGGATGCTTTCACCCGTTAACATCGATTCATCAACAGCCGAAAGTCCATCTACCACTTCTCCATCAACCGGGATTTTTTCCCCCGGCTTTACGACGACTTGATCCCCAACTACTACTTGCTCCGTGGGAATCAATATCTCCTGCCCATCTCGAATCACACGAGCCGATTTCGCTTGCAGTCCCATCAGTTTCTGAATGGCTTCGGAGGATCGCCCTTTCGCCCTCGCTTCCAGCCATTTTCCTAAGATAATTAACGTAATCAATACAGAACTAGTCTCGTAATACAACTCTACATCATGCCCTACTTGCGAAAAGCTTGTAAATGTCAGATAGACGCTATAAAAATACGCGGCGGAAGTCCCTAGGGTGACGAGCACATCCATATTGGCGCTTTTATGCATTAAAGCTTTTATAGCACCCACGTAAAAATTCCATCCGAGAATGAATTGGACAGGCGTAGCGAATACAAACTGAAACCATGGGCTCATCAAAATATCAGGTACCCATATCCATGAAGTAAAGGAAAAATGGCTCACCATCGCCCAAAAAAGCGGAAGCGATAATATAGCAGACCCAATAAATCGCCATTTCTGCTTCTCAGTCTCTTGTAGGCGATCTTCCATCTGCTTTTTATCTTCCTCGTTTATCCTTGCCTGAAAGCCGATTTGTTCAATCTTCTTTATAATTTCCTCTGATGACACAACACTTGAAGTATACTCGACTTTAGCTGTCTCCAAAGTAAAGTTAACAGCTGCAATCTCCACACCCTCTAATCGATTTAATACCTTCTCGATTCGATTGGCACACGCAACACACGTCATTCCTGTCACTTGAAACGAGGTTGTTTGCTTCGTCATACTCACACCTCCATTCATATCTTCTACCTCATATCCTACACCACATCAAATCCTTGATTTTCTATTACATCCTTAATCTGCTCAAGAGTTACTTTTCCTTCATGAAACTCCACTGTTACAGATTTACCTGCTAAATCAACGTTCGACTTTACTCCAATCTGCTCCAATGCCCCTTCAATCGTCTTCACACAATGATTACAAGACATACCCTCTACTTGTAGAATTTGAATCATATCATCTATCTCCTCTATATTTATTTTTTCTTAGATACTATCATCATACCCTAACGGGGTATATTACGATTCTATTATACCCCATTAGGGTATGTAAAGTGAAAAACTGCACGTAAAGAAGGAGCTATCATTGCAGGATTAGTGGGGATTCTTTTTCTGTATTCATTAATTTGGTTGTTGATTAGTACAAAAAATCCGCTAAGGAAAACTAGCGGATTTTTTGTATAGAGTCCCTTTAAAGCTGATGAGGATACAAGACGGTCAAATCTTTGGATAAACCTTGATTGTGTAATGCTTGAAAAAGCTCTTCAATCGTCTCTTCGTTTCGAATTTCAAGCACTTCCATAAACAATTGTTTCGCTTCTTGATAAGTAGGGGGTTGGGGACTATATAGCATGTCCATAGATACCCCGGGAATGTTTTTCTTGAAAGGCTCTTGACCTGTAAGGCGATCAACTAGAATTGACTTAACTAGTCCGAAATACGTTTGTTTCTTTCCATACACCTTGTTTCGAACACACCAGTCCCAAAAAGCGTACTTCTCATTTGTCACTTTCGAAAAAGATAGGTACTCAACCATTTCTCTTAATTGAGCTACTTCTTCTTTTAGTAGCTCCAACTCGCTTAAGGGTTCTTCAACGTACTTTTCTTTGGCTTCTTCAAGTTCTTTTTTTAAGCGTTCCATTCTTAACCTATCATCCACTTTATCACCTCATTTATAGCACCAAATTGTCGATGATCCACTTAACAGTATTAGCTATTTGCTGTGCATAACCACCATTCATCCCTAAAGTACCCACCAGAAAATAATATAACTTTTCCTTGATGATACGGGTAGTCACATCGGGAATCTCAGCAATCTCGTCAATATAGTTGGCAATAGACCTTGAGTTCTTTGAGAATGCTTTAGCAACATCGTCGTCCAATTCCTTTAAAAGCTTTCCAAGTAAATCACCACCGTGACGAATGGCGGAAGCTAAAAGCTGTGCCGCCAATTTTGTAAGGTAGCTCTTTACGCCTTTTTGGTTTATATCTCCTTTACCATTTTGTAGTTGTTGCTCAAGTTGTACATTTGTAGGTATATCTGTTTTTGCATGAATAACAGGAGAAGCATTCGTTTCTGATGCAAAGGCTTGCAAGCTTGTACCTATACCAGTAAACAAAACGGAAGTAGCAAGTGTCACTGTTAAGATAAATTTTTTCATCTCTCTCAAAACTCCTTTTAAATTGAATAAAAAAATACGAAGGATGAGCCATTAATTCTTCTACATCCCTCGCATTTACATCATTTACATAATGAAGCAACCAGTGAAAATACCGTAAGGATAGACCCCATACATCAAAGCAACTAGATTCCTGCTTCTAAAGGCGGATCGCCTACAAACAGTCTGTACATAAGGTCGTGCCTCCTCCTAACTCAATTAACATGATAGAGGGTAAAGTCTGAGAACAGGTTATCAGTAAATAAATGGCGAAATTAGATAAATGAGGGAAAAACAAGTCTAATCGGAAAAAATATCATACCCATGTCCATAAAAAATGGTGTTGTTGTCCATTTCGAATTTTTTCCATGTGATGTTTGGTAGATAAATCTTCACTTTCGTGTCAGTTGTGATAACAAGTGTCTGCTCTGTCTTTCTACGTGTAGCAACATAGACTGCTTCCGTAGTTTCGTCAGGTAATTGGGTGGTCCGACGTTCTTCCAGGTCAAATACTTGTTTTAAGGCTAATCTAGAACATTTTAAGGCTTCTAAAGACTTGGCTTTGATATGAAACCGTAGCATGTTTTTCCCCTCTCTTTATCAAGCTTTCGCAATTATCTACTAGGATGTTTCCTGACTATAGTCTACTATGTTACGATAAAAATACAAAAATTTGGAATTATCTACAATTTATGCAGTTGAGATAAAGGAATCCAATATACTTCTTTGTATTTTAACTCCTACCCTTTCCCATACAACCTGTTGCGCTCCACATTCCATTGGAATCCTCTCGCCGCTCCAAAATGAGGTGAAAAAATGGCACTTATTTTAGTAAATAATTACTGGCTCAAGCAATTAAAGAGGCTAGGATCGCTCGAAAAATGCACCAAGACGACGTTTCCATCGAGACAGGTATATCATCCTCTCACTTGTATAACATTGAGAAAGGATACTTCAGGGTAGATCGGGACAAGGTTCAAAAGGTTTGTGATTTATTCAAGCTTCATTTAGAAAATTTTCTAAGTGAAGAGGTTGCACCAATTGAACTTGATATCTCCCAGTACATCAAGCTCATTGAGTGGGAACTTACTCAGAACCCATCAAAAGCTATGGAACATCTTCGTCAAATAGAATCACAGCAAGTACATCTTTTTGGAAAAAATACCAACTTGGAGATGTATGCAACCCACATCCGAGCCAAACACGCTAAAATGAATGAGCAGTACGATCTAGCTATCAAATACTACAACGCTGTAATAAAGATCGCTACTGAATCGGGGAAGTCTCTACATCACAATCTAGTATCATCTAGTTACTATGGAATTTCACAGGTTTTACATCGACAAAACAGATTATTACAGGCAATACAAGCCATCCATCGAGGGATTGATGCTTTTCGAACAGAAGGCGAGCGTGTTTATACTTATATGTTGCTTCGAATTAACCAAGCTTCCATTTTAGAGAAAATGGATAGAGATAATGAAGCACTTAATCTTATTGAAAAATACTGGGATGATCGTTCTTATCTAGAGTTTTCAGACGCGCGTCTTAATCTGTATCAGATTAGAAGCGAAATTCTTATCAAACAAGAACGTTTTCAAGAAGCTGTAGAGATTGCGAAAATTGGCTTTGATTTAGCTAGGTTAGAAAAAAACGTCGACCGTACTTTTGAATTTCTTTCATCCATTGGATACGCATTTGCAAGGTTGGGGAATTTGCAGGTGGCTAAGGTTTACTTTGAAGAGGCAAACCGACTTCAATCAAAAATCAGAAGAAAAGTCCTTGCTTCTACGACTTATATACAACTAGCAAAGATCTATCTGCAACAAGGACAGTTTGAGGATGCAAAACAGCACCTAGAAATCGCATTAACACTTTCCAAAAGTGATGACTACTACCACGCAAAAACTCTCACCGCTATGGGAGAAGCACATTATCATCAAAAAAAGATGGAATCTGCTTTACAGTACCTAGATTCCGCTCGGAGGATAGCAACTAGACTGAATCTTGACAACATGGTTAGATATACTCTAACCTTATTATTAGATATATCTCATCATTTAAAAATGTCTATACATGAGGAATACTTGGAATTATTCCGTTCTATCTTTATAAAATCCACTACCCAAGGAGGGATTGGTATGTTCGGATTTGTAAACGACCCACCAGATGATTAACCACTTTTCTAAAAAGACAACACAAAAAAAGAATGGCTAGATTGTTGTAATCACTAGCCATTCTTTTTTTGTGTTTAGATATATTAATTCACATACGTCTCAAACCAAAAATGAAGAAACCCAGCCGTCGTACGTTGTGCTTCGATCAGTCTTTTTCCAGCAGTCGGAATCACTTCTTCCCGCCACTTTGCCGCATAATAATCCGAGAAAGTCGCTCTCGTATACCAATCAAAAACTTGAGAATTTAAGATCCCTGGGGCATCTTTTTTCGATTGAACAGCCGCTTTATGTAGCCAACCTTCAGCCGTATTTGAAAAATTCCAGTATCCAACATGATCTGTAACCTTGTAATTCTCTTTAAAACTATCTACAAAATCCTCAAACTTAGAATGAAACCCCCATGGCATCGTCGCACTTGTGAAGTTTGATGAATGCATGGGCTGGGTCAAATCTGTCAAGAAATGGAGGGATAATCCCAGATAATAAAAAGCCTGTTTTACATCCTTGCTTCGATACGCCTCTCCAGCCATGTGGAAATACTTAACCCCTGTTTCTTTAGCCGTTTTCACACCCGGTAGGTAGCTACTACCCGTATCAGGATCATAAAAGTGAGAGCTAAACGTTCCAAAATTGTTATACGTTACGATATGGTCTGCATCATATAAACCTTGTGCCAGATCATCTTTCCATTTTTTCAACAGCGATACTTCTTGCGACTGTACTTCATTACTTCCTGTCATGATGTCTATACTTCGTGAAACAATCCACAGATGAGAATTTGTTCCTTCCTCGTGTGGATGACCCGTTGTCCAATTAGGGTTTATAGAATGAGAAGGATCTACACTTGCTGCTGCTTGAAGCGGAAAAATGGTACTTGCTACTAGAAGTATACTAGCAAACATAATTCTACCCTTACTTTTCACAAAGCTCTCCCCTTCGCGTTACAATGAACTCTTACAATCTACCCATTTATCATTTGATAGATTCACCTTCATTATAAACGATTCAAAAGAATTATTTAACTCATCATTCAGAATTAATTCGTTGCTAAGGGAGCTTATTCACCCATTCCTTGTCATACACACTATCCAAATACCTCTCCCCACGATCTGGCAGTACCGTAACTACCCTAGAATGACTCGGCAACTGGGGCACTAGCTTTTGCAGTGCCGCCACAATCGAGCCAGATGATCCTCCAGCAAAAATCCTCTCTCGCTCCAATAACCGATAACAACCCTCAACTGATTCCCGATCATTTACATGAATCACTTGATCAATCTCATCAGGCGTAAACAACTCAGGTACACGGCTGGCACCAATTCCCGGGAGTTCCCGTGGAAGAGAAGGAGTACCGAAGATCACCGATCCGACCGCATCGACTGCAATCACTTTCACATCAGGAAACGCCTCTCTTACTCTGCGCGAAATCCCTAGTATACTCCCCGTCGTGCTCACCGCACAAACCAAATAATCGATTGAACCGTCGATTTGTTTTACAATCTCACTCCCTGTACCATAGTAATGAGCTTGCCAGTTTAGCGGGTTTGCATACTGGTTTACCCATGAAGAATTAGGGATCTTTTCTAATAACTCCTGAACCCTACGAATCCGTGTCTGTAAGTATCCACCATGTTCGTCAGGTTCATGAACCATATCGACCTGGGCTCCAAGGCAACCAAGCATGTGCAAGTTTGTTTTTGTAATTTTGGGATCCACTACACACGTAAAGGGCAACCCATAAAACTGGGCCACCAACGCAAGACCAATCCCTAAATTCCCTGATGTGCTTTCAATCAGATGAGTATCCGGTTGAAAAGTACCATCACGAAGACCTTGCTCAATGATATACCTCGCTGGACGGTCCTTCATACTTCCGCCAGGATTTAACATCTCAAGCTTGGCATATAAACAAATACTTGTCTCTCGAAACAGAGAACACAACCGCACAAGCGGAGTATGGCCAATACCATCCATATAAGAACCCATAATAGGAGGTACCCAATCATCTCCTGAAAAGGATTTCATATTATTCACCTCAACAACACCCTCCTATTATTGAGAATTTTTTATGTTAAAAGGTCATCAAAATATGTATATGCAAAAAAATAAAACATAGTTGCATAAATACAACCATGTTTTATCAGTTTCCAGCTTACTATGCCCCACGCTTCAACGTCTTGAAAGTACTTGTATCTGCGATCCGTTGATCCGCAACAAAAACTTCTCTCCGTCGACTTTGTTTCACTAATAATGTAAGCACCATTAATCCTTCCACTACCAGAACTGCACCTACTATATCTAAGATCACATGCTGTCTAATGAATACAGTCGAAGCAATAATGAGAAAAGCCATCACTGCTGTCAAGATTTTCACCAAGCGGGATACATCCGTTATTTTCAGAACCGCTCTCATTACCACATAGGTAGTCAGAACATGGATACTCGGAAAACAGTTATAAGGTGCATCACTCTGATAAATCCATTGCAACATTTGGCTCAAAAAGTCATTTCCCTCAACTACAGGACGCGGTACATGCGTTTGATAAATGATATAAATACTATAGCAAATTAATAGTCCGAGATTATATTGCAATAACGTTTCATAATAAACCTTGCGATTTTTAAACATTAAGTAAAGCAACGTAATAAACACAAAAGCATACCAAAACATATAGGGTATAACAAATATTTTTAGTAGAGGGGTTTGTTGATCGAAACTCGTTACTAAACTATATACTTTTTCCTGTGGACGATTTAGAAATTGATAGATAAGTCCTAGCAATGGGATCGACAAAATGGAAGCAAGCGCTATTAAATTAGACTTTGTAAATAGTGTTTTTATCATAAATTTTGTCCCCCCTCATTGTTGATATAAACAAGTAAATCCGTTTTCTACCACTCTATAGTAAATGGAATCTCTACTAAAAACCATATGATAACCTTACGCTTAACTTACTATTTTGTAAGATACCTTAAGAACTGCCTACTTTCATAAAGTTAATATAATACTATAATACATCAACAACAAATCTAATATTGTATACCCAGAAATCAACAAACAAAAAACATCCATTCCTCAAACGAGAAATGAATGTTTTTTGTTCGAAAAATCTTACAGCTTTACACTTCTCCATCGTCGCCAAAGAAGTCATCAAATCCGCCTGCCAAATCTTCCGCACCATCGAAGACCTCGTCCATTACTTCAGCTGCGATCATACCCGCGGCAAAGCCTCCGATAGCCCCCATCGCAGCTTTGCCCATTCCACCCGAGGAATGACTACGATGATGTCCATGACCATAATGATGATGACGATGTCCGTGATGCCCATGATGTGCGTTTTGTCCATGGTGAAAATATCCTGAATATCCTTGAGAGTACATACTTGGATCGTTCACGATCTCTGTAACCACTTGGTTTAAATGCTGGACCAAGTCCGAAGTCTGATTTAGCATTTCATTCGTAAGCCAAATTTCGCGCTTGATCTCCCTTTCGCCAAAGAATGAGTATAAATCAACTTCTAAAAGTAACCGTATTCCGCCTTCTTCGATCGCGGCTCTAAATTCTACTTCCTGCACTTTATCTCGGAAATAATTAGTTGGTGCAAACGCAAATTCTTGCATATATCCGTCAAATGAACGTGAATCATATTTTTCGTGGAAACCAAGTTGTTGGAACGCATGGATGACTTGTTGAAGACGGACTGGAGGATCAATGTGAACAAAATCACGATCTGAAGAATCAACTCCGCCTGCGATGTCTAAACGAGTTTTAAAGAAATACGCCACTGAAGAACCTGATACAAGTAAGTTATGAGGCATTGTGTACGAAAATGGGAAAGTGCGTCTCTCTGAAGGTTGAATATGAAATGTATGATGGAACGGAAACGTTTGAATCACTTGTTTGTATTCATGACCATCTTTTCGAATACTCACTACGAAATCGATATCAATTCGGTTGATCTTCTGCTCTACCTCTCCACCTTGAATCATAAGGCTTCCACTAACAGCCTCTCCCAGTGTAAAAGATTGCTTATCCAATATTAAGTCCACCTTTGCAGAACCATGACCAAATTTAGCAAATAAACTTTTAAACATATCAATACCCCCGTCTATGTAATACCTTTATTCTATCAAAAAGTGAAAACGAGTTATGTACGGTTTTTTGTTGAAAATGAGTACAATTTCACATTCAGATTCTCCCTGATTCAAAATGCTACAATAGAACATCTTAAATTGTACATACCACTGGGGTGATTCTCTGAAACATAGAAGAAACACCCTCAATACTCAACAATAAGCCCTCACATCTCTACTCATCGAGAAGTGAGGGCTTACTGTTGAAAGCCTATACTCTTTCTAAAAATTCAATGCGATTACCAAATGGATCCTGGACGTAAAAACGATTCGCACCTTCTAATGGTTCATCGTCTATTACGACGATTTCATTGTGAATGAGTTGTTCACGCAATCCATCTAGATTTTTCACCTGAAATGCAGGATGTGCTTTTAGAGCTGGAGAAAAGTCTTTTTGAATGCCAATATGTAGTTGCTGTGTCCCCACTGCAAACCAAACTCCTCCACGCTTCTTTAGATTATCTGGCTTAGGGATTTCATTCATCCCAAGGATATTACCGAAAAAAGCACGTGCTTTCTCTTCACTATATGCTGGTGCCGCCAACTGAATATGATCAAGTCCTTGAAATTGAAAAGTCATATCACGATCCCCTTCCTTTACTGAGCCGTAACCTCTAGGAAGCGATCTTCCAATGATTTCGCTTTGCTTTGAATACCATATAAGCGGACTCCATTGTGAAGAAGAAAACTACTTACTTCCGAGATGTCTTCTCTATTAATAGAAAGGACGAGTCCATTATCTTTTATAGCTACCTTACTATTCGGGAACTGCTCTCTCACATGGCGTTCTGCGAGGTCAAGCGGTTCTACTTGGAAAATGACTGGAGTCTCTTGATTATCCCCATGGATAAACTCATTCATATCCTCCACTTTTACCAGCTTACCTTGTTCAATAATTCCAATTCGATCACACATGAGTTCCATCTCACTTAGCAAATGACTCGAAACAATCACAGCTATATCCTCTTCACGGGCTAGTTTCCGTAGATAATCACGTAATTCACGAATCCCGGCTGGATCGAGTCCATTCGTTGGCTCATCCAAAATGAGGACAGAAGGCTGATGAAGGAGTGCCTGGGCCAATCCGAGACGTTGTCTCATACCAAGAGAGTACGTCTTCACCTTATTATGAATCGCATTCTCCAGACCGACCAATTTCACGATTTCATTGATACGACTTTCTGTAGCGCCCACCATACGAGCATATTGCTTTAAATTTTGATATCCCGACAAGAATTTATACATATCCGGATTTTCTACAATGGCACCAACCTTTGCAACAGCCTTCTCGAAATTCTTCTGAATGCTGTTACCGTCAATGGTTATATCTCCAGCTGATACTGAGGTGAGGCCTACCATCATCCGAATGGTTGTCGTTTTTCCGGCTCCATTTGGTCCTAGAAAACCAAAGACTTCACCTGGATAGATATCAAATGTTAAACCTTTGATGATTTCTTTCCCTCTAATTACCTTTTTCAAGTCTTTTATCTGTACAATTGCTTTTTTCATATGACCCATTCCCCTTTCTCTCTAAATGGCGACGTCCCTTTTCTTAAAAGTAATCATAGCAATGGCTAGGAAGAGGATGAAATAGGCACCTAGTACGATCGAAGAGAAGGAAGTTGTCATTCCCTTAATAAGGGCTTCTCCTGAAGACAAGTACTCCGTATGTACAAATGGCGTATACTTAACCCACGTATATTTCAGCATAAATATTGTGGCAATGTTACTTCCAAAATAAGCAGCCATTGAGAGACCGATTGCTAGTCCATTACTGCGAAATACCGTTGAAATCATAAATGTGAATGTAATTACAAAAAATGGTAAAATAAGCGATAGCAAGAAGTTTTTACCCCAAGTATAAAGGAAGGTTTCCTTCACCAGATGGTCCCCTTGCATCACAGCATGAGGTGCAGTGATTCCCTCAAAACCAAGCAATAGTCCACCTGCTATTAAGGAAAGAAGGACCCCTAATAGTAGTAAGAAAGCTGTAGAAATCAGCGCAGAAACGTATTTTGAAAGTAATATTTTAAGCCGATGGATGGGTCTAATTAACAATAACTTAATCGTTCCCGTTGAGAATTCACTTGCTACACTATTAGCAGCGATAATGATCCCGAAGAAAGCACTGAAGAAAATAATCGCCCCTTGTTCATCATTTAAATATGTATGTATCGTGTATGGTTTGATATTATGGGTCAAGAGATATTCACTTTTTGCTATTTCCTTTTGTACCGTCTCCTTTGTATCTTCGTCTACCTCTTTATCATTTAGTATTGCTGTATTCTTCTCGATCCCCTTCTTTAAGTCCGCTTGTCCATCAGCTGGCTGTTTATACCCTCCCACAAATGTGTTTAGTAGTACAACAACTACCAAGAGCCCCAACATAATCCATGTAGATAACCGAAAAGACGTCTTAATATTTTCATTATGAATCAACTTAAAAAACATAACTCACTTCCTCCTAATCTAAAAATTTATAGTTCTTTACAATACAACCATAACACATATACCCTTCCATTCTCTTCATTTAAACTTGATTTATTCTATTTTTTGAATATTACTCTATATACTACTCATAACGGAAATGAATCTGAGATGCAATTTGATGAATGGTCCCTCTCCAACTGTGGCTTTTGTAGCATCGGTTGGCATGTCGTGTTATAGCGTTTATCTCCACTCGTCTGCGTTACTATTTTTCGGTTAAGTCTCACTTCCCCTTGTTTGTTCATACGATCGTCAGCTCCCATTGTTAAAAATATGATTCTCTCGAAACAATTACCCCTACTATATGTCAAACATACATTCTTTTTCATAATTAAAAATAAACCTTAAAAATAAAAATTTCATTAATTTAAATTCTGTTACCCACTTTTATATTAATCCCACATCTCATTTCATAGGGAATAATCTTTTTTGCTTGTATAAATATAAATCTATTGAATAAAAAAAATAAACAATGTAACCTATTAATGTACTACATTCATACAGTAAAAATGTAAGGAGGATTCTTGGTGAAGAAGAATACCTGGAAAATCATATCTATTCTATTTATCGTGCTCGTGGGTGTTTGGTTTATATTCCGTCCCGAAAAATTGTTTATTGATAAAACAGTAAATGAAGCACTCCAAACACCTACTGGACAAACGCAAGGCTCGAAAATTCTATACCAAAGTCAGTTTCATAGTGGAGATACGTTTCATAAAGGCAAAGGAACTGCAACCATTCATCAACTGGAAAATGGGAAACGAATTTTGCGTTTCACAGAGTTTGAGACAGATAACGGTCCAGACGTAAAAATCTATCTAGTTGCCCTTCCAGAAATCAACAAAAGTAAAGAAGTAACCAAAGACAATTTTATTTCTTTGGGACAAATAAAGGGGAACAAAGGAGATCAAAACTACGAAATACCTGACAATGTCGACTTAAACAAGTACCAGACCGTTTCGATTTGGTGTGAACGTTTTTCCGTCAACTTTGCTTCTGCATCATTTAAAAAAGGAAAGTAGTTCTAATAGGATATATTGTTTCTATGAATGTATTTCTATATAAATCAAAAGGCTTTCCTTGTATACATGTCCAAAGAAAGCCTTTGATAATAAGATTTAATCCTGATTTTTCTCAAAGGATCATATCAGTTTAGAAATAAAGACAACCAACAAAATACCTGCCAAGACAAAGCGATAAATGGCAAACGGAGTTAAGCTAATTCTCTCCATTAGATTCAGGAAGAATTTGATTGCAAATAGGGCTACCAAAAACGCCGTAACAAATCCAGTAGCAAAAAGCGGCAGATCATCTACGCCCAAGATCCCCCAACTCTTATACAACTCCAGACCGCTAGCACCCATCATCATCGGTACCGCAACGATAAAAGAAAACTCTGCTGCTGTTTTATGATCCGCACCCGTTAAGAGCCCACCCGAAATAGTGGCACCAGAACGTGAAAATCCTGGCCATAAGGCAAAACATTGAAACAAACCAATCATAAAAGCTTGTTTGTAAGTAATCTCATCTAAACTGGTAACTATCACAGGGCGTTTCCACTTTTCTGCGATAATCATTAAAATGCCACCAAAAATAAGGGGATAGACTACCTTGTCAGAAGTGAATAGTCCCGATTTAATAAAGTCTCGCAACAACAATCCTAGTACAACCGCAGGAATCATCGCGACAATTACGTGCAGAATGGTAAGGTTCCCCCGCTTTTTCCTTCCATCCTTCAATTTTTGAGAGACATCGATTCCAATAAGGCTTAGCAATCGTTTCCAAAAAACAACCACAACAGCCAAGATCGAACCCAATTGGATAAATACTTCAAAAGTAGATGCCTTAACTCCCTTGAATCCTAATAACAACTCTCCTACCAAAATCATATGACCTGTGGACGAAACAGGGACAAACTCTGTCATCCCCTCCACAAAGCCCAAAACAATTCCTACAAAAACATCCCACCACATCATTTATCTCTCCATTTGTTACAGTTTGTCATCCTTTAATCGTTCTATATTTCTATGTATTAACTTGAAAACACTTTCGTAGTATGAGGAACATGTTATCATAATTATTCTTAAATCCACATCTTTTCCTTTATATAGACACTCATAACATCTTTTTTATGAAACGAACGTTTATATCATTCATCGCAAGCAAATTCTTTCACAAATAAAACCCGATCTTGCCCTCGACCATCATAATTCTTATGTACCGGCACACCTTGTACGGTATCGTTTCCCTCTACCATAGAAAATCCCATTTTGTGATGAAAAGCAATTGATACTTGATTGATAGGGGAGGTAACACAATGGATCATACGGCAGTTCTTTTCTTTAACTATCTTGAAGAATTCCTCGTATAACTTCTTTGCTAACCCTTCTTTTCGATAGTCAGGATGAACACCCACAAAGTGGATATATGCTTCCTGTGGGTTCGATTGTGAAATAAATCCAATAAGGAATGCAAGGACATCATGATCTTCATCGATTACGAAAGAAGTATCTTTAAAGTGATCGAAAAACAACTTCGGAAGCATATCCGCCACCTGCCTACCGCCCCACCAATCATCAATTACGGAAATAACTTTATAATAATCCGATTTCTCTACTGGTCTAATCTTCATGTAATGACATCCCTCTTTTCTCCTTACTACCATTAATCATCATCATACGCGAAAAAGCTGTCTTTTTTAAGAGACAGCCTTACATATGGTTCTTCATCTCCTCTTGAATCGGCACACGAGCATCAAACAAAGGAGGATTATTATCGTTTGTAAATTCACAAATTACCCATCTAATATCATTTCTTATGTAATATCCTTCATCATCTTCAACATGACTTGATAAACTTCTGATTCAAGTTCAATTAGCAAATGATTCGCACCTTCAACCTCCATATATTCTGCTTCAAGCACCTGTTTTTGGATTTCTTTACTGTAGTAGTTGGGAAACATAAGGTCGTATTGACCATGTATCAAATACATCGGTTTATTTTTGAGAGTTGAAATATCGCCTGTAACTTGAATATGTAGCAATGCATTTATAAGAACCATTAACTGCTCTTTTGTAAAGAAGTTGAGGCGTTCCTGTATAGAGACTTCTCTAAATTGCGACCAACTCTCTGATCTAGGACCAAGCAATAGGCTACTATTTACATCCCAAAACCGCCTTACCTCCCCTTGCTCCACCAACTGAAGGAAATTTGACCAAAGTGCTCCAAGCGGTTCTCCTATATAGAAGAACGGAGAGATGAGGATCAGACCATCTACATTCTCAAGGCTTTGTATGGAATACTGTGCAACGATCGCAGCTCCCTGGCTATGACCCACAAGTACGATCTTTTGAAAACACTCCTTTTCTTTCAGATAGCTGACCAGTTCATCTAATTGATGGACATATGCTTGAAATGAAGCTTGCTCCCACAAATACGCATTATTTCCGTGTCCTACACAATCATATGATACAAAATTAGCCCGACCTTTGATTGGAATGATAATGTCGTCCCAGCACACACCCGATTCAGAGAAGCCGTGAACAAATACAAAGCAACATTTCTTATTCTCGTGACGGTGGATATTTGCAACTGAATATAGACTTGAAAATGGCAAGTTAGACTCCACTCTATACCTCTCCTATCTTAGCGAATGACTCTGAAATTCCTTCATGGACCGATACTGGAGTGGCTCTAAACGAAAAGTTCATTCTCATACCCACTCTTTACATGAACCACATCATTTTTAATCTCTAATTTATCGTCCAAAAATAAATGTACCGCCCTTGCCAACGCTAATTTTTCCACATCTATAATCGCTTCCCTCAAATCCGACTCGGTATAATGTGGCTTTACCTCAACGGCTGCTTGAGTAATAATCGGACCTTGGTCGACTTCATTGTTAATAAAATGTACCGTAGCTCCTGTAATTCTGACTCCCTTCTGAATAGCTTTTAACTGTGCCTTATCTCCTACAAACGCCGGGAGTAGTGACGGATGCGTGTTGATCGTTTTATGGCCGTATCGCTCCACAAATTCAGTACTAAAAATCCGACGATACCCCCCAAGAACAAGCAAATCAATCTGATATTGATCAAGTAGCGATGCGATTTCATTTTCATGCTCGCTTCGGCTCGTATAATTTTTGTGATCGATACAGGTAAAGTAACAGCCTTTGGGTATGGGGAGTTGTGAGGAATCAACTTCAGAGTTGTTCGTAATAGCTAAAACAAGTTCACTTGATAGCTCATTTAACCCGTCTTGCACTGCTCCAATTAACGATCCACGACCTGAGAACAGAAATGCTACTCTTTTTTTCATACGACATCTACCCTTCCAATTTTTTGTTTTGTAAAAAACGATCTCTTATTTGATTAAAATCACAGCGAAGGAAGCTCTCATTCAAAACAACAAACTCCCCATTAATCATCACATGCGTCGGATTATGGTTCAGAATCATATCTAAAAACAGTAAACTCGGATCTTGTGATTCAACCACCACATTACCTCGCTTAAAAAAACATAGATCGGCGAACATTCCTTCTTTGACACTCCCTACATGATCTAAACCTAATGCCGATGCCCCTGTTTTCGTAATCGAGTCAATTAAATCTGCAACATCCACTTTTTCGTCTAAGTTAGATTCACCATGAAAATAAAGTGAGAAAGCAGCATCAAAAGCTAATTTATGAAACGGATTTACCATCGCTGCATCTGTACCTAGCCCAATTTTGTTATGTAATAGAGCTTTAAACGGAAACCTCCCAGCTCCTGTAAAGCTATTACTGACTGGACAGTGTATAAAGTTCAATTTTTTATCAGATAAAACATGAATATCTTCATCTGACAGTGTTGAAGCATGTACCAATAGTGTAGAAGAGTCTAATAAATGTAGCTTATCGAGTACCTGAATACCAGATTCACCATAATGAGCGACACACTGCTCAACTTGGCTTCTTCCCTCACAAATATGCATCACAAACTTCTTATTTTCTTCATAGGCAATTTTATGAAGCTCTTTCATTAACTCTGGAGTTGCCGAAAGCTCTGAAGCCGTAGCTGGATGAACTTTTATTAAATCCGATTCGTACTTATGTACACAATCGGAATAGCGCTTGATAACATCTTCCAAAGAGGATGAACTCGGCTTCGATTCTTTTCCTATCCATTGGTCATTTTGTGAAAAATGGATAACCGCTCGAATACCCGCTTTTTTGGCTTGCTCTGCATCTACCTCAGCTCGGCTCGTAAAAATTCCTAGAGTGGTTATACCTTGACGAACCGAATTCAAAATGGAGTATAAAGAAGATAAACCCTGAAGTTCTTCCGTTTCTAGATGATTGTTTCGATGAACTGCATCTAAAACCTCACTTATGCTACTAAATGCTTTTACCCCTCCATATAACTCTTTACTTGGATGTAAATGCCCATTAATTAATCCAGGTAAAACAATGAGATTTGTTGCATCGATGACATTCCCATCATCAATCGAATTTGGCTGACATATCTTCTCAATTTTATTTCCATAAAGAACAATATCAGCAAGGCGAAAGTCGTGTTGATCCGAGTAATAGGTTGCATTTTTTAAAATTACCCTATCAATTCCTCTACTTTGTTCAATACTAGATTCCATTGGAGCACCTCCCCCACTATATGTTCTTTATTAATATGGAGGGTCTTCATCCCTATATTTTTCGCTGGCATGATATCATTGGTAAGTGAGTCCCCAATAAACAAAATATCTTTCGGATCTGTAGAAAGATCCTCTACTAAACTCTGAAAAAAGTCTTGATGAGGTTTGCAAAATGGGTAATAGCTTCCAAATTGAAAACAAGAAAAGTATTGATCTATTTTATGATATCTCAGCTTATCCATCTGGATTTGTTCCATCCCATTACTACAAACAGCAAGTAGAAAGGTCTCGCTTAATTTACTTAGTAATGGTTCAACTCCCTCATATGGCACACAATTTTTTATATAAGCAGACTTGTAACCCATCGAAACTTCCTCTAGATTTTGTTCCATTCCATAAAAATCACAAAGCAACTTAAATCTATGTCTTAAAGTAGCTTCTACGTCATGGATCCCCTTCTCAAAATTCTCCCAAGATACCTTATTGAACTTAGAAAACACCTCTTTGAATTCCTTAAACGAAAGATCACGATTATAAAAATAAGCCTTAAAAACTTCTCGTAGGCTATCCTGTTCTCCTCGGGTATGATTACACAACGTTTCGTCTAAATCAAAAACAATAACCTTCATCTTTTCACGCTCTCATTTCTATTCGCAATAGTAGGTAGTGCTAAACCAATAACGACTAACGACCCCGCCATTATTTTTACATTTGAAATAGGTTCGTTATAAACTAAAACCGAAAATAATAGGGTGAAAATAGGAATTGAGTTAGAAAACAACGACGGAATAATAATGTTGGTCTTCTTAACTCCAAAATTGTAAGCCATATCTGCTACTAGATTGGCAAACAAAATAGCGAACAGTAAGTAAAGTAGAGAGGTAAGATCTAGATTCTGATACGCTGTCAAATCACCGAAAATGAATGCTGGAATAAAAAGTAATACACTGCCAAAAATAAAGCACCATGTAGAATAGTGAATTGGATGAATCGAATTCATAATGCTTTTTCCAAGTGATATATAGATAACGAAAGAAATAACTGCCACAAACAAGATGAGGCTACCAAATAAATGATCATCACTAAATTGAACCGAGCCAAAATCTCCATTTGTAACTAATAAAATAATTCCTGTAACTGACAGTAAAGTTCCAAATAGATTTATCGCTCGTAATCGATTCTTCAACCAAATAACATCTAGAATATTACTTATCAAAGGCACTAAAGCGATAATCAAAGATGCATCAACTGAAGATGTTTTTTTCATCCCATAATTCACAAGTAGATTGAATAAAAAAATCCCAAAAAAGCTAGCAAAAAATATTTTAATTAAGATTTTTTTGTCATAGCTAAATAATCCCTTCCAAAAAATAAGAACCGATACCATCGCTGCCCCAAAAATAGCATAGAAGGCTAATACAAATGGACTTAGTACGACTAATAGAAACTTCGTCACAATAAAGTTGTAACCCCACAAAATGACTGATACCAACAAAGCCATAATAGGAATAACAGATATCTTTTTCATACCATTCTCCTTATGTAGTAAGGACACTTAGTTACACAACAAATTAACACACAAATTTAACTATAGAATATAATTCTGAAATATTCAATACATAATCTTATAAATACACATTTATTTTACGATACTCAATTCAGATGTGATATAAATATCTTATAAAGAAACAAAACATATCACTATTACTATCTAAGAATATCCGAATTGTTAATATAGTTATTTACGAAGGGATGATGATTAATGTCAGTTACAAAATTATTCTTTTTACCCACCGGATCTTGTTATCTAGATCAATCAGCAGTCAATCGAACCCTTCCAGCTGGGAAACTAGTGGAAATGCCAGTTTGGTCTTTTCTACTCGAAACAACAGATGGCCCCATCTTAATTGACACGGGAATGCCTGATTCCTTTGTGAACAATCCCAACTACTATAAGGGAACGAAAAGAGAGGGACGAGTTGTTCCAAATATGTCAGAAGATGATCGAATCATCAACGTGTTGAAGCGCGTTGGATATCGCCTCGATGATATTCAAGCGCTTATTAGCTCCCACCTACACTTAGATCATGCAGGTGGAAACGGACACTTCCATAAAGCTCCTATCTTCGTCCAACAAGCAGAACTGGACGCCGCTATCGGAAATAATGACTATGCTCCACAAGAATGTATATTTCCTGATTTACCCTATCACGCTATTGAAGGCGACTACGAAGTTAGACCGGGTATCCAAATTCTCTTTACACCGGGGCATTCACCTGGACATCAATCCATATTAGTAAAAACCAAAAAATCCGGATATGTATTACTAACCGTTGATGTTGCTTACGTTCGGCAAAACTTTGATAATGGAGTACCATTCTTAACATCCGATCCCGAAATGGCTACTAAATCCATTCAACGTATGAAGGAAGTGATCCAAGAGTTCCGTCCCTCTACTGTTTTCTTCGGACATGATCAAGATCAAGCCAAAAACTGTCGTACATTCCCGGATTATTTATAAGGAGTAAGCCGTTTTCATTCAATCTACTTTATCCAAGTCTTCTGCATAAAATAAGATTGCTTCTTTATAAGATAAAATAGCTGAGTCATTTGTTGTCTCAGCTATTTTTTTCACGAATATCATCGTGATTTCTGAATTTATGAAGAACCGCTTTTCTCATGATATCATCTTTTACTCGTTCCCAATCTTTCCGAAGAGGGAGCTTACGATCACGCCCCAGAACAAAAAGCCCTCCTTTCAATCATGATATAGATTTTTAGGAGAGCTACTATTTCCAGATGATTCCTATCTTTATTGATAGAGTGTTGTTACCTATTCTCCAGTATACTCTGATCCAGGCAGATGGACTTGATATCCCATTCTATAATGAGCATCTGAATCTCTCGTAAAGTCAGCTGTTTTATATGAGAGTGCATCGGAACCTGGATCTAGAAGGCTAGATTCGATTCTAAGTGATCCAAGAAGCTCATCAGTGTCGCCTGCATTGGGATCTCCGTAGTCTGGAGTACCATCCCCATCTTCTTCGTACAGAGTAGATTCGACCGAAGTAAATGGAATCTTGTGTGTCTTTAAGCTACCGCCAAGAATCCTTTGGGGATCGTGGTGAGACTGATTTTCATCTGTATCACCATACCATAGTGTACGATTTAACTCCCCGTCAATGTTCAACTTAAGATACGGGTCATCATCCTCAGCGTCTAAAATATTAGTATCTTCTTGATCCTTACAACGGAGTGTCATAATATCCAAATTTCGTAAGTTCGTCGTATACCGCATCGAAAAATGGGCTTGTATATTGCTTGTAGGTTGTGGTCTTGTAACAACCAGACGATACTCACCTGATTCAGGAGGAATTGCTGTATTTGTTACAAACGGTAGACTCCATAATGATCCAACCTGGGTCTCATTTACTTTGAACAAATCAGGACCGTCTATACTGGCTTTCAGCTGATATCCAAATTTTTCTTTGGGAGTTCCAGAAGCTGGTTTGGTATACTCTCCTGAACTATTTACGCTCTTCTGAGTGAGTGTGAAAGTGAAGTCTTGTTTTTTTAAGGAGAGTAATTGTTCAGTCCGAAGTTCAAAATAGGTTTTCTTTTGCATTGGATGTGTTCCTGTGTCATCTGCTTTGGTCATGGTAGCATTGGTCTCTTTGAACGGATGTAAGGCAATCGCATCATCCCAAGAAACACCTGTATGTTTACGGACTTTCAAGTTGATATTTCCAGTCCATGTTTTATTGTGTGTTTGATCTTCATTTACAGGTCGGATTCGCAAATAGAAAGGACCTGAGGGAGCAAACGAAACCGTATCCTTTGACAACTGTACACCTTTATCAATCAAGCTATCTCCCTTCCAAGGTTTCAATGGGGTTGAGAGATCCTCATCCCGATAAGCCGTAATCTCAAATGGTGTAGTATGTTCCGTTTCAGAAGCCACTGTAAAGGTATAGGTCCCTGGATTGGTAAAGTGTACCCACTGATAATTCCCTTGTTTATTGATACGCATGCGTGATATGTCTTCTCCCGGGTCAGTTAAAGCGGCTGCCGGTGAACAGTAGGCATAATGGGGGGCGACAGTCAGCTCTACTCCGTAGTGATCGGATAAGTCGAGACCCTCTTTACTGTCAAAATCACGACGCAAAGCTGTATGCTGGTAACAAGAGCCTTGAATATTCGCCAAAATATAGTCTAACCGTTGGTTACCTGAACCAGGATGTTGGTCATTTTTTTGACTCCAAGAGTAACCAGGATCCTTCTTTGAACCAAGCTTCCAAGTATCTTGCAAACCTATATCACTAAAGAGATTCATCATATCCCTATATTCATCTGTATCTGCTATGACATTTAAATCCCCTGCTAGAACAATATCTTCTATTCGATTCGGGAATTTTTTTCTCATCAGAACATTATCCATAAATGTCTTTATTTCGGTGAATTGTTGTTTTCTTGTCTCTAGGTGGGGATCATCGCCGTATGAAGCCTGAGGATGACTGAAAAATACATTAATGGGATTGGAGGAATGTGGATTTTCTAAGCGAACCCAACCTACTCCCTTTTGTGCCATATTATCTGGATGATCTGAATCAGAAAATGGATGCCATGCTTTGCTACATCCCTCAACGGTAAAACCTGAGGCATCAATGTCCTCCTCACAACTAAACCTTCCCGTATCCGGAAGATTTTCCATATCTTTAACAACCTTTTCAAGATCCTCATTTTCGAGAGGTTTGAATTTGGTGAGCAACATCAGACCACTGTCTTCTCTTACAAAATCAGTGTCTACTGGATCTAATGGATTGAATGCCATGCCCATATCACCAAGTTCTTCGATTCGGTATGGATATTTATCCATAAGTTCATCAAGTAATCCTTCTTGGAAATCAGAATCGGGTGTGGTGCTTTCATCAAACACTTCACTCAAGACTACGATATCATAGTCCCCATTTAAAATGTGTTGACCAATCATCTTTCCGCGATCCTTAGCATTCATAGGATATTCTGTATCATCATCGAATGGTGTCTCTTCAAGGAATGGTTCTTTTGCGTGTACATTATAACTTAAGATTCGATATGATCCATCGAGTCTTCCCGCAGCATAACTTTCTGTCAATAATATAACGGGAATGAGTGTTGTCGTTATCAAAATCATCACTAACAACAAATAGAAAGACTTATTTGTTGATCTCATCATCACAGCCCCTTCCAGATGTTGATTAAAAGATGTAGGGCTACTAAAACTAAAAATTGATTTAGATAGTAGCCCTGAAATCCTTACTCTCTTTCTATTTTAAATATATCTTCAATGTCTTCAGCATCGTATTCAAACCACACCTCTTTTGGAGTACTTGCCCAGTTATCGTGCACAGCAACAAATTGATGAGTGATTCCTATATCTGTGCCAACCGCTGTAACAGCATGCCCACCATCTGATCCATGATAATCATCGATTTTGAGGATAGCTGGATTCCCAGCTTTTATTTGGTTTTCAATAGTGCTGAAATCAAAAATTAGCCAATCCCTATCCACTGAAAAACGATCCTCATAGCCCCGTTCTTCAATATAATCTTCCAAACCATCCTCAATATCGGATACATAGACTCCACTTTCATGATGATCCATAAGGACTCCCAAACGATTTGCTACTGTTTTCCAGTTGTTATCTCCTGATAAATTAGAATATCCATGTTGATCCCAATACATCATTACATTCGCAGATGCTGTGGGAACACAGTCATTTCTCATCGATGTATTATCGCTTTGTTGATAGTCAGGAACACCTGAAATAACGCGCCGAGAACTAGACGCTGGAATGACGTTCGTCCCTCTATTCTCATTCGTTCTTCTTTGTTTATTCAAGACAATCGAATCCTTAGAGAACTTTTCTCCCGTTCTCAAGTCTCTTAGGTAATGATTGCCTAAATCCTCCGCATAGTTGATAGGTCCTAGATAATATACAGGGTTTTTAACATTCTGCAACGGATGAGTATCTCCTAGAGAAAACTCGATGACCTTTCCTTTAGATACAACCATATATCCACCAATCTTTGTTTCGCTTGCTTTCACTAATTCAACAAAATAAATGGTTTCTTTATGTTCCTTGTCCAATAATGGGGTCACCTTACCCGGTCTTACCTCTTTATACTCAGCAGATCCAGACTGTACTTTCTGGGCAATCGTAGCTTTTACAACATCCCATACATTGTTATTTTCTTCTGTTACAGCATGATTTGCTGCTAGAGCAGTACTATACATGCCTACCTCCACAGATCCGAAAATCAAAAGCGTTATGACAAGCTTGGGTACTACGTTTTTCTTCATCTGTGATCCTCCTCATGTTGGTTAATTAATTTTATTAATAATTCTCTTTTATTAAATAATATATCTAGATATTTAGTAAAGGACATGTGTCCCCCATTTTTATATAATTTTGATCACTCGTTCTGAAACTAAAAAGCAGTCTTTCCTCATTGTCTTGAGAAAGGACTGCTATAGGCTATAGTTAAAAAATTTTTCCTTCATTATCGCTTTATAGACCGATTAAACCCTATATCATACTACATTCCATCAATTATGATGCTGATAATTCTGTCCACGATATCACCTCCTTTCTAAAAAAAGCGGAAAAAGGCTCACACTGATATGTGCAACAGGATTCTTGGGCAATCGTTTAACTAAATCCAAAGAAAGCTTTCTCTTGCTTCTCCAAAGCTCCCTTGTTTAAACGCTAATTGAATAACTAAAAAGCTAAGATCAACCACTATTTAGACCTAACCATTTTTCCATTGTCATAACATCAATAAATTGTCCATCTACTATACCTTGATTCTCAAATACCCCTACTTCTCGAAATCCCCTCTTTCGATAAAGCCCTTGTCCCAACGAATTAGACAGGAAGGTGCTAAGAATAATCTTATGGAATCGATTTTCTTTTGCTTTATTCTCTAGCGCCTTCAGTAAATGGGAGCCTAATCCTTTTCCTCTCCAACTACGCTCAATATAAATAGATAAATCCGCCACTCCTTGATAAGCATAGCGGTGGGAATAAGCATTTAACGATGCCCAACCCAGCATTTGTTGATCAGATTCTATGACTAATACTGCATATCTCCCTTGATGATGTTCTTCATACCACTTCTGGATATCTTCTTTCGACTTAGGTGTTTCTTCTAACGTAGCAATGCGATCTTCAATCCCTTGATTATAAATTAGTCTAATTTCTTCTAAATCCTGAATGGTTGCTTCACGTATGACTAGATTAGCACTCACAAGATTCACTCCCTTTATTATGATAGATGGTAATTCTTCTATTTGTTCGTCCTTCCTCTTTTAAAAAACAATAAAAATCGTCCTTCCATTACGATAGTGATCATTGCAACTATCTGAAAAACAGCACTCATCAAAAGCATAGTTTGAAAGCCTTCTAAGCTAATTTTATCTGGTTCTGTTCCCTTGATAAGTGAAGCAAAAATACCTGCTGCAAAAGCACCTGTTCCAAACTGGACTAGTTGAAAGAAGCCCATAAACTCACCCGTACGTTCAGAGGGAACGGCCATCATGGTAATCTTGTTCTGAGACGGCATTGAAAGCGTCCAGCCAATCCCGAGGAGTAGGTAGATTAAACTGAATAGCAGGATATATTCAAAGCGGTCACTGAACCAAAAAGAGAGCGTAGCAACAAGAGAAAACAAGATACCTACTGCGAGCGCTGTGCGAGGGCGTGAATCAGCCAATCGGCCAGCTAATCCTGACAAGAAGAGACTAATGATAGCATCAACCATGACAATCCAACCAACTTGATCTGTAGGAATGGCATGTATATCTCGTAAATAGCTGGGGGCATACAGAGTAATCGCATTGTTTACGACGGATAAACAAAAAACTCGAATACACGCAAGAATGAAAGTTCGATTATGAAATACTCCTGTTGGAAGAATGGCTACCTCTCCCTGTTTCTTCATTTGAACAAAAATCACTGTACCTAAACCCAAAAGGACAGCAATCCCCGAGCCTATCTTTATCACGATATCTATTTGTTGCATAAATAACATTTGTATGGAAATCACCATAACGAAAAGACCGATCCCTCCAAGGATGGGAACTTTGTTTTGGTTTCCCTCTGAAATGTAACGAGGTATATATATAATTGAGAGAAGTAAAGCCACAACAGCTAGTCCTGACAATAGGAAAAAGAGGGAAGACCAAGGAAAATGTTTTAGCATGATTCCACCCACCGCAGGACCAACTAAACTGGCGGCTGCTGATGTACCAGAGAACCAGCCAAACGCCCAACCTATTTTATTCTCTGGGAAACAAAGACGAATCAATATGACTAAGGTGGGGACAATCAAAGCATCAGCTAATCCTTGGAGTGCTTGAAAGGTTAAAAACATATACCAGTTCCTTGTTACACTGCTCATGAGAGAAGCTCCAATAAATAAACCGAGACCTAAAATGAGTTGCCGACGCACTCCAATTCTATTTGCTAATTTTCCAAAAAAAACTAACCCTACAGCAAAGGTGGTAAAGAAAAGAATATTTCTCCATTGTAAAGTTTCATAGCTAATTTGGAAGGAATGTACTACATCACGAAATGCAATCGTCAACATAGAAGTACTCATAACACTTGCAAAAACATTCATAGAAATAGTGATGATTAGTAAATGGTGATTGATACGAGTATGCAAAAATATGCCTCTCCTCTACTACCTCATGAGAGCTTACTGTCCCTTGGGTTCGTCATAGCTTCTTTTTTGTTTCATAGTTAATCTAATTTCTTACCATCCACTTTTTTGGGGAAAATTTCGCATCTTCTTTCAGAATACAAAAGATGCTGCTGATAAATCTCGCGATGTTGCTGATCCATAAAGAAATCATCTTCCTCAAAAACTACTTTTATTCCCCAACTTTCCAATGTTTTTAGAACTGACTCTGAATTTTCATCTTCAAAAGAGATACTTGTTGAGAATTCGGTTCCATCAAATGCTTTAATCTCTTCTATCTCTTTAAATCTTTTTAAAATGTCTTCTACTTCTACCTCTTCCTTGTGTATCTCTAACATTCTAGATTCAAAAGCGATCTCGCCTTTTGGATTCAGATCAAGATTAAAAAAAATGTAACCTACGATTTTTTCGTGCTTTTCATACAGAAAAATATCGGCGGATGCATCGACCACATATTCTTCTGCGTTCTCGGCCATGTAGATAAACAACTTTTTATGATTGTCAGTACTGCTCCAGTTTTTTATGGTACCAATGATTTGATCAAAATTGGGACTGTAGTCATTCGCTTCTTCAATTGTAAACTTTATAAGATCTTTCATTTTGTTACCTCCCATTCTGGTAAAAAGATATTGGCTATTTATCGCTATACAAGTAAATCGCGCCCTCTCCCATTAGCAACAAACAGTCACTTTTTGGTTCTATTTTTAATTGGGATCTAGATACATTAGGTCAATTGTGTGCTTTTAGGTGACTGATCCAAAAAGAGGCTTCATTCTCTTTCTACTTTATATATTCCTTCAATGTCTTCAGCATCGTAATCAAACCACACATCTGTCGGAGTACTTTCCCAGTTATCATGTACAGCTACGTATTCATTGTTATGTCTTGCATCTGTTGCGACTACGGTAACATTGTGACCACCATCTGATCCTCTATAATCATCGATACTAATCATGGTTGGATTTCCTGCTTTTATCTGGTCTTCAATACTACCAAATCCAAAGAAGACCCAGTCTCTATCCACCGAAAAACGATCGTCGTAGCCTCGTTCTTCAATATAATCTTCCAAACCATCCTCAATATCGCTTCGAGAAACTCCATGACTACTATCATGGTCCATCAGAGATCCCAAGCGATTTGCTACTGTTTTCCAGTTGTTGTCCCCAGATAAATTAGGGTATCCATGTTGGTCCCAGTACATCATTACATTTGTGGCTGATGTAGGCACACAAGCATTTCTCATAGACGGATTATCTCTTTGTTGAAAGTCTGGAACATTTCGAATGTAGTAATATCTGGAACTAGGATCTGATGACGGTCTGAGCGATGATGAGGCATATTCCTTTCTTTTCAATCCATTTGATCTTCTCTGTTTATTTACGACAATCGAATCCTTAGAAAACTTTTCTCCGGTCCTCAGGTCCCTTAGATAATGATTGCCTAAATCTTCAGCGTAGTTGATAGGACCTAGATAATATACAGGGTTTTCAACATTCTGTAACGGATGAGTATCTCCTAGAGAAAACTCGATGGCCTTTCCTTTGGATACGACCATATATCCACCAATCTTTGCTTCGCTTGCTTTCACTAATTCAACAAAATAAACGGTTTCTTTATGTTCCTTGTCCAATAATGGGGTCACTTTACCCGGTCTTACCTCTTTAAACTCAGTAGATCCCGCCTGTACTTTTTGAGCAATCGTAGCTTTTACAACATCCCATACATGATTATTTGTTTCGGTTACAACATGGTTTGTTGCCAAAGCAGTATTTTGCATGTTTGCCTCTACAGATCCGAAAATCAAAAGGCTCATTACAAGTTTTGGTACCAAGGTCTTCTTCATCTTGTGATCCTCCTCATGATGGTCATTATTTACTATCAATCCTACTAAAACGAAAATGAGTTTCTTCTATATAACTAATTGTTATTAAATTATAGATTTATGTAACTAGTAAAGGACATAAGTCCTAGTTTTTATATAATTCTAATCACTAGTAAAAGTGATCAATCTTTCTTGAGGCTGGAAAAAAGAGACGTTTCCGCCTCCTTGTCGAATTCGAATATATGGTAAACCAAACGATTATAAATTACCTTTATGAGCCAACCTTGTTTTCTAGATGGATGAATAAGTTTGTTCATAGATATTATGACCTGCCAATACTCTTAATTTTTCTCTGTCTTTAATAAAGACACCATCGATATTACGCTCAACCAAACCGTCCGTACAGAACCGCTGTATAGTTCGATTCACATGCCTATAACTAGTCCCAATTAAATTGGCTGCATTTATGAGACAGGATGTCTTTATTTGACCATATGGTAAGTCATATTCATCACAAGACACAGATATTAGATAGCTTGCTAATCTCACTTCCACAGGATACATGAGATTAAGGCTTAAAGAATAGGATTCATTGTAGAGTGTTTGGGTAATATGTTCTAGTAAAAATTGTAAAAGGGGCTGGTGGCACTTTCCGTATTTTTCTAACCAACGATAGTACACACCAATCACACAGACCGGCGATACGGCTGTAACGGTATGAACTGTATCAATCCCTCTTACATACTCCACACCTCCGATTACATCAAGCGGTGTCCTAAAAGAGAGAATAAGGGTTTTACCTTTTGATGTGTTGGTATAGACTTTAACCTTCCCCTTGACAAGTATATACAGATATTGTGAAGCGTCTCCTTGGGAACAAATAAAATCTCCTCGTTCAAATCTGTATAGCGATAAATGGGGGATTAACTGCTCATTAAACACCGTTTCTAATCGATGGATATGCAGATAATGATTTAATTGTTCAAGGTTCATCCTCAGTTTCACCCTTAGCCCTTTAATGATTTGTTTGGCTTTCATGATCCACCTTAATATATAACACTAGATCATATGTTAATAGTAACATATGATCTAGTGTTATTACAATGCGTTATGTTTTCGAAAAAGTAGAAAAGCCCGATGAAATGATTCATTGTATTCTCCACAATTAAAGATTCCAGCACATTGCCAACCTAGATTGTATTCAAGATTGAATACAGTCTTTATCATATGATATTGTTAACACACGCTGAGATAAAAAAAGGAGATATATTTCGTGACGATCAACCACGCCATTTTAGGAATGCTAAGCTATAAATCTTTAACTGGTTATGAACTAAAAAAAATGATAAAAGAATCACCCTTTATGCCTTGGTCGGGAAATAATAATCAAATTTATAAAGCATTGATGGAACTACTCAAAGACGGCTTTGTTACTAATGAGATTCACCACCAAGATAGTTCCCCATCCAAAAAAATATATACAATTACAAATGAGGGGCTTGCTGAACTTAAAAAATGGTTACTATCACCCCCTAAAGCACCTGAGATCAAAAAAAGCTTTCTTGTTCAACTGGCATGGGCAGCACAACAAATGGTATGGGCAGCACATGTAGGACCCAAGGAATTGGAGTCACTACTGGAAGCTTATGAACAAGAACTTCAGGAACTGATTCTGCTAGAACAAGAAAAGCAAAAAGGGTATTTTTCTCCAAATAGAAATGCAATCGAAAAGATAGTATGGGATTTTATTTATAAAAATATTGTTAAATCCTATGAAAGCGAGTTAGTTTGGGTGAGGGAAATACGTGAAGAACTAAAGAGAATGCCTGAAGAAGAATATAGTACAAGGATTCTGCCTCTTAGTGACAATCAAACTACGGAAAAGGAAGAGTTCGAAAGGAACTACCAATTGATTGCGGAAAATAATAAAAAATTCATATTGTTATCTCCGACGGGGAGATCGATCCCAACAGAACAGGATGCACTAAACATTGTCGCTATTTGCGCTGCAAATGGAACTAATCTACTGCTGATTCATGGGGATTTTCTTTCAGACGATTTTATTAAACTAAGAACAGACTTAGCAGGTAATATACTGCAAAAATTTAGCAACTATAATATCAAAGTTGCTACCATTTTAAGTAAGCACAAAGTCAACAATCACTTTAAAGAACTGGTGACCGAATATAACAAAGGAAATGCTTTTAGAGTTTTTGACAATGCCGAAGAGGCAAAAGGCTGGCTTTTATCCTAATAGATATAAGCTATGGAGCAGTTTCTGACTCTAGACCTAGCACATCACGTGACCAAGCACATTGATTGCACAAAAAATGAGCTAAGTTAAGCCAGTAGTGTCCCGTCGGTTCCATACCTAAAATGACTTGTTCCTTTTTATGCTGAATTTGTGCCTCCTCTGTTAAATTAGGGATCTTTTCGATACCCCGCATATTACAAGAGAAACTTCCTTATAGAGAAATAAAACAGTTGCCTTTGCCCTACTAACACACAAAAGCAACTGTTTTATTCGAATTCCATTTTTCATACCTAATCAAGCTAAATTCATCCCCATATACATTTTTTTTCTATCCATTGAGTCACTTCTTCCATACGTCCTATCGCTTCCTCTTCACTATTCCCATATACAACAGCAACAGCAATTTTATGACCACTGTTTTGAATACTATCATAAGTTGTTCCTAATTTGGTTCTAACCTGATAGTTGACTGTCCAGCTAAATGGAACCTCAGTTGGAATAAATTTCAAAGTACCTTTTTTAGGAGGAATTTGTACCCATCCAAATATTTTATCTTCTCTCTCTAATCTAATAGGATCCAACAAGCCACATTGACCTTTTATCCACATATGATTAAGACTAATCCCAAAACTACATGCCGAAACTTCATTTATTGCTCCACCTCCTGTCCTACTAGCCACTTCACATAATACCAGCCGATCATCACTTGTATGAAAAACCTCTGCATGAAACGAAGTTATTTTTGGCATAGGCATAGAAGTTATTAGACTCTTAATAAATTGTTGTAAACGATCATATAAAGAATGGTCTTGAGATAATTGTACATTAGATGCCTGCTTACCCTCATGAAAAGAAAGACAACTATTCAAATATCTTCCTGGCCAACTACATAGAATTTCACCATTATAGAATAGACCATCTATCGTATACATTTGACCTTGAATATATTCTTCAATCTGATATTGACTGTCAATAAAACCTTGGTCCATTAAGAGTGTCAGTTCATCCATATCATTAATAATAAAAGTATCAACTGACCCAGCACCACATCGTGGTTTAATCACAACAGGAAAGCCATGTCTATTAATAAATGCACCAATGTCTAGAGGCGATGAAATATCACTAAATGAAGGTACATCAACTACTGACATCGCATATTCTTTCATTTTAATTTTATCTCGAAATGCAATAGCACTTAAAACTCCTTGACCTTTAATATTTAGTATTTCCCGAATTTTCGCTGAACGTATTATGTCAAACTCTGAAGTTACAACAACCTCTCTTATATTAAATTTCTCTGCCAGTCTTACAGCTTCTAGTTCAACATTTTGATTTATATCAAAATCGTTAAATCCCTTTACATAAGCATACTTATTGAGATCATATGTATCTAATTCCTCTGAAGATGCTAGCAGAAGCAACTCTTCATTTTTATAATCCAGAAGCTCATGAAATGGTGTAATGTGACTGGGGGTACGACTTAACAACAATATAGCCATAATTGAATCATCCACCTCTATAAATTTATTTATAAAACGTAGAAAACGGTGAATTTAGGTTACTATACTTCACTCCTTTATTCAATGCTTTAGCTAGTTATAGAGATAATTAGTGATATCTATCACTGTTTTAGATCAAATAGCTATGCAGAAACTCATCCCGATTTGGAAAATACAAAATCACACCATAAAAAAATCGCCCTCCTAAGAAGGCGATCCATCACTCTACTACCCATCCTCTTTCTTCGAAAAAAAGTGCTTCAACGCTTGGTACACTTGTCCTTTTTCTTTAATAACGTAATGCAAAAACTTCTCATCTTTCACATGTCGGTAGGCGTTCATAAGTGTGCTGTGGCGGTTGTATTGATTCACCTCACCGTAACCGAAGATGTTGGAGCGCTTCATGAGCTCTTGGACGAGACCAATGCATTTTTGGTTGTCGCTGGTGAGGTTGTCACCGTCGGAAAAGTGGAAGGAATAGATGTTGAATTGGGCTGGAGGATAGCGAGTGTCGATGATTTCAATGGCTTTGCGGTATGCAGAGGAGCAGATGGTACCGCCACTTTCTCCTTTGGTAAAGAAGTGTTCTTCGCTGACTTCTTTGGCTTCTGTATGGTGGGCGATGAAGACGATCTCTACTTTTTCATATTTGGTTCGTAGGAAACGGACCATCCAGAAGAAAAAGCTCCGAGCAACATACTTTTCAAACATGCCCATTGAACCAGAGGTATCCATCATAGCCATAACGACAGCGTTGGAATGTGGGATGGTGATTTCTTCCCATGTCTTATATCGCAGATCGTCAATCGAGATTTTCGGCTTTCCTTTGTTACCGAGTCTACCGTTTCTGCGAATGGCTTCTAAGAGAGTTCGCTTCTTAGCAATGTTGCCAGAAAGACCTGTTTTGCGAATGTCGTTGAATCGTGTGTCTTCTACAGTTATTGAATCCATTTCCTTCTGCACGAGATGAGGAAGTTCCATTTCTGCAAAGAGAATATTTTCGAGTTCTTCCATGGATATTTCTGCTTCATAGTAGTCTCCGCCTGCTTGCTCCCCTGCTCCCTGCCCCTTGCCTGATCCTTTTTGTGGTTCACCATCTTTCGCGACAACATCTCCTACTTGCGTGTCACCTTGGCCTTGGCCCATCTGTTTATTCTTGTTGTGATTAAAACGAAAGCGGTACTCTTCCATGGAGCGGATCGGGACTTTCACGACTTGTTTGCCATCGGATAGGACGATACTTTCTTCGCTTACGAGGTCAGGTAAATTTTTCTTGATCGCTTCTTTTACTTTCTCTTGATGCCTAAGCTGGTCTTGGTCCCCCTTGCGGTGCAGGGACCAATCCTCCTCTGATACAAGCATAAATTCACCTCCCACTATCCCGCTGATTGCTGGCTAACGGTTTAACAGACTGCCGACGTATCGTAAGAGCCCGTTGGCACTAGCAGGAGTATATCCGTAATCTTCAACTAGGCGGGCAATCACTTCATTCATCCGTTTCAATTGCCCTTCGTCTGGAGTTTTAGCAGATGTGGTGATTTTGACGATATCTTTTAGATCGATAAATAGTTTCTTTTGAATGGCTTCTCTGAGACGTTCGTGACTGTTGTAATCAAAACGCTTCCCTTTACGAGCATAGGCAGATAAGCGGATTAATATTTCTTCACGGAATGCTTTTTTGGCATTTTCGGAGATTCCAATTTGCTCTTCGATGGACCGCATCAGCTTTTCATCTGGCTCCATCTCTTCACCCGTGAGGGGGTCCTTGATTTTATGCCAGTTGCAGTACGCTTCTACATTGTCGAGGTAGTTATCCATCAAGGCTTTTGCTGATTCTTCATAAGAGTAGACAAATGCCTTTTGGACCTCTTTCTTCGCGATGTCATCATACTCTTTTCGTGCTAGGGCAATGAAGTTGAGATAACGTTCGCGTTGTTCAGGGGTAATCGATGGATGCTGATCTAAGCCATCTTTTAGAGAGCGAAGGATATCTAAAGAGTTGATGTAATCGGCATCTGTTCGAATGAGGGCGCTCGAAATACGGTTGATAACATAACGAGGGTCAATTCCGTTTAATCCTTCGTCGTGGAATTCGCTTTTCAGCTCTTCTACATCAATATCTTTAATGCCCTCTAAGTCTTCACCATCGTAGAGGCGCATTTTTTGGATGAGATCCATTCCTTGCCTTTTGGAATCTTTTAATCTAGTTAGGATGGAAAATACAGCAGCAGTACGTAGGGAGTGGGGTGCGATGTGTATATGAGACAGGTCGGATTGTTTAATCAGTTTCTCATAGATTTTTTCTTCTTCGGATACTTGTAAATTATACGGAATCGGCATAACAATAATCCGTGAGTGAAGCGCTTCATTTCGCTTGTTTGCAATAAAATTACGGTACTCTGTTTCATTGGTGTGAGCAATGATTAATTCATCTGCGGAGATGAGGGCAAAACGCCCTGCTTTAAAGTTGCCTTCTTGGGTGAGGGATAGTAAATTCCATAAGAATTTCTCGTCACACTTTAGCATTTCTTGGAATTCCATCAGCCCACGATTTGCTTTATTTAACTCTCCATCAAAGCGATAAGCACGTGGATCTGATTCGGACCCATATTCCGTAATCGTCGCAAAGTCAATCGAACCTGTTAAGTCGGCAATATCCTGCGATTTAGGGTCAGACGGGCTAAATGTTCCAATCCCTACCCGCTCATCCTCAGATAAAAAGACTCTTTCTACTACCATATCTTCAATCCGTCCATTGTACTCATCCCGTAGGCGTTGACGGCAAGACGGACATACATTTCCTTCTATACGAATCCCTAGCTCTTTTTCAAACTCGGAACGTACTTCTTTGGGAATTAGATTTAAAGGTTCTTCATGCATCGGGCATCCTTTGATCGCATAGATGGCACCTTCGTCTGTCCGAGAATACTCTTCTAGTCCCTTTTTGATCATGGCTACTAGCGTTGATTTTCCTCCACTGACAGGTCCCATTAGAAGTAAGATTCGTTTTCTAACATCAAGTCGACGAGCGGCAGAGTGAAAATACTCTTCAACAAGCCGTTCAATTGCATAGTCCAATCCAAAAATTTCCCGACTAAAAAATAGATATTTTTTGTTTCCATTGGAGTCTGTTTCAATACCAGCCCTACGAATCATGTCATAGACACGTGAGTGAGCTGTTTGGGTAACTTGAGGATTTTGCTTTACAATCTCCAGATATTCCGTAAATGTCCCTTCCCACAACAGCTTCTTTTCTTGTTCTCGGTGATCTGCGAGACGCTTTAAAATATCCATAGAAGTCCCCTCTCCCTCAGTCTAGCTTCACTCAAACCAATCGGTTTGAGTATCTAACATTTATCTGTCCCATGACATCATACGCATCATAACTCTAGCAAAATCGATAAAAAAGAAATGAGAGTTCTAGTATATGCTAGCAGGAGATACAAGTTGCGTAAGCTCATTCGAATAAGAACAAATTGGGGATTCATATCACTTGTAAAGGGGGCTTTGGACCTATTCATGAGAGATATAGAATGTGGATAAATGGACAGGAAAAAGATGATACGTATTCATATTATACAATAATACAAACATTAAAACAATTTAAATGATAAGAAAAACGGTTCAATATAGAAAAATGACTTGATCTCATGTGCGATCAAGTCATTTTGGTATTCAAACAGGAAACGGTTGAGGTTTCTCCTAGGTATATTGTAAATTGATTGTCATCAATATATTAAGGCACATGGTTGCTGTTGAGAAGGTAAAAAGAAGGGCTGCAGTAAGATTTAATTTTTTTTCTTCCTTATTCTGAACAAATTTTATCCAAAACATCGTAGCGAGTAATGCGAGAAAGGCGGCAATTACATAAGACAGCCAAAATGGATGTATATCTACAAAGAGTAGAAAGAACATAAGAACAATGGACAGCAGAACTGACGTAAAGAAAATTAGAGGTTTCACTATCTTCATTTAAATCCCTCATTTAACTTTTCAATGTATTCTCTCTTCATTATACATGAGAAAAGAGTATAATATATCGAACTTCTCAGTCATATCTCCTGACTATCTCCAGCTGACATAAACATGTTCTTTTTTACAACGCTTTAACATTGACTTCAGTGCGCCATACATAGCGATTGCTGTTATCGTTATATAAATTAGTAACATCACACCGCTTATGATTGGTAACACAGTCCATTCGAATACAGAGTGTCCAAGTGCCGTTTGGACAAAAATGAGCACGATGGAAATAGTCCAGGCAATACTCCCGATATGAATAAGTTGTCTCGCCTTCTTCTTAGCGATTTGTATCCACCCCATCAACCATCCAAGTAAAGGAAGAGTCTGCAACGCATGGAAGCTAAGTCCATGAAGGACAATCAGGTTACCAGCACTACCAGTAAAGCGGCTTTGCACGACACTCATCCAAGCTCCCGCAGCAAAGGCAAATAGAAGCGAAATGAATGCATAACGGATACCTAGTACAACGAGCGGACGTTCATGAGATTTCTTTCGGCGAAAATATGGAATAGCAAGTAGTAAGGACACGACGATCATCAGTACCGCATCAATCCCGAACAAGTAACCAATGATCATATCAAACGTTTCATTCACTTGTGAAAATCGGGGATTAATGCCACGAAGATGCTGAACGGTTTCGGCAAAATAGACATAAAGCAGGGCGATGATAAAAAACCAGCGAACTGCCTTCCGCTTCCCAGAACTAAGTCCAGAAAGAGGTAGTATTGCTGCGAGGGACAAGGTAAACATCCCGACTGCCGCATCAAATGAGAAGGCACTCCATGCATTTCCCTCTGGTAAAACGACAGACCCGTTGATACCGATGTAGATGACGATCCCAAAGGAAAGCAAGAATCCAAGCAGACTGACCATTACTAAAATCTTTTCCCCCTCGAATAGCTTACTCTCTTGCGCAATGTCCATTTTATGATTCCTCATGATCCATCATCCCTTTTTATTTATTGATTGATCAATTACTAATTCAGAAACTTATTTTGTCTGTTGCAATGCATGGATTGTTTCCCAAATTCCCTCTTGGAAAGGTGTTGCACGCACAGGTCCGATCATTTTCTCGTATTTATCTCCACTTAAGACAAGCGGTTCCTCGGTTAAATAGAGCATCTCCACAATCTCCTTCATGACTGGCACAGCGAGTCCGAGTACAGACAGTCCCCATCGACCGAGCGGAATAACGGATTTGGAGTTTCCACTTGCCTGCTGTGCGATTCGCACAATCTCCTTACCTGAAATTAGACTCCCACCCGGTATATTCCAGTTCTCTTTACCGTATGCTTCGTCCTTAGCAGCAAGCTCCACGATCATGAACGCCGCATCTGGTAAGTAAACATATTCTCGTGGGACATGCATGTTGCCGATAAAAAATGTCATGCTTTTCCCATCTGCAATATCTTTAATAGTTGAGCCTAGGTACGAAGCCTCATTTGCTGTTGGACCATAGTAATCTGGCAAGCGGACAATCATAACTCTAGTGTTATTCCATTTGTTGTCAAAAAGCATCTTCTCAAAAGCAAGCCTTGTCTTTCCTTTTCGGGTATGTGGCTGTTTTGGATGATCTTCAGAAATCCGATCCATCTGTCTTTTTCCGTATGGGTAAATCCCATCAACCGCAACTACTTTCAAGCCTAGTTGGTTAGCCGCCTCCATCACGGATTCTCCTAACGGAATCAGCTTTGTCTCCATTTCGTGGTAAGGTACATTTGCGCAATGAAACAGTACATCCACACCCTCTGCCGCTTTCACAATGTCGGCTGAATTAAAAGCATCACCTGTTGCAAGGGTTACATTTTCCGAATGATGGATACGATCCTTCAATTGCTTTAGCTTTGGAAGCGATCTTCCGAAGGCCACTGTTTGAATTCCTCTATTTGCTAGTTCTTCAGTAATAACTGCTCCAGTACCACCCGTTGCTCCGATCACAATTGCTTTTTTCATTATGCTCACCTGTCCTTTTGTTTTTGTAATTGATCAATCACTAACTCTTGTTCATAATATATCACGTTGTAATTGATTGGTCAATCACAACTTTTAAAAAATCTTATTCTCTTTATTTCCCCATCAATTCAGGCATGTCTAATGCGGATGAAATGTTGCAGAGCATCCCCCGTGCTAGAAACATCGTCGCCCGTTCCTGAGGGTTTGGAATGCCTGCACCCTGAAAGGCGTCTAAAACGATACGATGAACTTCTCCAAATCCTTTGCGCATTGCTTCCCGGATCGAGTCTTCCTGAATCGTCTGAGCCTGCATTTGTAGCAGTGTTTCGTTTCGATATGAATCTAAGATATCTTCATAAGCTCGAATAAGGTCTGGTTCCAGTTGTTCAGACAATCCGGATTCCATGACTTTGTGGAAAGAATCAATCACTCGTGTCCAAGACACTTCTAATGCTGCTAGTAATAGGGCTTCTTTAGTAGAGAAGAAACGAAAGATATACGGTTGCGATATTTTAGCCCTTTGTGCGACTTGTGCCGTCGTTGCCCGATAGTATCCGATCTCTGCAAATACCTCGATTGCCGCGGAGATGATTTCCTCTTTTCGATTCACTGAAGTTGCATCTGATTTCCCCATGGAATACTTTCCTCTTTTCTAGTTAGTGATTCATCAATTACTTATAGTATATACGAATTCACTCGTGAATGATACAGGTGATGGTATATTTTTTCGGGAGCTAGGTAGGGGCGATGGATCTGCCCCCTTTCGCTTACTTCATTTCCGGAAATCCAATTTGACGAAAAGCCTCATATGTCACGATTGCCACAGAGTTGGACAAGTTTAACGAACGCTTTACAGGCAACATGGGTATGCGAATCAGTGTATCTCGATTCGCCTCTAAAATCTCGCTACTTAGTCCCTTCGTCTCTTTGCCAAATACAAAAAAATCGCCTTCACGGTATGTAAAGTCTGTATACCAGCTAGAACCCTTTGTAGTTGAGCAAAAAAAGCGCGCATCTGGGTATTTCCGCTTGAGGTCAGCAAAGGAATCATGATATTCGACCCCTAAATCGTCCCAATAATCTAATCCAGCACGTTTTAATTTCGCATTATCAATCTCAAAACCAAGAGGCTTGACCAAATGAAGCTTAGCTCCTGTAACCGCACAAGTGCGAGCAATATTCCCTGTATTCTGAGGGATTTCAGGTTCAACGAGTACAATATGAAATGACATTAGATATTAGGCATCCCTTTCATCTGAAACAATTCTTTTCCTATTGTAACGAAAGGAATGCCTAATCCACAAGTTAATAGATAATATGAAAAAATGCATACCTCGTTTTCGAGGTCCAGCCTGGTGAATCCAGATATCGCCATGGTCGGAAGGCACTTGGGTACGTTTGCGCATGTACAAGTGGCTCTCCATTTTCATCAAAGCCGGTCACAATCGTATTATGGTTCCACTTTCCATCGCCTTCCCAATCATAGCAAATAACATCTCCTAACTGGAGTTGGGTAGCCTCTTGCATCACTCGAACGCGTTTACTCTCTCTTAAGTACCAATATAAACTGTGAGCTACTGCCCAACTTTCACTCCAGAGGTCATTTTTCCCGCCTCTGTGTATATACCACCAACCTTTTTTAGGATTTCCCTGACCTTCCATCGGAAAATTACCTGCGTATAAGCACTGCGAGATAAAATTTGTACAGTTATCGGCAAACACTAGATATGCTGGATTATTATTGTTCCAATGTTGTCTCGCATAGGCTACTGCTTGTTCACGTACATACGTCGATACTTCCATTGGCATAAAAAACTCCCCTCTCTCAGAAACAGAGTATGAGGGGAGAAAAGAAAAAAGCACGCTTCCATATTGATTTTCAAAAGATTAATCTTTATATTCACTAAACCCTTCTAGTTGTAACAGGTTTTTTTTGATTTCCAAGCCACCACCGTATCCAACAAGGGATCCGTTGGCACCGATCACTCGATGGCAAGGTACGATAATGGAGATTGGATTTTTATTATTCGCTCCGCCTACTGCCCGAACTGCCTTCGGAACTCCAATCGCCTCTGCAACTTGTTTATACGATGCGACAGTCCCGTATGGGATTTTACATAATTGCCGATATACGAGCTGTTGAAAGGGAGTACCTGTGAGATCTAGGGGCAGATCAAACTCCTTACGTTTTCGGTCAAAATACTCTAGCAATTGGGTTAGGACAGGAGTACATGCTTGCTCATTCTGCTCGAAATGAGTAGAACGGGCTTGCTTACTCACCCAAATTCGCAAACCGAGAATAGGATCTTCTTTCTTCGGAAAGTCAAGGTAACAAAGCCCCTGCTGAGACACCGCCACAGTTAAAACACCCACTTGGGATTTCAATGTACTCCAAGCGATAATGGGCTGGCACTGGTTCACAAGTAGATCCTCCTTTTGGTCATACCAATACAATTCATATTACGATCATACCTCTTTCTGCACAGTAGGTGAGCATGTAATGATTGTCAATTTTTATAACGAACAGGAAGGACAATCTACCTTGATTTATGTGGAGGTAGCTGGTTTCTGAATTCGTTCTAAACCAAAGGAAATCTCACGAAGAACCTCTTTATCCTGCTCTTCATGAAATGCTTGGTTCAATGCCTCTTCTACCTCTGCACCACCGATTTTGCTCAAAGCCCATGCGCTCATCCCGCGAATCACAGGACGAGGGTCTTGTCCTAATAAATTCTTCAATAATGGAATGGCTGATTGGTCTTTAAAATGAGCAAGTGCGATAATCGCATTTCGCTGGATGGGCTTTTTCCCCCGCCACGAGCCCGACATATATCCATATTTCTCTTTAAACTCACGATTACTCATGGTAAGGAGTGGTTGCAATAGGGGCTTCACCAACTCAGGATCAGGCTCGAATTCAGCGTGGTGAGTAAAATTACGCTTTCGATTCTTAGGGCAAACCGTTTGACACGTATCACATCCATAGAGTCGATTTCCTATCTTTTCACGATAAAATTCATCCATAAATCCTTTGGTTTGCGTGAGAAATGCAATACACTTTGTCGAGTCTAGTTGCCCTGGTTCTACTAGGGCTCCTGTGGGACAAACATCTAGACATAGCGTACAATCGCCACAACCATCTAAAACCGGCTCATCAGGAGGAAGATACAGGTCTGTAATCATCTCTCCTAGATAGATCCATGAGCCGAATTCTTCGGTGAGGATAGAAGTGTTTTTCGCACTCCAACCAATCCCTGCACGTTCCGCTACCGCTCGATCTGATAAAGCACCTGTATCTACCATTGATTGGATTCGAGCGGTAGGGACCAATTCAAGCAGATATGCTTCTAGTTGAGCTAGCTTGTCTCTCAAGACATCATGATAGTCCTGCCCCCATGAGGCCCTAGCAAAAATCCCCCGGTACGCTCCAAGTTCAGAACGAGGGGGATTGCTCATCTTGGAGGGGTAGGCGATCGCAATGGCAATGATGGACTGCGCTTCTGGTAATGTAAGTGTAGGTATCGTGCGCAGATTGAGGTCCTGTTCTTCAAAACCAGACTCGTAGCCTGATTCTCGATGTTGAACGAGTTTTTGTTTCAGTTCGACAAAGGGATCTGCGGTCGTAAAGCCGATTTTGTCTATCCCGATCTCGTTTGCTTTTTCAATCAGTTTTTGTTTCAGTTCCATTGCGTTCACCTAGTCCACCTCCTTTTTTCTTATGTAGTTACGGGTTATTTTTTAGGTACCGCAGCTCGAGCCAATTCGTCGCAACGATTGTTTAGCTCTACCGTGCTGTGACCCTTCACTTTGATAAACTCTACATCGTGTTTTCGTGTGAGGGCAAGTAGCTCTCTCCATAGGTCAGGGTTTTTTTTAAAACCCTCTCGTTCCCACTTGACGTACCACTTTTGATGAAAGCAGTTCACGATATAAGCACTATCAGAGTGCACTTTTACCTTACATTTCGCCTTTAATAATTTCAGTGCTTCGATAACAGCTTGTAATTCCATCCGGTTATTGGTTGTGTCGGGGTCTCCACCTGAGATTTCTTTACGATGTTCGCCATGTAATAAAACGGCGGCCCATCCCCCCGGACCCGGATTATAAGAACATGCTCCATCTGTATAAACAATTACTTCTTTCACCGATTTTCATCCCCTTGTAGAAGCATGTGATAAGCATCTCGAATCTGCTGGAAGTCGCTCCATGCATCTTTCTTCGCAGATGGATTTCGTAATAGATACGCAGGATGTAGGGTAGGCATAAAGCGGACCCCTTTTCGCTCGATCCATCGCCCTCTCACTTGTGTAATACGTGCCTTAGGATCAAGGATAGCCCGTGTAGGTGCGGAACCTAAGAGAACAATTAGCCTGGGACGTATCAATTGAAATTGTTGTCGTAGGATGTGGATGCATGTAGACATCTCTTCTGGTTCAGGGGTACGGTTTCCGGGAGGACGGCATTTGACAATATTGGTGATATAAATCTGCTCTCTGGGAATTTCAGCAGCTTCTAAAATTCGACTTAATAATTGTCCAGCTTTTCCTACAAAGGGTCTTCCCAAACGATCCTCATCCGCTCCTGGTCCTTCTCCTACCAGCATCAAGGGCGAAGAAGGATTTCCTTCCCCAATGACAACTTGAGACCTCCCTTGTGCATGAAGTGGGCACATCTGACATTCACAGTATTTTTCATACAGCTCCACTAAGGACATCCTTACGTATCTCCTCTTCTGTTCGGGTCTAATAAATCCTCTATTCTTTTCAATTATTATTTGGGCATATAAAGAAAACTACCCAACCAAATGAGTAGTTTTTTGTGTGGTCGGGATGACACGATTCGAACGTGCGACCCCCTGGTCCCAAACCAGGTGCTCTACCAAGCTGAGCCACATCCCGATATTCAACTATATAAATTCGTAACGACAAGAAATAATATAGCACACCCTACACGAATGGTCAATACCTTTTTCAAAACAAAGCCCTCTTAATGAAAAAGTAGTGGAGTGGACTTATTCGTCTCACTCCACATCACACCATAGAGAAATACTTATCTTTTCCTCCCTAATAAGACGCGTCGTTCACTCAAGTGGTTCGCTTTTTATCTACTTCCTGAGCTAATTTACGAATCGTGACAAATTCGAATAACTCACGAATCGTAAACGGGACATCACATTTTTTACTTATTTGGGTAGCGATTTGAGCGGCTTTCAGAGAATGGCCTCCCAGATCAAAGAAACTGTCCGTTACACTCATGTTTTCTGACTGTAGAATCTCTTTCCAAATCTCGAGGATCTCTTCTTCTGTTTGACTTTGAGGTAACACAAACTCTCTTTGAGAAAAGATGGTATAAGGCTCTGGCAACGCATTCTTATCGATCTTACCACTTGTCATAAGCGGCATTTGGGTTACAAAAACGTATTGCTGAGGAACCATATAATCCGGCATAAACTGTTTCAAAAAGCTTTGTAATTTACTAGAATCAATGTAATTCCAAGTATCCACCGAATCCAGTGGATGCTCAACCCAAACACTCGGATCCCAATACTCCCCTATTCCTTGTTCCAAGTCAATGTAGACAGGTGCAAGCGCTTTCTCCACCTCATAAGATCCACTTTCTTCAAAGGTGGACCCTGCCCATACTTGCCAATCTGCAACACTTGCCTTAACATACTGGGACTTATGCGTAATCTGAAGGATTTTTCCTCCCACACGCTCATGCGAACGTAACCAGTTATCTACAGGATACCCGTCTTCTCGCCGTAACTCACAATAGGAAGAAAAATCGAGATCCGGGTACGCACTTTTACCTGTTGGACGAACAGGAACAATCAAACGTTGCAATCCTTGTCCATGAGCCAGCATTTTAAACGCTTTGACTAGTAACGTGGCAAGTCCCTTCCCTTGGTATTCTTTATCCACCACTCCCGCGAGAACGAGTAGCGTATTCGATTGCGTATCTCTTTTCGCATCCGTAAATCCTTTGATCAAACCCTCATCCCAGCCTTGTGGCAAATGCTCCTGAGTGCCATCCCAGTCAATCGGAATTGCGTTCCCAACAGCTATCACCTTCCCTAGTCCATCAACCAAAGCAAGTTGGTATTCCGCAAACCGAGTAAAGAGTTGTGGCCAATATTCCCGTAGAACTTCTTCTCCAGCAAAATATTCAGGCCATGCAGGTAAATGAAGCTCGTTCATTCGATCTTGTAAGCTAGGGATTTGCGAAAGGGTATATAACTTTAGTCCTTCCCCATCCATTTGAAGAACAGGACTCTCCGATTTCATCTCCACATAAGCCACAAGTCCATCCATTTGTTCATCTTTCTTATGAATCACCGCGCACTTACTTACGTTTTCGTGTGATGCTAGCCAACTTTCTACCTCTTCTAACTCTACTCGATTTCCACGTACTTTCACTTGATGATCGACACGACCTAAGTAGACGATATTTCCATCCTCGACATACTTCGCCACGTCCCCTGTTTTATATAATCTGGCGTTCACATCCGAAGTAAAAGGATCCGGTACAAAATACTGAGCTGTCATCGTTGGATCATGGAGATACCCACGTGCAAGTCCTGGAGAAGCAATATAAATTTCACCTGGTACTCCAACGGGTACAGGATTCTTATGTTTATCTAACAAATACACTTGCACATTTTGAATTGGTCTACCGATCGGAACCACATTTCCTGAGAATGGTTCGTCACAATCAAACGTAATCGCATCTACCGTTATTTCCGTCGGTCCATAGTGATTACTCAGATGACAAGAAAATTGGTTTTTGAATTGATCGCATAATTCACGGGTAAGTAAAGCCCCACCGCAGATCACATAACGAAGCGACGGCAACTCTTCAAATCCTCCATTTTTCCTTGCTGTTACAAATGCTTCTAATAGCACAGGCACAAACTGGAGAATCGAAATCTGATGCTTCCTTACCAACTTACCAATAGAAGCTGGATTTTTACGTTCCTCCGATTCTGGAATCACTACCTTCGCACCATGCGCCAGAGGCCAAAACATTTCAAGTAGCGATGCATCAAATGTATAAGGTGTCATAAATAAAGTTGCATCCGAATCAGAAAGCGGATACTTCCTCTGACTCCATTCAAATAGATTGATGATACCGCGATGCTCTATTTCAATTCCCTTTGGCATACCTGTCGTACCGGATGTGAATAACACATACGCCAACATGTTAGTGGATATAGAAAGATTTAGATTCGTATTCGGCTGCTTATCTATCAGCTGAGCATCTACATCTAGGTTGATAACCTTACCTTGAAATGCGAGATCTTCCTTCGCATATTGGCTCTCTGTAATGATCACATCAATCCCTGCGCGTTCCATGATCATCTGCTGGCGACTTACCGGAACTTCTGGGCTAAGAGGTACATATGCAGCTCCTGCTTTTAACACCGCGATCAGTGCCACAATCATGTCCGTTGATGGTTCAAACGTAACCCCTACCTTATGCCCTGGTTTAACATCCAGCCTTGTGATCCAGTGTGCTAAGCAATTGGCTTTCTCATTTAGCTCACGATAACTAAGTGTGATCCCGTTACAGAGAATAGCTGGATTTTCTGGTGTCTTCACAGCCTGTCTCTCGATCATCTCATGAAGACAGATTGCATCATGAAAAGGCTTCTCTGTCTGATTCCACTCACTCATCCGCTGCTTCTCTGATTCCGATACCAGCACATACTCTTGAAGCCGTTTTCTTGGCGCTGTAACCACCTGCTCTGTCAGCCACATAAACTGATGAGAAATCCGCTCTGCTGTTGATTTCGTAAATAAATCAGAGTTGTAATTGAGATTGATTTCAAGCCCACTTTCTAATTCATCAAAGACAAATGTTAAGTCAAAGCGGGAGTTTCTCTCCATAAATTCATACACACGAAAGTTACAACGCAATCCTTCAAACTGAATGCTATCCATCAATCTTTGCTTGTTATTTTGTAAACCGTACATCACCGAAAACAGCTTCGTTCGCGACAAGTCTACTTCCGCCTCAATCTGCTCAATTACAAAATTACTCGGATATGCATGATGATCATATGCCTCAATCGACGTTCGCTTACTATGTGCAAGTAACTGTTCAAAGGTCATATCAGGTTCAATCGTACAACGCAATGGGAGAGCCGTGGCAAACAAACCAAGCATGCTTTCTAGCTTTACATCATCACGATTGAGAATCGGTGAACCCACCACAAAATCATGTTGACCACTTAAACGATGTAACTGCAAATTCAATACAGTAAGCAAAAGCATATTCAATGTAATATCGTTCTGCTGACAGAAATCAATCATTTGCTGTTGGAGTCCTTGATCAAACCTTCCTAGGATTGTTCCTCCATTAAATGTAACCATCGGCGGTCGAGGATAATCTGTTGGCAAATCCAGACCTGAAGGCACATTCGAGAACTGATTCAACCAGTATTGACGTTGGTTATCCAAATGTCCTTCCTTCACTAAGCGATTCATCCACCGTACATAATCTGTATACTCAACCTCAATAGATGGTAACTGCGGTTCTCTCCCGGTGACATATGCGTTGTATAACTCATTAAATTCTTTCATGAGGTTCATCGAGGAAGTTTCATCCCAAATGATGTGGTGGCTAGCAAACATATATAAGAACTGTTTACCCGGAAGCTCAACCAACTTAGTAGAAAATAAAGGACCTCTCTCAAAATCAAATATTTGATTCGCATGTGCCTCAGCCAGCTCTTTGGTAACCGCGGGAATCTGATCTTCTGATATATGAGTATGATCTTCATAGAGATCACAAAGCTTCATTTCCAAGCTCGGGGCTACTATTTGCAACGGAACTCCATTATCGTTTCTAAATGTAGTACGTAGCACTGCATGACGCGAAATAAGAGTTTGCCATACCCTCTCAAACGCCGGTAAATCCATATCACCATAAAACATCAAGTCGAAACTAGTATTATAAAATGGATTATCTGGCTCAAAATGGTGCATATACCATTCGGGTAGCTGTACAGGGGCTAACTCATATACCTCTTGCTCAGGCATTCGTTGAAGAGTAAGTTCCTGATTCTCTTCGGTTTTCGCAACCTCTGTATCAATTACACCCGCTAACTCACTCAGCACAGGAGTAATAAAGATCTGTTGTAAAGTCATCTTAATTTGGAATTGATCACGAATCCGATTGATTACTTTTACCGCACTAATCGAGTGTCCTCCCAGATGGAAAAAGTTATCTTCTACATCGATCTGCTTCATTTCCAGAATGTCCTCCCAGATCGACACGAGCTCTATCTCCGTTTCCGTTTTCGGTTGGGATACTCCCTGCTTCTCTCCTTCTCTAATCTCTAATTCTCTTAAAGCATGACGATCTATCTTTTCGCTCGTTAAGAGAGGCATACTCTCAATTCGCACCGCAAGCGCCGGTACCATATAATAGGGCAAAATCCCGCGTAGATACTCTTGTAAATCAGCCGTGTCAAGTAGCTGTTTACTCGTATAGAAAGCCACTAGCATGTTATCTCCGGATTCTGTCTGCTTCACGATAACAGCAACCTCGTCCACTTGTGGATGGTTTCCAATTGAACTCTCAATCTCACCTAGTTCAATCCGAAAGCCACGCACCTTCACTTGAAAATCGATGCGACTAAAAAACTCAAGCGATCCATCAGGTAGCCAGCGACCTAGATCGCCTGTTCGATATGCTCTCGCTTCCGTCCAATCCACTGCAAACGGATTCGAAATAAATTTTTCTTTTGTGAGCTCTTCATTCTTCCAGTAACCATCACCCACTCCAATGCCACTAATCCAAATTTCGCCTTTGACTCCTACTGGCGCCAAATGATGATACTGATCTACCACGTACAAAGTCATATTGGGTAAGGGTTGCCCGATCGGAACACGTAGTTGCTCTGCATCCATCACACCCGTCATGACATGTTGTGTTACATCGTCTGAGCACTCCGTCGGACCATACGCATTAATTAATTTGATGGTCGGGTATAGATCAAACCAGCTATTTACCAATTTAATCGGTAGCTCTTCGCCGTTGGCAATCATCCAGCGCAACATAGGCAGTTGCCTTTCCACTTCTGTTAAACCTTTTACTGTATCGAGGAATGCAAACAAGAGTGAAGGAACGGTTTCTACTACCGTCACCCCTTCTCTTTGCAGGTGCTCAAACAATAAAGATTGGTCACGCGAAACTTCAAACGAAGCAATCGATGTTTTCGCTCCTACTAGCAGGGCAACAAGGGACTGCCAAACGGATACATCAAAGCTGACAGAAGCATTTTGCGCCACGACATCCTCTGCTCCTAGACTCAAGCTAGTAATCTTCGAATAGAGATGATTGATCATGCCATCATGTCGCACCAGTGCCCCCTTTGGCTTACCAGTAGAACCTGATGTATAAATCATGTAAGCCAGATCCGTTGATGCATTAATCGGATCGAGGTTATCTGAACTGTACTGATGTAGATCACTCTTCGTATACAGTCCACGTCGATTCGAATGTTCCCCCGCTTCATCTAAGCAGATCATGGTTTGCACAGTCTGATTAGTCTGTAACACTAATAATCGTTCTACAAAAGCATCCTGTGTAACGATTGCATTTGACTCGCTATTTTGTAATATGTATGCGATACGTTCATCTGGAAGATTGGGGTCAATCGGAACATAGGCAGCTCCGCTCTTAAAAATAGCCAACATGGTCGAAATCCAATCGAGATTCCTCTCACTTACCACGGCTACAAATTGATTGACCCCTATCCCTTGTGAGCGAAGTAAGTGTGCCATGCGATTCGCTCGTTCGTTTAGCTCCTGATAGGTACATTCTTCTCCTTCAAAACTCACTGCAATATGATCTGGCGTTCTCGCTACTTGTCCTTCAAACAGAGTTTGCATCGGGACATGAATTGGAAATCTTTCCTTGCTAGGATGAAACTGTTTCAGAACTTGATTTTTTTCTTCTTCCAACAACATGTCAATCTCACAAACTTTTTGCTCTGGTTTTTCTACCACTTGTGCCACTAACTGAACAAAATGCCGGCTTAAGCGTTCGATGGTTTCCTTTTGAAACAGAGATGTACTGTATTGGATATAACCATCTATCTTTCCTTCTGTCTGGAACAGTTCGAACACAAAATCAAATCCCGAATACTGGATATGATCTAGCGATTTTTCAAAAGAGAGTGTAAGATCTTTATTGACTTCTACCTCTAACTGCTTATCTGTACGCAAGGTATGCAGCTCAAAAACAACATCAAACACTGGATTCCGACTAAGATTCCGTTCCATTCCTAGCTCTTCCACAATGCGATCAAACGGATATTCTTGATTCGCATATAGCTCGATAACTGTTTGTTTGACTCGTTTCACAAATCCCTGAAATAACTCACTTCCGCTTATTTCATTCCGCACGGGTAATGTATTAATAAAACATCCAACCAGATCCGCTACCTCTGGATGAACTCGACCCGACAACGATGTCCCTACGATAATATCTTTGTTTCGCGTATATTTGGCAAGTAGAACCTGAAACGATGCTAATAGAAACATATAGAGACTGACATCTAACTTCTCACAAGTAGCCTTCAATTTCTCCATCAACTCACCATCGATTACGAGCGGGACGGTATCACCCTCAAACTGTTGCGTAGAAGGTCTTGGAAAATCCAACGGGAAGTTGAGATCAGGTAACTCCCCTGACAAGCGATTTAACCAAAATTCCCGTTGCCCATCTAACTCTCCTCCCTCTAGCAATTCATTATGCCAATGTGCAAAATCACTATATTGAATAGCTAGAGGCGCTAATGGATTAGGCTGTTTATTTGCCAAAGAACGGTAAAGAGTGGAGAACTCGGACATTAAAATATCGATCGCCCACCCATCAGCAATAATGTGATGCGCAACGAGGAGGCACATATGCTCGGACTCAGACAAGCGATATAAAGTGGCACGAATGAGCGGTGCTTCCGTTAAACAAAATGGCTTATTTAACTCACTCATCACTAACTCCTGTAGAGATTTCTCCTGCTGAGACATATCAACGGCTATCGCATCAAAATTAATGTCGGAATAGACTACTTGTACAGGAACTCCACCTTCTTCACGAAAACAAGTACGTAATATATCATGACGGTTTACTAGAGTGTCTATGACTTGATGAAAGACCTCCCTATCTAAATTCCCCTTTAATGTAAATGCTGTGGATACATGCGATAGCGCATTTACCTTTGATGCTTGTACAAACTCCAGTTGTTCCGTAAACCAGAAACGCTTCTGTGTGTGGGATAACTCGTACTTACTAAGTTTGAGCTCCGTATAGATTGCCATGGCTTTCTCCCCTTGGTAAAGTAATGATCATTTATATGACATTCAAAAAATAGATATAACATTACTAATATTTCATTTTATAAACAAACTATCATTCAGATATTTGCTGTCCAAATGCCTCGTATATATAAACTTACATATTGGTATAGATCATAGGCTCGATATCTCGATCGTGAAACTCCTGTAATATCTGGTGCATTGCTTCCGTTGCCTTAGCAGCATAGGGATTGAGAATCGATCCAATCATCGTCCCAGAGTGCGCAATAACCGTACCGCAAATTCCGTTCCTATGATTCAAGCCCATGAAAAAATCAAAGTAATCTTTATAAAGCCTTTTTTGATTCATTTCAGCACTCATTGTAGAAACTCTACCAATTTCATCTAGATCTCTACGCGCGATTGCGACTCTAAGGTCCTCAAGCAATCGTTGGAACACGTACCTTTCCGAATCGACATATAGAGGACTCTTCCGATTATGTTGGATTGAATCAACGATCCCCCCTGTATCCGCCGCTACAATGATCATCGGAGGCAATTCACCAAGTCTCCCTGCTAAACGTACTTCTCGATGATAAAAGGTGACAGACTCTTCATACATAACACCATCACTCGGTTCAATTTGACGCATAACTTCCTCAATCACACTTGGAGAGATAGGAAGACTCAGATATTTAGAAACAGATCGAATACTCGCGACAATATCTGCCGATGAACTAGCTAATCCCTTCCCCTCTGGTATTTCACTCTGTACCATAAGAAGACCACCCAAGTGAATATCAAAACGGCGTAACAAGTAATCGATTGCCACTTTCACTTTCTTTTTATGAGAAGGAAAAACTCTTATCTCCTTCGTATGTAGATCAGGTAAAAAAGTTGCTTTGGATTGCAGAGAGATAGGGAGAGTAACGAGAAAATGACTCCCATCAGGTAGCTCTCCCTGTAACAATTCTCCAAAAGTACCTCGTGCCTGATCCACACAAAACGGAGCACAACTTGCAATCGCTTCCAGCATAACTTCATTTTCTCTCCTTATTTCATTCACTGAAGTACGTAATCCTCTCTATGTCTGTGTAGGCAGAACCATACGGTTGATCAACTGCTCCTTTTTGTGAGATGCGGTATGTATTTGCTGAACATAATCATCCAATTGATCTTTTAATTGTTCTAATGAGTCCATACAGTAAGAGATATGCTCGTCCACCTGTTTCTCGCCAGGACCCATTCCATAAAGTCGATCTTGCGATAGTAATGTCTGACCCATCTCAATATCAAGCTTTTGATTTACTAATTTGACGAGAGCCGCATAATCACTCCCAATCAATGGAATGATTTCACCGAGATAATGGTGAGATTCTCTAAACGAAATCGAGTGCTCTCGGAATAAATACTCGGCTACATCACTTAGATAGGAACAGCTGTCCATAATATGCTTTTTAGCAGACTGCTCGTTAATGGCTAACCCATTTAATAAGATACTGGTCATATTGATCACTTTCGTTAGCTTTGAAATCATCTCACAAGAATGATCGGTGCTAATCCCCGAAACCTCAAATGAGTTAGAGAATGGAGTCTTATGGACAGAAAAAGTAAGCGTATCCTTGATTGCTAATAATTCATCGATCCGAGCTTTCACCCACTCCAGTAGATACGGATTCTTTTTTTGTGGCATTGCTGATGATCCGCCACAAAGTTGATCAGGTAAGGAACATAACGAAAACTCGATCGAAGACCAGATTTGCAAATCTTGAATCAACCGACTAAGCGTTAGCCCGATAAAGGAGCACTCACTGGCGACGCGCAGATTCAGGTCTCGACTACTAACAGCCGCAATCGAATTCCGATATGCCGTTTTGAAACCCAGTAATTCAACTGTGATATCGGTATGGATCGGAAGTGTTGTCCCTCCCCCCGAACATGCCCCTAAAGGCGACTTCATACTCCCATTCAGAAGGCTGATCCATTGATTGGTATGGTCTAGGAGACTTTCCACGATTGCCATGAGATAATGCCCAAACGTCCCCGGCAATGCCGTTTGGTACTGGCTATAGATAGGGAACACAGTATTGGTATACTTTTTAGCTAGCAACGTCATCGAAGACATCAATCTCCAAAGCGTTTGAATTAATTCGAGCCCGTGATCCCGTATAATAAGATGGTTCATCGTTGCGTTTATATCGTTTCGGGATCGAGCCAACTGCAAGTTGCCCCCTAGCCTCTCTCCAAGCTGGGCTATCATATAACTCTCATATGTTAAATATAAGCCCCTTGGAGTCGGAAGACTGAGAACGCTTTCAAAATCGTGCTCTCGTAATCTCCTTATTTCTTTTAACACGGGGATCACATCATCTTGTGGTAGAATTCCACTTTCCAAAAGCATAATCTGATGCGCTTCATCTATATCACAAATCAACCGGATCTCTTCTAAACTCGTTCTTCGTTTCTCTGTTTTCATAACCGCTTGTGCATAAGGATGAAGAGTCGAACTCAACCTACCTGTATTCTCTAAAAATTGAAGGGTGTAATCTGCTAAAGATGAATTCGACCTATCGCGGTAAACAGCTTCTATCCTGTATAACCATTTTTTTGCAACCTGCTCACACTCCTTAGTATCCGAACCTGCTACAATCACGCACGCAATCCGGTCCTTAAAGTCTCCTGAGAGAGTGATTCGATCTCCTGTTTTTTTCAACAGTAGGATTTGATGATCGAATCGTTCATCATGGTCTCCTTTCTTTACGATTATGTTTTGGATCTCTCCTTTACCTTTCGCGAGTTTAAAACGAATAACACCTGTTTGAAGGAACGTAAATCCCCCCATCTCCTCTTTAAACTCGTCTATCTTGTTTAAATGTAAAAGCAGACAGAGTTGGATCATATTGATATTGGTACACTTATTCATCAAAACTGGGATCATCCCACCTGCTAATCGAGGATTGATTTCAATAATCTTCACAGTCTGTTGTTTCATACGGATTTCAACATGAGAAGCTCCAGTCATATAGCCAACTTCATCAAGTGCCTCACGTACAATACAGCAAATCCGTTCTGACTCATCCCCATTCAGACTAGCAGGAAAATCATGCCCGATCTCAACAAAATACGGCTCCTCACCTAGGTGCTTCTTGGTAATCCCCATCACATGATGATCACCATTCAGGGATAGAACTTCTACCGAAAACTCCTCACCGTCCATATACTCCTGAATGATAAACTCATTCTGATCCGTCTCATTCGCATATAGAGCCAATTGATCGGCATCCCGGATAAAGCGTACTCCTTGACTACCCGATCCTTTGAGTGGCTTCACGACAAACGGATATGGGACTATATCGTTTTCATGGATCGTACTGGCTAACACGGTAGAACGCGAGACATGGATCGCTTTCGGACATAATCCTTTCTTACTAAGCACTTTATATAATTCAAGTTTGTTTCTACAGGTTGATATTGCCTCTGGTCGATTCGATACCAACCCCAAACGCCGATTGATTTGATTTACTATCTCTACATAAAATTCGCTTGATGAAAAAACAAGATCAACGTTTGGAATCCTTTCGACCATACGAATAAGTTCATCTGAATTTTCTGTGTTTATCTGAGCGTAATGGACCGGGTACCTATCTAAAAACGGGTATTTGAACGGATCATTCGATAGGAAAAACACATTGTATCCCATCGCCAAGGCTTCTTTCATAAAAAGCTCACCTGTACCCGTGGTATTACTTTCCACAAACACAATGGATTTAGAATCCATATAAATCCACTCCTTATAAAGTCGATTTTCGATTCCATTTCATGAAAGCCCAATCAGGAGGACTACACGGCACATCCCATGGACCCATACATTCCTGTGGCTCTGTCAGCTCATTATCGGGTAATTGAAGCTGATTCTTCTGTAGCCAATCATCTTGATAAATCGTCTCCATATAGCGGACTCCATCATCAGGACCAATGAAAACAAACGTCTCGTCTGGTGAATTCCTTGAGAGAAAATCTGCAACTCCAAAGCATGCACCGGTCGTCCCACCTGCATAGATAGCATGCTTTCTATGTAAATCTCTTGTCCAAGAGTATGCTAATCGCGCACTCACCCAGTGGACTTCATCATATAGATGATGCTTTACGTTTTTAGGAATCACACTATTCCCTAATCCCCGCAACTGTCTTTTTGAATCAGTTAATCCAAACAAGACACTACCAAATGTATCAACTGCAACCATTCTCGTATCTAAATTTCGCTTTCTAAGAGCTTGAATAATCCCACTTGTTGAGCCACCTGAACCCACAGCCCCTACAAGCGAAACCTGGGTACCAATGCTCTCAGCGATCATATCTGCAATCGGATCATAGGACCCCATATTATCAGGATTATCATACTGGTTGCACCAAAAGGCATTTTCATTTTCCACTAAGATCTTTTTCACAACTTGTAGGCGCTTCGATTGATAATTCCCTTGCTCGTCGGGCTCTTCAACAACCAATACATGTGCCCCTAGGTCTTCTAATCGAGCCTTTAAATTTTTATCTAGAGCAGGATCGCTTACAATTTTCAATCCCAACTTAAAATGATGACATACCAGAGCAAGCCCTAGAGCAAATGTACCACTCGAAGTATCAATCACCAACGAATCTTTTTTGATTTCTCCACGTTCCATCGCACGGCGTACAATATTTAGAGCTGGTAACACCTTCATCACTTTAAACTGAACAAGGAAAAGATTATCGCGCACTCTGTATATATGTGGGTGGATAAGCTCTTCGTATGGTGATTCGAATGGTGTACACTTCAATTTCATTTCCATCATATACATACTCCTATAACAAACATTATTTTATATGTTTCATTTATCTAATGATTTTGTTTTGTATGAACAAAATTATATTATTATTTAAATTCAGTATATCAACTATTTAATACTTTAACATAACAAAATCGTTCTTCCTAGACATCTATTCATTTTTTACATATTGTACACATTTGTAAAAAAACAAAAATATCAGTAAAGAATAAGAAACAGCGATTACTTGCATTTATAAATCTAAAAAGCCCATGCAACTATTTTTCTATGAATCCACGTTTGTTCCTGCCAATCTATAAAATCCTACATATCTATATAGAGAGACTGAGAGGAGGAAAATAAATGATAAAATCATATTTCGATCCTGTACCGGTTAGAGTGCTTGAGCTAGATCGTAGTTTCTATACTCTATCTCCTAGACCCAATCATACTATCTTCTTGAACGCACCGGCCGCCAGAAGACTCGGAATTTCTCCCAATACTACTCGCATTAAAATACGTCTAGGAAGTAAAGTATTCCATTTTAGGTTTGTTTTATTCACTTTCCCCGGCGAATCACGAAGTGCCGCACGTTTTACAGCAAGAACCTTAAATCGATTTAATTTGAACGCAGATCAAGTCTATCCGATGACCTATGACTCAAAGAGAAATGAATTAACCATTATTCGTGGATTACTATAAAATAAACTGATTAAATGATATAAAAAGCCTAGCACCACATGTATGATTGCATGTGGTGCTAGGCTTTTATTTTATAAATGATCGATTCCACGCAAATATTTACTCAGGGTCATTAGGTAGTTGAATCGTTTAAACTGTAGATCCAACCTCTCAAGTAGCAGCTACAAAACACTGTTTATAAAACCCAACTTAAAAAATCTTAGTGGTCCAGTTTTCACCGTTCCATACATCTGTTACGACATCCTGATAAAACTCAGGTTCGTGACAGATGATGAGGACACTCCCCTTATACTCTTTCAAAGCCCGTTTTAATTCTTCTTTCGCATCTACATCCAAGTGGTTGGTAGGCTCGTCTAATACTAGAAGATTTGTAGGACTATTAATCAGCTTACATAAGCGAACCTTTGCTTTTTCTCCCCCACTCAGCACTTCTACTTTACTCTCGATATGCTTAGTAGTAAGTCCACATCGGGCTAATGCCGCTCTTATTTCAAACTGGGTAAAGGAAGGAAACTCCTGCCACACTTCTTCGATACAAGTATTATAATTCGCTTTCTTAATTTCTTGTTCAAAATAGCCAATCTCCAAGTAGTCTCCTAACTCAACAGAACCTCCTAGGGACGGGGTCTGTCCTAAAATACTTTTCAGGAGAGTCGTTTTCCCGATCCCATTGGCTCCGACCAGCGCAATTTTTTGCCCTCGTTCCATTGAGAGATCTAAAGGACGGGATAACGGTTCATCGTAACCAATCACAAGACCTTTCGCTTCAAAAATCATCCGACCTGACGTACGAGCACTTTTGAAATCGAACTGCGGCTTAGGCTTCTCAGGAGCTAACTCAATTCTCTCCATCTTGTCTAACTTCTTCTGACGAGACATCGCCATGTTACGCGTCGAGACACGTGCTTTATTGCGTTGGACAAAATCCTGTAAATCGGAAATTTCTTGTTGTTGCTTCTTAAATGCCGATTCTAGCTGGGCCTGTTTCGCCTCATAGATCATACAGAAATTATCGTAATCACCTACATAACGATTTAGCTCCTGATTACCCATATGATAAATGACATTGATTACACTATTGAGAAATGGAATATCATGTGAGATTAAGATAAATGCATTTTCATATTCCTGGAGATATCGCTTCAACCATGTAATATGCTGTTCATCCAGATAGTTGGTAGGCTCGTCTAATAGGAGAATATCTGGCTTTTCGAGTAGCAGTTTGGCTAGGAGAACCTTTGTCCGTTGACCACCGCTCAGATCATTCACATCGCGATCCAATCCAATGTCATCTAGACCTAGACCGCGGGCGATTTCGGTTACTTTCGCATCGATCACATAGAAGTCATTGTTGGTAAGTAGGTCTTGAATCACACCGACATCTTCTAACAATGCCTCTAATTCCTCAGGGGTACACTCGCCCATTCGCTCATAAGACTGATTCATCTTCGTTTCTAGATCAAACAGGTAGGAAAAGGCCCCTTTCAACACATCACGAATCGTGGATCCCTTGGTGAGAACCGCATGTTGGTCTAGGTAACCTACACGCACATTATTCGCCCAATCCACACTCCCCGCATCTGGTTCGAGCTTACGGGTGATGATGTTCATAAACGTTGATTTCCCTTCTCCGTTTGCACCAATTAACCCTACATGCTCTCCTTTTAATAGTCGGAAGGACACGTTATTAAAAATCGCACGATCGCCAAATCCGTGGCTCAAGTTTTTCACTGTTAAAATGCTCATGGCGTTTACACCTTTTTCTACGTTTCTTTTTGGATTCTATCTTTTTTACTCTATCAGAATAGAATAACCCAAGTAAGCGGTATTTTCAAAAATACACGCGCTTGGGTTAGGTGGGAATTGATTTATGAAAACTTTGAAATGTAGAGTGGATGGTTCTACTTGTGAATTGATATGTGGGTATGAATGTTGTTTATAAACCAGATATTGGATGAACATGTTCCGGGACATGTACACCACTAGTTTATTAACAGGCTGGGTGAGTTTGTTTAGGGCATTTTCGGTACAACCTGCTGCCCTCATCTCACGACTTTGGAAATGCTTCAGGTAGCACAGGGGATATCTGTTCGATTACAGGCGATGTTAGCAACCCTACCTAGCGTAGACATCCGTAGTTCGGGGCGCTTTTTGGTGCAACATGTTTGAGCGCTCTTTGCGAGTTTTGCACCTGCCCCGGCGAAGGATGGCGAAGCGGGCATCCCCACTTCCTTTGCTGGATTGCTATTGAGCAGTAATCGAACAGACTCTCCAGCTCCCGATTATCCAACCAGCCACTACCACTAACTACTACTTTACCAATTGTCTTCTTCTACTCACCCTAAGACAATTCTTGAAACTTACCGTACAACTTCTCCTTAGAAACAATCCTCTGAACAAACACCCCTTCACCCACTACTCCATGTCCATGAGAAGCGGTTACTCTACAAGTAACTTGGCGTTCTGTCAGATCCACAACCTCCGCTTCAAAGACTACATCCACTCCAACCGGAGCTGGCAAACAATGCTTCACTTGAATCTCCGCACCAATTCCTTCTTCTCCCTCTTCTAAATAGGGCTCAATGATCAACCGCCCCACCCACTCCATATGGTAGACCATCGCCACCGTGGACAAGACTGGATGAATCAAGCGCCCGTCGAAAGAAGCAGTCATGTCCGGAGAGACTGTCATTTGCATCGATTTCTTATTCCCTTTTTCCAAACCTGATTTCATGTGATATCATCTCGCTGTAATTTATAATTGAAATGGATTTAATGGTTTTGGACCTGTATAAGATAGAACACTCTTGGTTTCCAGATATAAATCCAATGATTCAGTAGCCAATTCTCTCCCAAATCCAGACTGTTTGTATCCACCAAACGGAAGTCCCGGGAAGGTAGAGAATGGATTATTCACCATCAAAACCCCGGCTTTTAATTGCGAAGTAACGCGATGTGCTTTAGCGTGATCCGTTGTCCAAACTGCAGCCGCTAAGCCATAATAGCTATCATTGGCAAGCTGGATCGCTTCCTGCTCCGTTGCAAACTTCTGAATCACGACAACAGGGCCAAAAATCTCTTCCTGTACCACTTTCATATTCGAAGTAACATCTACAATCACCGTCGGCTCATACCAATACCCTTGGGCAAACGACTCTCCATCAGGCGTTCGCCCTCCGCAAAGTACAGTAGCTCCTTCCACAATCGCTGATTTTACATATGAGTCTATCACTTCCCACTGTTCCCGGGAAATAATCGATCCTACATGGCTCGCTTGATTCCATAAATCCCCGATTCGCAATTGCTTTGTCTTCTCTACAAATTGCTCCACAAACTGATCATAGATTTCCTCTTGAACAAGTAGACGAGAACGCGCTTCGCAAGATTGCCCTGTATTGTAGTAGATGCCATAAATAGAACCGTTGATCGCTCCCTCCAGATCCGCATCAGCAAACACAATGTTGGGGGATTTACCACCTAATTCCAGAGTTACTCGCTTTAGTGTCTGGGAAGCTTTTGCCATGATATCTTTCCCCGTGCTCGTTTCACCCGTAAAAGCAACTTTATCGACACCAGGATGCTCAGCGAGATAGGAGCCGATGTCCGCACCGCTTCCCGTTATCACATTTAACACGCCTTTTGGCACGCCTGCTTCATGGCAAATCTCGGCTAGTGCATAAGCAGTAAGAGGCGTGAGACTAGCTGGCTTTAGAATAATCGTGCATCCAGCTGCCAAAGCAGGGGCAACTTTCCATGCCGCCATCATCAAGGGATAGTTCCAAGGGATGATCTGTGCACAAACCCCCACAGGCTCTTTTACACTATAGTGAAAAAAGCCCTTGGGAACCGATTTGGTCGTACCTTGAATCGTCGTAATCGCACCCGCGTACAGCTCAAAGTCTTCAATTGCTTGATATACTTGACCCTTCGCTGCCGATACTGTTTTCCCTGTGTTTAACACTTCTAGTTGTACTAAATCAGAGAGCCGCTCTCGCATAATGCTCGCAATCTTAAACAAAATTTGGCTTCTCTTGCTAGCTGGCCAAGTAGCCCATTTCCCCTTCTCTAACGCTTCCCGCGCTACCATAACAGCTTGATCGACATCTTCTCTCGTCGCTTTGGCAACATGGGTGATCACATCTCCGGTTGCAGGATTCGTAATGGGAAACGTCTCTCCATGCTGTCCTGGCACGGCTTCACCATTAATCCATAGAGAATACTTCTTACCAATCTGAGTGGAATCGACTGCCATCCCATTTCCTCCTTCATCCATTTACATGCTTTGCACAATCATCGAAATTCCCTGTCCCACTCCGATACACATCGTAGCCACACCGTACGCCCCAGATCGAGACTCTTGGACTAACTGATGAATCAACGTGGTAACAATCCGTGCACCACTTGCCCCGAGCGGATGCCCTAAAGCAATGGATCCCCCTAGTGGATTCACACGTTCGAAGGAGATTTGCAACTCTCTGATACAAGCAATCGCTTGAGTGGCAAATGCTTCATTCACCTCAAACCAATTGATATCTGGAATCCGTAGACCTGCTTTTTGTAAGGCTTTTTGAGTAGCAGGAACAGGTCCAATTCCCATCACATCTGGATGAACCCCAGCCACAGCTGATTGAACGAAACGGGCCATCGGACGAAATCCATGTCGAAGAGCGTACTCTTTTTCCATCAATAACAACACAGAGGCACCATCATTCATTCCAGCCGAATTTCCAGCTGTTACAGTTCCTCCTTCTCGAAAAACAGCCTTCAGGGTCGATAATCGGTCGATTGAGGTATCTGGGCGCATCTGTTCATCTAAATTCACCCATTTATCTGTCTTTTCTCCTTTTTTCTTCGTGGGAATGGGGATGATCTGACTAGCAAATCGCTCCTCTTTCCATGCTTGCGTTGCTTTCTGATGGCTTAGGTACGCAAACTCATCTTGCTCCTGCCGAGAAACGTGGTATCGCTTAGCTACATTCTCCGCCGTTTCCCCCATGCTATAGGGGTAAAATCGCTCCTCCATCTTCGGATTAAGAAACCGCCATCCGAGCGTGGTATCCACTAGGCTCTGATTCCCTCGCATCATTCCCTCATCTGGCTTCAACATAACCAAAGGCGCACGAGACATGCTCTCCACTCCACCTGCTATAACCACCTGTCCCGCACCTACTTGAATCAAATGCGCCGCTTGAATAATCGCTTCCATCCCTGAACCACACAGCCGGTTCACAGTTGTACCCGGAACCTCATAGGGAAGACCTGCCAACAGAGAAGACATCCGAGCAACATTGCGATTATCCTCACCCGCTTGATTAGCACAGCCCAACATCACATCGGTTACATCAAGCGGATCTAGCTCTGGATTTCTCTCCAACAATGCTTGGATAACATAAGCGGCTAAATCATCCGCCCGAACCGTGGAAAGACTGCCACGCGCCTTACCAATCGGGGATCGAACCGCATCCACAATGACAACTTCACGCATCCGAAAGCATCTTCGATCTTCGTTCTGGGCGATCGGCAAAACAGTGCGGATCTTGTCTCATCTCTTGCGCCCCATAGCTGTAGAAGCCTTGCTCTGATTCGACACCGATAAACTGGGCATACATCATCTTCCGAAGCAATGGTGCCGGCCGATAGCGATCTTCCCCGTACTCGCGCTGCAACCCTTCTAAAACAGCATAAAGATGGTGGACTCCAACCTGATCCGCCCATTGAAGGGGGCCTTGTGGATGGTTTAACCCTTTTTGCATCGCTAGATCGATATCAGTCGCCTTTGCAACTCCTTCCGATAGAGCAAACGATGCTTCGTTGACCAACAGAGCTAACGTTCGCGCAAATACAAGACCCGGCTGATCCCCTACGATCTCCACGTCCTTGCCCAACTGTTTCCAGATGGAAAGAAGCTTATGATTAGGACGAAGGGATTGAATCGGAAAGCAAATCTCCACGGACGTCATCTTAGGCAGTAGAAGGGGAGAAAAACCAACTAGTCTCTCCGGATAAAATAACCAAGAAGCAATTTCGGTCGCCGTTCGATGTAGAACCGAAGTAAAAATAGGAGTCTGTTGCGTAACTCGTGTCTCTACTTGTTGTAACAGTTGTCTTTTCTCTTGATTTAATCCCGTTTCCAAATCGAAGACCGCAATCACTTCATTGGCTGGAAACACTTGATCGAGAGTCTTGGTCTTCACACCTTGCTGATTTAAATACGAATCTATTTCTTCTACTAACTTTCCTTTCCCTACCAGTAGAACGAATTCATTCATAGATGTAATGCCCCTTTCCTGACTTCCGACCCAATTTACCGCTCTCAACCAAAGCTCGTTGCTCCGGATGGGGGCGAAAACGGGGATCATAGTGGAAGCCTTCATAAACAGAATGAGAGGCTGAATAATTGATATCAATACCGATCAAGTCCTGTAGTTCAAAGGGCCCCATCGGAAATCCAGCTGAACGGAGTATACGGTCCACTTGATTCTTATCTGCCAATCCTTCTCCTACGATGCGATACGCCTCTAAATGAAACGGACGCGCCACCCGATTCACGATAAAACCAGGGGTATCCAAAACGTGAATCGGCTCTTTGCCCATCGTCTGTAGCCAGCTCATCGCCTGCTGAACCAATTCCAATGGGGTATGAGCAGACTCGACCACCTCAACCAACGGTAATCTCCAAACTGGATTAAAGAAATGTAGCCCAATAACCCGCTCTGGATGTTTACATTTACTAGAAATCGAGGTAACTGATAAAGAAGAAGTATTCGTTGCAAGCACTGTCTCTGCTGAGGTAAGAGAATCTAATTGATGAAAAATATTTCTCTTCAACAATAAATCTTCTGGAACAGCCTCAATGATAAAATCACAATCGGACAAACCTTGCAGAGAATCTACAAGCATCAATCTCTCTTGCATCGACTCTACTTCAAATAAGGTTTTCTTCCCTTTCTCTGCCAGCTTCCACCATCGCTCTTCTAACCATTCACGGGCGCTGATACGATTTTTTTTGCAGTTATCAAATGCTTTCACTTGATAGCCTGCGGTGATCAACATGTCCATAATACCTCTTCCCATCGTACCAGTACCGATCACAGCAGGAGATTTCCACGTCTGTCCGGTCACATTAAGCTTCCCCTTTCACTTCTCCTACAATCATCGTTACAAGATCCCCAGCAAAGCTCATCACATCTTTCGCAGCCGTCTTTCCCTCTGGAGATTTCATCGCCGCTTGGAGAGATTCTTTCGATGCAAAATACAGATCGGCTTGTAAATAATACGGAGGATGGTCACCCATAGGAGTCTCAGTAAACCGAGTAATCTCCATTTTTAATAGAGCCGGCATTTTTCTTGCCAGTGGCACATGACCCTCAAAGTATCTCTTCTCAAACTCTTGAACCTCTTCCGGTTGGCGGTATAAAGCAGTTAGTTTTACCATGTTATCTCCCTCTTTCTCTCATATTAAATGGGCTTCATTGCTTCAAACGGCTCTTTGCAAGAGCGACAATAGTAAATCGAACGGCATGCAGTAGAGCCAAACAAATTAACCAGACTGGTTCCACTCGATTGGCAATAAGGACATTCCACCTGATCCAAACGATCCATCGAAGGAGTCGCCAAACCAAAGCCAGCTAACTTTTCTCTCCCAATCGGTGTAATCCGCTCACTGCTCCATAGCGGATTTCGAATAAACTCTACAAACACCTCATCCAGATCGGATTCTTGTAAAAGTCGTTCTTGAATCGAATTTCGAATGATCTCTAAAGCAGGGCATCCAAGGAAGGTTGGCATCACTTGGACCCAAATCGTTCTCTCATCAATCGTAATCTGATGGACCATCCCCATCTCTACTATGCTTATGACTGGAATTTCCGGATCTTTCACCTCATCAAGAATTTGATAAAATCGTTCCTGTTTTTGCTTACCACTGTGCGTTTGGGTCAAATCGGATCACCTCTGTCATATTTTCTAGCACAGAGGCTAACGCTGGAGAATGTTGGCCCATTCGCCCCTTAGATACTTGCTTAGAAAAAATTATTCTTCTCTCTGATCCATCTGATAGATCCTTACATAACTCTTTATATTGACTATAAAATTCGCTTCTCATCTCCACTGGTGGCTTAGTAAGAATCCCCCATGAGATAAGATCGCTTTCAATCACTCCGATGTCCAATAGGTCATCGAGATCCTGCTCCACCAATTCCATCGCGTGCTTCATCCGCTCTCGTGCTTCCCCTTCACATTTCGCCAACCGGGTAAACCAATGTTGAAAGTGAATGAGGTGATAGTACTCTTCTCGCTTCATCTTTTTTGCCCCATGCGCCAATGGGACATAACTGGATTCCACCATAGCATCCAATCGGATTTGATCCCACAGATCATACAGATAATGGCGTACAATCGTATATGCCCAATCCCCGTTTTCCCGCTCCACAAGCAGCGAGTTTTTTCGTTCGTGTGCTGGACGGTGAAAAGCTAGATAATCTGCACTTACTCCTTCTAGCTCCTGAATCAACTCATAGTAAAATGCCGCATGCCCCACTTCATCCTGCGCAATCGAGCTAAACGCTACATCTTCTTCAACCGTAGGGCATAATCCCAGCCACTCTGAATCTCGGTGTCCGATGATAAACTCATCGTCTGCTAACTGGATTAACCAATCTACCAAGATCAGGCGCTGTTGCTCTGTTAATTGATCAGGTACTAGGGAGTTAGTCTCATGACTCATGGCCTTCCTCCCTATGGAGGTCATTTTTGGACTGCTTTTTCTGTTCGACGTATCGAACAATCTCCTCCAATGTGATCTCTTTTTCCTTAAACATCCTCCACAAACGACCGTTTTCCGTATAACCCGAAACTTCGCGATAAGACCGATCCATCTCTCTCGCATGGAAATCTGCTTCTTCCGCAGACTGTATGTGTATCCGTGGCACCACCCAAATCTGAAGAACCTGTTCCCGGCGGGTAAAATTTTCCCTTGCTAATTGCAGAGCCAATTCGCTGGTAGGCGCTAGTAAACTGCCCACATGTATCATAGGGTCTAGATGATCTCTTTGCACAAACACTTCATAGACACTAGAAGGTTCCGTTTGCTTTTCCATCGCACCCAAACTCCCCTTTCCCATGAAACAACGTCATACTTCTGTTGTCATGGCAAGACGCACCCATTTATGCTGATCCTGGGCAAAGCGTCGTAAGGCAATTCTCTCTTGCGATTTCGGTCCTTTGTTTTCTGAGACAATTTTTTGGAATGTTTTCCATTCTGGTTCGGTATAGTACCAACGTTCTTCTTTGGAATCATAGTGTAATGTGGGGTCAGGGATCGTAAGGCCGAGCGACCAGATCCGAGGAACATATTTTGCTAGAAATTTTTGCCGCAGTTCTTCGTTGGTTTTCGTTCGAATGCGATAATGCAACATTTTCTGAGCAGCTGGGGTTGTTTCAAGAGGTCCGAAGAAAAAGAGGAGAGAGTACCACCAATAATTAAGGGAATCTTGCAACATTTTTCGTTGCTTATCGGTTCCCATCGCTATACTTAAGATTACGTTTTCACCATGCTGCATATGAAAACTCTCTTCTGCACAGATTCGCTTCAGGATACGAGCATACGGTGCATACGAAGTAGACAACAGAGATGCCTGATTAATAATAGCGGCTCCATCAATCAACCAACCGATTAAGCCAGCATCCGCCCATGTTCTCGCTTCCATATGAAAAACATTGTGAAATTTAACCTTGCCTTCTACTAAATCATCTAATAACTCTTCACGCCCTTTTCCATAAGGCGCGGCCAAGTCTTCTACGATACGGAGCAACAATTGCCCGTGGCCCATCTCATCTTGAACCTTTGCCATTAAAGCAAGTTTCCGCCGTAGATTCGGTGCTTTTGGCACCCATTCCTTTTCAGGATAAACACCCATAATCTCACTTACTGCATGCATATGAATCAATTTAATCAACAAGTGGCGGTAACCATCCGGCATCCAATCATTGGACTCGATCTTGGCTCCACTTTGCACTCGTTTCACAAATTCTTCTTCCAACAATTGTGAATCCACATTGACGCCTCCCTTGATCCATAAGAGAAACCTACAACGATGCAGTCCACTATACGCACAATAAAAAAGCAGGGATTAATAGGACCCTGCTTTTAGCATAGACGAACATTCTATTTATTGTCAATATTTCCAACTAGGTCTAAAGTACCATTCCTCTTTTTTCCTTTGATGCATACATATAGTAGCTCTGTGCATTACCAAAGAAAATCAGATGGGTCCTCCATTTGTATAGGAGTAGGCGTAAACGCGAATATACAATAAAGTTAGTTAATAGCTACTACATTTACAGCCGAAGGTCCCTTTTGACCATCCTGAATTTCAAATTCCACCTTTTGACCTTCTGCGAGTGTCTTAAAACCTGAGCTTGCTATAGCAGAAAAATGCACAAACACATCCTTGCTACCATCTTCAGGAGTAATAAACCCAAATCCTTTTGATTCATTAAACCATTTTACTGATCCTATTAGTTTAGACATTATGTAGACCTCCAACATTTTGAATTATCATTCATAATATTATAATAGCATGTTTTTTCAGGAATTACAGTCCTACTCCAGTAACAAATCGAATCGCAAAATTTGGAAGACGCCTCACATTTACTTGAAGTTCCAAAGTGTAATAAAATGTAAATAGTTTAATCCAGAAAGGTGAGAGTTACACCATGGAACAGAACACCAATACATTACCAGATATTAAACAGAGTGTTGAATTACATGCACCCATCAAAACAATATGGGATATGGTGTCTAATTCAGAGAACATCGCATCTTGGTTTATGCCAAATAATTTTGAGCTAAAAGCAGGCTTTGAATTTCATATAAATTCACCATTCGGTCCCTCTCCTTGCAAGGTCATCGAATTTGATGTGCCACATCGTCTATCCTTTCGATGGGATACAGATGGATGGGTGATTACGTTTTTGTTGAAAGAACTAGATGACCAGCACACAGAATTCACCCTCGTTCATAGTGGATGGAAAGAAGCTGATCGTATCTTACCTAAAGCCAATGAAAAAAGCTCTGTAATTCGTGAGCGTATGAACGAAGGCTGGAAAGTAATTATTTCAGATCGACTCACAAAGGTTGTGGAGGGTAAATAACCCTCTACTCTCTTTCATTCAGCAGCAAGCAAAAAAGGCTAGCTCTTTACTAGCCTTTTTTGTGCTTATTGATCGAACTAACGACTCATTCTTTTTAGATGATCAACATGTACTAATGTCTTAATTACCGGGACAGATAGTTTGAGAATGAAGTAGCCTACCATGTAACCCATCACATTTAGAAACAGATCATCAATATCAAAGCGTCTATAATCTTGGCCAATCATTTTAGTTAGTATAAATTGTAAGCATTCAATGAACAAAGATACCCCTATTCCCACTAGGAACGCTTTACTAGCCGAATTCACTTTCCTCCATAGAAGAGATACATAGAACCCCAGAGGAAGCAACAGAAGTAAATTCCCACCAATTTGTAGTAGTGCCACACCTGGTACTTCACTTCCAAATATACGCATAATGCTTTCAAACGGAACAAAGTTATTTAGTCCGATCGGTATCGCGTATTCTGGAGGAAGTATTTTAATTGGAAAAAAGGTTTCTTTCAATAGCATCATAATGTACGCAATAAAAGGGAAATGAAGCGCTCTTTGCATCCAGCTTTTATTCTTCCAAAATACAAAACCCATGTAAGTCAGAACAATGACGATCATGTAAAGTGGCTTTAAATCGATTAGCAACTAACTCTACTCCTTATAGAGAAGGACGTAAGAATTGTCCCATCAAACCTAGTTATATTTTATATTAGCCCTGACAGTACAAGAATCATCAGCTTTTTGAAATGAAAAATAGTATTTCCCGGCTCCTACATTTGAAAAAGTATTTTTACCCTCTATTTGTCTAGATTGTTTGATTCGTCCAACGAAATCATCCGGTCCCCAATCACTGAATCGATACAAGTCAACAAAAAAGTAATCATTTTCTGGTTGTTTGGCAGTCGTACACTTCACCGAATTTCCGTATGTTTGTATCGTTAGATCAGTCCCCAAATAATTTCTCACGGCTCCATTTACTTGATAATCAAGGGTTAACGTCGAAGTATAGGAATGAGTAGAGGTTAACGTGGAGGTATAAGAATGAGCAAAGGTCATCATCGGGATCGCAACGAAAATCAATAGAGACGCTACTGTGACTCTATTTAACGACTTGAACAATATAAACGCCTCCTATGTAATGCTATGTAACATCAAACTCTCTTACAAAAGGAAGAGTTTGAAATATCTTTTCTTCTAACATAATTTTATCTAATTAAAAAATGCTTACAATCAAACTAGCTTACAATCATCTTACAAGTTTGTAATACATGATGACCCCACGCTAGCAAACCCAGAAAAATGACAAATAAAAAGGTATGAGTCCAGCTCAATACCGGACACACACCTATAGATTGCTTACATATTCGTGGTTAAGAAGTCGTTTCTTTAATTTTTTAAATAATTAAACAATATAACTTTTTTATATAAATAAAAATTATATTATGAATTATTTAAATTAAATGAAGGGATGACTGATCTGGTTGAAAAAACTCATAGCTTTGTTTATGTGTCTAGGAATGGTATTTACACTTGCCTCAGCAGCTAGCGCTTCAGCAGCCGTTATTGAACCAAAAAAGATTGCTGTATAGTGAAACACCTAACGTTTGTATTGGTGGATTAAGATGTGGGATCCACAATTCCTATCAAGCAACTTTAAGCGAGCCTCATTATATCGAAAGAATATCTGTCTATGCCCATGATAATATTGGCGATTCTACACGTGCAGATTTATTGTGCTATGTAGATGGTGTATTGGTCGAACGAGTTGATGTTAAAGCAGCAGGTGGTCTACTAACTTGCAATGCGTATCGAACAGACAAGTAGTCACTCTTCAATCTGTTCACCAAAACAACGACAGAAATGGCGATGAAAAAACCCTGTAACAAGCCAAATCTTCATTGGAGATGGCTATTACAGGGTTTTATATTAACTTTTGAGATTACTTTTTTCGCTTTTCTTTTTCAAAATAGGTAAAGCTAGTGATAGAACTCTGATCAGCTGTACCAGAGCAACAAGCCCTAAACCGATAAGTAAAAGCATTGGTAACAGTACCAAAAGATTCGAAAACTCAACACCACTCACTCTCATCACCTCTAAACTTATCAATCGTTGGAGTAAGTCACAGAAAACGTATCATTTCCAACAAAGAAACGCAGAAGATTTGTGTAACTACCTGCGCCCCCTGTAAGCACATTGTCCCATCTTAGGTACGCTCTAGCCCAACTTGAGCTATCTTCTTTTTTCTTGCTAATCGTGAATGCTTTTTGTGTAGCTGTGCCTGCTCTCGCAGATACCGCCGGGTCCCAAATACTTTCGATCATATCCTCTGAACCTGACATGGTAATATATCGAACAAAAAATGATCCGCTGGTTAATGTACCCCACCTATAGACTTTGCGATCAATTGTGCACCATCGTGTACTACATTGTTCTTTTATTTTTGTACTTGAAGATCCATCACCTTTAACCTCAATTTTACCGGTTGAGACCAACTCATCCAAACTCTGTACACTCTTTAACCTAACATCATTTTTAGAATCAACAATTAGGCTACTGTCCTTCACAGTGTATACCTTGCGTAAAGTAGGTAACGTTGTTTTCGTAGGAGAAGATTCTGTTGGTACTGCTCCAAACTCTTCTACAGACCCATCTGGATATATGACTTGTTTGATTTCGTTACTCTCAACGGTTACATTGAAGCGGTGAGGCTTATCTGCATCCAAAATTTTTCCTTGTTTCATTTTTACAAATAACTCTTTTTGTGTTTTCTCTGGAATATTGAGGTGATCCATCCTCTCTTGAATCGATGCATTGTTCGAACTATTTAAGTTTACACTATTGTATACATTTTTTGCAATTGAATGACTTATTTCTGTTGCATTTACCATTTGAGGAGAAACTGAGGCTGCCAAGGCAAGAACCATTCCAAATACCTGTTTTTTCATTAGAATTCACTCCATATCCCTGTATTGTCTTATGAACTCAGTCACATAAGAGAAACTAATTTTTATAGATCATTTATGTGTACATTTCATATCTTTCATTGACTTTATAGATGCCTACTAAAAAACCAGTCATTCTTTAAATCAATACTACATAAATAAGCCAAAATACAAAGGATGAGCTTACATTTCTTCTACATCCCCCGTATTTAGTTATAAGACAACATAAGAACAATTTACTAGGTGAAATAGGATTTCATTTTGTCTTCTACATTGACATCACCCCTTTCTCCAACTGGGTTTAAATTTTCTTGTCAAAGATTTTTTTCAGTTTCATCCACAACAAATACGCTTCCTTTTCTTCTTGAAGAAAACTAAAAATGTCAACCTCTCTTCCCCGAAACACTTTTGTTCCTTTAAACTCAACTGCTTGTACCATGTCAAACAGTTTAAACTCAACCTTATGTTGATCCGTTTCAATTACCTGGATCAAGCTTGTCCGTTTGTCAGATAAATAATTGACAAAGCACTTTATACTATTCCGAATACTATCCTCCTCAATTTTGCATCCTCTATCTTCTTTTAGTATCTCTATGCTAGGACTACGGTACAACTCTGATATAACAGCTTGAACTTCCTCGTTTAAACCTGTCACTTAAATTTCTACCATCGCTATCTCCTCCATGAAATTCTAATAAATATTTAGAAAGAAATCTGAGTATGATTGATTGGATACTTAAAAAATCATTGAAATATAGGTTATTTTAAGCTAAATTATCTAAGATTCATTTTTTGATTAGTTTGATGATACATAAAAAACTAATGCTATGTCTATATTTTCAAGAAATTAGGAATCCAATTTACAAAAGTAGAATCCAACACATTTTTAGTCATATATTGCGCTTTACACAACAAAACACTTTAGAATTTAACAATATAAATTGAAATCCAAATCCATATATTGGATTAACATTTAACTACTCTCTACTTCGGAAGAGAATTAACACTTTTCTTTTACATTAGAAGGATTATTTATAACTATCGGAGAATTTAAACATAATATAGTTCTCCAGTTTAATCATGTTTATGCGAGAGGAGTTATTCATTTGAAGACATGTATAGTAGATTCGGATTTTATTGTTGCACATCATATTGAAATTGGTAGATTGATTCGCAAAGTACGAATTGAAAAAGGAATGACATTGAAGGACTTAGATCATGGAGAAGCTTCTATCAGCACCATAAGTAATATTGAGCGTGGAACCGGTCAACATACACCAGACAGAATCAAAAGCCTACTTGAAAAAGTGGGTATACAACTAGAGGAGTTACCCTATCTTCTAGATCAAGAGAAGAACCACTTAAAGCAGGTACAATTTCACTTAGATGTATCTGAAACGCTCATAAGTGCTATTCAATACCAAGAAGCCCTGCAAGAACTAGAGAAAGTGGTGATACAAGATTTCCACCACCAAGCCCCCTTGTTATCTTTTCTACGGGGTAAATGTATGAAGGGACTAGGCAAATTGAAACAAGCCTTAAAGCAATTTCAACATGCTATCCGTTTATCAAAGGATGTCTCAAAAACTGAAAGCTTAGAGACATCCTTCTACGGTGAAATGGCAATATGTATGTACCAACAAAACGATATAGAGCAAGCTATCGAATACACCAATCAAGGTATAAATGCATTCACTAAAGGAGGCAATAGACAAGACGACATCATTAAGCTATATTTAAATAAATCAGTATTTTGCTATAAATTGAACCATGCTGACGGTCTTGGTGCATTGGACAAAGTTGCTGAATTTCTCGATCAAACCAGCAACATTGATATCAAATTGAGATATTACTGGTTGAAAGCCGATCAAACAAGGAAAGCCAAACAATTTGAGGAAGCTTTGAAATATGCAAATAAAGGACTCAAACTAGCACAGTTGAATAAGCTATTTAACATGATAGTTGAGTTCTGGATTTGCTTGGGAAGTATACTCGCCTCTATGAGGAACCTTGAAGAAGCCAAAATGTGGTTTCAAATTGCACTGAAATTTCAACATGACGACATTGAACCTAGATCAAAAGCGTCTGCAAATCTACGTCTAGGTGCGCTGTACTCACTACAAAAGGTATGGGAAGATGCGAAATCCTTTCTTACTACTGCGCAAGAGATGGCAATTACTTCAAATGATGCACCTAAACACTTCTGGTCACTTTTATTGTTGGGCGATGTTGAAATCAACACAAGTAATCATTCCTTAGCAATTCAGCAATACCAACATGCGCAAGAACTTGCAAATAAATTTAGTTTTACTAAGTTTGAAAGTATGGCATGGTCTCGCCTTGCTAATGCATGGGAGAATGTGGACAGTGCAAAATATCAATTCTGTACAAGTCGATACTATGAATTACAACAAACTATTAGCTTGAAAGGAGACTATTACGATGATGATGAGATTTTTTAAAGTATCTATAAGTATAGCCTCTGCTATCGCTATTCTTGGCTGTTTGATCGAACCAGTTGGTTTTTAAAAATTTCTAGCTACCTTTACAGGTGGTTTTTTTGTTTATCCCACTCTAGGGGTGTTGTTTTAAAGTGAAATTGAAAAATATATTTTTTATAATCTACTTTAACCCTTTTAATTCCTTATGTACCAAGGGATACGAAATTCACAGACTTTTTACCCGTTTTAGCGAAAGTACTTTAAGGGCTTTTTCACTAGTTCTAATTACTTTAATGGTACTGTTCAACTTACTTCAATGATGGTTAAGATTTCTTTAATAGTAGTGATTAAAGTAATTTTAACTGTAGTAATTATAGTTTTTTTAAACAGTGGTGTACTTATATTTCCTTATTTAACTTTCTTTGTGTAAATCCCTTTAATACCAACGATTTTCACCTATCTACATATCAAATATAATATAAAAAATATTATATTTGATATGAATATTAATTTAATTAATAATATTAATATTTAACTACAGATTTTTTGTTACAATCACCTAAGTTATTAAAACTCATATTGAGGAGTATATTTAGAATATGAATAAAATGAAAAAATGAGTGGTTATGTTTCTTCTATATCTAGTTGTTACTACTATTGTTCTTCCTAGTTCTAGTGCATTTGCAAGAGAAAAGAAAGATTGTTCTAGCTCCGGGATGCAGTGCCGATCTATCAAAATTGAGGGCGATACCTATAGTTGGCAAACAGACAGTATATATTCCTAGTGACAGGAATATCAAATTTGGTATTAGAAACGAAAGCAAAAGCCAACAAACCATTAGCTTTTATATCGCTACTATAGGCGGTACACAGATTGGAGACAGCCACACAGCACAGCCGGGGCAAAGCATAACATACAATCTACGAGACCACCCAACAGGGACGTTTGTGATGGTGGAAATTCGAAACAGTGCTGGGGACAAGGTACTATGCTAGATGTCTAAAATGTGTCCTTAGTGATGCATCCCTATATTCCACTATCAAGATCACAACACAAAAAAGAGCTAGTAAAAAACTAGCCCTTTGCATTCACTTATTCATTTATTGAACTAACAGCTACCTGTTCCCTCGCAATGACGGCTTTGATCTGGAAATAAGTCACTTCAGCTGGTAAAGCTTCTTTGAGAGGCTTTAATTTGGATGCACCTAGTTCTTGGACAGCTTGTAAGATGGCTTCTTGGTACTGCTCCGGAATAATGGTGTCCCAAGGAATTTCGTAGCCTTCGCTGTGGCAGCGAACGAGGTGATCTTCAATTGTTTTGTTGGACATGTTCCGGGTGGAAGCAATTTCTTTAATCGATTTCCCCGATTGAAAGAGGTCATAGGTAACAAGGTGGCTCTGGTTGGTCTCTTTTCGTACAGGTGTTTTAGATTGCACTTTCTGTTCACGCTCAGAAGCAAAGGTGGCAGTGATTTCTAAGATTCTAGCTCCATACTTAGAGACCTTGTGCTGTGTCATACCAACCATAGAGAGCAGTTCTGTGTCGTTTAATGGAATTCGATCAGCCATAGCACGCAAGGTTGAATCGGACAAAATCATATATGGAGGTAGCTGTTCTTCATTTGAGAATACTCGGCGAAGATCATCTAGGCGATCAAATAGGGTAGAACGCTTCGTTCGCAGTTGCTGCCATTCTGGTTTCGCGGAATCACGGAGTGGACGAAGATAGACATTTAACTCCCCTTTTAGGACTTGAACCGCTTTTTCGGTCAGTTTAATGAGAGGCAGAGAACTTGTAGCAGAACTATAGGTTTTGATATATCCTTCTGCTTGCAGTGTGAGGGCTAGCAATTGGATCTCTTTTTCAGTATAGTCTCGCAAAATCCCATATGTAGGGAGTCGATTAAAAGAAAGGTCTAACACTCTTTTGGATTTAGAGCCTTTTAGCACTTTGGCAATCATCGAAAGCCCAAAGCGTTCCTTCATACGACGGATACAGGAAAATAGCTTCTGCGCTTCTTCCGTAAAGTCTTGCAGGCTCGTCTCCATTTGAGCTAGACAGTTATGACACTTGCCACATGGCTCTTCCACTGGATCATCGAAGTACTGAATAATCGTGTTTTGTAAACAGGATTGGGTAAAGCAATATTGGTACATCGCATGAAGCTTGCTAGACTCTAACTTCTTACGCTCATCATTCATTTCGGACTGATCGATTAGAAAACGCTGTGTTCGTACATCTTGTCCTTGATATAACAAGATGCACTCGCTCTCTTCCCCATCTCGACCCGCACGACCCGCTTCTTGGTAGTAGTTTTCTATATTTTTAGGAAGGTTATAGTGTAAGACATATCTTACATTGTGTTTATTGATTCCCATCCCAAAGGCATTTGTTGCTACGATGACAGAAAGTCGATCATAGGAAAATGCTTCTTGGGATTGTGCACGTTGCCCCTCTGTCATTCCCGCATGATATCGTCCCACAGAGAAACCACATTCTCCTAAATGTTGATAGAGGGCATCCACTTCTTTCCGTGTGGAGCAGTAGATAATCCCAGATTGTTTCGGATATCGTTTGAGATAACTTTCGATGAAGGAAATTTTATCTTGGTCATGTAGGACAGAGAAACGCAAATTCGAACGTTGAAAACTAGTTAATACTGTGTTTTCTACAGGGATCTGTAGGATATCTTGGATATCTTGACGCACTTGTGCCGTTGCCGTCGCAGTTAACGCGGAGACAATCGGCGCGTTGGGCAATTGTTGAATCATGGTACCGATACTGAGATAGCTAGGGCGAAAATCATGTCCCCATTGCGAGATACAGTGGGCTTCATCAACTGTTACGAGGGAAACAGGGATCTTTTGAAGCATTTGTGCAAAAGATTCCATCTCCAACCTCTCAGGAGCGAGGTAAACGAGCTTTATTTTTCCAGAATAGATCTCTCGCATCCGTTGCTCCATCTCATAGTAATCAACCGTACTATTTAAATAGGTCGCTGGAATTCCTAATTGGTTCAGAGCATCTACTTGGTCTTTCATAAGAGAAATCAAGGGAGAGATGACGAGAGTAATCCCGTCAAGTAACAACGCAGGTATTTGATAACAGAGGGATTTCCCGCCACCAGTCGGCATAATTCCGAGAGAAGGTTGCCCCTCGAGAATTTGGGTAATCATCTGTTCTTGTCCGTTTCTAAAGGTAGGATAGCCATATAGATCTTGTAGCAATCTCTCAGCTTTCTCTATTAACTTCATCATTCATCCACCTATTCGCTTTCGTTGTTATCATCATAACGAATTTTAGGAGGTTGGACGAGAGAAAATTATATTTTTTCCTTTATATAGTAATTAAGGAAATTACTGATATAGTTTCTCTAATTCTATATTTCCAAGCTTCGTATGAATAGACAATGTAGGGGTACCAGATGCTCCCCCTTGACTACCCGGCGCACGGTCCACTTCATGGGTAAGTCCTTTATCTGTTTCGATATTCCCGAGATCTGTAAACAGATTGATCTTAACTGGGTTAGGATCCTTGGCGAACTTTACTTCCGCATTACCCATTTCGGTATGCATTTTATTGTTCCCCTTCACAGCTTCAAGTCGATCAATTTCAATATCACCCATTTCGGTAGCAAGATCAAAAGACCCATCTATTCTTTCAATATGAATATCACCATAGTTGGTATTGGCTTTTATCTCAGTACCTTGAAACTCATGAAGAAAAATATCACCATAGGAGGTTTTCATCTCTAATCTCTTCAATGCCATGCTTTGCTCACTTGAAATCTTGCCACAATCTGTTTCGATACGAACCTTATCAAACATCTTTTTAGGAATGTATACATGTAATACACGTTGTTTAAATGTGACAAATCCAATACTAAAGTTAAAGATCGAGTGCTTACGTTTTTGCTCTACCGAAATATGAATATCCCCCTGATCGCCTGTAGCTTTCATTACAGGTTGTTGACTTTTTGGGAAATTTCCTTTTAGGTGTGCATGTACTTGATCATCTTGACTAGGATGCAACATTACATCAGCAAATTCACTATTAATAAAAATCTGCTTTATATCCTTAGTACTCAATGTTTCTTTTATTTCAAATTCTTTCCCTAAATTTTTAAATCCTACCAATCCAACACCCACACTTCCAACTACACCAACAACGATAAGGATAAGCGAGAGCAGTACCACCTTCTTCATCTTGCTTCCCCCTTAATAATCTTATAGTTTGACTTGATGTAGCGAATAAACCACTGATAGACAACTATCAAAAAGCGATTCAATCCAGTCCACATTAACAACCCTATACCCAGACATATGAAGCTTACAAATAAAGAAAAAACTCCCTCTATCGGTTCTACTATAAAAAATGAAGCAAGAGCCACAAGAGGTATCATGCATAAAATAATGGCTGTCACATAAAACGAAAAAACAACTGCTATACACGCAATAAATGGTCCTACCAAGAAGATCAGATTAAATAAACCTAATCCAATTAACATATAAGTGGATCGAAATCGCCTGGAGGATGGTCTCTCTGGGCGTTCTTCCTCTATGTAGTAATCGGCTAAACACTCTTTGGCGATCAATTTAGGTTTCCCTAAGGATTGGATCACTTCTGATTCTGTTTTTCCTTTCCCAAGTCCATGCTCAAAGTGAGTCTCATAATCACTCAGGATATCCTCCTGATCACTAACAGGAAGCTTGTGTAAGTACGAACGTAATTCATTCAAGAATTCCATCTTTGTCATCTTCTATTCCCTCTTCTATCAATTGATTTACACTAGCGGAAAATGATTTCCATTCTTTAACCAAGCCTTGGGCATAGTTTCTTCCTTCATCGGTTAGCTGGTAATATTTCCTTGGGGGTCCTTCCTGTGATTCAACCAAATAGGTGGTAAAGTACCCTTCCTTTGTTAGCCTTCTTAATAGTGGGTAGATCGTACCTTCTGCGATCAAAAATTTCTCCGAAATCGCATCTACTAGCTCATAGCCATATCGATCCCGCTTTACAGCTAACACCAAAACACATAATGTGAGCACACCCTTTTTAAATTGAACATTCATCAAAAAACCTACCTTCTTTAACAGTACTATACATTACAAGGTACAGATTAATAATTAATATATTATTAACTACAAAATAATGCAAGGTACTGTTCTATAAATTATTCATTAATATTCTTTCCTCCTTCTTTCTATCGTGAATAAAACTCGATTTCATTCAAAACAATATCCAATAATTATCAATTGAAACCGGTTTCATCTAGATATATGGTTGAACTAAATATCAGTGTTGCTAAATATTAAATAAGGAGAATCAAAATGAAGTATGATCAACTAGCAAAAGACATTTTAAAAAATGTTGGCGGGAAAGAAAACGTTAACAGTTTGGCTCATTGTGTGACTCGTTTACGCTTTCAGTTGAAAGATGAAAGCAGGGCAAATACGGAGGTACTGAAAAGCATGGACGGTGTGATCACGGTTATGCAAAGCGGTGGTCAGTACCAAGTTGTCATAGGAAATCATGTACCTGATGTATATAAAGCTGTAGTAGACGTAGGAGGATTAGATGCTCAAGCCCCTGTGAATACGAATGAAGACGATAAAAAACAAGGACTATTTAATCGCATTATCGATATTTTCTCTAGCATTTTCACACCGATTCTCGGGGTTTTAGCGGCGACGGGGATGATCAAAGGCTTTAATGAGCTATTTGTAACACTGGAGTGGCTTACACGCGAGTCAGGAACGTACCAAATATTAAACGCCGTTGGAGACTCACTCTTCTATTTCTTCCCGATTTTCCTAGGCTATACAGTGAGTAAAAAATTTGGTGGCAATCCTTTTATTGGGATGGCGATTGGAGCGGCATTGGTTTATCCAGCCCTATCTGGCTTATCAGAGGGCCAACCGCTCTACACCTTATTTGCTGGAACAATGTTTAAATCACCAATTCATATTACATTCTTAGGGATTCCTGTGATTTTAATGAGTTATGCATCATCCGTGATCCCAATTATCTTTGCCGCTTCTTTTGGAGCAAAAGTAGAAAAAGAGCTGAATAGAGTCATTCCTGATGTAGTAAAAGCATTCTTAGTTCCCTTTTTAACGTTACTGATCGTAGTACCCCTTACATTCCTAATTATCGGACCGATTACCACATGGGGAGGTCAGCTATTAGGACAAGCGACACTGTGGGTTTATCATCTAAGCCCTCTCGTAGCCGGGTTACTTCTCGGTGGCTTCTGGCAAGTCTTTGTGATCTTCGGTCTCCATTGGGGCATTATTCCGATTGGCATGAACAACATTGCCGTTAGTCATATGGATCCAATCCAACCTTTGGCTTTTAGTGCGGCCTTTGCACAGATAGGTGTCGTACTAGCAGTCTGGCTGAAAACATCAGATAAAAAGATAAAGACCCTTGGGATTCCAGCCTTTATATCAGGGATTTTTGGAGTAACTGAGCCTGCCATTTACGGGATTACACTTCCATTGAAAAAACCATTCATCATAAGCTGTATTGCGGCTGGTATTGGTGGAGCGATTTCCGGAGTATTTGGTTCCGTAAACTATATGGTGGGAGGCCTTGGAATCTTTGAACTTCCTGTCTACGTTAGCCCGAAAGACGGCATTACTGCAGGATTTTGGGGCGCTGTCATCGCTATGACCGTTGCTTTTATCCTTGGTTTCATCCTTACCTCTCTACTCGGCTTTAAAAAAGCTTCGGAGGAAGAGGAAAGCAAGAAGGAAAACAAAAAAGAGAAAACTTCTGAACTAAGATTTGAGCTATCCAGCCCTCTCACTGGTGAAGTAAAACTTCTAGAAAATATAAAAGATGCCGCCTTTGCATCGGGCGCCCTTGGGAAAGGGATTGCGATTGAGCCTTCAGAAGGCAAGCTATATGCTCCCGTTTCTGGCTCCGTTTCCGTTCTCTTCCCAACTCATCATGCAATCGGGATTACCACAGACGACGGTGCAGAGATCTTAATCCATATCGGAATGGACACGGTACAGTTGAACGGTACATTTTTCACACCTCATGTGGAACAAGGTTCCCGTGTCGAGAGGGGACAACTATTAATCGACTTTGATATAGAAGAAATTAAAAAAGCAGGATTTGCTTTGACAACGCCAGTCGTGATTACAAATCAAGACCAGTTCCATATTACGACTATAGGTGAACAGCAGATTCGTGTGGGTGAGTGTTTGATGAAATGGGAGGGTAAAACCAGCCCAATCCTTAACTAACATCCAATATCCATCTCAACAAATGGAACGAATAACCCTACCACAAGAGAGGACGAACAACATGAACAACTTCCCAAAAGGATTCTTATGGGGCGGAGCCATCGCTGCCAATCAAGCTGACGGCGCATACCTAGCAGATGGAAAAGGCTTAACCACCGTTGACCTGCTCCCCACTGGAGAAAAACGTTGGCCTATTATGGATGGTGGCTTACAGTCCTTCACACCGGAACCAGGAGAGTTTTACCCATCTCACGATGCAATCGATTTCTATCACCGATATAAAGAAGATATTGCCCTATTTGCCGAAATGGGCTTCAAAGCACTGCGCATCTCCATCTCTTGGGCGCGTATTTTTCCAAACGGCGATGATGAGAAACCAAATGAAGCTGGCTTACAATTCTACGATCAATTATTCGATGAATTATGGAAGAACGGTATCGAACCAATCGTCACCATTGCCCACTTCGATGTGCCGGTACACCTTGTAGAAACATACGGAGGCTGGAGGAACCGGAAGCTCGTCCACCTCTTTGAAACGTATACTCAGACTCTCTTTACACGCTACAAAGAGAAGATCAAATACTGGATGACTTTCAACGAGATCAATATGCTCCTACATGCACCATTCCTCGGTGCAGGCCTTGTCTTCCAAGAGGGAGAAAATCGAACGCAGATCCAATATCAAGCCGCCCATCATCAGCTCGTAGCAAGTGCACTAGCCGTAAAAGCATGCCACGAAACCATTCCCGGGGCACAAATCGGATGCATGCTCGCCGCTGGAACCGTCTACCCATACTCTTGCAATCCAGACGATGTCTTCCATGCGATGGAAAAAGACCGCGAATCCTTCTTCTTCATCGACGTCCAATCAAGAGGAGAATATCCTGGTTATGCCAAACGTTTCTTCCAAGACCACCAATTAACCATTGAGATGGCAGAAAGCGATGAAGAGCTGTTGAAGAAATACACAGTGGATTATATCGGATTTAGTTACTACTCGAGTCAAGTAACCAGCACCGATCCAGGAATACTTAAAAATACAACGGGCGGCAATATTTTTGCATCGATTGACAATCCTTATGTGGAAAAGTCCGAATGGGGCTGGATCATTGACTCCAAAGGCCTACGCATCACTGCCAACCAACTATACGATCGTTATCAGAAACCATTATTCGTCGTCGAAAACGGCCTAGGAGCAGTAGACCAATTAACTCCTGAAGGAGAAATACACGACGACTATCGGATCAACTATCTACAAGCTCACATCGAAGAAATGGCCGAAGCGATAAAAGACGGTGTAGACATCATCGGCTACACCAGCTGGGGCCCTATCGATATCGTCAGTGCCTCCACAGGCGAGATGAAGAAGCGGTACGGCTACATCTACGTCGATCGAGATAACAACGGTAGCGGAACACTAAAAAGATATCGCAAGAAAAGTTTCTACTGGTACAAACAAGTAATTGAAACCAATGGTCAAAAGCTTGATTTATAAAGTTTCATATGAAGGAAAGGGAGCTATTCCAAGTAACTCATTTACTTTAATAGCTCCCTCTTTTCTAGAAGCGCACTGAATGAATTCGGAAAAATTATGTATAATTCTCTATGAAACTCCTATTTACCAATCTCCAAAAGAGAAGGGAAAGTGATCGGAATGCTATTTGAATCAACCCGAATGAAATTAAGAAAGATGACAAATGAAGATACGGAACTTTACCACAAATGGAGAAATGATATAGAAGTGATTCGTTCCACCTATCTATCTTTGGATATGTATCATATGGATGAAACGAAAGAATTTGTAACTCGCATCTTGGAATCCCCTACAGGCAAAAGCTACATAATGGTTGAAAAAGAAAATGAAACACCCATCGGCATTATTTCATTAGTCAATATTGATTATAAAAATAGAAATGCTGAATGTATTATCGACATCGGCGAAAAAGAATATTGGGGAAAAGGCTACGGCTCAGAGGGATTGAAATTACTACTAGATCTCGCTTTTTACGAAATGAATCTTCACCGAGTTGCTCTTAAAGTATTTTCATTTAATGATAGAGCGATTCGATTGTACAAGAAGATCGGCTTTCAAGAGGAAGGAATTTCTAGACAAAGCCTATTTCGAAATGGTAAATGGCACGACATCATTCATATGGGGATCCTACAAGATGAGTACTTTGAGCAGAATCAGTAAATGGAAAGAGTTTATTCTAGGTAATAGCCTACCTAGAATAAACTCTTTAACCATGCTAAGATACCAATTTATACCCTACGGTAAAGGAACGTGACCTCTATGAAAATCAGAAATTCTGTCAAAGCCATCCTCATCCACGAAAAATCATTGCTAGTCACAACGTATGAAGATCAAGACGGTATCTATCATCTACTTCCAGGCGGAGGTCAGCATGCAGGCGAAACCTTAGACCAAACCCTGATGAGAGAATGCCTTGAAGAAACCGGGATCGAAGTCAACCTTGGCGATCTCCTATTCGTGCGAGAATGCTTTATGGACCCCGGTGTTCATCGGATTGAATTTATGTATACCTGTACACCTACATCCATCCATACAGACACTCCTATTCTCAATATGGACCGCAAACAGACAGGCATTTCATGGCTGCCTTTAGACGAATTAGAGAACCATCCCTTATTCCCTATTGGACTCAGGAAACGGATTTTAGCTTTTCACAGCGGAGATTCACCTTCTCCTATCTATTTGGGCGAGATCAAGTAAGCCTATCTCTCCACTCACAACGAAACCTGATCCGAATTAGAACGCAACATACGCCCCGACTCCACCTCATCTAACACATACACTTCGCCCAACTCACGAATCACCACGCAATCCTCTTTCCTAACAGCCTGCGCAGCATCTAACAATCGTTCGATCGGTTCCTCTACCGGCTCAAACGATAAAACAAATGTATTCCAATGAATCGGAACCAACTTCTTCGCACCCGAATCTACAAACATCTTCCACGCTTGTTCAGGTGTACAATGATTTACTTGAAACGATGCTGGCTCATAAGCGCCAATCGGCATAAACGCGAGATCGATTTCTCCCCATTTCGGCAACTCTTTACATACATCCGTATAAGCCGTATCTCCTGGATAAAATAACTTCTTATCCCGATAACTGAGGAGAAAGCCCGTATACCCCTGATTTCGACTCCATGGATATCTCTTCCCCCAATGGACCACAGGAATCCCTTGGATCACAAGGCCATTAGACAGAACCATGTTATCCCATTCTCCAGTAAGTTCTCGAATTTCCTTTGCCCCTAGCTTCCGAAGCAAACGCGATATGCCGGGAGCTGTAATAATCACCGTTTCAGAAGTAACTACTTTTCGTAATGATGAAAAATCCAAATGATCCATATGAGCATGCGACATGAGCACCACATCGACAGGCCCGATACTCTCTACATCTATGGCAGGACTTGTATGACGCCGAAGTCCCATCTTCCAATTATCTCCCCAGCCTAGAGGGATCCCAATCCGCTCTGTTAAAACAGGATCCGTTATAATCCGAATCCCATAAAACTGAATCAGCACCGTAGAATGACCAATCCACCCTACCGTCACACGTTCTTGATCCCACTGAGTTGGGTCAATTTGCTTCGGCGGAACTTGATAAGGTGGATTTGGCATTTGAGACATTCGATAAAATAGAAATCCTACCACGAGCAGGATGAGGGTAACTACGCAAAATAAGAAGGTAAACAATATACCCATCTAGCTCACTCCTTTTACCTTGTTTCTCTACTATAACGGACCTGCATTAAACAATCACATCAAAAAGATTAATTCTTTGTTAGCGACATCCTATCATCTATTCTCATTTTGACAAAAAGGATCGAGAATGATACTTCAATCATCATGATTTATATTGCTTTACTAGGCAGGTGTCCTGACTACAAAGCTAAATGCCTAATGGCTCCGCGTTATTAGGCAAGCTCTTTTTAATTGGGCCAGTCCTCCTCGTTCCTTTCTGGGACCATACCCAGCCCACGGGCATACACATAGTAGAAAATAAGGACTTACTTAGGAGGAATAAATAAATGTCTCAAGCGAATATACCTAATATTTCCCCGAATATTACCATTACACGGGAAGACGCGATCAACCTGCTCTTATCTTCCATCGCACTCGAGGAGCTAGGACTTAGCCACATCATTAATGCCGAGGGCGAAAAACTTCAATACGTCTTAGGAACTCTGCCAGGAGTTACTCCCATCTTACAACCAACGATATCCGATTTACTTCTTATAAATAGTAGCGTTCGTGAAACCATTCGTGAGGTTAGAAAAAAAGAATGGATCTTAAACGAGAAACTAGAAACCGTTTTAGAGGCAGAAAATACTTAGCTTTGAATCACTTACCCTATGAAAATAGCTACACATGTCTGATAGCCACGCGCTATCAGGCATGTTTTTTTGAATTTGGTCCCCTTGCCATGATCGGAATTGATTGCTTATTACTCTAATTAATTATAAAATTTAAAATAAATTACAACTATTAGGAGGAATGATACCCAGTGGAGATAAATGGGGTAGGACCCACTCTCGTTCAGATATTTATCTTTCTCTGTCTGTTAGGAACGTTAATCGGAGGGGCAATTATGGTTTATTGTCTCGTAAAAAAACAAAAAAAAATAGATTATCATGATCAACGTACACTATTAGGAGTAAATGATTCGTCTATGTTTGAAGGATGGCCCGGCACAATCCTAGTCATAGCAGCACTCTTTCTCGCACTGTATTCCCAAATTGCTGGGACCGAACATTTTACACCCTTTAAAATTGTTGTAATAGCCTGTTTATCGCTTTCGATTGTAGTTAATTTCATTCGTGGGATTAGAGAGTATAGAGGAAAAAAAGAGTAATAAATCAACATTTTAATATGATCCCCTTCGGTAGGCAGCTGAAATAGTAATACTGCTATCTAAGAGGGATTTTCCATGAACAAACTTTGCTGTCTATTTCATCTGTACTCTCACAGATAGATTCGTTACCCCCATCTCTAAGGTGGAAAAAACTTCTCGGTCCACTTTACTTTTGAGTGTATCCGTAAGGCGCTTCACTTTATTTCCTCTCACCAAGAACTGACCTTGAAAAGCCCCTACACTCTCATAGTAATCCCGCTGGATTCGATCATCCTTCGCATGCAAATTACCAAACAATACGACCTCATCATCACTTTTTAGCGTGTCCAACACATAAGGAGCCACAAAGGGAACCACCTCACCAACAGAAACCTTTCCATTCCCGAAAATCACTTCCGTCACCTTTACCTCTGATGCTACATCCTCTTTATAGAAATCACGATGTTGTACAACTCCCCGAACCACCACATCAGAATCTCCACGTAACTGTTCAACCGTTTGATATACCTTAGAGAACTCAGGTAAGACGCCATCAATATGCCTGTCCATTGGAAATGCGGTCTCAGATACACTTTCTCCCGTCTTCACTCCATCCGCTTCCTTATCTGAAGAACAACCTGTAAATCCGAAAAACATCGCACCCATGATAGATAAAGAAAGTAGCTTACGCATCACTCTCTCCCTTTCGTCAGAGTTATTTTTCGATCCCTTTCACTTTGACAGATAATTTAGATATTTCTATCTCCAAGAGGGGAAAAGCTGCTCGATCTGCCTCATGTACAAAATGAGTAAGGCGTTTTGCTCTGTTTCCAGATACCCGAAACTTCCCCTGATATCCTCCAACACAGGTGTAGTAATCTTGTGACACAAGATCCCTCTCCGGATGAAGGTCACCGAATAAAATGTACTCCTCTTGAGGCTTCATCGTTTCAATGCCATTAAATACAACCGGAACCAAATCATTTTCCTGTCCGGACTGAATGCGGATTTTTCCCGGTTTACTTTTGGCAATATCCCCCTTTGTTCGAACTCCTCCAAGCTCCACAAAGGTAACCGTATCTCCCACAGACACCTCTCCACGAATCACCTTCGTTACTTTGATAGCCGATTTCGTCCGTGGAACATCTTCACGTTGAAAAAACTCTCGACTCTGTACAATCCCTTGAACCACAATATCAAATTCCTGACTTAGTTTCTCAACTGAATCATAAATTTCACCCACATCCATCGAAGCATGAACTCTTACACTGCTAACCGCTCTAGGCTTCGTCTCAGTAGGTTCTTCTTTCTTTACAGATTGTGCATCCGGCTCAGAAACACACCCCGTCATCCCACAAGACAATGCCATACTTACTAATAGGGTATACATTCTTTTCATGGTAACTTTTATCCTTTCTTAGTAAAGATAGTTAATTCCCGCCAGATCATCCACCTGCGCAGAATCCACTTTACGCCCCTGACCAATTTGAGTCATAACAGATGTCGCCGTCATCGTATGGGCCAAGCCCATCGTATGGCCAATTTCATGGGCAATCGTTCCTTTTTTGTTGTAGGAACTTAGTTTGTTATACTCAGGTACATTTATCTTGATCTCTGCATAATCCCAATTCTCTTCCCATGGATCTACATACTCAGGTCCTTCCCCCGTATCTCCAAAATCATAATGCTGAACAACCGCATAACCATCCGCTTTCTTGCCCGAAAATGTGGTGATATCTACAACACTATTGCTCCGATTAGTTGTTTCTCGAAAGGAAATCGGCGTGGAGATTCCCAAGCGTTTTGTCGTATTAATCCAATCAGACCAAGCCCCTTGGATAAAGGAGTTATAGGTTTTAGCAGAACTATGGACAAAATAATATCGCTTGTTCTTGCCATAACTCCCAACCCCTTTTTCAAGATGGTACTTGTCCCATGTTTCATACGCTTGGGTCGTCATAGGAGCCGCGAGAAATAGAACAACCGCAAATAAACTGGCAAACCATTTGAACATGATCCGTCACCTCTGATTTTCTAAAGTACCGTGCAAGACCTAAAAATACGAAGGACGAGCTAATTAATCCTTCTACATCCTCCGTATTTAACCAAAAATGAAACAACATATAAGAAGTGTGTAACTCCCTAAGAATCTCCATCTTGTTTGTCAAACGTTTCTCTCAACTTCCTCCACAAATCAAAAGCCGCTTTTTCCTCTTTAATCACGCTAAAAACGTCAACCAATCTACCAGCAAGCACCTTCACACCCTCACTAATTGCACCCTGAACCATGTCAAACATTTTAAACTCGATCTTCTGCCCATTCGTCCTGATAATCTGGATCAAACTCATTCGCCGTTCGGGTAGATGGTGGATCGAACACTTGACACAAGGCTGAACCTCTCCACCTTTAATCTTGTATCCAGCCTCTTGTTCAAGGACCTTCACACTTGGGTTACGGTGCACATCATCCATAAACGATTGAAGCTGTTCTTTTGAGCCTTCTACTTGAAGTTTTAACACTTTCCAAGGAGAAAACAGCCAAGAAGCACTAGCCAATCAATCCGACGGCATGATCTCAACCGGCACCATCTCGCACATCGAAAACGGCGGGTATCGAATCAGTTTGGACAAGCTCCGGTACTGGTGCGACATCGTACATGTAGATATGTACAAACTACTCGCTTCAGGCAATCCGTACGCTGAAATCACTGAAGAAGAATTAGCCTTCGAATTAATCACCATCGAGCATACCTTGGACAGGGTCGATCCAGATGAAGGATTCGAACGGCTAAAGCTACTGGATTTATCAAAGGGCCATCCGCTGATGTCCAACGTATTGTATCTCAAAGGGAAGTATCATTCCAAGAATAAGAACTGGGAACAAGCCCTCATTTGCTTTAATAAAGCTATCGAGATTGAGAAATCCTATTCTGCGCCAAGGAGTAATAATATTTCATCAATTTGTTATCAAGAGCTAGGTCGTATTGCAATGTATGAAAATGATTTAAGAACAGCCCTACAGTACACTCAAAAGGGGTTGAATTCCTTTGTTGAGGGTGGAGAAAGAAAATACTGCCTCTATTTTCTCTTAGTTAGTAAAGTTATCTATCTCAGAAACTTAAACAGAGTAGAGGAAGCGTTGGTAACACTCAATGAACTAAACAGCCAAAGAGAAAATATTGAATCAACATCTGTTCTTCTTAATATGGCTGATATGCAAGCAGATTTATTGAATCGAACTGAACGATATGAGGAAGCTACCCATTTTGCATTAAAAGGCATTGAATTAGCACGGATTGAGAGTAACTTTGAACGCCTATTCGATTTATGGACGGTACTGGGCGCTAGTTATATGAGTTTAAAAAAGTGGACTCAAGCAGAACGATGCTTTCTCGAAGCCCTTAAGTTAAAAGACAATATTAAGAGAGAATATTTGGCAGTCACTACTTACAAACAAATCGGAGAACTGTACACTATTCTTGACAAAAAAGATGAAGCATTAGACAATTTAAAAAAGGCAGTCAAATTAGGCAAGGAAACTAACGATGCTTTACGAACTTGTGAAGCACTTATATCACTTGGCGATTTTCATGCGAAGTATGAGGACTTCAAAAAGGCGAAAACTAAGTACAATCAAGCACTTTTACTTGCTGAGAAACATGCATTCTCAAGTCAAGAGGATGTCTTAGTCATTAAAATGGTCGCTTGCTCCACCACTCTCGGCTCTGATATCGCCATGTTTTCAGATCGATTAATCTCGATTGTACAAAGGTTAACAGGAAGGAGTGACAGCGATATGTTTGCATTATCCTCTCAAATTATGTCTACAAAAGGCTATGTAGCTGACCCTCCTGAAACATAGATAAGATTCGTTCTCTGATATCACCATGCTTTCGGATGACTCATTATCGATTTCACAAGAGATAACAGGAAGGGTGATCAAGTTATGTCTACAAAAAGCTATGTATCCGATCCTCCTGAAAGCTAGATAAAGCCTGTTCTTTGATGGCATTATATTTTTCATGTTTGCAGAAGGTGAAAGGAAGAGGTGACTGAGTTATGCTTACACAATCTTCTCAAGTTATGTCTACAAAAAGCTATGTATCCGATCCTCCTGAAACCTAAAAACAAATACTTCCTAAGAGCCTGAATAGAGGCTCTTTTTCTTACGCCCACTTCTCACACATTGTAAGATTAAAGGGAAAGGAGGGTCTGTTCGATTCCTTGCGATGTTATCGATCCTACTTAGCGTAGCGATTCGTAGCATAGGGCGCTTTTTGGTGCAACATGTTTGAGCACCTGCCCTAGCGGAGGATTGCGAAGCGGACCTCCCCACTCCCCTGCTGGATCGGTATTTGAGCAGGAATCGAACAGACCCTCCAGCCCTCGATCACCCAAGAGCCCGAAATAATAGGCTCCTAGGACAAAAAGAAAGAAGATCAGGTAAATAATCCTGATCTTCTTTGGCTTGCAAATATACTAGTCTCCAAAATATCCAATCGAACCGGTAGCATTACAGCCAACTTTAGTTTGACAAATTAACTCCAAAGAATACTCGCCTTTTTCAAAGTATTTAGAGAAGGTTTTATTTCCATTAGGAGCAATCAAACCATTAGCAACTACTGATCCATCTGCCTTGATGACATTATATCGAATTGCTTCATGCCCCTGAGACTTATTATTGATCACTACGGTCAGCTGGCGATTTTGGTTCTTTACAGTAACATAATTTGATGTTGCACTGGATTGAAGCTCAGAAAGATTAACCTCTTGACTAGGTTCTGCATGAGCGAATACAACAGAAGTACTTAAAGCAACCACAGCAGTTGAAACAAGAGAAGCAATTTTCATTTTCATTTTTCATTTCCCCTTAGGTACATTTAACTACTCACTCATAATACTACTAAAATACTATTTTTTATATAAATATTTTTTAAATACTTCTAAATAAAATACTAAAATAGAAAACTTTGTGAACAAATTGACCAAAAAGAACAATTCGAACAAAACTTCTCCCGATACGTAATCTATAGTCAGATTTTCAGATAATGAAAGGAAGATAGGAGTATCATATGAGATTGAGCGGTATTTACATTTCTTATCGTTTGTTTTATGTAATATAACCCCATTTAATCATGATAATGTAATTAACAAAAACATAATAGTTTATATAAAGTAAAAGTTAAGAATATTTATAGTAATGATATAGACATAATAGTATTGCATATACTATTATATAACTATGCTGGATGATGAAATTTTTCTAGAAAGATGTGATGAGATTCGGAGAGGGATTCACAGCTATGTTTACGTCTATGTCGCTTGCTGATTCCAGCTTAAAGACATTATAAAAAATAAAGGAGCAGTAAGATGAAGAGAACAATGGTAATATCCGGAATAGGATTGGCTTTCATTGTCGGTATCATGGTTGTCGGATCTGTAAGTGCAGCTACTCCTAATGTAGGTAAAGCGCAAAATTTCTCACACATGAAATCTTCGGATGAAGTGAAGACCAACGACCGAGCTGCTCTGGAGGAAGTTAGGGTAGGGCGTGCTTCAGACTTAGCTAGGCAAATACGTGCTGTAGATATAGCCGGGCAAGTTCGTGGCATTGATGAGATTCGGTCAGGACGTATTTTAGATGTAGACAGAATGCGTCAGCTAGATATTGGTAGAAGTATGGATGGGGGCCCGTTTGCAAATTCAAGAGTATCAGATCATAGTATGGAAGTTATTTTTGACAGATAATCAATCCATTCAGGATTAAAATCCACCTAAAATAAAATAAATGGACTTTTTCATCGCAAAAAGTCCATTTATTTAGACTATATGACAGACAGTAGACAGTCTACCCCATACCACTTTGTCTACAGCCTGATTAGTAGGGAGATCTGACAATGGAATCATCTAACCACAATAAATCCTTATTCTACAAAGGAGTTTATTTTGGCTTGCCTTTTGCTCTTATAGGCTTCATCCTATTTCATTTTTCGATCATCATCCTACATGTTATGCCGATAAATCCCATTTCAATTGCTCTAGAGCCCGAAGTAAATGCATATACAGGGGCTTTATTTAGACAGAATTGGCATTTATTCTCTCCAGAACCTGTTACGGAGAACGATGTTGTTTATATGAAAGTAAAGACAAAGTCTAATCAGGAAAGTGATTGGATTGATATAACCACTCCTTTTATTTCAGCTAATAACGAAAACTATCTTAGCCCTCTGAATCGAATTATGAGAATCCCTTCAACCGCAGTAAACGAGATGCATGGAGAAGAGGAGCTGATCAACCGATATAAAAAGAAAATTTATGAGTTAAATAAGGAGAAGGAGAGCGAGAAGATCCTAAAGAGGATTAGTGAGTATCAACTAAAGAATTCAAAAGACACTCGCATGTTGTTGTATCGATTTGTTTTTTCAACGGCTGCCAGATCATTTTCCCCAGACGATATCCAGTCTGTGAATGTAAGAGTGGTTACCGAAGAACCCGTTCCCTATTCCCAGAGAAAAAATCCGACCTACGAGAGAAAAAAGACCTACGAAGAACTTGGCTGGGAAAATTTTACTCATGTTTTAACTTGGTAAAAGGAGCGGTGAGTGATGACGTTAGAGGGCAGTTCCACGTTACGACAGAGATTTCATCAATTATTTTACAACGAGAAGTTTTTAATAGGGGCTAGTTTGGCCAGGATCAGCTTTGGATTTATCATGTTGTACTATTACCTGATTCACTACACACAAAGATACTTTATATGGTCTTATGAGGGGATCATCAATGAGCATCTTTCAGACAAAGAGAGCTTTTCCTTATATAACTTTTCTACTTCTTCGATGTATTTCGATATCGTTTACCATGTAAGTATCTTGATCGCCATTTTATACTTGTGTGGATACAAGACCCGGATTACATCGATTCTATTTTTTATAACCACATACTCCATCTTACAGCGGAATTTTTTAGTTGCAGATGGAGGCGATAATCTAGTCATCAATATATTATTTTTTCTTATGTTTGCGAATACATATGCCTACTTTTCCTTTGATTCTGCCAAGTGGCGAGCACGATCAGATCGTAGAAACAACCTATTTCATCTCGTATTAGCACTAGTACATAACATGGCGATTATAGCTTGTGTCGTTCAACTATGTATTCTCTATCTAACTGCGGGTTTCTATCAAGTAATGGGAGAGAGTTGGAATAGTGGGGTTGCTATTTACTATATCTTTCAAGTCGATGAGTATGCCAACCCGTTTATTCGAGATCTGGTAATCAATCATGACATTCTCATCTTCTTAGGCAACTACTTCTCGATTATCATTAAGATTGCTTTCCCATTTCTACTATTTAATCGCTATACCAAATACTTGGCAGTAGTAGGAATTGCCTTTTTTCATATCGGGATCGCGATTGGTATGGGCTTGGTTACCTTTTCCCTAATCATGTTGACGAGCGACTTATTGATTATAGGGGATCAGGATTTTCGATGGATGAAGTCCAAATGGTTGCAGTTGATAGGCTTTATGCGAAATAAAATCAGAAGGTTACCCTCTTCTACAAATAGCTAACTTCGTAGGTCTCGGATATGGAACAAACAAAAAAAGATCAGGCAACTAATCCTGATCTTCCTTGGCTTGTAAATATACTATTCTCCAAAAAATCCAATCGAACCGGTAGCATTACAGCCAAGTTTACTTTGACAAATTAACTGTAAAGCATAATCGCCTTCTTCAACGTACTTATGAACAGATTTATTTCCATTAGGAGAAATATAACCATTAGAAACTACTTTCGTATTCCCGTATCGATCTGCTTGTAGGACATTATATCGAATTTCTTCATGACCTTGAGACTGATTATTAATCGTCACAATAAGCTGTCGACTTTGGCCGTGCACATTCAGATACTTCGATGTTGCATTGGATTGATGTTCTAAAAGATCAACATCTTGTCGGTGTTCTCCATGAGCGAATACTACAGAAGTACTTAAAGCAATCACAGCAGTTGAAACGAGAGAAGCAATTTTCATTTTCATGTTCACATTTCCTCCTTATGTATATTAAACTACTTATTTATAATACTACTAAAAAAATATTTTTTCTATAAATATTTTTTATTCTATATAGATGGAATATTAAATAAAAAATGATAGACAAAATAAAGCAAGACTCCACCGATCCGTCATCTCTGAAAACATACACTTCTCCAGAGCCTGAAGATAGGCTCTTCTTTGTTGTCACCATACGAGTTGAATTATCAATATACAACAATGAACAAATTACCTTGACCATCATAGTAATATATCGTATGATGCAGATGTGGAGGTGCGTCACATATGAGCGAGAACAAAATGACATCCGGCCTGTTGCGCGGGCATACAGATACGATGATTTTACGACTCCTATCCGAAGCAGACCGCTATGGCTACGAGATTGTGAAGCTAATCGCCGAGCGTTCAAGCGGTGAGTATGAGTTAAAAGAAGCCACGATGTACTCCAGCGTTCGCCGGCTTGAGGTCGACGGTGATATTGAGTGGTATTGGGGTGGTGAGTCCCAGGGAGGACGGCGTAAATACTTTCGGATTACCGAAAAAGGAAAGATGACCTACGCCCGTAACATGCAAAACTGGGAGTATGCCAAACGCATACTTGAAAACTTATTATAGGAGGCTTGATGGGATGAATGAGAAATTAAATCACTATCTAGATGGCGTTTTCGCGCCGTACGATGGGGTGAAAAGCGTCGACGAATTAAAGGCTGATCTGCTGACGGATTTACAAGAGCGGTACCGTGAACTGAAAGCGGAAGGCAAGGATGATGAAACCGCTTTTGAGATAACCGTTGAAAGCATCGGCGATATTGAGGAAACAGTACAAGAAGTAGCGAACCTCTCTCATACACTGGAGCGACAAGTGATAACAAACTTAAGCGCAAGTAACCTGACCAAAAGCGATCTCTCTGGCGTTATCGCGCATAAGGGAAATTTCTCAGCGAGTGCATTACGTGGTTCTAACTTTGCAAATGCTGACTTAACTGGTAGTTCCTTCCATTCCAGCGATGTACGCGAAGCCAACTTTGCGGGTACAGATTTGACGGGCAGTTCTTTCAAAGCAAGCGACGTGCGTGAAGCTACTTTTGACGGCGCGAATCTGACTGATTGTAGCCTATATGCAAATGATCTTACTAATACAAGTTTCCATGAATCGATCTTAGTCCGCACGAAATTTAGTGCCTCTGGACTAGACGGGGCAACCTTTACAAACGTAAAAATGACGGATGTCACGCTAACCAAGACCGATCTCCGAAAAACGATCTTTACAGGTTGCTCCTTTAACGGTGTGGACTTCAAATATTCCGATCTACGAGATGTATGTCTGGATGGGCAAACCTTTATTGGTGTCAAATTTGGCAAAACAGCGCTAAAAGGGACTTCATTTAGAGGCGCTACATTTAAGAATGTCTCCTTCCACCCAGGATTTACATTAACGAACAAATATTATCGAGCGATTAAAACCTTCTGCTTTGACGAAGCCATGATGGATAAATTGACTTATGCATCGCTATCAGGCATGGGAGCTGATTTATCAAAGGTTACAGTTAGATAAAGAGAGGGCGAACCAGACTCCTTTTATGAATTCCCCCCTTGATAGCCACGATTAATATGCACCTCTTAGATAGACAGTTGAAGTAGTGAGGCTACTATCTAAGAGGAGTTTTTCTATAGATAGATCTACTACTCAATCAGTTCTTTCACCTCTCACAATCCAATCTATACCACTTTATCGCATTATCATAAAGTACTTTTCTAGCTAAAGCTTCACCAAGGGTATCCACTACTAGGTTCACATCCGAATGAGCAAATGGTCTAGGTGCTCTGGTGGAAGGCAAATCGGTTCCGAATAGTAATGCATCCGGATTTACTGAAGAGATCGTCTGCAAGGCTTCTCGAACATCAAGCTCTATTCTCCCAAATCCAGTTGCCTTTACCCGAACTCCTTTTTCTACTAAGCTTAATAAAGTGTGAAAGCCATCTCTTGTCAGACCGAGATGATCAATCGAAACAGCTGGTAAATCGATTACTGTTTGGGCAATTTCGGATAGCGATTTTGAATCAATATATAATTCCACATGCCATCCAACAAGCTCATAAACACGCTTAGCAAAGTACTCCAATTGGGCTAAGCTCTCCGATCCTCCTCTCTTCACATTAAATCGGACCGCTTTAACCCCCTTACCATCTAAATGAAAAATCTCCTCGTCAGAAGTGGTACAAGGTAATTGGGTTACGCCGACAAAATGGGTTCCCAGCTTGTCAAGTACATCGATTAAATAGCTTTGGTCAAAGGCTTGAAATGATCCAGAGACAATAGCGCCCCCGACAATATTTAGTGTTTGCGTGCGATCTACATAATCGTCGACTGTAAAAGGTTTCGGTTTATATCCTTGGTTTTCGACGATAGGAAAGTTCGGGTCGATAATATGTAAATGAGCATCGAAAATTTTCATGATATAGCCCCTTTTCTATTCTTTTTTAGCATCCGTTTGTATGTGGGACTCATTCTCATTATAATGGAATCACTCTATATCTTTTTCTTTTATAAACAAAAATTTTGATTCATAAATAGTTTGTTTCCTTTTAGCAAGAATATAAATAACAAATCCATACGAGATGAGCGATACGATGATTCAATTCTTTGTAACAGACCTAGATAATACCTTGCTAAATGACCAAAAAGAAATCAATCCCGAAGATCAACTAGCACTCGAAAAGCTAATCGCAGCAGGCGTGAAGATCTGTTTGGCATCTGGACGAAGCGATCACGAGCTAAGCAAAGTAATGAATAACCTAGAAGCAAAATACCATCGAATTAGCCAAAATGGTGCCTATGTCCGTACTCCAGAAGGTATGAGCCTACGTTCGACTGTCTTTGAAGGCGATTTGGCCAAGCGAATTTATGAATCTGCCGAGGAAAAAAATCTGTTTGGATTTATCGCAACCGAAGACCGCATCCTCATTCCTAACCGGGATCATCCCAGCATCCCCGAAATAGAAAAAGGATTAAAAATCGAGTTTGAAGAACATCCTGGAGCGCTTCATGAAATTGGTCAACAACTTCAACCAAGTAAATTATGCTATTTTGGCACAGAAGATCAATTACACGACCTTCAAAGCCACATCCAGCACTATTTTCCAGATGAAGTAGAAAGCTATATCTCAGATGTCCACTGTATGGACTTTATGCCCAAGAATGTATCCAAAGGAACTGCGTTAGCGTATTTATTGGACTACCTTCAGATCCAGCCAGACTGCGTAGCTTGTGCGGGCGACTCCTACAATGATATATCGATGTTCGAACTCATCCCGCATAGCTTCGTCATGAAACATGCCAATCCAGAAGTTAAAGCTCACGCCAAACGCGAAATTCAATCTGTCTCGGAAGCAGTAGAATGGATACTTCAGTACAATAAACAGGTACAATAGATAAAAGATTACTTTGCCATCAAGGGAGAGCGAAATGTATGCGGGTCCAATTTTTAGGCACAGGGGCGGGAATCCCTTCCAAACAGCGAAATGTGTCATCATTGGCCATCCAATGGTACCAACACGGTGGACAGACGTGGTTGATTGATTGTGGGGAAGCAACTCAACACCAAATCCTTCAATATCCAGTTAAGTTAAATAAAATCAATCAAATTTTTATTACCCACTTACATGGCGATCATATCTACGGATTACCGGGGCTACTTGGAAGCCGTTCCTTTCAAGGCGGAGAATCACCCCTACGGATCTACGCGCCAAAGGGATTGCAAGAATGGATCCATGTTTCCCTACAAATTAGCTCAACCCACCTTCGTTATTCTCTTGAAATCATCGAGATTTATGATGGGATGACTTGGTCCGATGACTCCTTTCACTATGTAGTTAAACAATTAGAACATGGCATCCCTTCTTTCGGATTCCGATTCGAAGAAAAGGGTCAATCAGGTGCCTTGCAAGTACATAAACTACAGCAGATGGGAATAGCGCCCGGTCCCCTTTATCAACAACTAAAGCAAGGAAAGAAAGTTCAATTAGAAGATGGCACATGGCTAAACGGTGCTGACTACTTATCCGATCCGGTCCAAGGTCTACGCATGGCTGTAGTCGGTGATACCCGGTTCACCTTAGCCAGCCATGAATTAGCTGATGGCGTAGACCTCCTCATCCATGAAGCTACATTCCGTGCAGGACAAGAAGAACTTGCCCGAAATTTCTTCCACTCCACCAGCACACAAGCCGCCACGATCGCAAAGCAGGCAAACGTGAAGCAATTAATTCTCAATCACATCAGCTCTCGCTATCAGCCCGACGAGATCGAGCAACTACTCGCCGAAGCGCAGTTCATCTTCCCTCAGACCCTCATTTCCTATGATGGATTTGCCTTTGAGTGGGATCAAAAATGAGAACAAACATAAGAGCCTGTCTCACTATGAGACAGGCTCTTACCTCTAACTAGCTTGCTTTTCTATACTCGTGCTCGGCTCAAGTCGAATGGCTTCCCGAACTGGATACACGATGGCTAATATCACGAAGGCAAGTAGACTACCTCCGAGGAAATAGAACAAACCGTTCCCACCTGTACCTTGGATTAAAAACGACCCCAGATACGGACCCGCGATCGAACCACAGCTAAAGTGCATTCCTGCAACAGCATTCCCTAGCGGTAGATATCGTTTGGGCAATAGGTCGGTTAAATAGGTTAATCCCAGCGAAAAGAGTGAACCAACTAACCCTCCGACAAGTCCAAATGCGATAACGAGCGCAAACATGGAGCCCATCAGGTACGGAATCATCAACATCCCTAATCCACCTAGTAGACAAACGGTCATCAACAGATTCTTCCGTCCCCACTTCTGACTTAATATCCCCAGCGGAACTTGGAACAACAAACTTCCCCATACAAACGTACCGATCAAATAAGCAATCGAATCTGCTGATAGGTTCGAGCGAAGCCCAATGATCGGAAAATTCCCAGCGAGTGCCGTTTCTAAAAAAGCATATAAGATAGGCGGACAAAGCGCGATCAGTCCGACTCGATAAACCATAGAAAGACGTAATTTTTCTTTGCTCGTTTCAGGTTGACTTAAAAAAGTAGTACGTCCACCTTCTAAGCGCATCATCAATGGTACCGTTATAGCCATGAGTAAACCAACTGCGATAAACGGAACTTGAAGTCCATATGGTAACAACTTTAAAAACAAGGGTCCAATCCCAAATCCAAGACTATAACTAAATCCATATAGTGATATCCGCTTCCCTTTTTCATCGTCAGGGCACGTAGAAGTAATCCATAATTGAGTTGTAAAGTGTAATAAGCTGTCCCCAGCTCCTACCAAAACTCGGAGCAATATCCAGACCCAGAATCCCGTGACATACGGAAATAAAAACATACAGATTGCCGCGCTTAACAAGCCGATTGCAATGGCTGTACGATATCCGACCTTCCGAACCACTTTCGCAGACAAAGGGGTCATGATCAGCATACCCACATACAACATCGATGTTCCTAGACCATTCTGAGTCGCGCTCATGCCTTGCTTCTCAAGCAAAATAGTCAATAGCGGAATCAACATGCCTTGTGTTACACCAGCCACTGCTACGATCCAAATCAAAATATAAAACCGCTTCTGTGACCATTGTTGAATTTGAATCATTCGCATCCCCTTCTCGCCTAGTAGTCAATTCGACTATTATATCGATTTATTAAATAATTAGCAAGGCGAAATAAAGTAAGAGGCTTCAAAAAAAATCAGGTGTAATATCATAAAATTTTACCTCAAAAACTTGACTAAATTTCAACTTCGAGGTATATTTTATTAAATATTAGAAATTTTTTCTGGTATTTGGGTTTTTTTACATATTGTTTAACTACTTAGAGGTGGTTGATGTGCGGAAGTTTGAGCTATCTGTTTTTGGAAGCTGGACCTTAAAAAAATTTGCATCAAAACGAAAATTAGAGTTATGGGCAGATCAGCAATGTATCGGGGCAATAAAATTATACAACGTTATCGCTAGAGGAACGCATTACTCAGGAAAAATAGAAGTAATTACCGATTTGGATCTGTCTAGCTTTTTTCAAAAGCATAGACACTCCTATATCAAACGGAATTACACAGATAACGGAAAATATACAGAAGAGCGTACCCCCGTCTACATCAGTCCAAGTGTATTTATTTATTGAATAAGACCTTTATCAGATCCAATGACAACCGGGTAGTAATGCCTCTCTCTACTTGAAAACTAGATTTAAGGAACCGTTACTACCCAATAACGAATGAATTTTATTAGCCCCACTCCGTCACGGGACAGCCTCATTAATTTCTTACTAAAATGAATATTTTTAATATTAGTTCAATATGGTAAGATATATTTTGCATGCTATCCTTTAACAAAAGGTGGGAATTCAATGCGTTCACGGAAAGCTAAGATATGGGCAGTCATCAGTGCTGCCGTCTTCCTCGTCATTTTCTTGACTTCTTGGTTTGTCATTTGGAAATCGACAGAAGAAAAACCAGATGAACCCGAAAAAGAGGTCGCACCAACTGCCCAATCCAGAGTGGTTGTGAAAGTGAAACCCTCCATCCAACTCCCTTATCAAGATGGTGCCGAACAATCCCTCAATCAAGAGCAAAAATCAGCACTACCTTCGGATTTGAAGTTAAAAAGACTGTTCACTTCTGCTGATCCACAACAACTTCAATCCCTGCAACAACAAGTAAATAAGAGTCAAAAGCCAGATGATCAAGTAGATCTCCTGCGCTATTTCGTAATCGATGTTCCCCAAGGTTCAAACCCCGATGACTTAGTCCAGAAACTAACCAAGTCTCCATTCGTCGAAACAGCCTACGTAGAAGGAACCCCCGTTATCCCCCCAGCCGTTAACCCTAACAATGATCCCCTATCCCCTAACCAAGGTTATCTCAATCCAGCTCCAAACGGCATTGACGCTAAGTTTGCTTGGAATCATCCAGGCGGAGACGGCGCTAATGTGACCATAGCCGATCTGGAGCAAGGGTGGAACCTATCTCATCAAGATCTCATCGCCCAAAACATCTCCATTATTTCAGGTCTAAGCCTAACTTCCCAAAGTCATGGAACCAGCGTTTTAGGTGAGTTAGTTTCGACCGATAACACAGTTGGCACAGTTGGAATCGTCCCTCATGCCACATCCAAAGTCGTCTCCCAATGGCGCACCAACTCTATCTATAGCACCGCTGATGCCATCCTAAGTGCGGCACAGAATTTAGCAAAGGGAGATGTTCTCCTATTAGAAGCCCAGACCACTTATCCAACGATGTCGAATTATTTACCTGTAGAGGTGGAGGATGCCGTTTATGATGCGATCCGATTCGCAACCAATAAAGGCATCGCCGTCGTCGAAGCAGGCGGAAATGGCTCCAATAATCTAGACAACTTCCGCAATCAAGCCGGTAAATATATCCTGAATCGCAACCTTTCTGACTTCCGAGACTCCGGCGCTATCATGGTCGGAGCAGCCTCTTCCTCCGCTCCTCATGCACGATTATCTTTCTCTAATTATGGTAGTCGCATCGATTGCTATGGCTGGGGACAAAACGTCACCACGACCACCGGAAACGTCGGGCAAAATACAAGCTACACAAACTCCTTTAGTGGAACATCTAGCGCCTCGCCCATTATCGCAGGAGCAGCTACCGCGCTAAATGGAATCACCAAAGCAGGCTATAACGGCTTCACGTACAGCCCTACCGATATCCGTACCATTTTAAAATACTCCGCCTTCTCTACCCCTTCCGCTAGCGCAAATGACAAAATTGGTCGTATGCCTAACCTAAAAGCCATTACCGAATACGTCCTACAGATTGGGTCGAATTCCAAATCAAAAAAATCAATCGCTCCCAAGCCGCCTATAAAGTAAATAAATTCTATTTTTTATCGCTGGATAGCAGGCATTTACCCTGTTTCCAGCGTATTTTTTATGTAAAGTTATCTAATATTTATTTGAGAGAGGAGGGAATCGTTTGAAAAACATTATGGTTCTCGACGTGAAAACCACCTGCTACCCTACTGGGCAAACGCCTGTCCAATTTATCCCCGAAGTCATCCGCATTCAAGCCATTATTCTACACACGGATCGTATGCGCATTCTCGAAAAATACCACTGCCATATCCAGCCCACTATATTCCCTCACTTATCCCATTTTTGCACCGAGTTTATCCAAATCCAGCAACAAGAAGTGGACACAGGAATCTCATACCCAGAAGCCATGCAAACCATCGGGCAACTTACCGCGCAATACCAATCCATTCCTGCATTCTGGGGATACTACGGTCATCTACAATTAGTTCGCCAATGCAAGAGGCTTCAAGTCCCACTCCCGATCCCCAAGCGTTTTATCACCATCAAACATAACTACAGCAAGTTTTACCAACTAAAACACATGAAAAAATTAGGACACGTTCTCCAATACCATGGTCTAGAATCCTCCGTCCCTCCTACAGACCCGATAGCAGATGCGAAAAAAGTGGCCAAAATCATATCTATCCTACTCGAAGAGGGCTGGGAACACCGTTATTTAAAATAAAATACGACAACGTAAAAAAGCCACCCCACCCCTGTATCGGATAACAAAGGTAAGGTGGCTTATGTATGAGTACTGGTACCGAAGGTGGGACTCGAACCCACACTCCTCGCGGAACGCGATTTTGAGTCGCGCGCGTCTGCCATTCCGCCACTTCGGCATATCATTTTTGGATGAATTGTTTGGCTCATCCGAACTACTTTATTGATAATAACATCACTTTTCATTCTATGTCAACAAAATCTCTATAAATCTTTCACATAAAAAACAAAGAGGGTCATAAAAAACGCCATCCTCTCCTATTGAAACGAAAAAGGATGGTGTTTTCGGATTTTAGTATTCTTATTTTGGTATTCTTGGCATGATAGCTCTACCCTTATTATCTAGGTTTAACCATCTTTCTACATGCTTCTAGTTTCTCTCGCACTTCTATTATCTTCTTTTGATAACCATCATTTCCGTTACGCCCGTCAAACTTTTTTGCTATGGACTCTACTTCATTGGTTAACCATTCATACGTAACATGGTCAGGAATGTTTAAGGTATGTTGGTATTCTCCTATCTCTTCGAATAGGATGCTAGCGGCTAAGAAGAATTGGAACTGACAATCTTTTTCGTAGAGTGACAAAGCCTCTGGTAGATGCCTCTGAAGGAGGATCGCTGCTTCCTCTTTATCCACTACAGTTAGAAATTGAATATGTTTCGCTACAGATGGGATAAACCCTTTTTCACCTCGGATCAACGGATATCCTGTTTGATAGTACTGCCATGCAAGCTCCACCTTACCTGCCTGCAAAGTCGGTAGAAGAAAATCGGCATAGGTAGTAGAAGGAACTGTGCGGCAACCTTCCCAACCTTGAAATAATGATTTGGCTAAGTCTTCTGCTCGATGTAAGTCTTTTTCTAGGTAATAAGATACTTGATGATCTCGTTCACAAGCCCGGCAGTCAGACATGCGATCCCTAGGCTCCTCCATCCATAATTGAAAATATTTCTCTGCTTCTTCTAGATCCCCTCTCTCAAAAGCAAATTTCCGTTTCTGCCAATAGTAAGGACGAAGTTTATACCCTAACTCCTGATATCTCCTTTTCAGATCTGCTAACGTTTCTTCTACTTTCTCTACACTAATTTGCGGAAATCTTTGGATATGTTCTGCAATCCACTTATATGTCCACATAATATTGTGACTCACAAATCGCCCCGGCTCTTTATCATACTGAGCAAGACACCAAGCAAAAGCAACGATCGCTTTTTCTCCTCTACCTAAGAAAACGGCTATGTTTATATAATTCATACGTTCGTAAAAAGCATTATCTACTTCTTGAAGACTATCTAACATACGAATCGCTTCTTCCATTAACGTGAGCTTTGCATCTCCATCCGGAAGCGAGGCAGCTTGTCTTAGCAGTTTCTGATAATCCATCATTTCTCTAACCTCCAGCTGATAAACTGTCGTAAGTTCTTGTTTAATAATTTCATTTCTGACTGCTTTAATGGATGATGTCCCAATAAAAGAGCTTGTACATACAAAGTCTCAATGACCGATCTCTGCAATTTTGGATCATCCGAGTGGAAGAGTTGTTGGATCGTTGGATTGTCATAGTTAAAACAGAGTTGGGCGAAGGTAGGCTTCACACCCTCTACGACCATCTGATCGATAATGGAGGCAAATAGATCATTCGTCTCCTCTTTGGTATAAGAAGCATTACGGAAAAAGGACGCCTCTTTATTATTGGTATATAACGCTGGTAACTCGCTCGGGTTAAATTTTTTCACATCACATTCGCATTGAAACGGTTGAAGAACTAAATTTGCGACCCGCAAGAATGTATAGGCTTCTTCTCTTTCCTTCAACGTAAGATCCACGAAGTTCTCAGAAAATGTACTAGCATCTACCTCCTGTATCTCAAGCTCTGGAAAGACGTTTGGTAACTTTCTCAGAAGTTCCGAATCGTGGACATACCCTCCGTTTAAAAGAAGAACGGATTGCGCTTTTGCTACTTTACTCACTTGGCGGAACTGGTCTACAGATGAAGTGTAAAGAATCATATCCCCTTCACTCCGTATCTCCTTCATCGTCTTCCTCCCTAGAGAAGTTTCAAAAGGTAACCAGTCGACAAAGAGTGCATAAAGCTCATCATCTTCCACTGCTAATGACTTAATAGAAGAATAATGAACATCTAGGATCTCCCAGAAAGTATCCGATTGCTTTTCTGCAAGATTGACCAAATACTTCTTAATACAATCTCCCAGCTCTACACGAACCAACTCTAGTAGATCACTCTGGTAAAACTCCTCTCGTGAGGCAGTTAAGCGGAGTCCATCTGCATTTAAAACACCCGTAACAAAGAAAGCCCAATCCGGTAAAATATTACTGACCTTTTCTGATAAAAGCATCTGTTTCACATAAACCTGATGGGATTGTTTTGCATTCGTGCTAACAGCATATGGCAAGACATATGCGATCCCTTTGACACCCCCGATAGTAGAAGAAAGTGGAATCGCATCTAGGTGTCTTGCTCCATTTCTCGCTTCCGCATATTGGAGGGCTGCTTCTGTCCTCATCTCCCACGGAGCTATTTCCTCGTTTAAACGAATCCGTTCTTCTCCATAAAAATAAATAGGATAAGGTAGAAATTCCCCATAATGCTTTACATATTTCCGTACACTATCTGGCTGAAAATATTCTTCAAACCCTCTCTTACTCTGTAAAAACACCTTCGTTCCAGGTAGCATCTCCTGATCTAACTTCTTAATCTGATAGCTTCCATCCGGCTTCCCACGCCACTCGATTACCTCATCCGAATGAACCGATCGAGTAATCAGCACAATCTCCTCACTTACAATAAAACAAGAGAGCAAGCCCACACCAAAGCGACCAATAAAGTCTTGCTCCTCTTCGCCACGCTTGGAAGTTTGACCAATCTGCGACAAGAACTGATGAACCTCTTCTTCTGTAAGACCAATCCCATTATCTTCTATGTACAACGTAGGGGGCTTTGTCGGCGAAGTAAATAATTCAATCCCAATCGTACCTTCGTGCTCTGCTGTCACTTTTTTACGTGCTGTAAGGGCATCCACACCATTTTGAATTAATTCCCGCAAATATACATGCGGTGTACTATATAAGTGGTTAGATAGTAAATCGATCATCCCTTTTAAATTTACTTTAAAGTGAAATTGACTCATCATTTAGCTCCTTATAAACATCTATGTAATATTATTAATTAAAATAGTCCACGTTCCATTCATCATTTTATCATGATCTAACTGCCTTACTGCCACTTGATTCCCCCAAAAAAGTATTTGTAATCTACTTGCTATTAAAGGAAGATTATAATAGTTAAGAATGATATACTATTTATGTTCAGGAGGGAATTTATTTGGGCGATATTAAACTATTCCGTATTAACAATGACTACGTAGAAGAACTAGCAGGACGATCCGTTACAGTTGAGAAATCATTGCAAAACACATTAGAGCAGCATTTAGAAACATTTCTAGGCGTACGATTTCTAGCCACTGAATACAGTACAGGCAAAAAGCATGCCGGCAGAATCGATACTTTAGGTATTGACGAAAACAACTCACCCGTCATTATCGAATATAAGCGGGCTGTAAATGAAAACGTTGTCACACAAGGTCTATTTTATCTCGATTGGCTACTAGATCACAAAGCAGAATTTGAGTTAATGGTTATGCGTAAATATGGTGCTGAAGTATCGAATACTATAGAGTGGAGCAATCCACGCTTATTATGTATTGCAGGTGGTTTTACTAAATTTGATCGTCATGCAGTTGAACAGATTCATAGAAACATCGAATTATATGTTTATAAATATTACGATGACGGGCTACTATTACTTGAATTAGTAAACGCAACTACTGCACAAACCATGCAGATCAGTGACAATACTGTTACACAACGTAATGTAAAAGTTAAAACCGTTTCCGATTACTTGGAACAAGCCAATACGCAAGTTACAGATAGGTATGAATCATTAAAAGCATACATGATGGCCTTAGGCGATGATGTACAAATCAAATTTCTAAAGCATTACATTGCCTTTAAGCGGATTAAAAACTTTGTATGCCTTGAAATACACCTCCAGACAGGGCGAATATTGCTATATGTAAAAGTAGATCCGGATCAAGTTACATTAGAAAACGGTTTTACTCGCGACGTCAGGAACATAGGGCATTTTGGTACTGGGAACTTAGAAGTTGCCATCACAAGCGATGCAGATATTGAAAAGGCGAAACACTTGATTAGCATGGCTTATGATGTTAGTTAATGAAGTCTATTTTTTATTCGAACCTACTCTCGACAACCCAAAAAGCCACCTCAAAAGCACGTAAAAAAGTGTAATAAGGATTTACTCCCTATTGCACTTTTATTTTATTGATATATTGATTTAAATCACCAATATCTTTTTATACGTCTCTGCTTCCCCGTCTGTCCTCTGACCATCCACTTCGATCCACGCATGTGAAGCAAAGGGCGCAAGCCTTACACCGATTAACCAATCTACTGATTTCCTCTTAGATGTTACATATAAAAATAGAGCAAGCGATTCCTCTAAACAAGCCGTTCGAGAGAGAAACAAGCGTTTTGCCTGTTCAATTTTAACGAAAGCCTGCTCCACTTCATCTAGAGAACATATCTCTTTACACTTATCTTTTCTTTTACGAAGAAATGGCTTTAATTGCTCGACACTTCTAGTACGAATGAGAAATATCGCGATAACCAGACAAATCCATCCTCTTATCATAATCCAAATATCAACTCTTTCTCACTAAGATTACGGATAAACTGTTCCATATCATTCTTTGCTCTTTCAAATGGAATCTCGTAAGCTCTACTTATATGATGGATAGCCAACTCTATTTCGCCACAAAGATTGACTTGTTCCAGAAATTCTGCCCCTGTTTTATTAATAGCGAAAAAGCGATTCGCTCGACAATCTAATAAAACCCATCTCCCCTCTATTTCGGTTAGTTGAATATGTTCAGGAATTGAAAACTGCATCCTGCTCAGTCCCTCCTCTGTCTTGAGCTTTTTTCGTTTGGCGTAACCACATTTCTAATGATAGTGTCTGATGAAACTCCGGAAGCCTTACCGGTACGCCCATAGATAGCCTATGGAAACACTCTTGGAATTTCTGAATGTCTACTAATCCCATTTCAGCTAAAATCATTTGTTGAAAGTTTTCTTGAAACCACGAAAACTGCTGCCTCATTCCATAGTAGACATCGGAAGTATAATTACCTTTCGTATTACGAGTTAGAAGACACTCGGGAAGGTCATGCTGAAATGCTCTCTTCAGTAGTGGCTTCAATTCATAGGGATTCATTTTCTTTTCCGATGAAGTCCGCATACAAACCCTAATCACATTATGATCTACGTATGGAAAACAAATATTCACTTGCTCCTGCTCCGATAAGTCTTTTAACCCATGCGAAATGTGCCCCAAATACTGAATGCCATGAATCGTGTTGGATACACCTTGATAGATCGAATAATTTTCTTTTGGAAATGCTGTGGAAAAAGGAAGCCATTCAGGATGGTTACTCATTGGAGAGAGAGGATGTCTTTCTTTAGGCGTGAATGGAAGTCGAAGGGCAAGCTGGATAGAACCCCTAATCCAACTAAAAGGAGATTGCTTTTTAACCTCTGCCCATCCTTTTGCATGAGATAAAAAAGTCTTCCACTTTCTTCGATGAATTAAGTCCACCAAGTACGTGTGATCTGCTCCTAGAACCGTATCTCCACCTTCCCCACTGAAGTGAATATCCGATTGATTCTGCTTTGCCCATAATAGCTTCGCCTTCACTTTATTGGCGGACCATAGAAAGGGAATAGGAGCATCAGCCCTTACTTTGTCGATATTTGAATAGATCAGAGGGATTTCATCCTGGGAAATAACAGTTTGCTCAATATTACTTTGCTTTTGTACGATTTCCTTTGCTATTATACAGTCTTCATCCTCTTCTTTCCCTACAATGGTGATAGATTTGACCTGATTTCCTTTAGATGCAATCCATGTAAGAGTAGATGAATCCAATCCACCACTTAAATCACTAGTAATGTGCTTATTCCTACATCTTAGTAGTACGGATTGGGTTAATTCGTTCTTTAATTGATCCTGCGCCATCTCCCAAGATAGTGAAGGTTCTTCATCCACATCCCATGCTTGGAAGACATGAACTTTGTCTCCTTTATATCGAAGCCCAAATCCACCAGAAATCATATTAATTGCTTCATATGGGGATTCTGACTCGATATGCGTTCCACCTGTAAGTAAGTATCGACGAAGCCAAGGAATATGTAGTTCAGAATTCACTTTTTGGTGGATAATCGAAAGATGAGAAGAAACTAGTAACTGTTCTTTCTGTTTTGCATAATAGATTGGTCGTACATTCCCTAGATCAGCAAATATCCATAGTTGGTTAGATATGCGTATAATGGATTGATAATTTCCGCGAAGTGATAGGATAAACCTTGGACTTCTATGGGATACAAAATGTCGAAAGGCACGATATGACTCTTCCTCATTCGATAACATTTCCCCAATAAAATAACATTCTGCATCGCGATCGTGGTAATGAATGGTTGGGTCCGTTATCAGTTCCATGGACAACCCATCCACCTTGTAAGTACTAAGGAACACTAGCATCATTCCTTCCTAGAATAAATAGGAGGGGACGGATCTGTCCCCACTCCATTTAGTGTTGATACGCGTTTTCATCAGCTGTATCAGCATACTTTCTGCCCAATGTCATCTCTTCGAAAGAGCCGATTTCAATTACTTCTGGAGCTTGATATTCCACATTACACACCTCCTTTCAATTTCACCTTCACTTTATTCCCTACAAAAAAAGGCTGTAACTGTTCATAACTAGGGCATCCGATATCATTCCAATCGTTCCACCAACTCTTCAGAACATCAGCATGCTCCTGATCTGAGATCATCCACTGATTTGGCTCATGATCGCAAACAAGGGCAAAGCCGTCTGGACTGCTGTAACCTACCCAATATCCGTAATCAGGGTGAAAGGCATATGTGAAGCCGTCTGGATTTGTACCTAGTAGATAGGCACGAATATCTCTTCCGCTTTCTTCAAATGGGGATGTTTCTAGCTGTGAGCGATAGAATATTTCGGTCCACTCTTGATTGGAAACTCCCTTTTCCATCCATTCGGAACTCGCCCAAACTGGGTGATCTTCGTCACCTACCAAACTTGCATGTATCTTCTCTCCAGAAAGATTTATATCCTTGACGGGTTCAGAATACATCATGATATACCCATCTCCACTAACCGCTTCCCCATGTAACAGTCCATTTTTATTTCTTATTCGAACCGTAACCGTACCTCGCGCCATAGGAAGAACTTGAAAGGGAGCAACAATAATGCCATTTTCACGTATCTGCTCCTTCCAAGCCGCTGGAAAAGCAGGTGGGGTCGTCCAAGCAATAATGCGATCATAAGGCTTTTGTGAATCATAGCCGTTTCTTCCATCTCCGGTTATAAAAAGAGTGTTATGGATGTTGTTTCTCTTACACAATTCTCGTGCCCTCTTGGTCAACTCTGGTTCAATATCAACAGAGACGACAGATCCTCTTATGCCAACTAATTGGGAAAGCAGTGCTCCGCTAAACCCTGAGCCAGTCCCGATTTCGAGGACATGATCTCCTTCTTGCACGTCTAACATTTCCAGTCCCTTTCGGATTGCAAAGTTGGCTGTACTTTGTGTGACTTGTCTTCCATCTTCCCTGAGTACAAACTCGTCACGATCTATATGTTGAAATGCTTGATCTACTCTGTTCATGTGACTCCCCCTTTTTTTGATTTGAGTGGTGATGCAGGACAAAAACATAAAACCATCTTCATCTATATGAAAACGTTCCAACTAAAGCGATCTAAGGCAGTAGCAAGAACGTTGGAGTAAACGGGGTTGAACAATACATCAAATGAAGGAGTTTACACCGCTCTCCATCCAAAAAATCGATGCCTAGAAAACAATCGGAGCTTGTCCCAGGCTTCAAACACACCTACGCAATCCTGGAGAGAAAGACCGTACACATCTAAAAATTTTTGGATTTTCTTAGGACTCGTAATCTTTTTCTTGGTTTGGCTCTTGATGTGTAGGACATGAAGGGTTCGTTCGGTCGTGCTATACCAAAATCGAATTTCGTTCACTTCGATCCTCCTTTCAAGAACTTAGTTTCCTTTTAAAACGGCTGATCGTGATGGTTCCGACTGCAATCAGACACACATTTCGATGATATTTTGTATTCATCGTGTACCGCTGAATTTCATAATCATCTACCACCGTCGTCACGCGATCATATTTATAAAGCGCCTTCTCTTCGTTACATAGAGGACACATAAACGTTTGCTCTGTCTGTGGCTTTCGGCACTGAAATTGTTTACGAATTGCGATCCTACCACAATCTCGGCATTTTACTTCGGAAAAGTAAAGAGTTAGAGGCATGTTTAAATTCCACCTTTCAACACTTTATTTTTCTACGGATTCGATCATAATTATTTTTCAATTAATCAAAAAGTGGTATAATTTACACAACCATTTCATACTAAGCCGTTTCCGAGACGGCCCTCTTACACCAAGACATCGATCAGCTCTCCACACGATCCTGACTCCAAGATTCATTTCAACCTCACATGCCTAAGTGGAATACTGATCCCGACACCTTCCTGATCAATTGAATAACTACGAGATAATCACCTCCGCAGTAAGGACTAACCTCTCATCTCCGATTGTATTAAATAGTTAAATTATTTACAAATTTGTAAAATAAACAATTATTTATGTGGCTTCTTAGTAAAAATCAGCTCTGTTTTCTCATCATTCCAGAGGAATATACACCCTTTTTTACTTTCGGCTGTACAAGCTTCACTAAAATCTAGCTTGACGGTCCATTCATACTGAAAAATATATTTTGAGAAATTTTTTTGATCAAGGGAGGAAGCCCTGTGGACGTGTATTCGTTAAATGGACTCGGACACGTATTTCGGGAGAAACGCGAGGAATTAGGACATAAAATCGAGGAACTATCCGAAGAAGGTCTATCCATCGCCACCATCAGCAACTTCGAAACCGGCAAGAAAAAAGTGAGCAAAGACAAGATCATCCGCCTATTTGACAAAATTGACATCACCATGGATCAGATCCCTCAGCTACTGTCTGAGACAAAAAAACAGAGAGACCACATCATGAAGCGATTAGAACTTCAATTAATCGCAGTGGAGAATGAAATTGATTTCGTTGATGCTACCCAAGCTCTGAAAAAGATCAAAAACTTGCGGAATACGATTCAAGAAAAGAAGTGTCTGCCCCACCTAGCTACATTAGAGTATCTAGCAGGAAACGCATATTATAAAAAGGAAAACTGGACGAAGTCTCAAGATTATTACCACAGAGCCATACGCATCTGCCATGACCATCCTGAAATCGAACACTCTAATATTAAGGCAGGTAGCTTTTATGGCTTGGCACGTATTTCCTTCCGAAATAGTGACATCTCGAATGCTTTAAAGTTTGTAAGTGATGGTCTGACTTCTTTTCAAGATAATGGCGACCGAAAATATCTCCATCAGCAGCTTATGCTTAGTAAAGCAATTTACTCAGAAATGCTAGAGCGAAATGAAGATGCATTCGATACTTTATCGGAAATGTGGCAATGTTTGAATGAGATAGATACAGAAATCATTCTAAACATGTATCAACTGCAATCGAGTCTCTACATAAAACGAAACAAATACGACATAGCGATCTCCTATGCTGTAAAAGGGATTGATATTGCCCGAAGAAATAAAAACTTTGACCGTAGCTTCGAACTGTGGATCACACTAGGCAGTGCCTATATCCATCTTGGCAACTTAGATCAAGCCAAAATCTGCTTTGAGACCGCTTCACAGTTTGAAAGTAAAATTCGTCGCAAAATTTTATCTGTACACAACCTTATACAACTTGGGTTGTTATATATGAAAGAAGGAGATGCAAAGTACGCACAAGCACTCTTAGAAAATGCCGCAGGAAAGGCAAAAAAGGAGAACGATGCTTTGTTACTTTTCAAATCACTTGAGGCTTTAGGAGACTGCCTTCTTCAGCAGTTAAAACACGATGAAGCTCTGGGTCAATTCGAATGTGCCTATGAAATCGCACAAAAGCATTCTTTTCTTCTCCAAGAGCATAATTTATCGCTTAAGTTAGCCGAATTTTACGAGAAAGTAGATTTAACCAAACACACCAAATACTCTACACGATTTTACCGAATTAGTGTACAATTACGGCATAACGGAGGTGAAGAACCAGTGAAGTCCAACGAACAAATTCAATATCTAATGAATGAGCGACAATCGGTAGCAGATCCTCCAGATAACTAAAATGAAATAATACATTCATTTGCTGATAAAACCCTTTACAACTCTAAAGTAAGGGTTTTTTGCTGTTGATCATAATGAAACAATATACTATATCATCTAAAATTAATGTATATTTAGACTAAATAAGCGATCTAGCATCACTAGATCGTTGTCAATTCGATTCCGGAGGTGATAGCACATGATCTTGTCACCTGAGCCTCTAGGAGATTGCTTTCTTCAACAGTACAAGCATGATGAAGCTTTTGATCGATTCGAACAAGCCTATGAAATCGAACAAAAGCATTCATTTCTTCCGCAAGAACATCAGTTAACACTAAAATTAGCTGAGTTTTACGAGAAAGTAGATTTAACAAAACACACCAAATACTCTACACGATTCTACCAAATTAGTGTGCAATTACGGCATAATAGAGGTGACGAACACATGAAATGAATGAACAAATTCAATACCTAATGACTGAACGACAATCCGCTGGAGATCCGCCAGATGACTAAAATGAAATAATACATCCGTACCCCTTTAAAAATCCTTTACAACTCTAAGTAAGGTTTTTTTGCTGTTAATTGGATGGTGGCAACATAGAAATAACCTCTTGAGAGCGAATAAAAGCCTCTAAAGGGGTTATTTCTACTATAGATAAATATTTAAAATTTTACGCGTACACCTTGTGGTCGAATCCCTACTGTAATGGTAGTGAGTATCGTATTTGTAGTCCCATCTATGACAGAGACATTATTAGAAACACTATTCGCTACATAAATCCGATGGGTCACTGGGTTTACGCCAATCCCGAATGGGCCATTCCCCACTGTAACAGTAGCAAGTACCCTATTTGTATTTCCATTTATGACTGAGACATTATTAGTATTAGTATTCCCTACATAGATCAGATTTGTCCCCGTGTTTACACCCACACCTATTGGACCATTACCTACAGTAACAGTAGCGACTAAAGTATTTCCATTTCCATTTATAACAGAGACATTATTAGTAAGATTATTAGCTACGTAGATCTGATTGGTTCCTGGGTTTATACCTACATCTAGTGGACCACCCACTCCCACTGTAACAGTAGCAAGGATAGTATTTGTATTTCCATTTATCACTGAGACATTATGAGAAAGAAAATTCGCTACATAGATCTGATTGGTTCCTGGGTTTACGCCTATACCTGATGGGTTAATCCCCACTGTAACAGTAGTGAGTATCGTATTTGTATTTCCATCTACGACAGAGACATTATTAGAAGTACTATTCGCCACATAAATTCGATTTGTCACTGCGTTTACGCCTATACCGGACGGGTTAACTCCTACTGTAATGGTAGCAATTCTAACATTTGTATTTCCATTTATAACAGAGACATTATTAGAAAGAATCCCCCCTACATAGATCCGGTTTGTCACTGCGTTTACGCCAATCCCGAATGGATTAGTTCCCACTGTAACAGTAGCAATTATCGTATTTGTATTTCCATCTATCACAGAAACACTATTAGAACCACCATTCGCTACATAGATCACTGGCGTATCTGTAAAGGTCCCTGTTGGACCTGTAGCCCCTTGTGGACCCGTATTTCCTTGGGGGCCCGTATTTCCTTGGGGGCCCGTATTTCCTTGAGGACCCGTATCTCCTTGGGGACCAGTATTTCCTTGGGGGCCCGTGTCTCCTTGGGGACCGGTGTTTCCTTGGGGACCCGTGTCTCCCTGGGGACCGGTGTTTCCTTGGGGACCCGTGTCTCCTTGGGGACCGGTGTTTCCTTGGGGACCGGTGTTTCCTTGGGGACCGGTGTTTCCTTGGGGACCGGTGTTTCCTTGGGGACCCGTGTCTCCCTGGGGACCCGTGTCTCCTTGGGGACCGGTGTCTCCCTGGGGACCCGTGTCTCCTTGGGGACCGGTGTCTCCTTGGGGTCCAGTATTTCCTTGGGGACCCGTGTCTCCCTGGGGACCGGTGTTTCCTTGGGGACCCGTATCTCCTTGGGGTCCAGTAAGACCGAGTTCTTCGACGATTGCTTTAACGATATCTGCAATAGCCCCAGACGTTCCAGTAGGCACTTCTAAACTCACATTGGCAGAACCGGAGGTTACTGTAATGTCTAACGTATTGGATAGAAAGTTTAGCGTATCTCCGAAACCGAGTGGAACGTTTCCGTCAGCTCCTGAATTCCCTTGAACCCCGATTAAGAAAGCACCTGAAGCAAAAGTTCCTGTCGGTCCTTGAGGCCCTGTGTTACCCTGAGGCCCGGTATTTCCTTGTGGTCCGATATCTCCCTGTGGACCTGTGTTCCCTTGTGGTCCCTGAGGTCCGATAGGTCCAGGAGGTCCTCCTGATGACCCAGTGACTCCCGCTGGTCCTTGAGGTCCCGTTGGTCCTCTTGTAACGTCTGTGTTTAAAACGTTTTCTAACTTCTGGTTTAAAATCCACTCTTTCTTCCCGATTATATTAATGGTATCACGAACACTTTCATTGATTGTAAGTAAGTCCGTAATCGAGGGTTGAAAAGTGGTGGACACTCCGGGGAGAGTACCTAGAACATATTGAAGCTTTTCTCCTTCCGCATTAATAATATGACTTAAGCCTAGCTCTTCTAACGCAATAGAGGACAGCAACAGATTTATCGCATCTTCTCTAGTGATCTGAATGTTGGGGGAAATATTAGGGATATTAGCTTGAGACATATTTAAACCTCCTAATTTCCATCTATTTATACTGAACCTTTAAATATTATCTATCAAACATAGATGATTTCAATCTATTGTAACTATAATTATTGTATGTAAAATGCTAGAGAGGGGTTACGACGGAAAAGCGTGGAAATATCATGATCCTTTTTAGTAACCGTCACAGGATACATTAGGTAGTATCCCATTTTATAGATTTGGATACAATTCTTAGAAACTAAATAATACAACGGAGGAACTAATGAACGTTCTAATCGTAGATGATGAAAAAGACATGCTAAAAATCCTAAAAGCTTACTTTGAACGTGAAGGATACCCTGTGTTTCTCGCTGAAGATGGAGAACAGGCACTTGATCTCTTTTACAGCAACAAAATTGATCTCGTGGTTTTAGACTGGATGATGCCCCACGTGAGCGGTTTAAGCGTATGTAAAGAAATCAAGAAAAATAGTAACGTAAAAGTTCTCATGCTAACCGCTAAAAGCGAAGACGAAGACGAGTTAACAGCATTACATATAGGCGCAGATGATTACATAAAAAAGCCTTTTCATCCTGGAGTCCTATTGATGAGAGCGAAAAAACTAATGAGCGAAGATAAAGTAACCTATCTTGGAGAGATAAAAATTGATTTTCAGGCAAAGAAAATCTATAGAGGAGAGCAAGATCTACAAGCCACGAAAAAAGAACTGGATTTAGTCGGTTGCTTTCTACGAAACAAGGGCAAGATCTTAACCCGAAAAGACCTATTAGATCTCGTCTGGGGAATGGATTATGTAGGTGACGAACGAACAGTTGATACACATGTAAGAAGATTACGAGAAAAGATCGGCTCAAATCTCATTAAAACGCATCGAGGTTTAGGGTATAGCTTGGAGAATGTGGATGAATAAACTCGGAAGAAAACTAGCTATCACCATTTCCATCTCTATCATGTTACTTTTTTCACTTTCTATGCTGGCCAACTATTTCTTTCTACCCAATTACTATAAGTACCAGATTAGAAAAGAGTTACAAGCCGTAACGCATGAAATCGAAACGACTCCTACTCCAAATTTGGATGAACTCATTGCTAATTTGGAAGAGAAGTATAGTGTGAACATTGTATATGAAAAAATAGTAGATAATGAAGAAGATCTGAATTGGAAGTTGCGTGAACAGCTAGCACGGAAACGAATCAATTTAAATAAATTTTGGATCACCCAGGATACTTTGCACAAAGTAAAAGAAGGACAAAATCAATATGTGTTATACGATCAAGGAAAGCTAAAGTCGAGTTTTTCAACAAGTTTGATCGAAAAGGACAATTTGCTTATTGTTGTGGGTGTTTCGATTGTTCATTTTCGGGAAGCGGCTGAGGTAATTAATTCATTTATGATTTACACTTTTGGATTTGCCATTTCCATTCTCCTCTTTTTGGTTTGGATATGGTCACGCAAAATTACAAACCCTTTGAAGGTCTTAACGGATATTTCACAAGACATCTCTCGTCTCGATTTCAAAAAAGTGGATATAAAAACCAATGATGAAATTGAAGACTTAGCCGATAGTATCAACAAAATGAGCGATGAACTCAAAACAGCCCACGATGACTTGAAAAGGAAAAATCAAAACCTAAAACGGTTTATGTCTGATATCACGCATGAACTGAAAACGCCTTTGGCTTTAATGAAAGCATACTCTGTAGGAATTCAAGATGGGCTGGACGATGGTACATATCTTCAGACGATTTTAAGGCAAATCGATAACGTATCCTCTTTGATCGATGAACTATTAGAATTCTCGAGAGTAGAACGGGAAGAATTAAAAAAGAAGGAGTTTGATTTAATCTCACTCTTTCACTCTTGTTTGGAGAAGCATCAAATTGAAATTCAACAAAAACAGATCTATCTTGATGTCCAAACAACCATAAGTCCCGCCATACAAGTATATGCAGATCCCAGTAAAATCGAAAAAGTGTTAAATAATCTAGTAAGCAATGCAATCAAATATACAGAAGGAACAACGATTCGAGTCAAATTTGATGAAACAAATGAGGATGTCCTCTTCACAATAGAGAATCAAACAAGCCTGCAAGATCCAACGGACATCGCCAGAATATGGGAGCCTTTTTATGTAAACGAACTCTCTCGCAACAAAGATAAATCGGGAACGGGGCTTGGGTTGGCCATTGTTCAATCTATCTTACAACGTCATCAACTAAAATATGGCATTAGGCTATTAGATGGAAGCATTCAGTTTTATATCTATTTCCCAAAAAGCTTTGATACAACGAATAGAGGACTTGATTCCCAGTAGATCTGAGGAATCAAGTCCTCTTTGTTATGGGCACGAAAACTCAAAGAACTACTAAGAGCTTTAACTAGATAGAAACTTTTTCTTGTATGTAACAATGGCGTCACATTGAGGCTTTATAGTGATATCAACTGAAGGAGGCTTCAAAATGAAAAAGAAAATAAAACGTTCGATCATCTCTATGTTGATCTTTTCACTTGCTATTACGAGCGTTATCATCTATTACACAAAAAATAGTACAGTAAGCGCAAACGTTAATCAGCCTTTTAATTTCCAATATCGGGACTTTGGATTTGATGCAAATCCAGAAACAGGCGAGATTGTTATCAACAAAGATGGGGTGAAAGAAAGTGCATCTCTTCCTTTGCCTAAGCAGAAAGTGACGAATCTAAAAAAGACAGGCCAATCCATCTCATGGAGTTATCCAGATAGTAAAATGGATTTCAACATTGAGAAAAAAGATCACTATCTTGATATTAAGCTAACATCCACAGGAGCCAAAGAGTTTGAGTGGCCAAAAGTTAGTGCAGATCATTACACGTTACCCCTAGGAGAAGGAAAATATATTCCAAATAATGACAAAAATTGGAAAGAGTACCTCAAAGATGAGAAGGAAATGTCGTTTTCATCTAGCTTTTCAATGAGATTCTTTGGCCTAAATAACAAGAAGTACTCGATGGTCTACATCGCAGAGAATATGTTTAATGATACCATTCGCTTCCAAACCGATGACAAAATTAAATTTAGTTTTGTTCATGAGTTTCCTTCTATTAATCCAAAGAAGGAATATAGTTTCCGCCTATATGTAACAGAAAACAATCCTGTCGAGATCGCTCAGGTATATAAAAATTATGTAAAAGAAATCGGTCAGTTTAAAACACTCCAAGAGAAGGCAAAAGAAAATCCAAATATTGAAAAACTGTATGGAGCTCCGCATTTTTATCTATGGAATGACTTTGCCTTCACCAAAGAGAATATCAATTGGGCGAAGCTAAAAACAAAGTTAACGGACCCATTGGTTTCTTGGATCGAACAACTGTTAAAACAGTATACACAAGATGGTTCTACTGAATTTACGAAAACAATCAGTCAAATAAAGAACCAAACTTATATGGATCAATCCCAAAAAAATACGATTTTACGCTCACTCAATACCATCTTGAAACTTGAGCAACTTTACAACAAAGATGTTTTTCAGAATATGGATGACGAATCAAAGAAAATGATCGAAAACGGTGTTAGCCGCTTAAGCGAACAAGAATTATACACATTGAATAAAAAGCTACTGAAAAGTGTGTTAACCGATTCCATCGATGACATCGAAGAATGGGGAAAAAAGGACACAGACATGATCCAAGATATGAAGCGCTCAGGCATCAAACAGGCTTGGATCGGTTTGCAAAACTGGGCGAACGGATTAATGAATCCAGATTTAGTCCAAAAAGCCAATCAATCTGGATATCTAGTAGGTCCATACGACTCTTATCACTCGATTCATGAGAAGAAAAATGTGGGCTGGAATACAGCTTCATTTGATGATCCTAACTTATACGAACAGGCAACCATTACAAAGAAAAATGGCCAAAAAGAAAGTGGGTTTTTAGGGAAAGGTAGAAAGCTGAATCCAACTCTATCATTACCGAGTGTCAAACAACGGGTATCAGGAATCTTAAAGAATGGGGTTTCCTTTAATTCTTGGTTTATCGATTGTGATGCGACAGGTGAAGTGTTTGATGATTATTCGCCAAATCACATTACAACACAAGAACAAGATATGAAGGCAAGATTGCAGAGAATGAGCTATATTCGAGACGAAAAACAAATGGTGATTGGCTCAGAAGGCGGCAATGATTTTGCTAGTCCTGTCATTTCATATGCACATGGTATCGAAACACCTGTTATCAAATGGGGTGATCCAGATATGCGAGAAAATAAAACAAGCCCTTATTATGTAGGAGCATACTGGTCACCAGACGGCTCGATCCCTGAAAGATACAGCAAGTCGGTACCCATTAAATCACAATATAGATCTATCTACATCGATCCCGTGTATTCACTTCCTTTGTACAAGTTAGTCTATAATGATTCGGTTATTACAAGCCATCATTGGGAGTGGGGAAGCCTCAAAATTAAAAATGAGGTTGGAAACCGAATGCTAAACGAATTACTGTATAATGTTCCACCGCTCTATCATCTTGACCAGAATACATGGAGCAAAAATAAAGATATGATTACGTCCTATACAAACACATGGTCTGAGTTCCATAAAAAAGCGGTTACCAAGCCAATGACTCGATTTCAAACGTTATCCCAAGACCGTTTAGTCCAAAGTACAGAGTTTGGAGAAGATATGAAGGTAATTGTAAATTACTCTAATAAAGACTTTGACTATAACGGTGAGAAAATCAAACCCAAGACAGCAGTTCTATACGATGGAAATTCGAAAAAAGTATGGGATGTATCAAAATATAAAGATTAAGTAGCTTCTAGACACAAACTACCTAGTGTATGGATGATTAGCAAAAGAGAGAGATTCTTCCCTATCTACAAGGTGAAGAATCTCTCTCTTTATGCTTTCGCAAACGTAAGCACATACCCATTATTATCCGCAATCGCAAACTCAGTTGCCCCGTAGAATGTTGTATGCGGTTCATAGAGGACGTTACACTTTCCCTGCAGCTCCGTATAAAGATGCTCAAAATCATCCACATCCATATATAGACTTACTGACGGCTGTACCTTTGGCGTCTCCAAGATTGGATATTCTTGAGTCAGACTTGCTCGTTGTTGAATCATTAAACTAAGCTTGTCCTTCTGTAGGATAGCAAATTGCAACTGTCCGTTATCATTTGGCACAGATGTAACAAGCGAAAACCCTAAGATCTCCTGATAAAAAGCCAATGTTTCCTCTACACTTTCCACCATCAAATTCGTCGTCATGCTCTTATACATATCACACTTCTCCTTTCCATCTATCGTAATTTTCAATTTTTAATCACTTATCATTAGTATAAAGTAACAGGAGGCGAAAGCCAAAGAGCTTATCTCCCTTTTCGATCCTACTCATGAATTTGAGTTTTTTTCGTTGTTTAAAAAATTACCCCTCCACACGTTTTCAATCAGGTGAAGGGGTAATTTTTGTTATAGCGATGCGATTGAATCTTTCATAGCGTGGTACATTTTTTCTGCGTACCCGTCTAGTTGATCTCGAGACATACACAAACGTTCTGCGGAAGTGCTATATCCGATTTCCGCTTCTCCTGCTTCTAATCCTTTGAAAATGCCGTCTGCAAAATCATGTAATGGCTCTACATGCGTACGAAGCCATTCTCCTCCTAAATCAGTAGCAACTGCTGGTGGAACGACTTCAATCACCTCTACAGATGTATCAGAGAGCTGGCGTCTGAGGCTCATGGTAAAAGAATGAATCGCCGCTTTAGTAGCTGAATAGATCGGAGTTACAGCAAGAGGGGTAAAGGCGAGCCCGGATGATACATTTATAATCGTCGCTTCTTCTTTTTTAGCAAAGAATGGTGCGAGCAACATAGTAAGATGGATCGGAGCATCCAGATTAGCTGTAATTTCTTGATTGTAGTGGCTCCAATTATCCCTCGCGTCTGCTGTTAACACGTTGAAACGCTGTAAGATTCCTGCATTGTTGACTAGTACATTTACTTCTGGATGATTCGTGATGACCCAATCAAATAATGCGATCCGCTCGGATTCGATTGTCAAATCGCATGTATACGTAATGAGACTTGGAAATTGCTCTTTCGCTTTCTGCAGAGCGCCTTCACGTCTGCCGCAGATTAGTACTCTGTTCCCCATCTTGATAAAACGTTCTGCAAAAGCCAACCCGATCCCAGATCCTCCGCCAGTAATGAGGATTGTGTTTCCTGTCATTTTCATATAGACTCCACCTTTTGTTTATTTAATTAGTCAAGCTAACTAATAGGGTAAAAAAATTATATATCCATTTTGATTAGTAATTCCAGCAACCGAGCGGTCTCTTCTTCTGTTAAATTGTTAGTGAGATTCGCGCAAGTCTGCCAGTAGTGTGGTAAAGCGAGATTCAAAAGACGAAACCCTTCTTCGGTTATGGTTACATGAACCCTTCTCTGATCCTCAGGAATGATGGTCCTGGTGATCAACCGATGTTCCTCTAACCAAATTAATTGTTTGGTTACAGATGCTCTTCTAATGCCTAGATAATCCGCAATTTCGGACGGCTGTAATGGCTGGTCTACTCTTGTATTGAATAGTAGCATGAGCAAAGCAAATTTGCTTTCAGAAATCTGGAATTCTTTCAGCGTAACATTTATCGCATCTAGAACATCGTCTGATATCTGTAATAGCACTTCTCCTAAACGGGCTCTCGTGTTAGGAGGGATGGTAATCGAATGTTCTTCCACAAAAATACCCCTTCCGCAATTAGTTTCCTTAGCTAATTAATAGTATAGTGAGGAGAAAAAGAAATGTCAACAGGGAAAAACACATTCAAATGAATACTATTATATATACGAAAAAGGAACCACTTCTAGCAAAGCCCCTCACCAGTAACCTCTCCTTTTCATAAAGAAGGAGCCCCATTATAGAGGCCCTCACTTCGGCATGTGCAACACGATTCATCATATAACGGAAAGGCTAGTTTCTCTTACACTATCTAATCTCTTCTACAGTACCTTGAAATTGAGCTCCTCCAAAAGAAGGAGTTACTTTAATCCTGTATTGGGTACCTTGGTACGCTCTATGGGTAATCGTAATGTTTATCCCACATTTTTTATCCTTTGTATCATACCAAACACCGTCTTTTTGCTGCTGTACCTTCATGCATAGACCCCCAGAGCTACTAGGATCATTTTTATAGATATTCCAACGCAACTTTGAGGAAGTGGTACTCATAGGTCCAAATGCCCCCTGATTCTCTAGACTATCAGAATACCAAGGACCATGATGTGTATCACCAACAAAGGCTGTTGATGCAAACACATTTGCTGTAAGCGATAAGGATAACGCGAAAGTTAGGAAACCAATTGCCCACTTCTTTCTCATGCCATTCATCCTCCTAAATGAATCTCTTCCTCTCAATCTTCTCCAATGAAGCCTACTTACAAACATGACAAAGGGCCTTCCATTGGAAAGCCCCTTGTTACATCAATGTATTTTCTATTCAAAAAGAAAGAAAACATTGCCCCAAAACAACTATAGCAAGGTTTTCTTTCTCTCATCCGATTAAGCCTTTTCGTTTCTCTTTATGTTAATAATCGGCATGAAATCCGCTTTCTGCTTCTTGATTTCCTCGCCATTCTTTCTCATAAATAAGAAGTAAACAAGGTACATCACGAGCACAGCAGGCACACCATATTGAACATAGATCTTAGTTGCTTCATCAAACCAGTTACTTACAAATACAGCAACACAACAAATGAAGCCAAAGATCGGTACAAACGGATACAGCGGTGTACGATATTTTAGATCTTCTATTTTTCCGCCTTGCGCAAGATATTTACGACGGAAAAAGAATTGAGATGCACAGATCATGATCCAAGAGAGAATAGCAGTCATACCAGCGATATTCATCAGTCCTTGATATACTTTATCAGATGGTAAGAAGTAAGTTAGGAAAGAAAGGGCTGCTACTGCAAAGCTGACTATCAAAGCGATAAATGGTACCCCTGAAGCATTAATTTTCCCAAATGCTTTTGGCGCCATTTTATTACCCGATAAGGAATATAACATACGACTTGATGCATATAGACCCGAGTTTGCTACGGAAAGGAGAGCCACTAACACGACTCCGTTCATAATGTCAGCTGCATAGGGAACGCCGATTTGTTCGAGTGCAAAAACAAATGGACTTTCGAGTACACCGGCTTGCTTAAACGGTACAATAGCGTTTAGTACTGTCATCGCTAATCCAAAGAATAAGATCGTGCGCCATACAGTCTGACGAATCGCACGTGGAATAACACGTTCTGGATCCTTCGATTCGCCTGCTGCAACCCCGACTAACTCGGTTCCTTGGAAGGCGAAGTTTACCGCGAGCATCGTAACGAAGATAGAACCAATCCCCGTTGGGAAAAGTCCGTCTTTTGTAAAATTAGAAAATAGCGGAGCTGAACTTGCGCTTTTGATATCTATGAAGCCAAACATAGCCGCTCCACCAATGAGAATAAACAATACCACCGCAGAGATCTTGATACTTGCAAACCAAAACTCTGCTTCAGCAAAACTACGTCCCGAGAATGCATTTACTAAAAACATCACAGATCCAAATAAAATGGACCAGATTACAATATGAATATCCGGGAACCAACGTTGCATAGCTCCACCAATCATCACAAGCTCTAAGGCCACTGTTGCCGCCCAGCCTAGCCAATACAACCAGCCTACTACAAAGCCATGCGACGGACCGATAAAGCGGGTTGAGTACTCTTGGAAAGAGCCTGCTGTTGGCATCGCTACCGATAATTCACCTAAACATAGCATTACGAAATACATAATGAGTCCGCCAATTAAATATGCCAATACGGATCCAAGTGGACCAGCAGTTTGGATTGCATAACCTGACATATTAAAGAAACCCGTTCCGAGTACTCCACCAAGTGCAATCATAAACAAGTGACGGCTTTTCATGGAACGTTTGAGACCGTTCTGAGTTGTCTCCATCATAATTCGATTCCCCTTAATAAATGATAGTGTCAAATTTATGTCGTTTCATAAGTACTAGCATGATTTTATATTTATTTATATTTGTTGTATACAGGTTTTTTTTGTAAAACTTCTTGCCTCCAAATTGTAAGCGTTTTCTTTCCTTATATACCAGTATATATGGATTTTCTCCCCTAGCTAATTATATTTTGATCAATATGTATCAAGCTTATATTTAACCATATGTCCATTCATGAATAAGCATTCATTCGCATACATTTTGTTATTATCATTCGTTAAGGATTCATGACTTTTCCAAATATGGATATTATATTCTGTATAGAGGATAAAAAATTCACTTTCATGCCTCAAATCAATCAAGATAAGAAAATATTATCGTATATAATTTATAGATCATATTTTATAGAAAAGAAGGTTTACTTATGAACAGAAAAGATAGGGTTGAAAATAGAAAGTTCGATTTCAAAAAGAGGTTACCCCTTATATCAGTAGTGATCGGGATAGGAGCTGTCTTGTTAACCGTAGCTTATATGCTCTTTTTTCATAATGGAGCATTACAAGAATTTAATAAAAAGATTAATCAAGTACAGACAAGTAATCTGAAATACGGAGAATTATCTGCTACGTCTTCCGAAATCTTTAAAAAGGAAAAAGACATGGTTCTGGCACTAAAGCCTGCGATTGAAGACAACAAGGACGCACTAAAACAAATTGTTCAATTAATTGAAGAACAACAAAAAACAACTGAACTTCAAAAAACAGAGCTTGCAAAAAGTAAAACCACCTTTCCAGAGTTAAAGAAGCAACTAAACGAAATTCCATCTGATTACCGTCCTTCTGCAACCGAGCTCATCTCTCAATTTGAGAAAGCGACGAATCAAAGAGAGCAAGTCTATCAACAAAGTGAGCTTGTACTAAAGCAGGAGCATGACTTTTACCTTGAGCTAAGCCAAGGGAAGATGGGCATGCACAAGATCGATCAGAAAGAGTATGCGAAATTAGAACAGCTTAGAACCCAATTAGAAAGCCAAATTAAAGATGAACAAAAGGCTTACCAAGCATACGTTGATAAAACCAAGTAGATCATGAAAATGAACTCATTAGGTAACTCAATCGGAGGGAAAGGAGGATGTGATCTTGTTTGCTCAACTCTTCGATAATTTTTGCCTATGGACTTCTGTTACTGCTATTTTCTTAGCTCAGTTCGTAAAGGTCTTATGGAATTTCTCGCTACATCGAAAGTGGAATTGGAGATGGTTTTATCTTTCAGGGGGAATGCCTAGCGGGCACACTTCAGCGGTAACTTCACTGGCAACCTCCATCGGGATTACACAAGGCTTTCATACAACTTCCTTTGCGATCGCCACCATCATCGGCATCATTGTCATGTATGATGCTACAGGGGTTCGCAGGCAAGCAGGTATGCAGGCCCAAGCTATCAATCAACTAATTGACGACTTCGCGGCCTTACTCCACGAAATTCGAACATCCAAGTTGAATTTAGAGCACCGAAACCGGTTAAAGGAAATTTTGGGACATAAACCAATCGAGGTATTTGTGGGTGCTTGGTTCGGGATTTTTGTCGCATTGATCATGCTTATGGTTTGGTATTAAATAGGTAAATAAAACAGCTCGCATCTGGTTACTAGTTACCAGATGCGAGCTGTTTTCATATTCCTCAGTACGTGCGTGATACTAAAACATCTTATATCCCTTCACTCGCAATGTTTGAATGGTCCATCCACTCGCAAGAGCACCTACTAGTCCAGCGATTAACCATGAAACATCCACTAAATGGATGTGTTTCATCTGAGATGCAATATAGGCTACAAACCCTGCATACACGATAATGGGTAGCCAAGTCGTTTTAAGAATCATATTTAATATAAAGCCAATACCAAAGAAGAAAACAAGCAACAGCACAATTGAAACGGCCAACTGTGGTATCGAAATCGGCATAGAAGCATCCATTAGACTATCCTCCGTTCAAAGCTTAATAACAAAACCAACTCTATCTTACTGAACCTCGTTCTATGGGTCAACTCTTAAAACGTTTGCGTTTTGATGGTTTCTTTGGCACAATAAGGATGATCTTTGTTCATGATTGAACAAATAGGCTACTCAAAAAGTGAGGAATGAAGAATGAGACCACAACAAGGTAGACCATCCTTTACAGGGCGTCCTGGAGCCGCTCCATCTTCTGCTGAAGGCACTCCACGTCCACAGTTACCCACCCAATATGTAAATTTCTCTTTCTTTAAAGTAGATCCTGCTTGGCGTCGTCTTTCGCAAGAAGAGCAAGAGCAAGGGAAAGCAGAATTCGCAGCAGTTGTAAAAGAATATCAAGGAATGAAAGGGAATTTTATTCTCCCTTATTCAATGGTAGGCATTCGCCCTGATGCTGAATTAATGCTTTGGAGAATTGCTAACGAGCTTGAGACATTCCAAAAAATGACCTCTGAGCTCATGCATACAGGTCTAGGGAAATATTTAACCATTACGTATTCGTATCTATCGATTACCAAACGTAGTGTTTATGTAGATAAAATGGATCCTGAGCATCAAAACCCACGAACCCATATCATCCCAGGACAATCCAAATACTTATTTGTTTATCCTTTTATTAAGACACGCGATTGGTATCAACTCTCCTTCCCAGCCCGCCAAGGGATGATGGATGAGCATATTCAAGTAGGAAGCCGTTATCCATCGGTTAAACTAAATACAACTTATAGCTTCGGGATTGACGATCACGAGTTCGTTGTAGCGTTTGAGACGGACGATCCGAAAGACTTCTTACAATTGGTACAAGACCTTCGTGAAACCGAAGCAAGCCGCTATACATTGCGTGATGTACCGATGTTTACCTGCATCTCACATTCTGACGTCATGGATGCATTAAACACTCTATAAACATAAGCAAAAGCACCCTTCCATCGCGGAGAGTGCTTTTTTGTTTGCCTATAATTTCCCTTTACGTAGAACAAGTGAAATTCCACCTAAGAGAAATAACCATTTGATGTCGATTATTTTCTTCATAAAGCTCGCCGAACCACCGAACAGCTTTTTAGATCCCACAACGCCAATCGCTACTCTGTTACCTAAAGAAGCAACCGTTCCCTTAGGTGCATATTGGAATGCGTCAACACTTTCCCCTCTCATTAATTGAGGTAAGTGTTTACCAAGGTATTGACCTTGTTGAGTAGAAATCTGTGCAGTTGGAGGGTAAGGACGCTCTCCATCTTTCGGGATGACTAAAGAGCTATCGCCTAACACATAAATGTTATCATGACCCGGTGCACGTAAATTTTCATCTACCTTCACACGACCACGCATGGTTTCAATCCCGGATTCCTCCACGAGCTTGTTACCACGAACACCACCAGTCCAGACAACGGTAGATGATTTAATCTCTTCTCCACCTTTTAGGACAACTCCATCTTTTGTACACTCTTCGATCGGTACGCCAAGGTAGAATTCTACACCTTTTCCTTTTAGATATTCTACAGCGTAGTCAATAAGCGCTTGATCAAAGCCCGGTAGTACCGTTGGTGCTGCTTCAATATTTACAATCCGTAGCTTTTCTTGTGGAAGATCGTATTCACGACAGAGTTCAGGAAGTCGATCTACCAACTCACCTATATACTCAATCCCTGTAAATCCAGCTCCACCCACTACAATTGTAAGATACTCTTCTTTTGGGTCATTTTTATAGCGAGCAAACATATATTCCATATGCTCACGAATCATACGGACACTATCAATGTTACGGATAAAGAAGGCATTTTCCAAAAGACCTTTGATCCCAAATGTCTCTGGAGCACTTCCAAGTCCGATCACCAAGTGATCATAATCAAATGTATTATTTTCCAAGTACACCTTTTTTTCACTTGGATTGATCGAAGTTACACGATCTACGACAAAGTTTACGCGGTTTGTATTGATCACGGAGGCAATGTTTACACGTGCGTGATCATGATGAGCCGTACCAGCTGCCGGTTTATGCAACTCAGTAGTAAAGTAATGATAAGGGTTTTGGTTCACCAATGTAATCTCAGCATCAGAAGCTCCAAGTCTTCTCGTTAAACCTTTCACAGTCATAAGACCGCCATAACCTGCACCTAGAACCAGAATCTTAGGCGTTGCCACTATTCATCACATCCATTTTGCTTATTACACATACCAAAATATGTTTATTCTCTCACAAACTAAGAAATGTAGGCCCGACAACGAGTTCCATATACTAATTACCAAACCTTATCATATGACCTCTTTAGACATTTGGCAAGGGATTTTGTATATATTGTGTCCGTTATTTTGTTTTATAGCCACGAAAAGATTATTTTAAAATGTTATGCGTTTTATCTGTCTAATATGGAAATAAGTAAGAAAAAACGTTGGCTTTCTGGTATAATGTTTCTAAGTTTTTTTTATATTCCAAATCAAATTAAACCTTGGGGGAAAATTCGTTGATTCCTACAGATATTACGATTATCGGTGGAGGGCCTGCTGGGCTGTTTGCTGCTTTTTATGCGGGGATGCGGAAGTCTTCGGTCAAAGTAATCGAAAGCATGCCTCAATTAGGTGGACAGTTATCGGCTCTTTATCCAGATAAGTACATCTATGATGTAGCTGGATTTCCAAAAGTGACAGCGCAAGAACTAGTCGATCAGTTAATAGAGCAAGCCTCTATATTCAAACCTGAATACTGTTTAGATGAGAAAGTAATGGAGGTTCATAAGCGAGATGATCAATTATTTGAGATCGTCACCAACCAACAAACACATTATTCTAAGTCCATCATCATTACAGCAGGCTGTGGCGCATTTGAGCCAAGACGAATTTCACTACCGAATGCAACTCGATTCGAGCAAACGAATCTCTTTTACTTTGTAAATGATGTTTCACGCTTTGCAGGACTGGACGTAGTCATAGCAGGCGGCGGGGATTCAGCCTTGGACTGGGCTCTTATGCTTGAGCCTGTTGCCAAAAGTGTCACATTGGTCCATCGCCGAGATAAGTTCCGCGCTCATGAGCATAGTGTCGAACTACTGGAACAATCCGCTGTACGAGTCATTACACCGCGAGAGATTACGGAACTACACGGTGGAAGTCAGATTACCTCCATTACACTGAGCAACCAGAAATTAGGGGTCACAGAAGAAATTCATGCGGACGCTCTTATTGTAAGCTATGGTTTCGTTTCCTCATTGGGACCTATTGCAAACTGGGGGCTACAGGTGGAAGACGGCGGAATCGTAGTAAATTCTAGTATGGAGACCAATATCTCTGGGATCTATGCAGCTGGGGACATCGCGCATTATCCAGGGAAGGTTAAGTTAATCGCAGTCGGATTTGGAGAAGCTCCGACCGCAGTAAATAATGCGAAACGATATATTGATCCTGCGGCGAAGGTACAGCCGGGGCATAGTTCGAGTATGTCATTTTAGGGGATAAGATCCGAGATAGAAAAATCAAAGAGAGACAAAAGGGATTTCAGCTATTGGGTAATCGAAGGCGGGATACGACCTATTGAACCATGTATGAATCCACCAAATAAGAAAAAGCCTTCTTTCAGATGACCAAATTCTGAAAGAAAGCTTTTTCTTATTTGTATTAACAATCTCCTGGTTTTCCAGCCTCTGTTGCTGTGCGGAATGATGAACCACAACCACAGTTTGCGATTGCATTTGGATTTTCGATGCTGAAACCGCCGCCCATCATGGACTCTTTATAATCGATAACGGTGCCAGCAAGAATGGGACCACTTGTCTCATCAATAATTACTTTCACCCCATGTAGATCGAGTACCGTATCACCTGGGTTCTGCTGTTCATCAAAACCCAAACTATATGATAGACCACTGCAACCGCCTTGGGTAACACCTACTCGCAAGAATTGTTGCTCTGGATTATCTGTATCAGTTAACATTTCTTTGACTTTAAGTACAGCTTCCTCTGTTAATATAATCATGGATTTCACCCTCCTGTAGCACAAGTATACTGCTCAGGAGACGAACAATTCAAGCTACTTACAAAGGATTAACCGACATATTGGTACATTTCGATGGCCGAACATTCTTTCACATGAATATGATTTTTTCGAATTTTGTAGATATTTTTCCTCTTACCCCCGCACATACGATGCCATTCATTATGAAGTTGATCAAGCTCAACACTTAACTGATAAACAATTGGGTGACCTATTCCCATTATTTTGGCTGTTTCTTCCATCTGCAGTCTAACTACCTCAATCTTCTCCTCTAGTTTCCGCTTTAACAACGGAAACCCCCCCCTTTATACTTCTAAAAGTGGACTATCTACCATTTTCTAGTATACACCATTCCTTCGACGAAACGGAACCACTATTTTACATTTTTTTCTAAATTGTTATTTTTTGTATGATTTGTACAGACAAACCTTGACACAAAGGACCGCTCCTGGCCAAATTCTCTCTTTCTTCGATACCAATTACATCTTTCGTTCGATTATGTTAGAATGAGGTCATCTTTCAAAGTCGAAAATCGTTATTGAGTTACTCAATATCATAGCATGTTTCGTCTTATTTTTTATGACTTGAGAGGAGAAGAGTCAAAAATGGATACTCGATTTCAGGAAATTGCAGACAAAGTACGCCATGGTGAGCGTTTAAATCTACAAGATGGTTTGTACTTATACGAGACGCCAGACCTGCTCTCGGTTGCACAACTAGCTAATGAGGTAAACCTAAGCCGAAATGGTAAAAAGGTATATTTTATTCAAAATATGTATATTAACCCCACAAACGTATGTGAAGCAAAATGCTCATTTTGTGGATTCCGCCGTGATCCAGGAGAAGATGGCGCCTATACGATGTCTCCTGAGGAACTATTAGAATATGTGGGACACCGGATGACAGACAATATTCGTGAGTTTCATATAGTAGGTGGGCACAACCATAAAGTACCATTCGATTACTATCTCGATACCATCTCGATTCTAAAGAAGAATTATCCAAATGTAACCGTAAAAGCATATACAGGAGCTGAAATTCAATTCTTCGCGAAGATTAGCGGACAATCTCCCGAAGAAGTCCTGCGCGCTCTCGTAAATGCCGGCTTAGATACCATGCCTGGTGGCGGTGCGGAAATTCTTACAGAGCGATATCGCGAGAAAATGAGTCCTGATAAAGCAAGTACGGATGAATGGCTAGAAGCACATCATATCGCTCATAATCTCGGACTAAAAACGCATGCTACCATGCTGTATGGATCGATTGAGACGAAAGAAGAACGCCTCATCCATATGATGCGAGTACGGGAGCTACAAGACGAAACCAATGGTTACCTCGTATTTATCCCACTTGCTATGCAACCACGTAGCATTAACGCAGGGATTCGTCGCCGAACATCTGCGATGGACGATATGCGCACGCTTGCCATTAGCCGTCTGATGTTGGACAACTTCCCACACGTGAAGGCTTACTGGATTAATATCGGTACGCAGCTTACTCAGCTATCCATGCATTATGGAGTTTCCGATATCCATGGCACATTAGTGGAAGAACGAATTAGTCATGCTGTTGGTGCTCTTACTCAGAGCGCATTGACCCGTGATGAACTCGTCTGGCTAATCCAAGGTGCGGACCGAATCCCTGTTGAGCGTGATACATTCTATAATGAGATTAAGGTGTTCGAACCTGCTATGAAGAAGTAGAACGATCGTTTTATAGAAAGAAGGGATGGTTTCTGTAACCATCCCTTCTTTTTTTAATTCCTAAAAACGAATCTCCATTTCATCGATCGCCTTATGAATGGCAATAAGTAGCTCCTCTGCTGTATCGGCTTTAATCATATCACCGTTGACTAGGGCATAAGGTTGTGTAGCACAAATCCCACAGTACCCTAGACAGCCATAATCGAGCACATCGTAATCGAGGTTCGCTTCGAGCTTCTTTTTTACTTCTGCTATCTCTGGAGTTGCGTTGTTTACGCAAAACTCAATGAGTGGCCGCACGTTTCTCTACCCTTTCACTCTTTAAATCGGTTTCACACCCAGATTCTCAATATATTGATACAATGCCCTTAATTTCGGATTCCCCTCCGCGAGAATTTCATCTTGAATCACCACAACGGGATACCACAGATTCTCCTCTATAATTCGGTTGGAAAACGCTTGATCCTGCTCGTTTTCAGGTGCACAGATATCGATATAGCGAACCTTTACCTGCTCTCCAAATTTTCTTAGCAAAGCCGCTTCAAGCCAAGTAGCTGTTTCGACAGCAGAAGGTAGGGTAACGCAACTGGAACAATTTTCTTTGGTCCCATATACCAAAACCTCAATTATGGACGTTTGATTCACACGTTACTCCCCGCAGTCACTTCCATTGCTTGGGCTAAATCTTGGATCAAATCTTCTACATCCTCTACTCCAACGCTAATCCGGATCAGACCATCTGTAATCCCTAGTTCAGCACGTCGCTCTGCTGGAATCGATGCGTGAGTCATGCGAGCAGGTACAGAAATCAAGCTTTCCACTGCTCCTAAACTCTCAGCCAATGTAAAATATTTCGTTTTACTTAAAATTTGATCCGCGCGCTCTTCGCTTCCTACATCAAAGGAGATAATCCCGCCATATCCTCTTGCCTGAATGCTAGCCATTTCATGCCCGGTATGGGTTACAAGTCCTGGATAATAAACCTTGCTTACTTGCTCGTGATTAGACAGCCACTTTGCCAATTGAACCGCATTGGCTTCATGCGCTTTCATCCGCAGTCCGAGTGTCTTTAATCCTCTGATAAGCAGCCACGAATCCTGTGGTCCGAGTACTGCTCCGATTGAATTTTGTACAAAATGCAACTGCTCACCTAGCTCTTCATTTTTTACAGCTACTAAACCAGCTACTAAATCACTATGCCCACCTAAGTACTTCGTAGCACTGTGAAGGACAATATCTGCACCTAAATCAAGTGGGTTTTGCCAGTACGGAGTTAGAAACGTATTATCCACGATACTAAGCAAATTATGCTTTTTTGCAATGATTGCAAGTCCTTTTATATCAGTCACTTTTAGTAATGGATTACTTGGCGTTTCCATATAGATCGCCTTTGTATTAGGACGAATCGCCGCTTCTACATTTGATAATACACTCGTATCGACGAAAGTAGATTCAATTCCTAGGCGACTAAAGACTTTGCTTAGTACACGATATGTCCCACCGTAAATATCATCCCCAACTACTAAATGATCTCCTTGGCTAAATAAACTAACAATCGTCGAAATTGCCGCCATTCCTGATGAGAAAGCAAATCCACGAACTCCATTTTCCAAGTCTGCAATTAGCACCTCAAGTGCATGACGTGTTGGATTGCCTGTTCGAGAGTATTCAAATCCCTTATGATTTCCTACTCCATCTTGTTTATAAGTAGATACTTGATAAATCGGAACACTTACAGCCCCTGTATGCTCATCTCCAAAAATTCCACCGTGAATTAATTTTGTATCCATCTTCATCTTTCTTACACCCCACCTTGATAGATTTTTTTACTTAAATATCGCTCTGAACTATCTGGAAAAATAACCACAATCCTCGTCCCTGGATTACCTTTCTGGGCCTCTTCCAATGCAGCATAATAAGCTGCCCCAGATGAACTTCCTACCAACAATCCCTGCTCCCTTGCTAAGTCTGATACCATAGCAAAGGAATCAGAATCATCTACCGTATAGATTTGATCCACTAAGTCATGTTCAAAATAAGGCGGTATAAATTCTAAGCCAATTCCCTCCGCCTTATGAGGACCTACTTCTCCTCCACCTAAAATAGAACCTTCTGGCTCTACAATGACTGCTTTCACTTTTGGATCTTTCTCTTTTAGATATTTCGTGACACCGACAAAGGTTCCTGCCGAACCAGCCCCTGCTACGATGACGTCTACTTTATTATCCATTTGATCCCAAATCTCGGGACCCGTCGTCCCATAATGAATACGTGGATTAGCTGGATTGGCAAACTGTTGAGGCACATAGGAATCCGGAATCTCTTCCGCCAATTCTTGACACTTACGAATCGCTCCTTTGATCCCTTCTTCCGTCGGCGTATTGACAACCTCTGCCCCCAATGCTCGCATTAACTCCTGCTTTTCCTGAGAGAACTTCTCCGGAACGACAAAAATCACTCGATACCCAGTGCCTACAGCCGCTAACGCCACTCCAATTCCAGTATTTCCCGCAGTAGGCTCAATAATCGTCCCACCTGGCTGCAGCTTCCCTGTTCGCTCTCCCTCGGCAATCAAGGCCATACCCAACCGGTCCTTCACACTTCCTCCGGGATTCATAAACTCCAATTTCGCATATACTTCAACCCCTATGGGAATACGTGAATCATGTAGTTGAACAATCGGAGTTTGTCCGATTAACTCTTTCACATTTCGGTATACCTTTTTCATATAGTACCTTCTTCCATAGAATTAAACATTTTTAAATAAATAAAACTTACATTTATCTTATCAATTTACTAGGGGTAAAAAAAGAGAGAGATTTTACATGAAAGAAACCCTACAATCTCCATTGATTTTATTTACCAAAAACTCTACAATGAGGATATTAAATAATTAAGAACAATTCTCACCCGTGAGGGATTGTTGACTCGAAGGGAGTATAACAAATATGACTTTAGAAGAACGCGTACAAGAGGTTTTAGATAAATTACGTCCATATATCCAACGTGATGGTGGCGATGTAGAACTAGTTGAAATCGAAGATGGTATCGTTCGCGTACGCCTACTTGGTGCTTGTGGATCTTGCCCAAGCTCTACGATTACACTTAAAGCAGGAATCGAACGTGCATTGATGGAAGAAATTCCAGAAGTACGTGAAGTTGAACAAGCACTTTAATATAGGGAAAGGCTATCTAGTAAAATGATGGACTAGATAGCCTTTTTTCTTTGTTTATCTATTTATTTTCTATCTACGAGTCGATTTTGTATCAAAAGCATCTCGCAGACCATCACCGATGAAGTTAATAGATAGTACGGTTAAAACAATCAGAACACCCGCAGGAATCCATTGCCATGGTCGCTCTGTCATGATGGTATAATCCATTCCATCATTTAACATTCCTCCCCATGCAGGAGTCGGATCAGGTATACCGAATCCTAGGAAACTCAGTGCTGCTTCAATACTAATCATCTGTGCCATCAATAAAGTTGCATTTACGATGATAGGTGCAATCGCGTTGGGCATCATATGCCTAAAAATAATACGGAAGTTTTTATTCCCGATTGCTTTCGCACTTTGTACATATTCCATCTCACGAAGTGATAAGAAGATTCCCCTTACGAGACGAGTCGTTGTAGGCCAAGACGTCAACGCTAGGGCCGTTATCAGTAGCGGAACGGTAGTCTTCTCAAAAATAGAGATTAGAAAGAGAACAAACACGAGGAATGGGAAGTTCAACATTAAGTCTGTAAATCTCATCATGAGACTGTCTATTTTCCCTCCAAAATAGCCCGCTATCGCTCCAAAGGTAATCCCAATTACAACCGTAAAAAACATGGTACAAAAACCAACCACCAAAGAAACTCGTCCACCTGTAACTAAGCGGGAATAAATATCATAGCCCATCGAGTCTGTTCCTAGAAAATGCTCACTACTCGGGGATAAATCTTGACTCGTAAGATCTGTCAATTCTGGATTATGTGTGATTAACCATGGGGAAGCAATAGTTAGAATAACAATGATGGAAAGAACAACCAAACCCATAAATGCCATTTTATTCTGTAGGAACCTTTGAAAACCTAGCTTAAAAGGAGAGGCATGCTTCTCTTCCTTTTTCAGACTTTTCTTGTTTCCCAATTCAACACTAACCTTCATAAGAGTCACCTCCTAGTCATATTTAATTCGTGGATCAACGAATGCATATAAAATATCTGCAATTAGATTTCCGATGAGAACCGCCATAGAGGTCATCATCGTGATCGCCATCACAACTGGATAATCACGAGTTGTAATAGACTGTATATATAATTGCCCCACTCCTGGGAAGCCAAAAATAGTCTCTGTTATAATTGCACCACTTAATAAGAGACCTAGATCGATCCCAAACAACGTAACGAGTGGAATTAAAGCATTGCGCAATACATGCTTCCTCAAAACCTTACTCTCCGAAAGTCCCTTCGAACGAGCTGTTCTCGTATAGTCTTGTGCTTTCGCATCTAGAACACTTGCCCTGACATAACGATTATATTGGGCGATATTAATGATCGCTAACGTCATAGCAGGCAAAATAACATGATGCAATCGATCCATTAGATATTCTAGACCCTCATATCCCGAGGCTTCAGTCTCCGAACCACTGTACGGAAACCATCCTAACTGAAATCCAAATAAATAAATTAATAATAGCCCTGCAAAAAATGACGGCATCGAAAATCCGATGAAGGAAGCACTGGTAAGGGTATAATCCAACTTGCTATACGGTTTATTAGCTGAGAGGATCCCTAGAGGTATCGCAATCATATATGTAAAAATCAATGAAACTATACCAAGAAATACGGTCTTCCCTATACGTTCACTAAGTAAATCCTGAACCAAAACTTTCTTATCAAATGAGACGCCAAAATTCCCCTGTACAAAATTCTTAGCCCAAAAGAAAAACTGTTCCACAGGCGGTTTATCGAGCCCAAAATCTTCTTTTAATTTAGCAATATAATTCGCATCTGCATGTTGATCCAACTTGCCAGCCAACGGATCTCCCGGTGCTAATTGCAATAAAGTAAATAGAATGATCGAAATAAGAACGATCATCGGAATGGTTCCTAACAATCGGCGAGTAATATATTTAACCAAGCTCTTCACCTCTCTCTACTGATAAATGAAAAACGTGTAGCCGTGTTGACTACACGTCTTTCATTTTCAAAGCTGTATATCGACTACTTCACATCCCAATCCACGAAGCTTGGATGCCCTAACGCACCACGGTAGTCATACTGCACTCCAGTGATACGTTTGTTGTAAGCATCGATAACATTTTGAGAGTACAATAAAACAACCGGAGAATCTTGTTGGAAGATCTTCGTCCAATCTTTAATCAATGCTTTACGACCTTCCTTAGTAAATGCTTTTTGATCGTACATAGAGACACTGATTGATTTATCACTTTCTGGGCTCTTCCAACGATAGTAGTTAGACTCAGCTGCCGAACCGTAGATGTTTTTAGGGTTTGGATCTACATCCGTTGTCCAACCCATTAACCACATTTCCATCGTTTTATCTGCTTTTTGTTGTACCGTTTCAGCTAGAGCAGCAAAGTCTTTCGGTTGTTTTAGATCAATTTTGATCCCTGCTTTTTCAAGATCTTCACGGATCAACTTAGCCGATTGTTCACGCACTTGATTTCCTTTAGGGAATTCTAAAGAAAGTACATATGGCTTACCAGCTGGATCTTCTACAAAGCCATCTCCATTTGTATCTTTGTAGCCTGCTTCCGCTAGAAGAGCTTTTGCTTTTGCTGGGTCATAGGAATAATCAGCATCCAGATCCTTGCTGTAAGCCCAACTTTTAGGAGAAACTGGAGTGCTGAGCAATGTACCGTGACCTTTTAGAAGACCAGTTACCATTTGTTCACGATTGATTGCATATGCAATGGCACGACGTACTTTTTTGTCTGCAAGTTTCGGATGGTCTGTTCTAAAACCTAGGTATTGATACCCAAGGTCGGTATCTTCCACAAGCTCAACATCCTTAAAGCCTTTAATGGTTTCAAAGCTACTAGGCTTGATCCGCGAAACCATGTCCACTTTTCCTTCTTTTAGTGCCCCAATCGCCACATCTTCCTGAAGCACTTTCCAAACGATTTGATCTAATTTCGGCTTACCTTCCGCAGCACCATAGAAATTTTTGTTTTTCTCAAGTACTACAAACTCTCCAGCCTTAATTTCTTTAATGGTGAAAGGACCACTTGTTACAATATTTTCTGCCTTTTTCACCGCTGGGTCATTCTCAAGTGTTTTGACTGGCTTATTCTCAAAAATGTGTTTCGGCATAGGCGTACTCCACACTTTGGTGCTAAGATCACGAGCATCACTCTTATCGAAGGTAAGTTCTAAGTTGTAGTCGTCTACTCTTTTTATCCCTTCGATCTCCTTGGCTTTTCCTTCGTGATACTCTTTTGCACCCTTGATGGATTCCACATACTCAAAACGGGAACCACTATACTCTTTATCCGCGATAAACTTCCACGTAAAGATCATGTCGTCCACTGTAAGTGGCTTGCCATCTGACCACTTTGCATCCTTACGCAGTTTAATCGTAACCCCATCTTTTTTCTCTGACTCTTTCCAAGACTCAGCCAAGTCAGGGATGCTCGTTTCTAGTTTTTCATCTTGTTTCCACAAGGAAGCAAATGATTGGTCAAGAATATAGGCATCATATATACTGTCATAAAGTGCGGGGTTAAACTTCCCATCAAATGTACTGTTCATCGTTGCTGTAATGGATTTCTTTTTTGCCCCGTCGCCGGAAGATTTACTAGCACAAGCAGTTGCGAATACAGAAAGACCCATCACGACTGCAAGAGAGAGAATACCAATTTTACGTTTCTTCATGCTTTTACAACCTCCTAATTGAATGAAAAAAATAATTTCAAATCTTCCGAAGTCCCTTCGAGGCATCACCCCTTTGATAGATTCTTTTCTACTAATCGTAGAGGTGACACGCTACGTAATGTTCACTTCCTAGATGCATCATCTCTGGGCGCTCCACCTTACAACGATCAAATGCTTTCGGACAACGCGGATGAAACGCACATCCTTGTGGCGGATTAGAGGGACTCGGTACATCTCCCTTTAAAATAATCCGTTCGCGCTTTAGGCGTGGATTCGGGATCGGTACAGCCGAAAGGAGTGCTTGGGTATACGGATGGGCTGGCTTCGTATATAGCTCCTCTTTGGGTGCAATCTCTGCCATGCGACCGAGGTACATAACTCCCACACGATCTGAGATATGACGTACCACACTTAAATCGTGGGCAATAAAAACATAGGCAAGACCAAACTCTTGTTGCAAATCTTCCATCAAATTTACAACTTGCGATTGAATGGAAACATCTAGTGCAGAAACAGGTTCATCTGCAACAATTAATTTGGGTTGTAGAGCAAGCGCTCTAGCGATCCCGATCCGTTGTCTTTGACCACCCGAAAATTCATGTGGATAACGACCACCAAAGTTTTTATTTAATCCAACGGTATCCATAATTTGAAGAACGCGATCCTGACGATCCTTCTTTTCCCCAATGTTATGAATATTGAGAGGCTCCTCAATTAGTTGTTCAACTGTCATCTGTGGATTTAAGGAGGCATATGGATCTTGGAACACCATTTGCAGATCGCGACGAGCTTTTCTCAAAGATTCACCCTTTAAGGTAGCAAGATCGACACCATTAAAAAGAATTTGCCCATCTGTTGGTTCCATCAACCGAAGGAGCGTCCGTCCAGTTGTCGATTTACCACATCCCGATTCTCCTACTAGGCCAAAAGTCTCACCTTTTTTCACATAGAAACTAACTTGGTCAACTGCCTTCACATCACCCACTTTACGTTTGAAGAGACCACCCTTAATAGGGAAATATTTACTTAATTTCTTTACTTCTAATAGGTGGTTACTCATGGCTGAACGTCCCCTTCTCTGGATGATACAGAAAGCATCGTACTTGATGACGATCTCCTACACGATATAAATCAGGTGCATGATCAAAGCAGTGATCCATCGCTTTATCACAGCGTGGTGCAAAACGACAACCGATAGGAAATTCATCTGGGGTTGGTACGTTTCCACGAATGGAGTAAAGTCTTGTTTGATCTGCTTCCAAATTGGGAACTGATTTAAGAAGGCCTTCGGTATAAGGATGGGATGATTTCTCAAAAACATCAAATACACTTGCTTCTTCTACTACTTTTCCTGCATACATAACAACTACACGATCTGCCATCTCAGCCACTACACCGAGATCATGTGTAATCAATAGAATCGATGTCTCGAATTCTGCTTTTACATCCCTCATTAATTCAAGAACTTGCGCTTGAATGGTTACATCAAGAGCAGTAGTAGGCTCATCTGCGATCAATAACTGTGGATCTGTGGACATCGCCATCGCAATCATGACACGTTGACGCATCCCACCAGACAGCTGATGTGGATACTCGTTCATCATATCTTTGGCACGAGCAAAACCAACTAGCTTTAATCGCTCTATCGCACGAGCTTCCGCTTCCTTCTTACTCAACTTATGATGGAGGATAAGCCCTTCTGTCATCTGATCCCCAATTTTGAGCACAGGATTAAGAGAGGTCATAGGCTCTTGAAAGATCATCGCAATTTTATTTCCACGAATTTTACTAATATCTTCAACTGACTTCTTAGTCAGATCATTTCCCTCAAACATGATTTTCCCCTGTGCAACTTTCCCTGTACCTGGCAATAGACCCATGATGGATAGAGAGGTCATACTCTTTCCACAGCCCGATTCTCCTACTAGAGCAAGCGTTTCTCCCTTATTCATAGAGAAACTAATATCATCGACAACCGTAACTGCGCTTTTTGTATTCTCGAATACTGTTTTTAAATTCTCAATTTGAAGTAAAGCCTGTGACAATCCTATCCCTCCAATTCTAAAAGAAAAGAACAAATATGTAATCTAATTAATTAGATATAACAAAATATACAATGCTATATTTCTATTCTGATAAATAATATGAAATATATGATTTATGGAGATTTTTCCCTAATTTAGAAAAAGCATTTCGTTAGATTAACACTAAATCTCCTGCTAATTGTAACAAATTTTATTTGATTTCTTTTTATATTGCAATAGGTCTTACTTATCTTTTAGAAAAAAATTTCTGTTAATTATTTAGATTTACGTAGTTTTGGCAAATTGAATTTTTTGTAACAAAGGGACTTTTTGTATGATATTTACTTAGAAGGTTTACCCACTTGCATCCATTTTAAAGAGTATTCTGGACCATATGGATGATAGACAACACCTTGTACATACGGCTTTTGAAGCCGAGAGATCGCTCTCTGGTACAGTGGGATCACTGCTTTATCCCTATAGGTCAAAATATCTTCAGCCTCCGAAATGAACTTAGCTTGTTTGACTGGATCAATTTCTTCATGAGCTTGGGTTACCAATTGATCGTACTTTGGATTTGAATAACCAGTCGTATTTTCTGTAGCATTTGTTGTAAAAATATCGAGAAATGTAAGTGGGTCATGGTAATACGATTTCCATAAGTTCACTACTAAACCTACTCCCTGTCCCTTCATTTGCTCTCGAATTTCTTTTGCTGGTACTTCATTCATCGTGCAAGAAGGGCACACTTTTTCTTTGAACATCTCACAAACTCTCTTCACCTCTGATTGATCAATGCAAGTAACTTCATCGGATTTTATGGGACTGGTGACATTTCCGTTTTCACTTTTTTTAAGCAAATCATTCCGCTTATAGATAAGGTCAGGCATGATGCTACTACTCTTTACAAATGAAGATTGATCCGTTAACTTCTCAACTGCATACGCATAATAATCCTTTGTATCCCCATTCAGATTAGGGTTTACATACAGATAGTAAATAGTCGCTCTTGGCACTGTCACCACATCACTTTTGATCGTAGCCTCCGCCATTTTGTTACGCATCTGCATGAAATCCACTTCATTCGACACATATTTATTGTCTGAATCCCGATCATCCTTACTACCAAACATAATAAATCCGTTACTCTTAACCGATTGATGATCCCAGTAGTTACTATTTTTCACTGCTACTAGTTTATGTAACGTAAAAGATTCCAACTGAAAAGGGCCGTTGGAAACTAATGTTTTTATGTCACTTCCAAATACATCGCGGTACTTCTCATATAGATCTTTTCGTTGTGGAAACATAGCGCTATTGGTAGTCAATGATAAAAAGTTTTGATCTGGCTTGACTAATGTTACTGTCAACTTATCTCCTGAAGCCACAACCCCTTGTTCTATCTTCCCTTCTTTATAGCCTTTTATATTTTTAAATAGATAACCATTTTTAGAATTTTTAGTGTCCACTGCTCTCGTCCAAGCAAAGGTAAAATCTTCTGCTATGACCGGTCGACCATCACTCCACTTCGCATCTTTTCGAAGCGTAAACGTATACGTTTTATAGTCTGGACTCACTTCCACTTTTTCAGCCATACCGTAAGATGGCTTGCTATCCTTATCTAGTCTCATGAGCCCTTCCATGATATTATTTAACACATTTTGGGCACTTTGATCGTTCACTAACGCACTGTCTAAATTGCGCAGCTCTCCCGTCTCCACGATCCGCAACATATCCGGAATCTGCGGCGGCATCTCCGTTAGAACAGAGGAATTATCGGCTCCTTTTTCCATAGCAAAAAAGCTGGTGTAAACCAAAACAATCATAACTGCAATCACAGCTAACTTACCTAGTTGATAATAGTGTTCCCTAGGCTCTTTTTCATTCCATTTGTTGACAAAAGCTTGTTTTAATTTCTCTAACCCTTTATATGAAATGGATTTACCTATTTTTGTTATGGTTTGAATGATCCGTTTAAACCGTGCCATATATCCTTCCTCCTCATTTGTCTGGAATGGATAGCTTATACTTTTTCATTATAATATAAATTTTTTGAATATGAAATAGAGCAAACTACATTCCTACCGAAATGACACTTTCATTCAACTCTAATCAACAAAAGTATGTCAATCAAATTTTTCGGGTGAGATAGTAGCTCATCAGTATATAATCTGTATACATTTTGTATCAATCGATCACCACCTCTTAATTATTTTGTAATTTTATATATTTTTAGTTGGAGTATGCTTTGCACATAAACTATAAAACCATGTCTCATTTCAGACATGGTTTTATAGTTTTTCCCTTTTTATACAAAGTGAATCCATCCATTCACTTCCACAATCTCAAGAAATTTAGCCAGACGCGGAAGTATCGGTTCCGCTTCTTCTCCAAAGTGGTTCATCAAGTCATCGCTAATCTGCTGAACGGTTTGCATTCCTTCACATCTTTGGATCACGAAGCTCCCTAGTGGATCTAATTGCACTTTTATCACTAAAGGCTGTTTTAGAAAGCGAATGGAAAACCGCTCGATCCAGCTCATCCTTGGCAACAATACTTTACACAAGCTCTGGTTTTCTTCGTTTTTCTCAATCTGAAAATGGCTTCGTAAAAGCGGCTTCATCTCAAGAAGATTACGAGCTGATTGCTTCCTCTGAGTACGTTGTAACATGGTATACTCCTATCTTGATTGGTACTAGGTAGTAGGTTTCTCTTTGGACTTAAATCGAACAGCGATCCATAGGAGTGAGATTGCTAATAGAGAGAAAATAGTAACTGGCATCCAGTTATTGTCGAACGCAAGTGGTTTATCAGGATCGATTACTTTCGGCACGATTAACAATGCGATCACCACACTAATCAAAGCCTCACCTGCAATTAAACCAGAAGCAAATAATGTCCCTACTTCCTCCCGTTTACGTCGAATCCTTTCATCTTTCGCAAAGGCTTCGGACAACCAGCGGATGATCCCACCCACCATGATTGGTGAACTAATTGACAGAGGGAGATAAAACCCAACTGCAACCGTAAGCGAATTTAAGCCTAAAAATTCGATCGCAATCGCCAGACTAATCCCCATAAAGATAAGGTCCCATGGTAAATTTCCACCCATAATTCCTTCCACGATGATGCGCATTAATACTGCCTTAACTGCGGGCAATTCTGTTCCACCTAACCCATAAGTGGAATCAAATAAAGTTAATACATACCCGATTAATAATCCACTCGCTAAAACCCCAATCATCATCGCAAGTTGTTGTTTCCAAGGGGTTCCACCAACTAGATATCCTGTTTTTAAATCTTGAGAGATATCTCCTGCGACTGCTATGGCTACACACACAATAGCCGCCACCACTAATGCCGCTACACTCCCTTCCGTTCCAGAAAATCCTACAGCTTTATATAAAATGGTCACGATTAACAAAGTAGCGATCGTCATTCCCGAAACAGGCATAGAGGAACTTCCCACAATCCCCACAATTCGGGATGCCACCGCTACAAATAAGAAGCCGAAGATCGCAATGGCAATCGCACCTAGAACACCTACATTAGTCACAGGCGTAAAAGCGATGATCAATATTAAAATTAATACACCAATACCAATATATTTATAGGAAAGATCCTGATCCGTTCGTTCTAAGGTACCGTCTTGATTCTGGGTACGAAGGCTTACTATCGTATCCCTTACAGATTTAATCAATAGAGGAAGCGTCTTAAGTAAGGTGATTAATCCACCTGTCGCTACCGCACCTGCACCAATGTATCGAATGTAGTTTGAATAGATCCCACCGGCATCAATCGTACTAATCGGCGCAGTAGCTGGGAAGAATGAAGTGGGACTTCCTGTGGTAAAAAAAGCAATCATCGGGATAAAAACAACCGATGCAAACAAGCCACCTGCCATCATTTGACCTGCAATTCGGGGTCCAATAATATAGCCGACTCCTAATAAGGAAGGCATGATATCCATCCCTAAAGTGGCCCCCTTATAGCCAGCGATAGCGGTTCCTACCGAGCTTTTGACCCAGCGAAGTCCATCCAATACCTTTACAAGTCCACCAATCATAAATCCAGCAAGGATTAAGATAGCGCTACTACCACCCCGCTCGCCAGACTTTAGCACTTCTGCACAAGCAGTCCCTTCAGGATAGGGAAGCGTCTCATGTTCATTTACAATTAACAGTCGGCGTAATGGAATCATCATGAAAACACCTAAAAATCCACCTGTTAACGTGATAAATGCAACCATTCCCTGTGAAGGAGTTAGTTTCATGAGATATAAAGCGGGAATCGTAAAGATAGCTCCAGCCGCTACTGCCTCACCCGCAGTGGTCATCGTTTGGACAATATTGTTTTCTAGAATCGATTCTCGACGGAATATTCCTCTTAATATCGCCATCGAAATCACGGCAGCAGGAATAGAGGCAGTGACGGTTAGTCCTATCTTTAGCCCCAGGTATGCGTTAGCTGCACCGAAAACAATTGCCAATATAACTCCTAATATAACGGATACAATTGTGATCTCAGGCAGAGAACGCGAAGCAGGTATATAGGGAATAAATTTCGATTCGCGTTTCAAAGAAAATCTCCTACCTTCTTTTTTATGTATCCTTACATTGCCCATTTCCTTTATAAAATATAAAACAACACCCCCTAATAGGATGCTGTTTTATGATCAACGAATATTTATAAATGTACCCAATATAGTGTCGGTACCTTTTTATTAAATTCCTGTTTCATCATCTCGACGTACCAGCTGGCGAAGGCAATTTTTTTACTCGTAACTTCTTTTGCTTCCGTGAGCTTTTTACACGCCGTGGTTTCAAAGTAAATTTGTTCCTCAAAAATCTGCTTGCACTCAAATAAATAATGATCTGGATAGATGAGTCGTGAATAAATCAAAGCATGTTCTTCTTCTTCAATGGGGTGAATCCGATCATATTGCTTGATAATTCGGGTAATTAATTCTTTGCTTCCAGTAGAACGATACGCGGTTAGTAGCCAATCGCCCACATCTTTCGTTCTTACCTGACAGCTAAGTTGATTCCAATCAATTAGTTGAGCCTTATGATCCTCTCTTCGAATCCAATTCTTCCGCGTACAGTTATTATGACAAAGCTTTCCGTTCACCCTGCTCTGTTCCCGAACTGCTGGGCCTGAGATCTTTTCATCATACTCTTGAATCGATTCCAGCAAGCTCTGATAGTAGGTTCCCATCCTTGATAAAGTAAGGTCTACTTGGCTCGGAATCTCCGTCCATTTGGCGGCAAGGGTATAAATTTCGTGTTTATATGCTTCTTCTTTTTGAATCCCGGATGGATCTGCCCATTTCATCTTTTTTTTCTTTTCTGGCTCCCATGCTGCACTCTGTTTATGAAAAGAAGCTAATTGTACTGTAGAATCCAGCCAATCTTGCTCATGATTCCAGGACATGCTTTCCCCTTGAATCCAAGGATAAATCACATAGTTCCGAGCAAATCCCGTTAAGACATGTTTTTCATTTTTAAGAGAGCTCAGGGGTACCGGAATTTCCATAACGCGATCCGATAACGACTCCATCCATGGCGCTACTTGGATCAGCAGTTTATAACTATCTAGTTCACTTTTCTTAATTCGTTTACATCCATACGGACCTTGATCTGTCTCCAGATAGATTACACCTGATATGGGCCTAGCTGAGAGCACCTGAAAACCATAGTGATATTCCAGTAATTGCGTAAAATGAATTTCTCCTGTCCACTGGTTTAGTTGCTCTGCTACCTCTTTCGAATCTTGTGAAAGCATGTACCTTCACCTCTACTTCTTCATTCACTTATGCCCATATTGTATGTAAAGAAACGTAGACTGTGCTTACTGAATGGAAGTAATTTGCTTTTTAGAGCGCGGATGGATGACATCAAGCCCTCCCGTCACATTCAAAACACTCCCTGTCATGAAGTCAGATTGTTCTTGTAGTAAAAAATGTACAATCCTCGCTACATCTTCTCCCGATCCAGGTCTACCACGCGGAGTTTCGTCATCCGAGATGGTAATCACTTGTTCACGAGTCATCTCTTTATATTCTCCAATAATATCTCCCGGACTTACCATATTAGCCGTAATCCCGTACACCGCTTCCTCTACAGCTATGCTTTTCATAAACGAAACCAAGCCTGTTTTCGCAGCTGCATACACAGATCGATCCGGCCATGCGGGAGCCTCTGAAACACGACCAAATCCAAAATAAATCAGCCGACCAAATTGCTCTTCTCTCATGATCGGGATCATTTCACGCGTCAACCATAAGCTACTCATAAAATTTCCTTGAATTAATTCCTCTATTTCCTCAGCAGAATGATCGGCAAATAATTTTCGCTCTCGCAAGAACGGTCCCACAGCATGTACCAATGCATGAATCCCACCAAAATCACGTTTTACTTCTTGTACCAACGATGTAACTTCTTGACGATTCGTCACGTCCGCTTGATAAAAACAGACTTGTTGTCCGGTCTGATCGGATAGCTCGTTTGCATAGGAAACCCCTTGATCATAAGACCTCGCCGCAATCGCAACATTCCAGCCAGATTCTGCAAGCAACCTCGATATCATTCTCCCGATTCCTTTGTTACCGCCTGTAATGAGTAATGTTTTCATGTAAAATCCGCCTTTCCTTCCTAACTAACATAATTCCCACATCTTCGGTAAACCTATCAACTGAAGAGAAAATGGAGTGTGATATATGGATCATCAACCAATCCCTGCTTCGGCAAAAGAGGTTCATCAAACGACGATTGAATGGATTCACCGGCGTGGAATCAATGAATCACAGATCGCCGAACTTACATTTTATTTACAGAAGGATTTTTTTCCAGATCTAACATTAGAAGAGTGCCTTACCAATGTAGAAAAAGTACTCGAAAAAAGAGAAGTTCAAAATGCAGTTTTAACCGGAATCCAGCTAGACATTCTGGCTGAAGCAGGCAGTTTGCTTGAACCGTTACAAGATATGATTGTTCGAGATGAAGGCTTGTATGGCATCGATGAGGTATTGTCGATAGCTATTTTAAATGTTTATGGAAGCATCGGCTTAACGAACTATGGTTACATTGATCGAGTAAAGCCGGGGATCCTAGCCAAATTAAATTGCAAAACAGATGGTGAGATTCACACATTTCTCGATGATTTGGCTGGTGCGATTGCAGCCGCTGCAGCTTCTCGAATTGCTCATAATCGGAAGCAGTAACTAGGTAAAGGTCATCTCATATGTAAGGAGATGACCTTTCCATTTGCTACTACCGAGCCGGAACATAAAAGTACCGTTTCCCCGCACGTTCTACTTCTAATTGTTGATTATTTCGCAGGTATTCCAAATGGGCCAATGTTTCCGATAATGCAAAGCGAATATTATGAATTGATAAGTCTTTACCAAAAACATGATCACATACTTCAGTAGCAGAGACACGCCCTTCTGTCTCAACAAAGTCTTGCATAAGCTTCAGCCGGCCCTCATGATGACGGCGAATTTGTTCAATTCGTTCCTGATAATTTTCAAACATAGGACCATGAGAAGAAAAGACTCTCTTTACAGGTAACGATTCCATTTTCTCAAGTGTTTTCATATACGATTGCAGAGGGTTCTTATCACAATTAGGCCACATGCTAATATTGGGCGTTATACGCGGAAGTAAGAAATCGCCCCCAATTAGCCATTCACGCTCCGGGTCATAGAAACTAAGATGACCGTCCGCATGTCCCGGTGTATGGATTACTTTATATGTACGATCTCCTAACTGAATCTTCGAACCCGCACGGAGAAATGTTGGATTTGGATGTGGTTCGATCCATGGGATAAAACTGGCTAGATGCTCGGGAATTTGTCTTACCACGCTTTCATCTAAGCCGTGTCTCCTGAAAGCACTTGCGAGATCTTGTGCCATCTTGCTATCCCGATCCCAGAAAAGCCTGGCTTGCTGAAAGTCAACTTGTGAGATATGAACAGGGATTCCGCCTGCTAGTTGTTGGATTCTCCCCGCTAATCCATAATGGTCGGGATGATAGTGGGTGAGGACGATTTTATCCAGATCACTCCACGTAATCCCTAGCTCCTCCATCACCGACTCCCACACCGTAAAATCTTGCTCTATATTTAAGCCCGTATCCACGATCGTAACGCCATTCTCCCCCATAAATAGATACGCCTTTATCTCTTTCAAAGCAAAAGGCAATGGCAGAGGTACTTCTACAATATCTTCCCAACGATTCAACAAATGAACTCCCTCCTATTTCTCCTCTAGATCTCCCATTTATCTAAATAATCCACTACAAAAGTAGGTGTTATGTTGTATTTTTCTACATCCTGTCTGGAATGAACACCCGTTGTAACCATCAATGTATCGACACCACCACGCACACCCGTTAAGATATCCGTCTCCAAATTATCGCCCACAATTAAGGTCTCATCTGGTTTGGTATGAAGAAGATCCATCGCATACTGCAAAATAATCGTCTCCGGCTTTCCAATCACAATAGGCTTGGTATCACTGGCATGCGAGATCGCAATATTAATCGTCCCACTACCCGGAAGATATCCCTCTTCTGTAGGTAAAACTCGGTCCACATTGGTCGCGATATAGGTAGCACCATCTTGAATCGCAAGACTCGCTCTTTTCAATTTCTCATAGTCAAAAGAGCGATCGATCCCAGCTACCACTACATCTGGCTCATGATCTGTCACAGTCATCCCAACTTCTATCAGCGCATGACGTAAGCCTTCTTCGCCTACCACAAGCACCTTCGATCCTGGATAATTCTTTTGTACATACTGTGCGGTTGCCAGAGCAGATGTGTACACTTGTTCAGGCGTGGCAGGAAGCCCAAAGCCCCTTAGATGCTTTGCAACTTGCTCTGGAAGACGAGAAGAGTTATTCGTTAGATACAGATAGGGGATGTTTTGTTCCACTAATCGTTTCATAAAGTGGACAGCCCCTGGAATGACCTCAATCCCGCGGTATAACGTACCATCTAAGTCAATCAAATATCCTTGATAACGTTTCTGATTCATCCTGATTACTCCTATCGAACTAACGTGCTCCAATTCTACTACTCGATATTTCCTTTTTCTCTTTCTGCCTGCAAGAATGTTTGAACTTGATGGTCAAATTGAATCATCATTTCGCATTGCTCTGTAAAAACAGCAAGCTCACTTGCTTGAACCGCTGTATAATGTCGTACCAAGCGATCACGTAACAAAATCCACTGCTTCCATACAGAACCTACCGAGGACTGTATCACTTGTTCATCTTCCATAATGTCTACGATATCGAGATAGCCACCTGGATCACGCATGATAAAGTCATCAATGATCGTATTTCCTACATCAATCATGCACTCTACCGCTAGATGAGCCGCTCGCTCTACTGCAAATCGCTCCATCGTGCCTTGACTCCCTAGTTGTAATCCCGAAGCCATCGAATAACAGACTCGTAACATGTCTAACTGCTCTTGGATTTTTGAGAGGTTTAGTTTGTATAACATAGTATCCCTTTCCCTTGTTCACTCATATCAATTCCATTATAAACGATTCAGTCACATCGAAACCACACTAGGAAAATTGCAACTTTGCGTAGTACAAAATCAACACGTTAATCTATAAAATATGAAATATAGTAATCATACATGTTTTATTTAAAGAGGTGAAAGAAATGCGTAAATTCTTCGTGGGAGCAATGGTTGCACTTTCTCTATTTGCAACGAGCGCACATGCAATGGATGCAACAACAGGCAACAAAGCTGGAGACAACGAATGTATGGTACTCCGTAACGGTATGCTATGGTGCACATAGTCAATCGCTAATATCCTTATGAATCAAACAAAAAGCAGGTCTATTGTTAGTCGTTGTACTAACTAGTAGACCTGCTTTTTACATAAGCGGATAGTGAACCAAGAATAAAAAACTAAATTCAAATCATTTTTAGCGTTCCCTTTCGCAAAACCATAGAGTTGCGATCCATTTTTCCCCTTTCTCTAATACACTGGATCCATGAAGAGAATGAGGATGAGGATTATTAGTTCCACTGTAACAATTCTCAAAAACCAGCAAATTTCCTTCTGTTGGAGTAATATTTAGATCAAGGTGAGGAAAGAATGTTTGTCCACCTTCTAATGTAGTATTTAAATATAGAATGGCTGTATAAAGACGTTGACCTCCAAGTGAGTAGAAATATTTGCCTCCCTCAGAGTTTAGATTATAACAATCTACATGTTGATCAAATTTCCCTCCGACTAGATACCTCGCCGCCTGTAAATGCTCTGCATGGTTCAAAGGCTGATCAATAGTCTCTGCAATCCGATTACAGAGGCTATAAATGGTTCCACAATTAAAGTGTCCTATCCAAGCAACATCAGATGTCCGTGATTCCGAATATCCGTCTTGTGATTGCGCTGGTGCCAGCCTTTCTTTGGCAAGATTTATGACGTATTGGCACTCTTCGTGTGACCAAAACCTCTCATACAGACCTACAAAAGGTTCCGTAGATAATGTAACGGTTGGTTCTTTCAAGTATAGTCCCCCTCACTGAAAGTCGGTTTTCCTTGATAAACCCTAATAGACATATTATTCAATTATATTAATAACTATTCAATTGATACTATTTCGCGACTATTTAGCGAGGTCATGTTAAAAGCCAATCGTTAAGGGACTGCTTATGTGAAGATATTATTTATTAGCGTCTCGATCTTGATGATTAGTAAAAGCATGTGGGATTACTTTACATAAAATCAGAATCGACTAGGGCATGTATCTACCCACAGCTCCATTTGGATGATACATGCCCTAACTCTACTCCAATTCATTAGATTCTATCATTCTTATTTAACTTAATTTTCTAATATGTTTCTGATATTTAAATGAGGGAACTACTCACATGTGTGTAAAACAATTCATTCTTTCATGAGGTGATCCAGATGAAACAAATCATGTTTACCTACCATTCCCTATCTCTTCAAAATAACCGCTACAAACAACATAAGGAGGAATTTTTGTGACTATCTTAGCGAAACTAAAGTCATTCTTTGAATGCAATGACTTCATGATTCACAAGCCAAAGAAAACGTTAAATGTGACGCATTCTCAAGATTTTATCGAAGTCATGTTAAATCGTAACATTCGATAATCTATCAAACAAAAGCATCCCTAGCTAATCCGTCACTAGAGATGCTTTTTTCCATTTCAAGAACTTGCTCCCCGCACATACCCCTTCACACGATAGGAAGAAGAACCATCCGTGATATCAATTCTATATGTACCCGGTCTCATCCCGTCAAAGACCGTTGCGTAACAATCCTCTGAACCGGCAAAAAGATGATTTGATGTACAAGCTCCTGTTTCGGTATTACATAATCGTACTTTTAGCGTTTTACCGTCAACCCGCTTTCCACCCATAGTAGTAGGTCCTCGCCCATCCTTTGCTCCTAGATTAATCTCCACATTCCCCTTCGACCGAGTCGTAATGATCGATTCCCCATCCCACTTGCCATCTTCCGTCTCAAAGTAAGTCCAATTAAATTCGTTTGCACTTACAATCCCTTTCATTCCAAATAACATAACCATAACTAAGCTAAGCGACCCTAGCATAGATAGCGCTTTTTTCATGAAGATACCTCCTTATATGAATAGTTATAAAGTCGTACCTTCATTTCCTACTTGATAATGGATTAAGAAAAAATTCGTGTGTCGTTTCAGGATAGTATGCAATTTAATGTAGTAAAAATATAAATATATATATGATAATGTTGGTTTTATGTTTTTTATAAAGGAGACAAATCAATGAAGTCAAAACGTCTGATAGCAGGAATGATCGCTTGTAGTGCCATATTAACCGGGACAGAACTAACTCTCCCTTCATTTACATATGCGCACGATACTACAGAAGTATCCCCTTCACAAATTTCCACTATGGGTTATACTGTGGTATCGAATGCCATAACAGAAAACTGTAATCTGAATTTATTTAATGACCATTTCGCTCAATTTACTGCTACCCATACTTCTAGGGTACGTATCAAAATTGCCACCAGCCATGTAGACTATGACAAAATTAAAAGCTTCCTCTCTTCTTGGGGTTTAATGAGAGTGGATGAGACAGTGGACATGCCTAACTACTTAGTTCCTGTTATGCCAGATCGCAACATAAAAAATGGAGAATCAGTCGAATTTTTCGCCACCGTACTAGCAGGTAAGAAGTATGTGTTCTCTGCTACCAACTGGACAGGCGATCAAATGAATGGAATCCAACCTACCCCTATTAACGCCACCATTACGGTTGACTACATTCAACCCAATCCATCAAAATAGTCGGGCGATCATATAAAAGTCAATGGGATATCAAATAATTGTGATTGGCTTTGAAAGTGACCATTTTGGTAGATTAACACAGGGCAGACAACCCGACATGTTGGATGACACATCGGAAATCAGCTTGGTTTGGTAAACTTCTCCTAACGGGGATTGTATACTCTCCTGATTGGAAAACACTATTTCTAACTAAACCTCCTCCAATATTAATAAAAATGAAAAACAACCCAGCTCACTAAGAGTTGGGTTGTACGTGTTTCCTATTTATATATCAGTTAGGTGGGTCGCTAATTTAAACTCCTCTGATCGTTTCGACTTGATGAGTCATTAATGCTCTATCTCTCTTCAACAAACGAATGGATAGCTCTTGGAATTCTTCTATTACTTTTTGATAATCGGGTAATTTGTTCCTCTTACAAATATCGCTCATATTCAGTAAAACGGTAAATGTCAGAGTCCCGAAATTATATTCTTTTGATATGGATCGTGCTTCTATGAGATGTTTATATGCTTCCATATCTTTGTTTTGCATGACTAGGCTTTGGCTTAATGATATAAGAGACTTCACTAAGCGTTGAACATCCTTATATTCGCGAGCTAACTGGACAGCCTTAACCAATGTAGATTGACCTAGCTTCAATTTTCCACATTCGCAATGTACAACACCTAAATGAGTGTGTGTTTTGATCGCTAAATGCTTTCTTTTTATCTTACCTTCTAGTTTTAATGCTGATTGATAACATAGTTCAGCATTTACCATTAATCCTTTTTGAGCATAGCTTTCACCTAAAGAAGACCAGAGGTCAAATGCATGGTCATATAATCCATCCACACGAGCAAGGAATAAGCCTTCTTGCACATAATGAATGGCTTCATCATACCTTCCTAGCTTGTTTAACAACTCGATTCGAATAAGCAACAAGTTTAACCATGCGTCACCGCTTCGTATACTAGAGCTCCCTCGCTCGCAAACAGATTCAACTAGCAATAATGCTTCAACATCTCGGTTTAACCTTTCAAGTATAATGGCTTTATTAATCCACAAATTGTATTGAATGTGGTGACGCTTGCTATCAGGATTAAATGCTTCGATTCCGAGATCTACATAAGCTAAAGCTTCGTCTAAATAGTTTTGGCGCAGATAAACTCTTGCCATGCCATTCAAACAGGCTGACTTCAGGTTTTCCTCGTCTATATTTTCAATAGATGAATTGATGATCTGGACTACTGTCCCATATTGTTCTAATGCAGAATTCCATTTTCTCTTTTTCTCATAATACTTTCCTCTTAGATAATATGGAAATAAAACAAGCAAGCTTTCTTTTATACCTTCTAGTTTGCTGTACTCTTCGAATTGTCTCAAGTCTTCAATCCCTTGTTCTAAATCCATTAAATCTATATCGTACTCTATAGCCATCAACTGAAGGCGTGTATCTGCTTTGTCGATGACTGGCTGAATGGTATGGTGGGCTGAAAACTCATCTATACTCATCCCATAGTAACTACATAGCTTTTCTAAATAGACTTTATTTGTCTTGCATACACCCTTCTCTATCTTGCTAATGGTCGAATTCGCGATGCCAATTTCATCTGACAGCTCCAATTGACTTATCTCCCTAGCTTTCCTTTCATTCTTAAACATTGCACCTAACTCAGCAGTAACGAAAATAGAATTGGTACTATTCCCCATTTCATCAATCATCCTTAAGAAAATTTTTTGGTTGAAACTCTATTTAAATAGTCATTTTCCTATCAAAAGCAAACTTGAAATAACATTTTTGATAAATAAATATACACATTCCACTAAAAGTTAGGGAAAGTTATTTCAAAATAAAATAGAAGTTAAATACCACGAAATGAAAATTAAACATTTTAAATTTTTGATACAAAAAACATATCCTAGTACACTAAGTTTGTGCAGTAAATGATTGCGAAAAACTTGAGAAAGAGAGGGACAAACATGCTACGGTTTCATATCAAAGCCAAGTCTTTAGAAGCCTTAAAATGTTCTAGATTAGCTTTAAAGCAAGTGTTTGACCTGGAAGAACGTCGGACGACCAAATTACCTGACGAAACTACGGAAGCAGTCTATGTTGCTATACGTAGAAAAACAGAGCAAACACTTGTTATCACAACTGACACGAAAGTGAAGATTTATCTACCAAACATCACATGGAAAAAATTCAAAATGGACAACAACACCATTTTTTATGGACGTGGGTATGATATTTTTTCGATTAGACTTGTTTTTCCCTCACTTATCTAATTTCGACATTTATTTACTTATCACCTGTTCTCAGGCTTTACCTCTCCATCATTTTTTGTAATTGGACTAGGAGGAGGCACGACTTTAATGTACAGACTGTTTGTAGGCGATCCACCTTTAGAAGCAGGAATCTAGTTGCTTCATGTATGGGGTCTATCCTTACGGTATTTTCATTGGTTGCTTCATTATGTAAATACGAGGGATGTAGAAGAGTTACAGTAGCTCATCCTTCGTATTTTTTTATTCAATTTAAAAGGAATTTTGAAAGAGATGAAAAAATTTATCTTAAAAAAGGTCCATTGGATTTAAATCCCGGAACAGCCATGCAAATAGCAGATGCTATAAAGTGGGCTATCAATGTCTTTTTATTCTAGTCTTATAAGAGGTGAAGTAATTGAACGAATATGAACGTCGACTGAAAGAACTGGAAGATGCCAAAAAAAATTACGTCCAAGAACCTGCAAGTGAATTGGACCTCTTAAAAGAAGAAGTGGCTCAATTACGAGAAATGGTTGAATTCTTGTCCTTCTCAAAGGTGACAAATGAAAAGTACGCTTTTTGGGATTGGTGTGTCCAAAATAACATTTTTGGAGATACACGAACACGTTTGGGAATCGTTAAATCAGTTCTAGTTGATCGCCTTACAGGTAAAGAACCTTTATTTGTAAAGAAGAATATTCCTGGGGTATCTATGGACATTCTATACAGCAAAAATCCTCCTACCTATCAAGAAGCAAAGCAATTGCTTATGGAAGCACTTGACACACGAAACGAAGAGACGGTCGAAGAGCTCTTCCGAGCATTACACCGTCAAGGAATATTCCAAGATTTGACCGCCTTGTACCCACATCAGCTTTAAATGGACTTTCAGGCTACTACGAGGGATGTAGCCTACTTGAATGGCTCATCCTTCGTATTTTTTATTCACTAATAGGGAAAAAAACCTAATCAACAAAAGACATATAAAGCAAAAAGAGAGATCCACCTACCATGATGATCATCACACAATACCAAAAAATCCGGAGCCATTTGGGCAGTTGCTTAGGTTAACACTTTTGTTAGGTAAACCTTCAATTTTTTGGTAATGGTCGATAGCACTATTGAATGGGGTCCCTTCTATATCCACTTTATGATCTTCCTTATTCATTTTAGCTTTCTCCCTTCATCTTTGTAGGTAAACTTCATTTCTCCCACCGATCCACCGTTTCCTGCTTCAGCTCAGGAGGTAAAAGTTCAACTTTCCTGTCAACTATTGACTTCCTTTGTCAACAAGGAGGATTCCTATTTTTCAAAGAGAAATGATACCTAACAAGAAAAATGTTAGGAGGATCTTCATTGATCAATCAAAAGGAATTCCTCACTACTCGGGAAGTTTCGGAGCACCTCCAGGTCCATGCGAGGACGATTCGTAAGTGGATTGATGTATTTGAAGACTATATTGGTCCCGATCTAAATGAGCGTGGACACTATATCCTATCTGAAGATAGTTTAGAGCGATTAATGGACATTAAAGAGCGGCTTGCGGTGCCGAATCAGTCGATGAAGCAGGTTCGTGAAGATCTTAAATTTGAGGGGAAGTTATCGATGCCAGCACCCGCTGCCTCTGTCTCACAAGAGGATGTCGCTTTTTTACCAATTGTTACACAAGAGAAGACGATGCAGAAGGTCATGTCAACCATGAATCAGATGGGTGATTTGATGGAAGAGTTATTTGAGCGGATGGATCGTATGGAAGACCATATGTATACCATATTTGAGACATTTGAAGATATGGAGCACAAGTTAGTCTCACTGAATCTAGACCGCGTATCGGGGAATGATGTTCATCAGATGTTCGATGAGATCCGGAAGAAGCAAGATCAACTAAAGCTTGAACTTCGAAATGTTCATTTTACACAGAAGTTATCTGCCGCGGCTAGTGAACAACCGGTGGTGCCAAAGAGGCAGAAGAAAGGCAAATTTCTCTTTTTCTTCTAAGGCTTGCAAACTTCGATTCCTACGGTATAATGGGGCAGAATCCACACAGTGAAGGAGATAGCACCATGATGTTGGATGACTTCATGCACCTATACGACGATACGGTACAAACAAATACTCGTTTTGTCGGATTCATGGGTGAGACTGTCCGGTTTGATCTCGTCATCATGAGAACGGATCGATTTTATGGAAAAATGGTTGTTATGGATATTCAGTCCAGTAAGTTTGCCATTATCGGAAAAGATGATTTAGAAGAAGAAGGTTATCTCGAGTTTGCATTTGGCATTAACGCAGAGTCCGCAGAGGAATTGAAGTTCTTTTTAGAACAAACTTTTTAAGGAAAGTACGATCCGTACGTATATATAGCGTATGGATTTTATTTTTGTAGACAAAGAAAGCCCTTTCGCATGGAAAGGGCTTTCTTTGTCTTTTTCTGTTTATACCACGGTGTCTGATTCGGTTGTTTTTGGTTTTGTATCGTCTTGTGTAAATATCTTTTGCAGAATAAAGTACGAACAGCCGAAGTTACAGTATTCATTTAAATACTCTTCGAGGTAACTGATACTCGTATCAGCCGTTGCCCTTATATGGTCTTCGTGAAAAAATCCCTTTAGTCGCAGTTGACCATATCCCCAATCTCCTACAATAAAATCATACTTACTTAAGATCTCGCTGTAACGTTTTTTAAATACCTCTGGATTCCAACCTTCTTTATAGTCCATGACCACTTCAAAGGTAAATCCTTGAATTTCCACGATTTCCATAGAGATCCATCAACCTCAATCTTTTTTTCTGGCATGATCCCAGATATCCTTATTGAGCTAGGCGCTCTTCCGTCGTTTTTTGATGTCCTTTTACTTGCTCGTGAGCGTGGTAGGAACTACGTACTAATGGACCAGATTCCACGTGTGAAAAGCCAAGACCCATGCCGTACTCTTTCCACTCCGCAAATTCTTCAGGTGTATAGTACTTCTCAATTTTGATATGTTTTTTGGTAGGTTGTAAATATTGACCTATCGTCAAAATGTTTACATCATGATCGCGTAAATCATGCATGGTTTCTTTTACTTCTTCGTAAGTCTCGCCCACACCTACCATGATGCTGGATTTCGTTGGGATATCCGGTTGCATTTCTTTGGCGCGCTTTAGTAGTTCGAGTGTCCGGTCGTATTTGGCCTTGGATCGAACACGATCTGAACGCCTACGAACGGTCTCAATGTTGTGGTTGAGAATATCGGGTTTTGCATCCATCACGACCTGCAGAGCATCCCAATTCCCCATAAAATCGGGAATCAACACTTCGACACTCGTAAGTGGATTTTTAGCACGGACTGCTTTAATCGTAGCAGCAAAGATCCCTGCACCGCCATCCTTGAGATCATCTCGTGCTACCGATGTGATAACTGCGTGGCGTACTCTCATCTGCTGAACCGCTTCTGCTACACGTTCTGGTTCTGCTAAATCTAATTCTGTAGGGAGTCCTGTCTTCACTGCACAAAAGCGACAAGCACGTGTACAGATATCACCCAAAATCATGAAAGTAGCCGTACCGTTAGCCCAACACTCATAGATGTTTGGACATCTTGCCTCCTCACACACAGTATGAAGCGTCTTACTGCGCATCATCCGCTTTAACTCCTGGTAGTTCTCACCTGTACTTAATTTTACTTTTAACCATTCGGGCTTACGCTCTTTTCCATCCACACGTTCCGTCGTCACCGACTACTCCTCCTCTATATCAACAAATGCGAACAATTCGTTTGGAGATGAAACTTTTCTTATCTTCTTATCTTACCACATTTACCTTCAAAAAATTGAATGCTCCAAAAGGGGAATTGCTTCATTCATGGAAAAAGCAAGAGACATGTTTAATTTCAGCGAAAAATGACAGACTAACAAACAGAATAATGGCTTAGAAATGGGGTGGTAGAATGAAGAAAGCGACCATAAGCAAGAAGGTTGGTACTCTATGTATTTGGCTCGTTATTTTCTCTCTTCTTACTTATCCAATCGAAGGATTTGCCTATAATCCCGACCTTGAACATGAAAAAAAAATAGCTCTCTTTCGCTCTGTAGGATCTCAAACCGGACTGCCGTGGGAGTATTTAGCTGCTATGGATCAATACGAGCAGAACATCCAAAAGAAAGATACGAAACCATTGCCTAATCGGATTACTTCCATCCAGATTATCGATTCCAAATGGTCAGGCTTGTCGAATCCAGACTTACATAGCTCAAACCCTACTAGCATTCAATTCTTTCAGGGCATGGGACGTGATGGGAATGGGGATGGGATTGTCGATTCGGAGAACGATCAAGATGTCCTCTATTCCATGGCTATTTTTCTTAGTAGCTCCGGCAATAGTGAGGATCAAATTCGAGAGCAACTTTGGAAATACTATCAACAACCTAGCGCCGTTGATGTCATTACCCATATCGCACGCCTCTATCAGAAACATCAAACCCTTCAATTAGATGCTAGCTCATTCCCCATCCCTCTCCAATATAACTTTACATACAGAGGAACATGGGGTGCCAATCGGGGATGGGGGGGACGTCGTATCCATGAAGGAACGGATATATTTGCTGGATATGGAACTCCCGTTCTTAGTACCTGCTACGGATATGTAGAACTAGTCGGTTGGAATGTGTTTGGTGGTTGGCGAATTGGAATTCGAGATGCACTAAATCGATATCACTACTTTGCACATCTCAAAGGGTTTCGAAAAGGGTTAAAAAAAGGAGACCTCGTTACTCCAGGAGAAGTCCTGGGAGCAGTAGGATCTTCTGGTTATGGGCCACCTGGTACTTCTGGAAAATTCCCGCCTCATCTTCATTACGGAGTTTATAAGTTTAACGGAAGCCGCAATTACTCTTTCGATCCGTTTCCCCTTCTAAAAAAGTGGGAGAAAGAGGCACGAATCAAGAAAAAATCTACTCATAAAAAGAAGAAGCATTAGAAAATCAAATCAAATGGAGCCCTTCCTCGTTAGGCGATCTAACAAGGAAGGGCTCCATTACATCATGTTTAATATCTCCGTCCAAGCATCGATAAGATCGCATCAGGCTGCAGGCCTGGGATCGCTTTTCCATTGATTACGGTAACAGGTACTCCCAGGAATCCCATACTTTTCACTTCATCAACATATTTAGGGTTCTTACTTAAGTCACGAACCACAAAGTCAATTTGATAATCACGCAAGAAGCGCTTTAACACATTGCACTCTGGACAATGTGGCTTCGAATATACAATTACGCTCATATAAGAAACTCCTTTTCTCACATATGCTAATACTATATCATAGGTACTACATAGAAAAATCATGACAATCAGGAGAGATTCCATTGCATAAAAATCTACGTTCCTTTTTGGATCAACTTCGTGAGGAAAGAGATCTGGTAGAGATCACTGCCCCAGTTGATCCCAAACTGGAACTTGCTGAAATCCATAGACGCGTCATCGATGAAGAAGGACCTGCTTTATTATTTACAAATGTAAAAGGGAGTCAATTCCCTGTCGCCACAAACCTTTTTGGTACCATCCGTAGGGTTAACTTAGCATTTGGAACTCGCCCAGAGGAATTAATGAAAAAAGTGGTGGAACTTACCCATACGATGCTTCCTCCCACTCCATCAGCCCTTTGGAAAGAGCGAAAGGTACTGCAAGATTTACTAAAAGTCGGACTCAAAACCGTTTCCGAAAGCCAAGCTCCTGCGCTTGCCTCTAAGCAAATGCAAGTAAATCTAAATGAACTACCTGTCCTTACTTCTTGGCAAGAAGATGGGGGTCCTTTTTTCACGTTACCTCTTGTATATACTGAGCATCCTGAGACGGGGCAACATAATCTGGGAATGTACCGCATGCAAGTATATGATGCATCTACAACAGGAATGCACTGGCAAATCCACAAAGGAGGCGGGTTCCACCACTTTGAAGCGGAAAAACGAAACCAAGATCTACCCGTTCGCATGTTCTTAGGCGGACCTCCAGCATTGATTGCTTCTGCCATCGCTCCCGTTCCTGAATTTTTACCTGAGTTACTTCTTACTTCCTTAATTGTAGGTGAAAAATTACCTGTTGTTCGTCCTGCAGATGGGGGCTATCCGATTATTGCGGAAGCCGAATTTGTACTATCCGGATTAGTGACTGCCCATGAACGCCGATTAGAAGGACCTTTTGGGGATCATTATGGATACTACTCCTTAGCGCATGACTTCCCAGTCTTCCACATAAAATCTGTTCATCACCGTACCGATGCGATTTATCCAGCCACCATCGTTGGAAAGCCGAAGCAAGAAGATTATTACTTAGGAGATTTCCTCCAACGTCTTCTCTCGCCTGCATTCCCGATGGCTATGCCAGGTGTACGTGATTTATGGACCTATGCAGAAACGGGCTTCCATCCATTAGCGGCTGCTGTGGTACGAGAAAGCTATAAGCGCGAAGCTCTAGCCAATGCATTCCGCATCTTAGGCGAAGGACAATTAACGCTAACCAAATTCCTAATTGTGACGGATCAAGCCGTCGATTTAGGCAACTTTACTCAATTATTTGAGGCTGTAATGGAGCGTTTTGACCCACGAACTGATTTGTTCATTTTTAATAACACTTCAATGGATACGTTGGACTATACCGGTCGTCGTTTCAATCATGGAAGTAAAGCAGTCTTAGTTGGAACAGGAGATCCTGTCAGAAGCTTGCCATCGGAGTATCACGGACCTGATATGAAAGGAATCCATGATGTAGCTGTCTACTGTCGAGGTGCGCTAGTACTCCAGGCTGATGCCTACGAGGCAAATCCGGATCTTCCTAACATCTTACTTACCCATTATGGTGATCAATTGAAAGACTGGTGTTTCCTTTTCCTCGTAGACGATATCCAAGCGGCAGCTGATCAAACTTCCTTCTTGTGGACAGCATTTACACGATTTGATCCAGCATATGATATTTATGCCAAAGCGGAACTTGTCCGACACCATTCGAGTTATGAATGTCCAATTATCATTGATGCGCGAATGAAGCCCGGATATCCGGATGAGCTCGAGCCCCTACCTGAAATCAAAGAATTAGTAGATAAACGCTGGAAAGAGTATTTCCCTTCTAAATAACGTCATGAAAACGAGCATCGATCCACGAGATCAATGCTCGTTTTTCTTTTCGATCGGTGGCAAAGCAGGCTGGTTTCCACTAGGCTTGGAATCTTCCGAATTATAGTAGTAGCTTGGAACTTCCCCTACCACCATCGTTTGCGCAATGGGATAAGACGTAGTAAATTGAATCATATCTTTATTAAACGGAACAATGATTCCTAATTCTGTTTGCACAACCAAATTAACGGTGATCAGCACCATATTAATCCCTTTTGATTCAAGTTTTGGCTCTAAGCTAATTTTTGCTGATCCTTCCTGCCACATCTGCACAGGGATATCGGGTCCAACGTCTGCAAACATAGTAGATTGCATCACCTGGCCTAAGGATATTTCAATCGGTTTATCCTTCAGATGAGCCATCGATTTTTCGATCTCCTTCGCACTGTTTGTATATATTTTCGCTTGGATGAGTGGTTCCAATTGAACCGAAACAATCCTGCCGTCTTCTGCTTTTTGAACTTGTATGAGCTTATTTAACTCTTCTCCCATATGAACTTGCTGTTCAATCCCCTTCGTAATCGCAGATTGAGCTTCTTTCTTCACTTCTGTAACCGCAATGTGCATGAGTACAGGATCAATATTTTTCTCAGCGGTCCATAAAATAGGGATTAAAATGAGTAGCACAATGATCACAGTGGAAACCCATCTATTTCGTGCAAAACGAAACGAAATGCTCCTAGATTTACGCATTGGACGTTTTGACATACGAGGCATCATCTCCCACCTCTCTTACTACTGATTCAAGCGATAAAATTCGATAATTATATATAGTGCCAAGACGTTCATTCTAGTACTGATTGAAAAAAGGAGGTTCTTATGTCGAAAAATAGAAGGGTAGGCGTCAATTCATCATAGTCGCCTACCCTTCTATTTTTCATTTATTGAATTCTATCCATTCTTCTCGCAATATCCCCATTTTTACAGAATCAAAGTACTTTCCCTCCACTATTCTCACATTCCGAATTCGCCCTTCTTGGATCATTCCAACTTTTTTAGCTAAGCCAATCATTCTCTCATTTCCTGACCATGTAGAGATACCCACACGAACGATATCCATATTTTCAAATAAATAATCGACCCACATCTTAAATGCCTCCGTACCATAGCCTCCAGACCAAAAATCGGGGTCAAATATGACAATACCACTATCCAACCAATTCGTATTTTGATCCACCCAATACCAACCAACTGTTCCGATCAACTTATTATTAACGATGATAGCTAACTTTGATCTAACATGGTTCGTTGTGGTGATATCTAAATGAGATCGATAATCCTCTTCTATAAATTCTTCCAATGATTTTTCGTCTATAGGATGATAAGGAGCATTCCAGTTAAGATGTTCTCGATTCTCTGCCAAGTATCTCCAATAGTATATTTTTTCTACATATTCTAATGATATATCTTTCAATTCAACCTTATTTCCGCTTAATACCACTTTATGATCGGACATTTTCTCACCTTATTTCATTATTTTAGGGGACCCCAAATCGGTCCCCTACTCATTTTACATCACGACGGCTCTTGATCCCAACGAGAAAACAAGCCACCTGTATATTCCATTTCTTCTTCGTTTAAGCTTAGGCTCACTTCTTGTAGTGCTTTCTCTTCCATAGGAATACGTAGCAAGACGAGAACGAGTATATTGACGAATGTCATCACGATACAGGTTACGTAAGCCCCAAAGAGAAGCGGAAATACCAAGAACTCCGTCACAACTGCTACATAATTGGGATGCCTCATATATCGATAAGGCCCTTTTCGTTCAATTGGCGTATTCGGTATAACCCAAATCCTTGTATTCCAGAATCGCCCTAGGGAACGAATCGACCAATACCGTAAAGCTTGAACCCCTATAAACAGGGTAAATGGAAGCCACCACCAACTGGGAGAGGTGGCGTGATATAAAAACATTTCAACAAGAATTCCCAGAAAAAAAAGCACGTGAACGCCTACTATAAGGGGATAATGCTCTCCCCCTATCTCTTGTCCACCCCGTCGTCTAATCCATTCTCCATTTTGTTTGGCAACTCCTATTTCCCAGATCCTTTGTAACACAACTAGAGACCAGAGAATCAGTGTCCATTTCATGTAATCTCTACCTCCCAACCAGGAAACTGCCGCTGGTATCGAGGGTTCGGGACATGATCTGGTTGTGCCAACTGACTCTCTTGTTGAATAGGAAGCCATTCTACTAATAAAAACTCTGCACTAAACCCGGGACCCATTGCTAGTAAAATGCCTTTTTCCTGCTCTTGATGCTGGTTTTGCAGCTCATGTTGTAAGACAAACAGGACGGTTACTGAAGACATATTGCCAAAATCACGTAGAATTTCAGAAGCTGAGGCAAAGGATTCTGCTGGTAATCCTGTAATCTCCTCGTAAGCTTGTAACACTTTTTTGCCACCCGGATGAGCGATCCATCTTTGTACATCTTTGCATGAGAGACCATGATTTTGTAGATAGGAGCGTAAAACAGGACCCACTTCTTTTTTAACCAACGTCGGGATCTCTTTAGAAAAAACAACTTTCAGACCGTCGTCCTCTATGTCCCAACCCATTACTCCTAAGGAATCGGGGAAGATTCGACTCTGAGATGAATGGTAATGCAAAACTGTATCTTGGGGAACGCGGATCGGTACTTCACTCCCAGTAACCAGCACTGCCGCCGCTCCATCAGCAAACAGGGACGTTGCCACAATATTGCTTTTGGAACGATCGTTTTTACGGAAAGTAAGCCCACATAATTCCACTGCTACGAGCAATATCTTCTCATCTGGGCACGCCTTTGCAAATTCCAATGCTCGAGTTAAACCAACTACACCACCCGCACAGCCTAATCCCCAAATAGGAGTTCTCTTGATATGCGGATTCATATTCAAACGATGAACGAGATGCGCGTCAATACTAGGAGTCGCTAGTCCCGTTGTCGATACAAATACTAAGTGGTCGATTTCACGAATGTGAAAACCACTCTGAGCCAGACATCTAAGAATCGCTTCTTCGCCTAATTGGCACGCCATCTCAATATAGATTTGATTCCGCTCAGCAAAGGTATGATCCTCTTTAAACCATTCTAATGGTTGACTCATTCTACGTTGTTGGATCGCAGTATTTTCAAAGATAGATAAATATCGATCAATATGTTGAACAGAATCTGAAAAAGTATGTTCAACATAGGATTTTACGTCTGATTGTTTTAATATATGGGGAGGAACAGCAGTTCCTACAGCAACAATACGTGACATCTTATCCTCCTCAAGTCGTTTTCTATACTATTCCCACTCAAATTGGAAACATGTAGAAAAAATAGAAACGATGAGGAAAAATATGTATGAATCATTCACAATCACATGTTATCTACGTTCATCCCATATCTACGCTCAGGTCGACCAATCGTTCCATATGCTAGATCTGCTCGAAGTCTCTCCATCGAAACCAAATATTCGAGATAACGCCTTGCTGTGGTTCTACTCGCTCCTAGTTTTCGTCCTACTTGTTCAGCCGTCAGTCCAGACTCTCCATTCCCTAACACAACTCGCTCTACTTTTTCGAGTGTCGTTGGGTCAATCCCTTTGGGCAAAGACATCGTATGAGATCCCTCTATTTCCTCTCGTGCGCCCCGGTGTATGAGATAGTCCACTTCGTCTTGACCCATCACTTTCATCGAATGAATGAACTGTACACGTTCTTTATATTTATCCAAACTCTGTCTAAATCGATCCAGCGTGATCGGCTTTACTAGATAATCAAAGACCCCACCACGCAGAGCTTCTTGAACAATCCCCGTTTCTCCACTAGCTGTCATCATAATAATATCTATGTTTTTATAAGTCTCTCTGATATACCATACTAAATCGCTTCCTGATATATCAGGAAGATATACATCCAAAAGAACCAATTGCGGTCTCATCACCTCTAGGTACTCTTTTGCTTCTTCTCCAGAGCACGCAATCGCGATTAATTTAAATCCTTTCATTTTCTCCAAAAAACGACGATTAATCTCAGCAACTCGCCGATCATCCTCAATAATTAACACTTCTATCAAGTCTCTCATCCCCTTTCAATGGTAGAGTAATGGCAAATAGAGAGCCATTCCAATCCCCTCTCCCTACAAACACCGTACCGCCATACTCTTCTACAATTTGTTTTACTTTCCACAATCCAAAACCACGCTTTCCAGAATGCGTGATTGGTTTTGTAGAAAATCCTTTTTCAAAGATAAACGGAACCATCTCATCTCTAATTCCGAAACCATTATCTTCAACCTCTAAAACCAATGTATCTTCTATACATTCCATATAAATCCGTATCCTTCTTTCACCCTGCACCTTTTGTAGTTCTTCCATTGCATTCAAAACCAAATTGCCGAACAACGAGATAAATGATGTTATATTTGGAATATTAATATGTTCAGGAATATTTGTATCGGGATCAATCTGCAAAGTTACTTTCATTTCGCTTGCATGATTGTAATACCCAATTAAGATAGCAGATATTCTTTTATCTTTCACCTTTTTCGTCCATACCCCTATTGGATCCTGATGAAGCTGAGATTCTTGTTGAATAAGTGAAACTGCCTCATCATACGATTGTAGCTGAATTAAACCGGAAATCGCATAAAGAGTATTTTGGAATTCGTGTGTCTTGGCTCTCATTGACTCCATATATTCATGAACTTGAGATAATTCTTTATGCAATTCATTATGAATGCGTTTTTTTATGTACTTGGACAGCTTGATCGTAGCAATCCATTCGATAGACATCATCCCCATGGGAACGCCAATCATCCATCCGACATTGATTTCCCCATGCTCCCAATAAAGAAAGAGGATACCAACAGAGATCGCTAATATATTTATCATACTAATCCAAAGAATTACCTTCGTCCGTAAGGTCCAGCACCGGTTGAGCACCAAACGGGTACCTCCTTCATGGTAATATCAACCTTAAACAATGATGAATATTAATGTTACATTATCTAAATACCATAATTCCATTAAAATTACTTGGTAAACATTTTACCTCATATATCAAAAAAATTGCTATCATTTTGACCTTCAATTTACAAAAAAAATCAGAAGCCTATTGCAAGCTCCTGATTTTTATAATGCTAACTCCATATCTTAAAGCGCATTAGCAGATAGCGACATCCCCCTACCAGTCCCGCAAACAGAAGAGCATCTAGCAAAGAAAATTGATCTGATGCCCATATAACGGTAAAAGCTGCCACTCCCCAACCAAGCGGAATGATAAAGGGCCTTATGAAATAACTTATGATACACAAAAAGATGATACTCATAACTGCCACGGCATTCCCATATGCAAAGCCCATAAAGTAACTAATCAGGAAGATCTCAAGGAAAGGACCTATTGTTTTTATTAGCTGTTTCACTTCTCCACCACTCCAAACTGATGTCCTGTTGAACAGATTTAATCATGGATGTTGTAGTTTTCGGTCATATATTCAGCAATTTGGGGATCAATCTCTTCAATAGGGCGAGCTTCAGCAGATTGCTTCATGATTTCTAGACCCCAATCTAATCCCCATCTCCTGGCTAACCCGAGTTCCTCTGTACGGTGATCAGCTACTTTTCCATCTGGCAAATAAACAAACGGCGGATCATTTTCAACCACACATACTGTCGTATGACTACGTTGATTTTTCTTTGTTCGTAAATAAACGGCGACATTTCGCTCCTGTAGTCGTTCTAAGAAGGTTGTTTTGACCGTTCCACGCGTCAAGCTTTCTACTTCATCGGCACCTTCATGTTGGGCACAGCTTAAAATCATCCCAATATTGCCCTTTATAGCCTGCATAAAATTCTCTTCATGAAAGGAATCAATATCTCTGGTCACAAGCCCGATCCCAAAATTATACTTGGCATCCTCTGATAATAGAGCCGTCACAATGGGGATCTGAACGAGATGCGCCTCTTCAACTAACATGAGATGGAATCTGGCACTATAGTCACGTTGCTTGGAATATTGATGATAGAGATGAACGAGATGCCCAACTGTTACCTTCACCTCATTATCCTGCATACCATACAGATCAAAAAACACGATATGGCCTTTATCCATTGCCTTCTTATAATCAAACAGCGACTCTTTTTGTAGAAAGATTCTTCGCATAGTCGGATCTTGTAGTAAAGGGTCAATTTGGGCTAAAATCGGCTCAATTTCCAAGTTCATCTGTTGATCAAATTTGGCCCAATATCTCTTTACATAAGGATCTTTTCCATTTTCAAGGACACTGTGACGAAACTTCTCGTTGCGGAAAAAATCATCGATTCCCAGCACGGTGTGAGCCACATCGTCCTCTAGTAAACTATGAATTGCCATAGCTAGTAAGCGGCGTGTGCGGGCTTGTAGGTCACCTGAAGTCTGCTTAAACAACAGAATATCAGCAATCTGTTCCGCCAGCTCATTCACAGGAATATCAGGAATGGAGTGTAGCAAATTAAGCCCCACTACATGAGTCGTATCAGTACTTAGATTAAAGTGGTGTATCTTTTCCTTCGGAATATGGACTCCTGTTCCTTCTAAATAACGCAAGCGATTTTCAATAATCGCAATAATTTCCCTAGCAGGATCGATAATGGTAAAGCCAGGTGCCTCTGGATTTTGAATCCAATCATCGATCATCGACTGGATCATTTCAACTCCTGCGCTAGATTTCCCCATCCCACTCGCTCCTGTTAAGAGGAAATGCCTGCTAAGGTGCTCATGAGGGACTCTCACCTCTCGAGTATAGAGTGGATGCTTCACTTTCCCAATCAATACCCCTTCCGTCCACTCATTTTCAGCTAAGGAACGTTGATTTTGAGAGATGTGTAGGAGCCTTCCCCGAGGATCTTCATCATTTGGTTCAGGGTCTTGGTAAATAAAGTGATTGGCAGGTGGCAAATGAAATAAATTGGCCATCTCTTCTCCAGACCAAATCATGAAGCTACCGGGTAGTGGAGTCGGGATTGGATTCGCATCCGCCATCGGATTCCAACGAGATTGTAGCCAGAATCGAATCGTACCATCATAATTCATCGTCGTTGTAATCGATTCTGCAGTCGATCGGATAACGGAAACAGCTTGTGGTGAATTAGACCAAATCGATAACCGCATTTTAAAAGGGAGTTCTCGCCCCGTGGTACGTTTTATGAGACTAATCTTCCTTTGCTTTTCTTCAGGATCCAAATCACTCATTTTTTTATCTTTCAAATCATCATAGGCATCTTCAAATCTCTTTTCAAATCGGCTCCATTTTACAGGCGAAAATTGAAGATCGATAAAAGATCCGGGTCGTAGGCAGTTTAAGACGTCCCCTAACATACTTACCTTTTTCTGCTCAAGAGAAGCCAGTGGCAAGCCCTTTCTCTTCCCCCATTGATCGGTAAAAATCCCGCCTACCCCACCCGCTGTAGGTTGTGGAAATTGGCTTGGCTTCAGATCATGAATCTCCGCATTGGGATACGTGCCACGAATGGTATCAATAACACTACTCTTTTTATCGAGTGGAAATGAAAGATAGATGCCGATCTCATTACTGCCAATTGGCATAGCAAATCGTAATCGGAACCAAGGCGGTCCCCATAAAACACGGTGACGACGATGGCGATGCATCTCTCCAAAAGTACGAGTCAAAACCGTTATCTTTTCAATATCCAAAACGGTATCGTCTGAGGGTAAAATCCGGATATATCGAGCTTGCAAAAGTGCTTGTTGTCGGTAATAACGATACAAAATATAACCGCCAATCGCCCATATTACAGCTCCTACAGCCGCTACTACCAAACCCCAAAACAAAACTTGCAGCGCAACATCCCAGACAGATCCAGCTGTATCCACTACTACTTTTTTCGCCTCATTTGCAACAGTCTGGCCTGCTTTTCTTCCCTCTAGCGTTTCTTCCAGATAAGGCCAAACTTGTACTAAGAGCAAAAGAACGCCTACTGGTATGACCAAATAGAACAATACAAGCCTAGGAATTCCCTTGAGCTGATCATCGCCGCCTTTGGGCTCTTTTAGCCAACTCATACCACGTAACCCCACCTTTTTTGAATCAAGTATCACATTGATCCATAATCTTTCGGAAACAAGGTTCTACTACTATTTACGTCGAATTTTTCCAAGTCTAGTAGAAGTGTTTGAAGCATACTGATTGAGCTTATTTAGCATGTTACGTAAACCAGGGTCCGCAATCCCCTGATCGGGCTTCCCAGAAAACGTTGTATTTAATACCCCATACAACTCTTTTCGCTTCCACATAACGCCCACCACTAAAATTAACTGCATAATGATCGTCCATGAATATCCATAATCCTTAGGCGGAGTTAAGCGATAAAGGAAATTAGAGATTGTAAGCAAGATACTTAAAAAGACGCCTAATACGATTTTGATTAATTGATATCCTAAAAATGTTTTGAGCCAATTGACCGCAATACTCGACCATGCAGGATAGAGTGCTAAGAGCAGTGCAATCGGAGCAAATAAAGCAAAAATGATAAAGAAAAATTGATAGAGAATGACTGCTCCTGCTGTTAAGAAGAATACAATCCCGATGACAAAGTGGGTAATCCCGAGTAACAATAGAATACTGAGTCGTTGAAATGTGCCTTTTGTTGTCATCATGATATTAGGCGGATTTCCATCTGTCCCAATGACCTCTTGTTTTACAACTTGTTTTCGGGCTTCACTACCAGGCTTTTGGCTTAGCAACTTCTTAGCCCTAGCATAGTTAACAGCATCGGAGCCGTCCACATTGCCATATTGAAGCATCAAATAGGGTTCATAAATGAGTAGGTGGTACACTTGATCTGCTAAACGAAACGGATACGTAACAGGAGAAGCTTTTACTTCACTCGAGTTTTGTGGTTTTCCAGCACCATTTCGAATTCCATCCACTACATCATCTTCCGAACTTCCTTCATCAGTTCCCACATCACCTAGATTTAATGAAATCCCCATCAACTCCGTACTGATCCCACTACTAATCGCATTTAGATCCTTCATGATCCCACCCGCATTCGCAAAGAAGGCTAATGATGCCATGAAGATCACCATCATCGTAATAATACTTGAAACGGCATTCGTCTGATCTCGCTTATATAAACCTCTGTAAGCAAACCAAGCTCCTGAAAGGACGATGATAAATAAGATAAACCCGCCCCATAATCCCTTGCCCGCTACGATGGTGGTTCCATTAAAGCCAGCAAATTGTTGAATTGTCTTCTCAACCGTTTCAGCAAACTCATTTACAATATCCAATGAAAATGCGCTCTGGATAGCCGAAATGACCGTAAAATCCCAACTGAGGATGACTTGCCAGATCGTATTATCTAGTTGATACAAGGTGTAATGCCCGATGTTTTCGGCCTTTTCAGCTATATCCCACCAGTTTTGACCATCCGCTTCAAATTCTAAAGTGTACCGGCTCGAATCATATCTGGCATAGTTTACTTCATAACCCGCTTCTTTGGATTTCTTTATCTTTTCTTCTGGAAATCTTGTAAAAACATCAAACAACATATTGTTGCCATCTGCACTTTTTGTTTGAACTTCCCCTGAAGGTGTAGAGCTGTCTTGCCCTGTTTCTGCATAGACCAGATCACGGCTACATATGAGGCAGATAAGCAGGAGGATGAAGCTCATGGGTAGCCATCTTGTTTTGTTCATCCACTTTACTCCTTTTCTTTTCCCCTTGAACCACACGAATGTTTAAGAGGTACCAGTCCGCCTGGTGATCCGTTCAATTGTAATTCCTGTCTGTGGCTTCTTGTTTGAGCCAGGTCTGGTATCGAATGCATGAAAAATTCGTTCCTCTACTATTTGAATCTCTAATTCATTGACACGTTTTTCAAGATCAGATAGCAAGCACATTCCGGTTGGGAGATTACGAATCCTCTCCACGTTGTAATCATTCGCCTCGATGCCTAAGATATCGCAAGCGGCTTCTGCTTCTCGCTGGTCACGGCACCGAAAAACAAATCGACAGCCTAAGTTGGATCGGATCTCTTCCCCTAGTAAATCCTTTGCATTCTGGCTAATCAGGTAGATGGCGGCATTTTTACTTCTCCCTGTACGAACTAGCTCCTCTAAAATCGCCCTTCCTTCACGAACCTTCGCTAATCTCCAAGATTCATCAAACAGAACGAGTTTAAAGCCATCACCGGTTTGATGAGAGAATCTCCGCGAGAAATCCGAGATCGCCATCAACAGGGCTATTCCCATACGACCAAAATCCGTTTGACTCTCTTCTGGTAGCTGTAGATCTTCAATTTGCAAGATGGTTAGCGGTTTCGACAAGTCGATTGCTTCTTGACTACCATCTCCAAACAAAAGCTGTCCTTGGCCCGATGTCGCTAAATATTGGAGAACATCTACCATCTCTCCTAAACTCTCTTGCCTCTTCTCGGGTGCTAGTTTATTCGATTCGATCAAAGCTTCAAGCACTGCGGTCATCGATGGCTTGGGATCATTTTGTACAACGTAGTCCACCGCTTTTCCGATGGAAATCGCTTCATAAGTACCGTCAGATGCTCTTGATAAAAATTGGAGAATTCGCTTGGCCGTTTCAGCCGATGCGGTCAACTCGGTTGGATTATGGGCTCCTGATAAAGGATCTAATTTCCCTCGATCCTCCATGCTAGCCCGCAGTGTAACAACCCGAGAGATGGGCTTTAATTCAGGTAATAAATCTGGCCAATGCCCACGCTCATCTTTCGGATCAAAAATCAATACTTTTGATCCATTTAAAAGTGCTTGGTAAGCCAATAAATTTGCCCCCAGTGATTTACCAGCTCCGAGCGATCCAATAAAAGCTGCTGAAGCAGTTGTACTTAATCTAGGATCTTTAGGACCACGATCATGCTGGAAAAACACCGGCAAATTTTGTGACATCCCGATAAAGTGCCCTTGGCCATCCCCCAATTGGCGTGTTGCACCAAACATCCCTGCTCCTACAGCAGTGGGGTCCATATGGTGAATATAATCTGTAATGTAACGCTTAGAGCCTGGTAAAAACTCATTAAATGCCCGCCACTGATCTCCGTAGGGAACTTCAATTTGAACCATCATGTCGCTATACAAATCTTTGATTAGTTGAATACGCATATGTAACTCTTCAACCGTTGTAGCAGAGACACATAGTACGATGGACGTCGTTAATAAAGGAAACTTGTCCGTTCGCAGATTGTTCTCTAACTCTAGGGCTTCTTGGCGACTGTTTAAGATATGATAAGAAGTATCTTCACCACTTTCAGACGCGTGCTCATCTTCTGCTTTTAGCTCTTTTTTCTTATTTTGAACTTGAGCGAGTGCCTTACTATACTCAATTGTTTCGGTTCTAACGGAAGCTTCAACAGGAAACGAGAGTTTTTGTAGCTGATACAACCACTCAATCCCAGGAAACGGAGCTTTATCTGGAATATGCGAAATGGTTAAAAAAGCCATATATCCTTTTCGAGATACTCCTTTAATAAATTGCTCAACTTCCAAGCGACGTCCCGCAGTAGCAGTAAACGATCCTTCTGCTAAAGTCAGTACATCACGTCCGGGGCGAAGTGCTTTCTTTCCTTGTATGTGAACAGGAGTAGCTTCCGGTTTCCAACTTTTTCGTTTTGGAGTCCTAGCTATTCCTCGATAAAAACTACGCCTAATCAACCACTCAAAATCTTCGGTCGCCACTCTTCGCACCCGAAAACAACTATTGATTCGAGAGTAAAACAACTCTTCCTGAGTCCGATACGTTTGGATTTCCTCTTCGAAAATTTCAGGAATCTCTGCTCCAGAACGGGCTAGCAAATATCTCTTAAAATCCTTCCATACATATGTGAGATCCGCAAAAATAGAACCGTTCTTCACCTGACTTTCCTTTAGCTTGATTCCTAGATAAAAGCGGTGCGAATGTACACCCTTCCCAGATAAATGGTCCATGCTAGCCTCAATAAATCCAGCACCCGCTTTTCCGAGATCAGGAGATAGCTGACTACGTAATCCTGATCGATGCTCTTCTAAGCTGTGAAATTCAGGGACGACGAGTGCATGCGTATCAGCTTGTATATTCCAGTAGAGAGTCTCCAGATTCCCGAGAAGATCCAACTGTTCATCCACCGAACGAAAATCGTAGTTAAAAGGTTGCAATTCATAATAAGCAGAGACGGTTCCATCTATGCCAAAAATAAGATTCTGCTCAAAGTATTTAATCGGAAAGGGAATGTTTGGCATCATCCGTCACCTCCTCATGTCTGCGATATACAACCGTACCTGTGTAGTGGTATCTAGCCTTTTTTTCAACGGGTATTTCTTGATATCTAGCAAAGTACTTCGGCTGTGAGCGGTACTCCAGAAAGCGAATCAAAAATCGATGGGGTGCTTTCCCATCTAGCGTTTTCCTTGTAAAAAACCATGCCACTAAGAGAGGGATCCCGATAAACTTAATCAGATAGTAATCGACCCAGCTAAACGGGGGAATTTCATTGAGTAGAAACATAAGGAATAAAGTCCCCGCAAAAAAAGCTAACTGTCGATATGAAACCGGAATAGGTAATTGAATCCCTTGAACGGAATAGACGGTCTTCTCAATACGAAAAACCTGGTTGTAAACTCGAATTTGTTTCATAGCATCACTTCAAAAACGCTTCAAATAGCCATGAAAACCCATTTTCACCCAAGGATTGCACCAATTCTGGTTTAAAAACAAATACGCTGACGAACATGGCAAACAATGCAAATCCTAAAAAAGCGGTAAACGCACGCTTCCAAAATAGAGTAACACTTACGAAAATAACGATTAGTAAAAAAACAGATCCGATCTCTGAGCCTAAGGACTTCTCTAATTTAGCAGCCGGAGTATCCGCTAAAAAAATAGCTAATGGATACAAAACATCATTCATACTATCTCACTCCTTGCTTCATATTGGTTACATAGAAACGGTCGCCTTCCTTCACTACTGATAGAGAGTATTGATAGGATAATTGAGCTCCGCTTGGTAAGTCAGAAAACGACACATCACATTTCACTTCTAGTTTTCCTTGCTTCTTGATAATGACCACATTTTTTACATCAGGCGTGCCAACTAAACCTGCCAACCCCTTCGAAATGACATTCTTTTCTTTTTCATAGTACCCAATTTCATCGACCGTTCCTGTAGTATATACCTTCCAAAACGACTTCAAGAAATTCTCGATTTGAACTCGCTCTGCATCCGAAACCGCTTCTCCCTGTTCGGATTTCGTCTCAGGCAGCTCTATTTTGGCAGATGCTGGTGAGGCCATTAAGTAAGGCTTATCAACTACCAAGAAAGACTCACCTGATCTCTTAACCGTAACTGCTAGATAGCGGATTGCCCTGCGTTGATCACTTTCGTTCTTAGCATGCGTCAAAACAGTATCTACTGTGACATATACTTTTCTTACCCCATCCTCACCATCTTCGATTTTCCAAATTCCAACCGAACGTGGAAATGAATTGTAGGTAGCATTTTTCATATCGATCCCTGCTTGCGAATCTACTGTGGAATGCAAATAAGGCTTCAATCGACTAGCACGAATCGTCTCATTTCCTTGATTCCACGTAAAATACTCCCGTACAAATTGATCTACAAAAGCCGTCTCACTTAAAACGTCTCCTAATCCACCGCCCTCGCCTTGCGCCTCTTGTTTTACCGCCGCTACTGTGCGTGGGCTCGAAGGTACGATGCCAAATTGGATTAACCATACAGCTGTTGTACTGACTGCCGTGTAGATCAGCAGCAGCCAAAATCCGAATATCGCAAATTTCCGCTTCGCTAGTTGTGACATTGTCTTCCTCCTACTGATTAATCCGAATTGGTCAATCGCTTTATTAAATGGGCTTCAATGATATATCGTTCTGGGGCAGGACCAATATATGAAAACGGATAACAAGTAGTAAGAGTGAGGACAGGCTTTTCCCTTGGAACGATTACGGTACGATCGAGTGCATCTGTCTTCCACATTTTCTGAATCACATAGACAAATGTCTCACGAGATGTAACGACACGCAGTTCGTCACCTAGTTGCATCTTCCCCATCTGCCTAAAAACGGTGTCTCGGTGGCCAGATAAAACTGCATTATCTGGTTCTCCAGGTAAGACACTTTTCGAATAGTGCCCCACACCCCGTTCCAGTTCATCTTCATTTGTGCCTTCTATAATAGGCATCTTTGCTTCTAATCGAGGGATGACTAAATCAGCAAAATGCTCCCCTTTTTTAGGTCGCTCAGTAGTAGGTACTGTACGCCATAAAACATCTTCCGATTTTACATCCCCCTTCTCGACTTGCCCGGAAGGGGGATGCGCTTTATTCGCCGTTGTCTCTACTACCTGTAATTGAAGCATATAACTCACACCTGAATAGCTTGCATAGCCAACCCCTGCTGTTAGAAAAAAGATAGCAAGCCATCGATCCCATTTCACTGTGACTGAACCCTTCTTGTATAAAATAAATACCCACCAGCCAATAGTGCTGCTGCGAACCCAGCCATTACGCCTTCCACATTATGACCTGCTGTTTGTGGGAGCTTCCCACCTTGCTCCGTCTTTGGTAGAGGTGCACTCGTACTTACAGCAGGAGCTGAAGTAGTAGCTTGTTTCGTAACTTCTGAAGATGCAGGTATTTGCTTTGGTTGTTTAGACACTGCGTTTTGTTTTTTCCCTTCTTTTTTGGAAGAAGAGTTAATTTTTTCCTTGTTAAAGCTAACGAAAGGGGCGTTTTCCTTCGCTTTCGATTCATCGATCGAACGCTCCACTTTCTTCTCGTATGTTGGTATCGTTTGGTTCGGTTTAGCTGGCGTGGAAGGTGCTACAGGGAGAATCTCCTTCGAATCAACATTTGATCCAGAATCCCTTGGATTTGTATTCTTTTCAAATGCAGAAACGTTAGGCTTCACTTCTACTTGCTGAGAAGGTTTCGTACTCCATGGAACTTGATCAACCACTCCGTCATCCATCGATAGAGACCCTTTCGCAAATGCGCTACCCGCTCCCATAGTCAAGCCCGTAGCTACACAAAGTACTAACAATGTGGTAAGAGATATCTGTCTCTTGGGAGGAGATAATCTAGTGGGCTCCAATAATCGATTTTTATCCTTATCAATTTGGAACATTCCCAAAACTAACTTCGGACCTTTATCCATCATTTAACCTCCTTCTGGTTGAACCAACAGAAGCGCATCAATTTCATGTTATCACCACGGTACAATTTCTAGTTCTTTCCTTATCTTATTACAAATTAACTGTCTTTTTCAACAACTTTTCGTATTTTTTGTAGTTTATTGACAACTCCTGTATCGCTTTACAACAATGGGATAGGGGCTTCGAAAAATGGAGAATACGTCTGTCTTATCTCCTTTCTATTAAAAAATGAATGTATCTTTATTTGAGTGTTATTTTTGTCTTGAACATAAAGAAACACTCTTTACATACATATGCTTCTATGTTTGTAAAGAGTGTTTTAAGTCGACTAACAGTCAATTTTTTAGAGCAATCCCGGGGCAATATATCTGACCACAGCTCACCTTTATACAATCTTCACTAACCCTTCAGCACTGCGTTTTGTAAAATCCCAGTTATCATAATAAGCGTTAGCCACTAGGATATTAGGACCTGTACATTTTGCTTGTTCGCAGTAGCAATGATACTTTTTCGCTACTGGATGCTCGAGCCATCGATCAAAGATATCTGATAATCGATCCTGGTGGATGTTACCTAGAGATGGGACATCTCCAAAGTCCGTTACGATGATATCTCCGGTAAAACCATTTACATTTAGACGGTTGCGTCCATCAGGATCTTGACGAACTGTGACGTTAGGCATTTCGTGCAACTGAGTGTAAAGAGCACGATGTTCGCGATCGTCACTGCATGGGAAAAAAGGAAGAGTTCCAAACAAAATCCATGTGTTCGGATCACGAACTGCTAGTAAACGATGGATTGCTTCTTCATATTGCTTTAATGAGATCAGATCCGCATGACGGGCAAAGTCGCTCGGATAAAGAGGATGAACTTCATGCCGTGCACACCCCATCTCCACTAAGTCGTGATGCATTTGATCAATAAATTGAGAGGTAAATGGACTTAATAAAGACTCTCCCGAAACAAATACACCCGCCTTTGCTAACGCCCGTGAGTTTTCTTTCATTCGCTCAAACAAGGTCTCAGCTGCTTTTATATCCACTTCTCGACCCATTTTTGCAAAAACAATCCGGTGGAAATCCTGGACATCTCTGTAGTTGTATGAAATATGAAGAACATCTAAATCCTCAATCCAATCTTCATAACGTGAAAGAGGTAAAGTGAGATTGGAATTCAGCTGTGTATAAATCCCTCTCGATTTTGCATACTTCAATAACGGTTGAATGGTTTCCTTCACAACTTTCGGACTTACGATCGGTTCCCCACCCGTAATACTGATCGTTTGTAACGAATCAATCTCATCCAGTCTCCGAATTAATAACTCGACCGGAATCGCAGCCCCTTCTCTCTCAACCAATTCTTCTCCCACCGCACAGTGCTCACAACGTAAATTACATAAATTCGTTACCGTAAATTCGACACTCGTTAACTCATAGAGTCCTTTGGCCATGCGAGTTTGCCATGCATCCCAAGGGTCAAACTGAGGCGAAATACGGCTTTTGATTGGAAAGTTCTCATGCTGTTCCATCGGTTTCTCCTTCTTTTTTCTAACTCAATATGAAAAACCAGCCCTCATTTAAGCTGGTTTCCCACAAGTTGGTTACTTATTTTTACCTTCTGCAATCTTCATTTCTACATACTCATCGTACGTCATCTGCTTATCGAAGATCGTACCATCCGGTTTTACTTCAATAATACGATTCGCGATAGTTTGCACGAACTCATGGTCATGAGAGATAAACAAGATGGTTCCTTGATAATTGATTAGGCCTTTATTCAGTGCGGTAATCGACTCCAAATCCAAATGGTTGGTTGGATCATCCATCAATAACACATTGCCACCTTTTAGCATCATCCGTGAGAGCATACAACGTACCTTTTCTCCCCCAGAGAGAACGCTTGGCTTCTTCAACACTTCATCGCCCGAGAACAACATTCGACCTAGGAACCCACGAAGGTAGGTCTCTGTCTGATCTTTCGAGTAAGGACGCAACCAATCGACAAGAGATTCTTCATTTCCCTGGAAATAATTCGACACATCTTTTGGGAAATAAGATTGGGTTGTCGTAATTCCCCATGTGTACTCTCCAGCATCTGGTTCCATCTCACCTGATAGGATTTCTAATAAGGTTGATTTCCCCACCTCATTTGTACCAACGAGTGCGATTTTATCACCTTTATTGAGAGTAAAACGTACATCCTTCAACACTTGTTCGCCGTCAATTGACTTACTCAGACCTTCTACACGTACTAAATCGTTCCCTGCCTCACGCTCTTGTTCAAAGTTAATAAATGGATAGCGACGAGAGGACGGTTTTATATCTTCTACATTCAGCTTTTCAAGCATTTTCTTCCGTGATGTAGCTTGCTTCGCTTTTGATTTATTAGAGCTAAATCGGGCAATAAAGTTTTCGAGGTCCTTTTTCTTTTCCTCTGCCTTTTTATTCTTCTCCTTAGCTAGCGCTAGTGCTAATTGGCTGGATTCATACCAAAAATCATAGTTACCTACGTAAAGTCTAACTTCAGCGAAGTCAATATCTACAGTATGAGTACAGACCACATTCAAAAAGTGACGGTCATGACTTACTACAATAACGGTATTCTCGAAATTCATTAGGAAATCTTCCAACCAACGAATCGCTTCTAAGTCCAAGTGGTTCGTTGGCTCATCGAGTAGTAAGATATCTGGTTTACCAAAAAGTGCTTGCGCTAATAACACTTTCACCTTTTGACCACCATCTAATTCGCTCATCTTTTTATAATGGAGATCATCTGAAACCCCAAGTCCAGATAGTAAGATAGCAGCATTTGACTCTGCTTCCCAGCCGTTTAACTCGGCAAATTCGCCTTCTAATTCAGCTGCACGCATGCCATCTTCCTCAGAAAAGTCAGCTTTTGCATAGAGAGCATCCTTTTCGCGGGTAATCTCAGCTAAGCGAGCATGCCCCATAATAACCGTTTGTAATACTTCAAACTCTTCATATTGGAAATGATCCTGTTTTAAAACAGCAAGTCTTTCCCCTGGAGTCATGATGACATCTCCTGTGTTCGGTTCAATTTCTCCAGCTAAAATCTTCAAAAAAGTAGATTTCCCAGCACCGTTGGCTCCAATTACTCCGTAGCAGTTGCCCGGGACAAACTTCACATTTACATCTTCAAAAAGCTTCCGTCCGCCAAAACGTAAGCCTACATTTTGCACCGTGATCATATCGCTAAATTCCTCCGTAACATCAAAATGATTCCAGTCTATTGTACCATGTTTCCTGCTTAACTCAATATTGGAGAGGTGGTCAGATCGCTCTATCATACAGCGAACCTGTTTTTGCAACGAATCTGTTGCCGTATGTCATATATATCACTGTAACATTACACTTACATTACAAATAGATGAAACATGAGACAGGCTTTAATCCGCCATGTAGAATACAAGTATCAAAACAAAACGGACAAATCTTTAGGAGGAAACAGCAATGAGAGAAATGACTGGCTTATTAAACGGACTTTTACTAAGTATTCCAATGTGGAGCCTGATCGTTCTAGCTGTCCACTTCCTCTTCTAATAAATATATAAATGAAATCTAATAAAAAGCTCATCCCCCGTCGATGAGCTTTTTTCTATGGCAAAATTAATATGAACACATTGCACCTCACTGGGCACATGCGAATAGTCTAGAAACAAATAGACGGATGCCTAGTGAGGTGAGGAGATGTCCCAAGCCAATGTTCCTAATATTAGCCCTACCATCTCGATTACCCGAGACAATGCGATCAATCTGTTATTAGCCTCGATCGCAATGGAAGAGATAGGGCTTAGTCACATTATCAATGCTGAGGGTGAGAAGATACAGTATGTCTTAAAAAACTTACCAGGAGTTACTTCTCCCCAACCTGCTACCATTAGTGACGTACTCTTAATTAATAAAAGTGTTCGCGATTCGATTCGTGAATTAGCGAAAAAAGAGTGGATTCTGCTAGAAAAGTTAGAGAGTGTTCTCCGTATACCGCGTACCCCAGAGCCCCGAATCGGTATATCCAGTACAATTCGTACCACTAGCATCACAGGACAAGTGGAATCAACAAAACAGACAGGATCCATCGGAGAGACAGAAGCATTTACAACAGACAGCACTCTACTCCAAACATCCATAAGTCCAGATGAAGATAAAGTTATTTCTATATCCTCTACACATAAAACCGATCTTCCATCCGACCCATTATCCAGTGAAACGACACCTGATTCTTCCAATTCGAGACCGAAAACATATACCGATATAATGGAAGCAACAAATGAAACAGACATAGACGAGACGACCAGTCCGATAGCGGACACGGGCGATGTAATGCCAGAGTCAACATCTCAAAGACCAGTGAGAACGACTAGGTTATCAGGAGCTATCGGATCCATCTGGACTCAACTATTCAAAACAAGGATGGTATTGGGGGTATCAGGACCCACTGGAGAAATGGGCTCTCCTGGGACCACAGGACCCACTGGGCCTCAAGGACCGCCCGGTCCCACTAGATCTATTTCTTCCACTGGCGCTACAGGGCCTACGGGAGAAATGGGCTCTCCCGGAATCACAGGACCCACTGGACCTCAAGGACCGCCCGGTCCCACTAGATCTACTTCTTCCACTGGCGCTACAGGACCTACGGGAGAAATGGGCTCTCCCGGAATCACCGGACCTACGGGACCTCAAGGGCCGCCGGGATCCACTAGATCTATTTCCTCCACTGGCGCTACAGGGCCTACGGGAGAAATGGGCTCTCCCGGAATCACCGGACCCACTGGGCCTCAAGGACCGCCGGGGTCCACTAGATCTATTTCTTCCACTGGCGCTACAGGGCCTACGGGAGAAATGGGCTCTCCCGGAATCACCGGACCTACTGGACCTCAAGGACCGCCGGGGTCCACTAGATCTATTTCTTCCACTGGTGCTACAGGACCTACGGGGGAAATGGGTACTCCCGGGATCACCGGAGAAGCTGGACCTCAAGGACCAGCGGGTCCCACTGGATCTGCCTCTCCCACTGGCGCAACGGGTACTACGGGCCCAGCGGGTCCCCAAGGACCTGCTGGACCTGCTGGATCTGCCTCTTTCACAGGTGCAACGGGACCTACAGGGCCTTCGGATACCCCTATATCAACCATCTATGTCAGCAATTCTGGTAGCAATAATGTTTCTATCATCGACAGAATGACTCATATGATCGTCTCAACGGTACCAGTAGGCTCTAACCCCAAAGGAGTAGCAGTAAACACCACCACGAATCGGATCTATGTAGCCAATTTTGACGATAGTACCGTCTCTGTCATTGATGGAAATACTCATACCGTCGTTTCCACGTTTACAGTAGGAGTAGAACTATCTATATTGAGCGTTGACTCTGCTAGAAATCGAATCTATGGAATTACTCAATCCAAAAATAATCTCTATGTAATCGATGGCATCACCCATACTGTATTTGTTATGGTTCCAGTGGGCACAGGTCCCGAAGGGGTGAGTGTAAACTCTGTTACGAACCGGATCTATGTAGCGAATGCCGTTGATAATACAGTCTCCGTCATCGATGGAATGACCTTTGCAGTATCCACCGTGATTCCTGTAGGAAATAGCCCCACACACATGGGAATAAACTCACTCTCCAATTGTATCTATGTCCTTAATAGTCTCGATGATACCATCTCAACCATAGATGGAAATTCCCACACCATCCTCGCCACGATCCCTGTAGGAAGCATGCTATTTTTAGACAGCGCCACCGGGATCGGAGTAAACTCCCACACAAACTGTATCTATATAGCCAATGGGCTTGATAATAACGTCTCTGTTATCAGTGGAAATACTCATACTGTCGTCACAACTATTCCCGTAGGCAACAATCCAATCGGAATGAGCGTAGACCTCATTGCCAATCAAATCTTTGCAGTCAATAATGTAGATGACAATGTCTCTGTACTCGATGGAAACTCACATCTGATCATCACCACCATTACCGTAGGCTCTGCTCCAACCTCAGTGGGTGTGATTACAAACTGATCACAAACTTCCTTCAATAGATAAATTCGAACAACACTGGCTCCCCGTAGCCCAGTGTTGTTTTTTCGCCTCTATGCCCGATATAATAAAACCAGTAGACTAAACGTAAAACAAGTAAGAAGTCATTTAGTTAGTAGAGGTGAGAAACATGGTAGAATCCCTATGGCTTCAATGGGGCTACACCTTGTTTTGGGTAGCACTTTTTGGGGTTATGTGTATCGGTGGATACTTTATGTTCCGTAAATTTCTTAAACGATTACCCAAACAAGATGGCCGTTCTGAGCTCGATTGGCAGGAGCACTATATCAATGAAACACTACATCTCTGGACAGAAGAGAAAAAAGCCCTTCTTCGGGATCTCGTTGCTCCCGTTCCCGAATTATTTCGTGATATAGCCAAACACAAAATTGCTGGCAAAATAGGGGAGATTGCCTTGGCTGAGAAAGCTGAGGAATTAAAAGAAGAACACATCATCCGTGGATATATCCTAGCCACTCCAAAAAGAGATCACAAATGGCTAAAAGAAACCTTACAAAAAAAACAAATTGATCTACAGCCGTATCAGCATTTGTTTTAAATCACATTTTCTTTTTCTGCTTTTGTTGTTATTTTTCCCGTTGTATGGTAGGATACGTGTATTACGTTAAAAAGTGGTTGGGAATCAAGTTTCACCTTGTGTGGCCTCTTGTACGTTGAAACAATAGGTTCATCAATAGGTTTAAACGCTTGACTGTTTGTCCGCTTTTTAATGAAGAAGGAGGCCCCAAGCATGAAGGGTAAAGTAAAATGGTTTAACGCTGATAAAGGTTATGGTTTCCTTGAGCGCGAAGACGGTGGCGATGTATTCGTACACTATAGCGCAATCCAAACCGAAGGTTTCAAAACTCTCGAAGAAGGCGAGCCAGTTGAGTTCGACATCGTTGAGGGAGACCGTGGTCCACAATCTGCTAACGTTCATCGTTTGAACGTTCGTTAATTCGGACTATAAGAGAAAGCACTCTCATTATGAGGGTGCTTTTTCCTTTGTTTTCAAGGATTTTCAAGATTACATAACAAAGCTTTATCGAGCTTTTTACGGGTCAAAAAGTTAATTTGCAACCAAATTGCAAACCAATTGCAAACAGTAGGAAAGAAGCCCTGTATATGAACGAAGTTTATAGGAAATTATACTATCAATCATGTATAGAGGCGGGATTACGTTGAAGAAAAAGTTGTTCATTCTATTCCTTGTAATGTCTATGATCTCCATCATCGTGGGTTGCAACAGTACAAATGAACTAGTCATTTATCAAGAAAGACAAGTGAACGACGCCATGAGTGAGAAAAAGCAGATTACAGACAAGGGCAAAATCGATCGTATCAACCAATATATTGGTTTAATTAACTGGAAATCTTCTACTCCTGCAAGAACGAAACCAGAAAATTTCCAGCTTTGGTTTTCAAAAGAGAAAAGCACCGATGTACCTAAAGAGAAAAAATACTACATTTGGTTTAATGATAACTGGGAAGCAGAAATAACACTTGATACAAAATATGGCCTACTGCCCCATAAAGAATCACTAGAGCTAAAGCAGTTGTTACAGTAAATTTATTTACACAACAGAAAAGAGCTTTTTTGAACGACACTCATGCAGTTCAAAAAAGCTCTTTTCTATGCCTACCATCTATTCATTTCGATTACATCATTCGTATAAGCGCTTCTTCTCCAACCATGCCCGCAATGATCCCGAAATCTTCAGCTGTGTGGGTCACAGACTCCAGAGGTGCACTTAGCAATTCGTCCAATGTCTTCACGCCCACAGCACGAGCAGCAACAATCTGACGATCGCCTAACCGTTCGTTTAATAAACCTACATCCAATGCACCGCACATAATATACCCTTTATCTGTAGTAATGACGAGAAGAGTCGTTTTGGGTAATTTCACTTCTATGCCTAGTGCGACTGATTCACCAATATGTATTGGTTTCATTTGAATCAAATCAAACACCCCTTTTACGGATCTATATACTATTTATATGTTGATCCCGCCCAAAGAGTGCCGATGAAACATAAGTTCCCTATTCAACGTTAATGAATACGTGTTGGAATGACTGGAGCTGGCTTATACGGAGAAATTTTCCCGTCTTGTACCATCTTCATTTTCAACATCTCAACCAGATAAATCCCCATCATCTGATTTACTTCTTCATCACCCATATTTTGAATGAGTTGAACCATATTTTCACGTGATTGGTCTTCTAACAGATTTAGGACGATGGTAATCACATCATCTTCATCATCACAAAGCTGATCACGATAAAGTTCATAAATATCATTTACGAAACTCAAGAGGAGTCCTCCTTTTTCTATCAAAAACATGCTATTCGTTCTATATCATGTGAGTGTACCACAATCTGTCTCATAAGAAGCATTCGAAAACCAACGTTTTTCTTTTGCTTTCTCAATTTTGGAGGAATCTTGAATCGCATCCTTTAAGAGATCCCGTAAAAACTCGGGCACATAGTATCTCAGTAAATCACTCTCTTTTAAGGTGACATATCCTGAGCCAAAAGTAAACATATCGATCGTAGCTAACTGGTAACGATGATCATCCTCTAACCGCTCATCCCCCACATAGATAGCTTGTACACCATGCTCCCCGCTAGGAGTACGAGCAGTTACCACCTGCAACCCCGATATCGCTAGTGACCCAAGTATCTTCCCACGAAACCCATATCCTCGGATTTTTTTATTCTGATAAGATGGTTGCAGGGATTGCTCTAATGCCTCTCGAATAGCCCTTCCTGAAATCTCGACTATTACTGGATTAATCGGATGGGGACAGAGCTCATGTAATTTTTCCCAAGTAACCACCCCTGCCACTAAAGGCCCTAATAATACACCACTATTTACCAAAGAAATAGGGGCACCCGTCCATGTCCGAAGCTCATCAGCGAGCAAATTAGCAAATATGGATTCCTTATTCCACGAGATGGGGAGCGTTTCCTCTAATTGCGCAATCGGTCTCGTCATATCACGCTTCGCCTCCATCCGTAAACTGTGGAGAAAATAGGACATCTCTGCAGAAGGCTCTTCTAACTTCATCAAATGGACACAAGCATCAAAACAAGGTTTCGCATTTGTACTTGGATCAACGATAATCTGCACTTCACCGATATACTCTCCAAATTTCCCTGCCGCTACAATCATCGTAGTACCGATACGCTCTGGTTCCTCTAACAGATGATGTGTATGAGCTCCTATAATGATATCCACATCGGGAATCATCGTGGCAATCTTACGATCCCAAAAAATTCCCAAATGAGAGAGAACCACGATCACATCTACTTGTGAACGTAACAAGGCTACATCTCTTGCAATACAGGTCATCGGATCATCTACATCCCAACCGAGCAAGTCATAAACCAATGGATAGGGGATCGTAGCACCTAAAAAAGCGATACGCACTCCCATTACTTCTCTAATCTCCCAAGGCGTAAGCCAATCAGGGAGCTGTTGATCTCCCTTTTGACGAACGTTACTACTTACCACCGAAAAGGAAGACTGATGATACATCTTATCCAGATCTACAGCTGAAATCGTTAATAGCTCATTATTTCCTAACGTTACGATATCGTAGCCCGTATAATCCAAAATCCTACGGTTTGCTATCCCCATCGTTCCTTCTGTCTCCATACGAAATCGGTCCGCATGATCCCCTAAATCAACGAGAAGAAACGACTCATCCCTCTGCATCGCTTCCTCTCTCTTCCGTAGCACAAAGCTATGAATGTGCGCCATTTCCTCCATATGGCTATGTAGATCATTGGTATGGTAAAGACGAATTACATGCCTCATATAAGGACCCTCCTCACAAGGTAAATCCGTCATAAATCATCTTAATCGCAATAACCACTAGTAACGTTTCAAAAGCCCGTAGCAGATGTTTGCTCTCCAAACGAGATGAAATCCAAGCTCCAGTTTTCCCTCCAAGCCAAGAGCCGGGGGCTAATAGCAAGACCGCAATCCAATGAATATGTGCTTGAAAAGCCTGAATACCGCTCCCCAGAATAGACGATAAAAAAATCGCAAACATCGAGGTAGCGGTAGCCACATGCGGCGGAAATCGAAACACAATGAGCATGATAGGAACCATCAACGCACCACCGCCAATCCCTAAGAGCCCTGAAAGAATCCCGATGGGAAAAGACATCCCTAACACAAGCCACCGATTATATCCATAGGTCCATGTATGTCCATCCGGATCCGTATGAGTCCTCACCTGAGACCCCGTATATCTCATCCATCCAATTCGGTCTTTGATTATAAGAACAAAAGAGATCACTAACATAAAGATGCCAAAACCAATGAGAAAGAAGTTAGATTGTAGGTAACGTGATAAGTACGCACCTATCATGGCACCCGGACCACATCCCAGAAAAAAGAGCCATCCGCTTGTAAAGTCTATTCTCTTTTGTTTGTGAAAGCTCAGAGTCGAAGAGAGGGAGGTAATAACAATTAAAAATAAGGAGGTTCCCACAGCCATCGGAGGGCTAATCATACGAAAAGGTGGAAAAAAATGAGCTAAATACAGCAGCGCTGGAACAATAATAATGCCGCCGCCAAGCCCTACAATACTTCCAATTGTACCTGCCACATAACCAACTAATAATAACGATCCCCATATCAAGATATCATCCATGTGATTACTCCATCCAGTCCAGTAAACTTAACTGCCTCGGTGCAAGCCCTTCATAGGAAATGCCTAGCTGTTTCATCATCTTCCTTGCACTTTTGACAGCATGCCCTTGTGAGTTATTATTAAATAGTACATATACTTCTCTACTACTTGTCGCTAAACTTTGTATCCTGGGAACCCACTCCGAGATTTCTTCATCTGAGTAGTCATAGGCATAGCGAATATCACGCCAATTTGGGTTCCCAGGCTGATCCCAACCTGCTTTATTCCGCCCATGGAATCTTACTACACTATATGTCGGATGAGTGGATGCCGCCACGATTGGAACAGAGTGAATTCCAGCCTGTGGTTCATCACATGCCACATGAACCAACTTCTCATCTGTTAAGAACTGCAACGTTTGATCACACATCGACTCACTAAACCAGCTTTGGTTGCGGAACTCGATGGCTAAACGGTATTCTGAAAATGCTTCTTTTACTTTCCGTATGTATCGAACATGTTTTTGTGAACAATCATACCAAGGAGGAAATTGAAAGAGCATCAATTCACATTTCCCTGCTAACCGCATGGGTTCAAACGATTCTTTGACAGCCTTCACGATCTCTTCCCAAGATCTCTCAGGAAAATGACTCGGTCGTCCATGTCCCGTAAGCTCTCGATACGGCTTTACCAGAAAGCGAAACGCTTCTGGTGTCTGCTCTACCCATTTCTCTACACGTTCGACAGCCGCAATCGCGTGAAAAGTACTATCTAATTCCACAATAGGAAAGTGACTTGTATAGTCCACTAATTTATCTTTGGTCTTTGACACTTGCGTAGTCAGAACATGGTCTCCCCAACCACAAACCCCTATTTGGACTTGGTTCATTCGAATATTACGCCCCACTTCTATTTATATCTATATATGATCTTATTGTAGCATAGTAAATACAGCCATATAGAGGAGCGCAAACCGCATGAAACTCAATTTTGCTTCTGCCCTGCATACAGATCAGTACCAAATTACGATGATGTTCGCCCATTGGAAACAAGGCAGTCACACCAAAAAACGTGCATTTGACCTTTATTTCCGTACTCTTCCCTTTGGTAATGGATATGCCGTTTTTGCAGGATTAGAGCGTGCCATTACCTATTTGCAAAACGTTCGATTCACGGAGGAGGATCTCTCCTACATACAGTCTTTATCTCCATCTTATGATGCCCCATTTTTAGAATATCTCCGCCAATTTCGCTTTACAGGTGACTTATATGCATTTCGCGAAGGCTCCCTCATCTTCCCAAATGAGCCCATCATGCGCCTTGAAGGAAATGTAAATGAGCTTCATCTCATCGAAACCGCTTTACTAAACTTTACAGGCTTTCAAACACTCGTTGCCACAAAGGCGGCCCGTATTCGCCACATCGTTGGGGAAAAAGAAACATTGATGGAATTCGGGACCCGCCGCGCTCAAGAAGCAGATGCCGCAGTCTGGGGAGCTAGAGCAGCCTATATCTCTGGCTTTAACGCCACCTCCAATGTATTAGCAGGAAAAACATTTGGCATCCCAACTAGTGGAACACACGCTCATGCTTGGGTACAAGATTTCTCTAGCGAACTGGAAGCGTTTCGTGCCTATGCAGATGCGTTTCCCGACCAAGCCGTACTGTTAGTGGATACGTATGACACCCTAAAAAGTGGCGTTCCTCATGCGATCCAAGTCGGACTAGAGCTCCGGGAGAAAGGACATACCTTAAAAGGAATTCGACTAGATAGCGGGGACTTAGCATACCTTTCTAAACAAGCTCGCATTATGCTGGATGAAGCAGGATTAACCGATACGAAGATTGTGGCTTCGAACGATCTAGACGAACAAACCATCCTGAACCTAAGAGCCCAAGGTGCACAAATCGACAGTTGGGGCGTTGGCACGAAACTCATCACCGCTCATGATCAGCCTTCTCTCGGTTGTGTTTATAAGATGGTCTCCCGATTAGAAGAGAATCAGTGGATTCCCACGCTGAAGATTTCATCCAATCCGATCAAGGTATCGACTCCCGGTCGGAAAAAAATTGTCCGCATCATCGATTCAAAAACAAATAAAGCACAGGCTGACTACATCATGGAAGTAAACGAAGAGCTAAATCCAGCCGAACCGCTCATGTTAATTCACCCTGTTCACTCATTTAAAAAGAAAACGATACAAAACTATCGGATAGAACCGCTCCATGTACCCATTTTTCAAGAGGGAAACCTTGTCTATTCGCTACCTATACTAGAGGAGATCCGTCAATTTCATCAACAGCAGATGGATCAATTTTGGGAAGAGTATCTTCGTATCTTAAATCCAGAAGAGTATACGGTGAACCTCTCTGACAAGCTTTGGGAAACGAAAAGGCAGTTACTTGACAGGGTTCAAGAGCAGGTGCAAAATCTTTCGATCAGTAAATGATTGCAAAAGCTATTTTACACATACAAATACATTTCAGCAGGTTGCCTAAAACGGATAGGTAGCCTTTTTTTATTATCCTACTGGACCTCAAGGAGAAACTGGCTCCATCATAAAAATTATGTGATAAAAATGAATGCTCTGTAACGCGAGCATACAAAATGGATTGGGAGCTGATCGTTCTCAATCCATTTCAGTGTACCCGGCATAGGCGTAGTCCTTTTACAAATTATTTCCTTTTCGACACTTTTTCTATATAATCTAACTATGCAGAAAATTATTATGATAAGGAGCAGGTAGATGAAACTTAGTAAACTTCAATTTTGGCTATTGATTGGCTTTACGGTCATCCTCATTTTTACCTTTATTAGTAGAATTCCTTTTGAAACAGAAAAGCCAGCGGCCCAATCAGCATCTGATAAAAGCAAGCCCCCCACTCTTATTCCGACTACCCCTCCCCAAGATATAGAAGAGACGAAGAAGAAAGATCAACAAGACCCGGAAGCAAAACAAATCTTAGAAAACCAACAAAAACGAGGAACTCAAGTAGAATCATTTCTCACGACATTTTTAAAAGATCTCTATCAATACAGTTCGGCAAAGCCAACCGCACATGTGGAAAGGGTAAAAAATCGCTTAGACCCTTCACTCTACGAAATATTAAAAGCCCAATATAAGGAGCCGTTTGCAGACACAAAGAAAATGGAATTCCAAGATTTTAAAATGGAGTCGAGAACCGTCGAGGATTCACAAGATATTCGCCTCGAGCTAACTGCCAATATTACCTTTACTGGTCCTGACAACAAAGCCGTAACAGAGCCTCAATTTATCTCAATCCTATTAAAGCCAAGCGGCGATACATGGAAGGTAAGGTGGTTGGAAAGTGCCAATGCTGCCGACTAACCCAAATAATGGAAAAGACCGAGATTCCTTTTTTGCCCTCTTAATTGGAATGGGTGTGCTTCCTACTATTTTGATCCTACTACTCATTACCTTTACTATTTTTATGGTTGTCCCATTTCTGAACAAGCCTCAAGCCTTACCCGAAGATGGAACGACAACCACCATGTCCATGTTTCGTGACTACTATGAAGAAGCCGCCTCCAAATACAATATCCCTTGGGAAATCCTAGCGGCTATTCATGCGAAAAGCCCTGAATACGCTTCACAGGCTTCTAAAGTGGGTGGAACAGTCCCTAACGTAAAATATAAAGAGTATATCGAGTCATCTCTCTACCGTTGGAATAAAGATCGCAAATATCAAGTGACTCCTGCTTTAATCGCCGCCGTGATGGAGCAAGAAAGTAACTTTAATCCAAATGTCGTCTCTTCTGCCGGAGCAGTTGGTCTCATGCAACTCATGCCATCTAACTGCCAAGCCCGTAAGTGGACCATTCAGGATTGTAAAAACCCGGTCAATAATATTGATCGCGGTGTAGAACTTTTAGTTAACCATCTAAATAATTTCAATGGAAATATAAAATACACATTAGCCGCGTATAATGCTGGAGCTGGCAATGTAAAACGCTACGATGGTGTTCCTCCGTTTCAAGAGACTCAAAACTATGTAAAAAAAGTTCCTGAGCGCATGAGCAAATTTGCCGGAGAAACCAACCTCGCACCCGTTAAAGATTACATTTTCGATTTAGCCGAAACATTAAAAGAAGAAGCCGACTCACAAAAAGGAATCTGTAAAAAGGATGCAACCCAAAAACTAGGGGAAGAAACCGTTAATACGTACGGAGACAATGTCATCTGCGGGATTTATAAACTGGATTCAAAATTCGCCGGTGACGGTGGTTGGGATTATGTAAATGAGGTAGCCTCTCAAGCGAACCTATTCACAGGCAGGGTTACGATTGATGGGAACGTGAAGTACACAGGCGGGACCCTCACTTGGCCGGTAGCAACGAACTGTCCCATTACAGGCAGATGGAATGAACGTAGACCCGGACACTTTCATCGTGGATTGGATCTAGCTTGTGCCGAAAATACCTTAGTCCGCGCAGCAGGCGATGGCGTTATCTACATTGATAAAGAGAATCCAGGCGGTTTTGGACATTACTTAGGCATCAAACATTCCAACGGGCTCATTTCCTGGTATGGTCATACCATCCCCTACGGAAACGTCCAAGTTGGCACCAAAGTAACCAAAGGTCAGTATATCGGTCAAATTAAGAAAATCGGACGCTCAACCGGGCCTCACCTTCACTTTGAGGTACACGTTGGTTTAAATCCTTCTTCCGATGCGCGAGATCCGCTATTATTTCTGCAAAAAAAATAACCTAGGCTATGTGCTAGGTTATTTTTGATCCAAAATCCAGAAGTGCAATCAGAAGATCGCCTTTGTAGTAATACCCTTTTATACCATTACTCGCTTTAATTGATTCAAATAATGAGCACGAACGATTAAGAAATAGATAAACTGCATAAAGAAAAAGGCACCGATCCCTGTCATGGTAGGGAGAAAGGTATTTCCTAGATCAGCAAATGTTCCCTTTAATGCTTCTAGACCTATAATGGCCTCTAATGCTGCAACCAACATGGGAATAAAGAAGAGAGCAGCGATTTGGATAGTGGCTGATCGTTTCATTTCTTTACTACTTAAACCGACCTTAGAAAGCCCATGGATGATATGCTGATCTTGGTTTAAATCTGTAAAAAGCTTAAAGTACAAGAAACTAGCCGCCGAAAGGGAAAAAATCGCTGCGAGAAATACGCCGATAAAGACTAGCATGCTACTATTTTGCTTGCCCATTAAATACGAACCTGCACGAGAACTGAAGAAACCACTTTCTTCTCCTGGTGTTGTCGCTTGATCATGCAAATCAATCAATTTTTTCCCGATTTTTACCTCTGGAGAGTTAGGATTAGGTAACTCTTTATTCGACCAATCTGGAATCAAATAGGAGATCTCCACATCTTCTTTCTCTTTCCTAGAAGCCTTCAACTGATTATATGTTTCATCCGAAACGACTAAGAGAGATCCTCCCTGAATCGATTTTTCCACGAACTGATCGATTACTTGAAGTACTTCTCCTCCATCATTTAGAGTAAGCTGTTTCGTATCTAACTTGTTAATAGAAGGATGGGAAATGACCAATGTTTCTCTAGGTTTCAGTATAGGAATTTTTTTCCTATTAAGCTTATCTGCCAAACGCTGATACTCTGATTGTTTCATTATCGGCATGTACCGATCCTGAGTTTCGCGGAATTGAGAGCCAATCGATGCCTGTTGAATCTTTTCAAATTTTACATTGGCAGATTTCAACTCTTGATCAATCTTATCGATCTCTTTTTTCCAATTCTCTCCCTTCTCATTTATTACCGCATAAGTAAGTGCAAATGGGTTTTCATGAAATGCTCTCTTATTCACCTGATCCATTGACAGAACAATTCCGATTACGGTGCAAGACATTGCCGTGACAACGGTGATCATAAAAAAGATCCGCGCATTATCTTTTATCTTATAGCCAATCTCCGAAACCCAGAGAAGGTTCGTTCCTCGCCAAGAAAAGGAACGATTTCTTTTACATAAGCGAATGGTCCACACACTGATTTGTGAAAAGAAAAAGTAAGTAGCGATAAGCCCAAGTGCTAAAATATACATCATATTTGACTGCGATAATGGTTGTTTCATTAGATAAAAGGCACCAATAAAGCACCCCACTGATAATAAACATAGCCAGATGGAAACCTTTGGTTCTGGTTTGGGCTTCATACCTCCTTGTAATAATTCTATCACCCGATTTTGTCTGATAAAAAATAGAGTAAGTGCAGAGATAACAAGAAAAAGGCTCAAAAAGGCAGCAGTAGTCAGTCCTATTGCCTTCCATGGTACGTATATCGGCAGCTCTTTAACCCCTACAACTCCCGCACCAAAGTAGAGAAAAGCCTTAGACATGACCATTCCACATACGATTCCCGTAATGATTGATAGAGAACCGATGATCATATTCTCTAGAAAGATCAGACGTTTTAGTTGTCTTCCTTCCGATCCTAGAATGGTTAAAAGACCAAACTCCTTTTTTCTTGCTTTTAAAAAAGCGCTGATCGAGTAGAGCACAAACAGAAAAGAGAAAATAAAAACTACATACTCGGCTGCCCCCATTCCAATCTGAGTTCGCCGTCCCATCTCGGTTTTCATCATATCAGGATGAAAGATAAACATGGCATAGATAAAAAAGATCATCACTGCAAATGAACTACTTAGAAAATAGGCAGAATAAGCCCGTATATTTCGTTTAACGTTATTAAACGCAAACTGCCGAAAGTTCAATGTACATTTCCTCCTAACAGCGACAACATGTCAATATTTCGTGGTAATACATCCTCCACGATCATCTACTTAACCAGCTGTGCGCCCCTTTCCACTGTAAACTTTTGATAGATGTGCCTTCTTAATATATCTATTCTTTTTGACACTCTATTAACTAGTTATGGACTAGTGTATCAGTCTGGATTATGAGAAAGTATAGATTTACCTTTCAAGAACCTTAATAAAGTGTAAGGATCATCAACCGCTCTGTTATAAACAATCCTCATAAACGCAGAAAAAGCTCCTTTTTAGGAGCTTTTTCTGACTGCAGGCAAAATCTATGATCCCTAAGCCTCATCGCAACTAGTAGAAAACAAAATAGAAACTTCGCATATTTCATTTCTTAAAACATCTTGAAATACATTTGCCGCAACTCCAGTAAAATTATTGCATAGATTTGATATATCATCATTGAAAAACTGAATGACTTCTGGCTTGAAAACAGGGTAGACAGCGTTTGGTTGGTTTGGTAGTTGAGGTTGTACGACAACTTTTTGAAAAAACTCATTACCGGTTAAGGCAGTTTGAACGATGCTTGCGACTAAGAAAGCGTTTAAGGGACAAGGTAAGGGAAAAACCTGCTCTCCATCCGTATTGATCACTACAACGAATGCTTCAACATTTCCGAAGGTTATCGTAGGGTTGAGGAGTGTAGCAATAGCTTTAGCTTTTTCATTTCCTGATACTGTGACAATGATAAGATAAACATCTCCAACAGGAATAAGGGGTCCCACTGTTACACCAGGATCAGCCCCTACTGAGTACTTGATTTCATTAAAATATGTGACCCAAGGTGGGGAAAGCTCCACATTATTCGTTTCATTTATATCCATAGAAGAAAGCCTCCCATATTGTTTTCTACATACAATATGTGGAGATTAAGAGAAATGATTCTTATATGAATCTATTTATAATTCATATTCGAGAAAATGGCGAAAAGAATAGATGGATCGAGATTGTTTACAGCTGGAATGCCTTCTCAGTTCTTGAGAAGGCATTCCAGAATTGGAGCTATCCAAAACATCCATGCATTTTGGATCTCTATCAGGTTTAGTAAACAGTTCTGGTGCACTTGGATAACCCTGTCTCGGAATCTCCTGCTAATGGTTCAGTAAGCCCAATTCGTTTCCAAGTAGGTTCAACCATCATGAATATCTCACTCCCTATCTCCTTAATATCCGTAGTGCTTTAGCCAAATTTCTAGTTCGAATGTTTTTAACATTATACTTAGACTATTATTGAAGCCGTTCTGGAATCGGTCAAAACGGCATACTAAAAACACTTAAAATAGAACCTTTTTAAAAAATTGACTCTATTTTAAGTGTATACAATTAAGGTTTAAACATTGTGTAATCTTGGATGTACACTCCTAGACCTCTGGTGGCTCATTGGTAAATGAAAACATATCACTCACTCCCAGTAACTTTTTTTGTATTTGATTCTTGAGGTATAACTGAACACAGTGATCGTATCCAGAAGGTTGAGAACGAACTGATATATCTGACATCAATAGTAGTACACTATTTGCCATATGGTCAAGTTTCAGCCTTTTGTAAATTTCCCATGCTTCATTTAAATAAGAATGAGCATCTTTTTCAAGTCCTTGACGATAATAGCACTCACCCATTACTGAAAGTGCCTTAGCTAAATGGAATTCATCATCTTTAGCTAATTCAATGGCATGTTTCAGATGACAAATAGCTTCATCATATTGATGTTGTTGCATACAGATTCTCCCTAATTGAGTATATGTGATTGACACGAGTTGTTTCCGATTGATTTTTGATTCCAACTGATTTGCTTTTTCAAAATAAAGCTTTGCTAGAGATAGATTCCCAAGAGAAGCAAATGCAACACCTAGTGAAGATAGGAATTCAAATTGACGATGGATATTTCGGTCTAATCTCGCCCGATCAAACCCTTCTCTAGCAAAAAAAATAGCTTCCTGAAAACTACCTCGTTTAATCAAAACCTCCACCCGGATTTGATATAGGTTTAACCGCGAATCAGAAAAATCCATATATGTTCTATCATTCCACAATGACTCAATTAATTGTAGAGCTTCGTGATCGCGGTCTAGCTTTTCGAGTATGGAAGCTTGGTTGACGCAAAGTGGTAGATAGAGATAAGGTCTTTCACCGCTGGAAATAAAAGATTTAACACCTTGTCTAGCTACTTGGAGTGCTTGTAGTAACTTGTTTTGCTGGTGTAACACTTGAGATATACCATAATAACTTCCACAAATAAGGTTATGATTCAATGATTCCCCTGATTCCTTAGCAATCTTAATGGTTAAATTGAAGTATTGAATTGCTAAGTCATGACGTTCTCTCATCTTTGCATGTTTGCCCCGCAGATAGGCACAATTCATCTCTAACAAAGGTGTTTTTCCTGCTACTTGAATTTGTTGTGTTTCAAATTGACGAAGATGTTCCACTGCTTTCGAAGGATTCTCCGTAAGTTCCCATTCGATGAGTTGCATGACCTCAGATAGATTCCCTTCAACTGGAAGATCCTCATCTTCCAATAGTTTTTCTAAGTCTAACTCGAACAAGTTGCAAACCCTTTGAAGCTTGTCCTGATCTGCACGGAGGTATCCTCTCTCGATATTATACAAATGAGCAGACGATATCCCTGTTTCGATTGCAACATCGTCTTGGTGCATTTTTCTAGCGTTCCTTGCCTCTTTAATTGCTTGTGCTAACCGACCACTCACTAAAATAAGTGCCATTTTTTCACCCCATTTTAATAGGAATTTTGTTTTCCATTGGACTGAAGCCATCGTTCCAATAGAAAACAAAATTACAAGTAGATTGTACACACACTATTGTGAACTACCTACTTAGATTAAATAATTTTTATACGATTTAAAAATTTTGTACTTTTATTCAGACATAGTAGAGTGTAACTAGGAACCATGTTAGTAAATAATTTTTAAAATTTGATAAAGAGAGGGCGGTTTCATATCAAAGCCAAGTCGCTAGATGCTTTAAAATGCTATCAATTAGCTTTAAAGCAAGTGTTTGATCTGGAGGAACGTCGGACGACCCAACTACCCGACGAAACTACGGAAGCAGTCTATGTTGCTATTCGTAGAAAAACAGAGCAGACACTTGTTATCACAACTGACACGAAAGTGAAGATTTATCTACCAAACATCACATGGAAACAATTCGAAATGGACAACAACACCATTTTTTATGGACGTGGGTACGATATTTTTTCCCATTAGACTTGTGCCTCCCTCGCTTATCTAAATTTCGACATTTATTTACTTATCACCTGTTCTCAGACTTTACCCTCTCCATCATTTTATTTAACTGGACTAGGAGGAAGCTTGACCTTATGTACAAACTGTTTGTAGGCGATCCGCCGTTAGAAGTAAGAATCTAGTTGCTTGATGTATGGGATCTATCCTTACGGTATTTTCATTGGTTGCTTCATCATGTAAATACGAGGGATGTAGGAGAGCTACTTGCTACTTCGGTTTTGTTGACGGGTCTAGGGACAAGTTTGAAGGCTTTTGCATCCGAAACGAATGCTCCTCTTGCTGTGATGGAGAAGAAGGAGGATATTGCAAGGAAAAGTGTAAGTTCTGGTAGTGGGGAAGTTACACAATCTACAAGTAATACGATTTATGAACATCAAAAGTTTGAGCCAAATGGATGGAAGAAAACAGCAATGGTTTACGCTTTGAAGTATGGCGGAGACTACATGGGAAGCCTTTTGAAACTTCTCAATAAAGAAGCTGGTGAATACCTAAGAAAACATTCGTTTGAGATTGGTGATGCACTAGATCGCTTTACTACACAGATTGAAGCAAGACTAGTTGACTTTATGATTTCACAACTTGGCTTTCCTCAATGGATAGCACGGAATATCGCATGGGCAATTATGTTCCTCATTGCTTAGTTGGTAGGAGATGGTAACATGGATAAAGCGATAGCTGATGAGTTAAGTAGGCTCAGGTATCACATCAAGTTAATGCAACACATGGTAAAGTCAGATGAACATATGTTTTTTATGTCCATCATTGACTACGATATCAATGAAACACAGGTGAAGGCTATACAAAACGTCATGTCGGCTTTTTCGTATCGCTTAAAAGAAAGTACAGATAAGCATTTTGAGCAATTTCATGAGGATTCAAAGAACGATCCCGATTCGATCTTATTTCAGTTCGGAGTCGATCCTAAAGAGCTGTACCTAGATCAAGCACCAAGTATGGAGGAGTTCTCTAAATATGTAGAAAAAATTCTTCCTGGCAGCATAAGCCCCAGATACTTGCTAATGGGGATGAAAAATCAGTCCATCCATACAGAATTGTGCGAATATCTACTTGCTTGAAAATAAAGACCGCTAGATTTTTTAGCGGTCTTTTCAGACTGTAGACAAACCCATTTACTTATGTACCCCAAGCGACCTATCCTGCCGCCTTAACGCATACAAGCGATACGCGTGCACCACGATCACCTTAGACACTGCATAAGTAGGCACCGCGAGCAACAGCCCAAAAAATCCACCTAAGCTACCCGCCACCAGCAATACCAAGATAATCGTCAACGGATGGATCTTTAAACTCTTCCCCATCACATAAGGCGAAATCAGGTTTCCTTCGAGTTGTTGTGCGATGACGGCGACGATGACCACTTGATACACCATATCGGGCGAAGTAATCAATGCCACAATCAATGCTGGAATCATCCCTAATAGAGGTCCGATAAACGGAATCACATTGGTAAACATCGCGATAATCGCTAAGAGGAGCGAGTAATCGATTCCGATGATGAGATACCCAATGTACAGTAATACTCCAATCGACATACTCACAATCACTTGGCCTTTGATATACGAGCTTAGCGCTTGATCCAAGTCGCGTAAGATCGCCATCCCTTGCTTTCTCTCCCACTCAGGGAACAGTTGCAAAAAATAGTCGGGCGTTTTATGCCCTTCTCGTAGCATGTAATATAGGATAAACGGAACGGTAACCAAAACCGTGATGATGTTGGTAACCACACTAATGAAATTAGCAATATTATTACCGATTACAGCGTAGCTCGTTTTCAGATAGCCTACTACCGTTTGAGAAATCTCATTCCAATCGACATAAGGCTCGATCCAAGGATGATGTGACATTTTGACAAACTGCACTTGTGCGATATCCATCATCGCAGGAAGATTTTTGATTAATTTCTCTACTTGATCGCTTAGTGGCGGTCCAATCAAAAATCCAAATAGAACCATTAACCCTATCACCACTAAATAGATGGTTAAAATAGCAAGTGATCTTGGAAAACGAAGTTTCATCAGGATATCGACTACCGGGCGAAACAAATAATATAAGACCCCTGATATGAGAAATGGAAAAAATAAGGTTTGGAAAAAGATCACAATCGGGTGAAAGATAAAGCTAATTTGGCTTCCTAACAGTATAATTAAAAATAATATTACGATCCCATAACCAAACAAAAACCACTTTGATTGGGGCATCGATTCACCCACTTCCCTGTTTACTATTGTTCCCTCTTGCAGTAATCTGACAAAGGGTTGCGTTAAACATTCCACCTATGATTAAAATAAGTGCACTTAAATAGAACCAACCCAATAGGACCATCCAAGCACCTAGATTCCCGTAGACTAGCGAGTAGTTGCCAAATCGCCCTACATAGATGGCAAAAAAATAGGAGCTGATTTGCCAACCAAATGTCGAAAGTAGTGCTCCGGGTAAGGCCTGTCGATATCCAACGTGGGTGTGGGGTGCAAATATATATAGGGAGTAAAACACGATAAATAGAATCATGCTTCCTGCTGACCAGCGTAATAACAGCCATATATCAATGAAGCCGGATGTTGCTCCTAGCCAAGGAAATAATGTATGTGCTAACACTTCACCAAAGACAGAAACCACTAGAGAAACGCTCAATCCGATTAAAATACCTGCCATCAAGAAAAAACCAACCCATAACTGTTTCCAAAAACTACGTTCTTGCTTTACTTGATACGCATTATTTAATATACGTATAATAGAATGGAATGCTAGAGAGGCGATATAGATAGTCGCCACCAAGCTGATCGAAAGTACTTTACCACTCTTTTGATCCATAATAACATACAAATTGTTACGTATTAGTTCATAGGTAGAGGGTGGAGCATAGGGATGAATCGTTTCAAGAAGCTCTGCACCTGAAATCGGAAGGTATCCAATGATCGTGAAAGCTAACATTAAAAATGGAAATAATGAAAGTAACAGATAATATGCCAATTGAGCCGCTAAGTCACCCACCCGATCCTCAAAATAGCGATGTGTAATTGTAACGATTACCTCTTTGCATATTTTCCATATGTTCAATAACCCTTTCTCCTTTCCGATTTAGCGTTTATTCTATTTATAGCCTTTTTTTCAGATCTACAATCTATATAAAAAAACCGAGGTGAACCAATATGTCCATAATATCGCTTCATGAAATGGGCGAAGTCATCCGCAGAGTGCGAAAAGAACGTGGATTAAGACTGGAAGACTTGGCAGATGAAAATATCTCTCCTGCTACTGTTAGTAATATTGAGCGTGGTGTAGCTCATGTAAGTCCAGAAAAAGTGACCTATTTGTTAGACAAATTGAATATTCCTGCACAAAAGCTACCTGAAATCCTGGAAAAGGAACAACAAGAACTACAAGAGTTATTTGTACAGCTACAAATTGTTAGTACTCTTCGTGAGGTAGGAAAGTTTGACGAGGCACTACAAACGCTTGATAAAATGCCTGTTGATGAGCATCATCCGTTAATTCCTCAAGTGTACTACTACAAAGGTAGATGTTATTTTTCGAAAAAGAAATATCGTCAAGCAGAGCGAGCTTTCCATAATGCGATTCGCTGTGTCCAGCAAGGGGAAAATCCAGAAAATAACATTGAATCGGCTGGCTACCTCATGTTAGGTGTGATTGCGTACCTCCAAAATAATCATACTCAAGCCCTTACATATGCAAACCAAGGCTTAAACGTCTGGGTGCAAAATGGAGAACGCCGTCATATCCGGCATCTCCTGCTCAGAAATAAAGGAGTTTGCCTACAACGATTAGGTCGTATCACAGAAGGCATGCAACTCATCCAAGAGATTTGGGACGAAGTAGAGCACGTGGATCGAATTGAAACAAAACTTATGTTCTATTGGCTTCGAGCTGATTTCTCGAAACGCTCTGGTTTCCTCGATGAAGCGATCCAGTTCACCCTGCAAGGAATTACCCTTGCTAGAAGGAATAGCAAGCTAATCTCTCTATTCGAACTCTGGACGTTGCTCGGCTCAATCTACCTAGAGCAAAAGAAATATCATTTAGCTGAACAAGCATTAGAGACTGCGCAAAAGCTACGCGGATCTTTCCCAGATGGAGCACGATTAGCGAGTGTTTATACACAGTTTGGTCTTCTATCTATGGTAAATGGAGAGCTAGACAAGTCCTACGAATATTTCCTCGAAGCGATTACAATTTCTAAGAAATATCAAGATGCAGCGCGCCTGATCTCGAACTTATCCGTCATGGGTGAAATTTGCCGTAAGAGAGATCAAACAGCAGAAGCCATCGAACATTTGCAGCAAGCAGTCGCTCTAGCAGAAAAGCATGAGTATAAAGAAAGAGAGGCCAAGTTGTGGATGCAACTTGCTAGTTGCTATGAGGGTGTCGATGATAAAGAATTTATCCATTGTATGCGGAAGACGTACTCTCTCCAGCAAACGAAACAAGAATCCTATATCGTCCATAACGATATCATCTAAAAAAACCACATCACCTATGACGTTTCCAACCTTTAGTACTAAAATCGAGTATGCTATACTTTAACAAGTTAGCAGTATTTTTTAGAATGACAAAGGGGATGGACAACACATGCAACTAATGGACGCAAATCAGATCATTGACTTTATCAAGAACAGCGAGAAAAAAACTCCTGTCAAAGTATATATAAAAGGACAGTTAGAAAATGTATCCTTTGGAGGAAATGTAAAAACATTTGTTAACGGCAATGTTGGTACCATTTTCGGTGATTGGAAAGATATCGAACCAATCTTACAAGCTCATCAAGCTCAAATCGAAGATTTCGTAGTGGAAAATGATCGTCGCAACTCCGCTATTCCATTACTTGAAAACAAGCACATTCATGCTCGTATTGAACCAGGAGCGATCATTCGTGATCAAGTTGAAATCGGGGCAAACGCGGTTATCATGATGGGGGCAGTTATCAACATCGGCTCTGTGATCGGTGAAGGAACCATGGTCGATATGAACGCAGTAATCGGCGGACGTGGCACCGTGGGCAAAAATTGTCACATCGGAGCTGGCGTTGTGATCGCAGGGGTTATCGAACCACCATCAGCCACTCCTGTAATCGTAGAGGATAACGTGTTAATCGGGGCAAATGCGGTCGTCTTAGAAGGGGTACGCATTGGAGAAGGTTCCGTTGTAGCTGCTGGAGCGGTTGTCGTGGACGATGTTCCGCCGAATGTGGTTGTAGCGGGTACTCCTGCTCGAATCATCAAGGAAATCGATGACAAAACTCGCTCTAAAACAGAAATCAAACAAGAATTACGCCAATTGTAAGCAAAGAGGGCCCTTCGGGGCTTCTTTTCGTATTTATATTTTAAACTCATGTGAGGTGTCGTTCCATGAAATTGATTCAACAACTAGATGAAACCTTTATCATGCATACAGTAAAACGGCTTCCAATCGCCATTGAACACGCCCATGGCAACTATCTAACGGATACGGAAGGCAATACATTCTTGGACCTCTTCACGGGTCTTGGGGTCAACACACTCGGTCACTCTCATCCTCGCCTCATGGAAACCTTGGTCGAGCAAGGAAAACGTTTTTTACATATTAGCAATCTGTTTTTAAATCCTCCTGCTATTCAGCTAGCGCAAAGACTTGTCAAACATACCGTCAAAGATGGAAAGGTATACTTCTGCAACTCTGGGGCTGAAGCGACAGAAGCCGCTATTAAACTCATACATAAATGGAGTAAAACACATGCTCCAGAGCGACAGGGCATAATCGTGTACACCAATGGCTTTCATGGTCGAACACTAGGTGCTGTCCGTCTCACACGTCAGCCTCATATTTATCAAGATTTCCCTGAGTTAAACTACCCAGTGTTTGAAGCGACAACCATCGAAGAACTAGAAGAGATTTGCCGTACAGAGAAGCCTGCTGCTGTCTTATTCGAGCCGATCCTCGGAGCTGGCGGCGTTCATGCCCTACCACACGAATTTCTACTCCGTGCCCAACAACTATGCCAAGAACACGGAATGTTATTTGCCCTCGATGAGATTCAAACCGGCATTGGCCGTACCGGTTCACTATTTGCCTATCAACATGAAGACTTACCGGGACTCCATCCTGATCTGATCTTATTTGCCAAAGGGATTGGTGGCGGGTTACCCCTTGGAGGAATCATCGCGAATCACAAAGTAGCTGACGTATTTGGATACGGTGATCATGGAACCACCTTTGCTCCCTCACCTCTCAGCGCGGCCCTAGGAAATGCCGTCCTAGATGTACTGCTCGAGGAAGGACAATTAGAAAAAGGACGACTCGCCGCTCAGAAACTTTGGACTGGTTTACAAACACTACAAGCGGAACTCCCTGAATACATCATCACCATCCAAGGACGTGGCATGATGATCGGAATTCGTACTCATCTCACTGCAACACAAGTCTCTCACATCCAAAGCGAACTCCTTACCCGCGGCATCCTAGTCGACATCGCCGCCAAAACCGTAATCAGACTTCTCCCACCCCTAACCCTACAAGAGAGCGAAATCCAACATTTCCTCACTACCCTACGGGAAGTCTTACTGCATCTAAAGAAATAGAGCCTGTTCGATTAGTACTATTACGCATCCTACTTAGCTTTCTTCATAGGCTTACTATCAAATAGATCAATTGATTAAACAGTAAGGTAAAGTGGAATAGGGGCAATGTGTCTGACCACTGCGATGTTAGTGGGCCTACTTAGCGTAGTCATTCGAATCAAGGGCGTTTTGTGGCAATGTCCCCGCGTTCTTTGCGAGTTTTGCCACTTGCCCGAAGCATCGATAGACGGAGCGAACCTGCATTTCACATCCTCGCAGGCTCACTATTTGAGCTGTAGTCAGATACATGCCCCGGGACACATGATGATAGCTGAAACCATCTTTTGATTTTTAGCTATCATCTTCAGCCTGAAAGGAGAACCACACCGATGAAGACTGACCTAATCCAAATCCGCCGCGATCTCCACCAGATCCCTGAACCCGGATTCGAAGAATTTCAAACCCAAGCATACATCCTAGCCTTTCTCAAATCCCTACCTCAGGATCGTCTCGAACTGCAGACATGGCGAACCGGTGTACTAGTACGGATCACAGGGAAAAACCCACATCAAACCATCGCCTATCGGACAGACATGGACGGGTTACCACTCACCGAGCAAACCACTCTTCCTTTCCCTTCACAGCATACGGGGTATATGCACGCTTGTGGGCACGATTTACATATGACCATTGCAATGGGGCTCATTCAACACTTCGTTCATCATCCTGTAAATGATCACTTGTTATTCCTCTTCCAGCCTGCCGAAGAAGGACCTGGTGGGGCAGAGCCTATGCTTCAAAGTGAAGAGTTTCAGCGCTGGAAGCCCGATCAAATCTATGCGCTTCACATCGCACCCGAACATCCAGTTGGCACCATTGCCACTCGACCTGGCATCTTATTTGCCAATACACAAGAAATCTTGATCCACCTTCAAGGAAAAAGTGGTCACGCCGCCTATCCACATCTCGCCCATGATATGGTTATAGCCGCATCTCAACTAGTCGGTCAACTACAGACCGTCATAGCTCGTAATATCAATCCACTCGACTCGGCGATTATCACAATCGGGAAACTACATGCCGGAACGAAAGAAAACATTATCGCCGGGGAAGCCCTTCTCGAAGGAACCATCCGCACCTTATCAGCCGAATCCATGGAACTGATAAAAGAACGTTGTGGGTCCATCGTCCGCGGAATCGAAGAATCGTTCCAATGCAAAGGAGACCTCACATGGGGCTCGAACTATTGCCAAGTATATAACCATCATCAGATCACCCAAGAATTTATGGACTGGACCCGTAGAGAAACCACATTTCAACTCATCGAGTGCAAAGAAGCCCTCACAGGCGAAGACTTCGGCTACTTCCTCGAACAGATCCCTGGCATGATGTTCTGGCTAGGCGTAGACACCCCGTACGGGCTCCATCATCCACAAATTGAACCAAACGAAGATGCCATCTCTGTCGCTATTGAGTTGATGACACGTTATTTAACACATGTGGCTTCAAGTAAATAGCGAAGAAACTCGAATCAAAATCAACCAATCTAAACATGAAAACACGCCAGAGAATCAAAGCTCTGACGTGTTTTTTATATCTTTATTATCCAATTGAGCCTTCCATCTCAAACTTGATCAGACGGTTCATCTCAACGGCATATTCCATTGGTAATTCTTTCGTAAATGGTTCAATGAAGCCCATGATAATCATCTGGGTCGCTTCATTTTCGGAAAGCCCACGGCTCATCAAGTAGAAAAGTTGATCCTCGGAGACTTTCGACACAGTCGCTTCATGCTCCAACATAATGTTATCATTTAGGATCTCATTATATGGAATCGTATCCGAAGTCGACTCCCCATCTAAAATGAGGGTGTCACATTTAATATTTGCCTTCGATCCCTCGGAGTTCTTACCAAATTTGGCTAAACCACGATAGGTAACTTTCCCACCCTGTTTACTAATCGACTTCGAAATAATCGTAGCCGTACAGTTAGGAGCCAGCATCGTTACTTTGGCACCCGCATCTTGATGTTGTTCTTTACCGGCTACAGCGATGGAAAGAATGTCTGCTTTCCCGCCTTCACCTTTCATGACAACAGCTGGATACTTCATCGTAAGTTTAGAGCCAATGTTACCATCTACCCATTCCATGTGTCCGCCTGCTTCACAAACCGCACGCTTCGTAACAAGGTTGTAGATATTTGGAGCCCAGTTTTGAATCGTGGTGTAACGAACACGAGCATTTTTCTTAACCACAATCTCAACTACTGCACTATGAAGGGAATCCGTGCTGTAGATTGGAGCGGTACAACCCTCTACATAGTGAACGAAGCTGCCTTCATCCGCAATGATGAGAGTACGTTCAAATTGTCCCATATTCTCTGAGTTAATGCGGAAATAGGCTTGTAGTGGCACTTCACATTTCACACCTGGTGGTACGTAGATAAAGGATCCACCTGACCATACCGCACTGTTTAGTGCAGAAAACTTATTATCCACTGTTGGAATAACAGTTCCAAAATACTCTTGGAAGATTTCTGGATGCTCACGAAGAGCTGTATCGGTGTCACAGAAGATCACACCTTGATCCTCAAGCTCTTTTTGCATGCTGTGGTATACAACTTCAGATTCGTACTGAGCGGATACACCTGCTAAGAATTTTTGCTCTGCTTCTGGGATCCCCAGCTTGTCAAATGTCTGCTTAATCTCGTCCGGTACCTCTTCCCATGTCTTACCTTGTCTTTCGGAAGGCTTTACATAGTAAGTGATGTTATTGAAGTCTAATTCGCTTAGATCCCCCGGTAACAAGGAGAACCATTTGCTGTTCAGATCATCCGGCATTGGCATCTTTTCAAATTGCTCTAGCGCCTTGAGACGGAACTGCAACATCCAGTCCGATTCACCTTTCATACGAGAGATTTCCTCTACGATCTGACGATTAAGACCTCGTTTTGAACGGAACACCGATACATCCTTATCGCGAAATCCGTATTTATAATCGGAGATTTCAGGTACATCACTGTAATCAGGTACATTTTCTGCCATGTTTCTCTCCTCCTTCAGTTATTTATGTTCATTTACCCCTTTTTCTAGAGCTTTCCACGCAAGCGTTGCACATTTTATGCGAGCAGGGAATTTTGCCACTCCAGTCAGGGCTTCAATATCTTCTAATGGGAATTTCTCAACGTCGACATCTTCTCCTAGCATCATTCGAGAGAATAGATCGACAAGTTCTAAAGCTTGTTCATACGTTAACCCTTTTACGGCTTCTGTCATCATGGAAGCAGAAGATAGGCTTATCGAGCAACCCTCACCCGTAAACATTGCCTTGGTAATCTTCCCTTCTTCTAAGTGAAGTTGAAGGGAAATACGATCTCCACATGTAGGGTTATTCAGCTCAATTGAGACGGTTCCATCTTCAAACGTCCCCTTATTGCGCGGATGTTGATAATGGTCCATGATCACACGGCGATAAAGATCATCTAAAGACATGTCCGAAGTACTCCTTTGTCTTTTTTAATCCTTTCACAAGCGCATCAATATCTGATTCGTCATTATATAGATAGAAGCTCGCACGCGCTGTAGCAGACGCTTTTAACCATCTCATCAACGGTTGGCAACAATGATGTCCAGCTCGGACAGCGATTCCTTCTGCATCAAGCACAGTAGCCACATCGTGTGGATGAACATCACCTAGGTTAAAGGTAACCAAACCCGTACGTTCTGACTTAGGACCATAAATCGTAAGCCCTTCTATCTGACCCATCTGCTCAGCTGCATACGTAGCCAGTTTCCGATCGTGCTCTTCAATGGTGTCCATTCCTACTGCTTCCAGATAGTCAATCGCCGCTCCGAGGCCAATCGCTCCTGCGATGATCGGGGTTCCACCTTCAAATTTCCAAGGTAGCTCTTTCCAAGTAGAATCATACAAGTCTACAAAGTCGATCATCTCTCCGCCAAATTCAATCGGTTCCATCTGTTCAAGTAAGGCTTTCTTCCCATACAATACCCCGATTCCAGTTGGACCCATCATTTTATGACCAGAAAACTGATAGAAGTCTACATCCAAGTCCTGAACATCCACTCTCATATGCGGCGCCGCTTGAGCACCATCTACAGAAATGACACCGCCCACCGCATGAATCATTTGTGCAAGTTCTTTAATCGGTTGTACGGTTCCCATCACATTGGACAAATGATGAATCGCAATCACTTTCGTTTGCGGTGTGATCATCTCGGCTACTTTAGCTAAATCAAGCGTTCCATCTGCTTCTAGAGGGAAGAACTTGAAAGTAGCTCCTGTCGCTTTAGCCGCCTGTTGCCAAGGGATAAAGTTACTATGATGTTCCGCAACCGTAGTGATAATCTCATCGCCTGGTTGTAGGTTCATCCGAGCATAGCTAGAAGCAACTAGATTGATCGCGGTTGTCGTACCCCGAGTATAGATAATCTCTTGAACCGACTTAGCATTGATGAATTTGCGTATCTTTTCACGAGCACCTTCAAATCCATCTGTTGCCTTTGTTCCCAGAGTATGAACACCTCGATGAACATTTGAGTTATACCCCTCGTAGTACTGGGACATTGCTTCGATCACGGGATAGGGCTTCTGTGAAGTAGCCCCACTGTCCAAGTAAACTAACGGGTGACCGTTTACCTGTTGGTGTAGGATCGGAAAATCCTTTTTCCACGGGTTGGTCATCGTAGTTTCCTCTCGATTAACTGATGAATCGTTTTACGTAAGCTATCAGAAGGGATCTCCGTCACAACTGCATCTAAGAAGCCGCGAACCACTAGGCGTTCTGCCTCTACACGTGGGATTCCACGAGACATTAGATAATACAATTGGTTTGCATCCACTCGGCCAACTGAAGCCGCATGACCTGCTGTTACGTCATTTTCATCGATAAGCAAGATTGGGTTTGAATCACCACGAGCCTGGTCGCTAAGCATTAGCACTTTACTCGATTGTTGACCATCTGCCTTACTAGCACCTTTTTCGATCTTCGTAATACTGTTTGTAATGCAAGAAGCGTTATCTTTCATCACCGCACGCGCATTTACATCACTCGCAGTATGCGTGCCCCAATGGTACGCTGAGGAAGTAATATTCGCTCTCATATCGCCAGAACCAAGGGCTACCGATTTTACGTTTGCGATACCGCCTGATTCATTTAGATGGCTTGTACTATTGGAGATGACTCGCCCTTCGCTGAGATCGGCAATAATGTATTCCACCTCTGCATCACGACCGATATTAGCACGACGATATAGCACGTCAACAGTAGAAGATCCCATGTTACTGATCGTAGCGAGACGTACTTTTGCGTTTTGTTTCGCAACTACTTCAATCACCGCATTGGAGAGTGCTACTTCCCCTTTGGAAGCAAAGTTTGCCACAAATTCCACACGGCTATTCTCTTCTGCGACAATCACCACATGTGGGAAAATCGCAACTTGTTCACCTTCCGCATAGAAAAGACCTTGGAATGGAATTTCCACTTCTACGTTACGTGGTACGTAGAGGAAGATCCCTCCTGTAGCCAGTGCGCCATGTTGGGCAGCCAAACGGTGAGCATCTTTCGTCACTAGAGTCATAAAGGTCTGCTTTACGAGATCCTCATGTTTGCTACTAGCTGTATTCAAGTCTGTAAAGATCACACCTTTGGCTTGTAACTCCTCTTGGAGTTGCTTATAAACCACAGATGAATTTTTCTGTACCAAGACATTATTTGAATCAAATAAAAGAGCTTGTACATCTTCCGGCAGTTCACTCAAGCTTTGTAATGGAGCTGCTTCTGTATAAGGAGTAAAGCGATCAAAGTTCCATTTGCTTAGATTGGTTTTCTCCAATTTAGGTAGAGGAAGCTCATTTATTTTGTGAAAAGCTGCTAAACGATGTTCTAACATCCAAGCAGGCTCTTGAAGATCCTGAGACAGCTTGGCTATAAACTGATCATCAAACTGCAATTTTGTCTCTAAGCTCATCGCCGACACCATCCTTAACCTTTTCCTACCGTTTCGTCTTCAATGCCTAACTCTTCTTTTACCCAGTCATAACCTTCTGCCTCAAGTCGCTCAGCTAGCTCTGGTCCACCTGATTTTACGATACGTCCCTGCATAAATACGTGAACGAAATCTGGTTTAATATAATTCAATAAACGTTGATAGTGAGTGATAATGAGGCAACCGAACTCATCATTACGCATCGAGTTTACGCCCTCTGCTACTACTTTTAATGCATCGATATCCAGCCCTGAGTCAATCTCGTCCAAGATCGCAATGCCTGGCTTAAGCATCATCATTTGTAGGATTTCGTTACGCTTCTTTTCTCCACCTGAGAAGCCTTCATTTAGATAACGAGTCGCAAACTTTTGATCCATCTCCAGTACATCCATCTTAGAATCCATCTCACGGATAAACTTCATAAGAGAGATTTCATTTCCTTCGCCACGCTTCGCATTCACTGCACTACGGAGAAAGTCAGAGTTGGTTACCCCGCTTATTTCGGATGGATATTGCATAGCTAAAAATAGACCCGCACGAGCACGTTCATCTACTTCCATCTCCAATAAGTCTTCTCCATTTAGATGTGCTTCTCCGCTTATGATCTCATACTTAGGATGACCCATCAGAGCAGAAGCTAGTGTTGACTTACCTGTTCCGTTTGGTCCCATGATGGCATGAATTTCTCCACCCTTAATTTCAATGTTTACACCCTTTAAAATTTCTCGCCCTTCGATCTCTACTTTTATATCTTTGAGCTTTAGATTCGGTTTATTTGACATCCTACATTCCCTCCATGAAATCAAAATCGATACCATATATTCTCGTAATCATAAATGCCAACGGTCATTATCGTCGTTAGCATCATTCTCTCTATATCATAGGATATGATATGATGAAATCAAAGTCTAGATTAGAGTGATTATCAAGTGATTCTCATTTTATTCTACTCGACCTCTCCAAGGAGTTCAAGAAATGTTTCCAAAATGGATTTCTTTAACGCTATTATAGCCTTCACTCCTACACAGTACCCATGTTATTTCAGTACAATCAAATATTTTTATTCTTCAGCAAAGAGGTGCAGAATCATGAACCAACCCGTTCGCTGTATCGAGTGTTATAAAAATCGTCCAGGTGGAAGATGTGATTTCTGTCCTCTGCATAAGAAAAACAGAGATCATTACATACCACTCGAAAATGGCTGGTTTCTACCAAAGCCAGAACAGGAGCCCAAATCACAATCGAAAAAGGAATGGAGTTAATAAAATTCTTCTCCATTCCTCTAATATATTGTGCACTATTTTCATATCTTTTTCTCTATGAATTCGATAAAATAGGTTTGTGTCTATTTATTTGGTTCGATTTCCTCCTTCATCTCCGTATTTATTTTTCAAAACACATCAATCATTCAATCTTTCTACACACTCATTGCCAATAGAACATCCATCATTCATGTACAATAGAAATAGATATAGATTCCTCTCTAGAAGGTAGCTTTTATCCTTTTTCTTTCTCTTTTTTATTTTCGCTAGGAGGCAGATTTTATGAAGAAAATTCGCACTCGTAACCAGGATTTCAACCTTGCCCATGAAAATGTTTTTCCTTTATTGAATAGAACGATTGAAAAAAAGCGATGGCCAATGGCTTATGAGCAAAAATCAGATTATCAAACCTCTTCATTAGAGTCCATTGGAATCCATTCCTACAAACACAGCCTAAGCAAAAGAAGGCTACTAAAGTTTTGGGGACAACAACGGAAAGAAGTGCGGATCGCACCCTTCCTTCCTGAAATTATTCAAGAAATCGTATTTAAAAATGTCTATGATGATATGAAACAGATGCTAGCAAATAGTTATTACGAAGATTTTCAACTCCCACTAATGGAAATCACTCTACAGAGCTGGCTTCTCCATCAAAAAAACATCTCAATGGAATTAGACCGAACTGGTGATACTCTCTATTGGGAAGAAATCATTCAATTTCTCCATACTTGTTCCAAGCGCCAACTACTACAAGACCTTCAGCAACAAGGAACCCGTCCCTCTTCTAAACATTCCATTTAATTTCAGAACCAACGTCAGAAAGCCGCCTTTAGGTTCCCCTAGAAGCGGCTTATTTGTTCTCTCTATTATGTTCCCCAGTACATCCTACCTCATTACGAATGACTATACAGGGTCTGCTAATGTCTGTAAGTATTCACCATGAAAATATTCAATTACCTTTTCCATCATCACCCTGCGAGTCAAGATTCCCAAAAATTGGTTCCGTATATCAATAATAGGAATATAGGACCGATTCATTAGGATTTCAAAAGCAAAGGAAAAAATTGAGTTTGATAAGATTCCACTGTGATTTAAATCCATTGCCTCGTGAACTTGAAATTGATTTAGCTTTGAAAAATCAAGTTCATTCTCTTTTTCACGACTTAACTCATACAGATGATCCAAGATATTCGTTTTACTAATGATTCCTTCAATTTGGTTCTCATCATTAATAACAGGAACCGAATTTTGCCCACGGCGTGTCAGGACTAATAAAGCACGATCTAATGTCCAATCAGGCTTTACAACGGTTACCTGTTCCTTCGGGATAATGAAAGGGGCGACTTCCTTAGAAAATAATAGAGTTTCAGCATTTCCTTTCATACTAAAGACTCCCTACGTTACAAATTTGATATGTGCGCACGGATGTTTCACCATCATCTATTCATCCAGCCTCCCTCTCATTTTACCACCCTTTTCGAATGGAGATAAGAGTTACCAGCAAAACGTCATGGAAAAAATAAACTTTAACCACAATAAAAACTTATTTGGGAGGCTCATCTTTTGATCACACGTGATACATATATGCTTGCTGCAACAACTGAAATGCTTCCTCTCCCTGTCCTTGAGAAAGAAATTTTTGTGCATCTTCGATCATAACAGGATTCGATTCCATCGCATACGTCTCGGATTGCTGTATCGTGGCACAAGCTTCCTCCCACTTCCCTTCCTCTGCATAAAACAGAGCAAGTTGATGAATCGCATAACAAAGCCCTGGACCCACTAACGACACACCATCTTGATCGGAATAACCTGTAAATCTCTTCTTTTCGCGATCAATCACTCTCCGTAATTCCTCATCAGCCAATGCATGCTTTCCTGCTTGGAAGCGATAATATTGAAGATAAACTTCCAAATGAACTTTACTCATCATATAGCTCATCGAATCAGGATACTGCAGTAGTGCCTCAGCCATCTTTTCTTCCGCCAGTACATATTCGCCTCTCTCTGCATCCATCTCCGCCATCTCAATCAAGCTTCTTACATAAGCAAAATGCTGATTTGCATTCTCCTGTGGACCTTCCTGTGCATTAGCTTCAAACAGACGGTACGCGAGGTCCTTGGCCCCTTTCCGCATACACGAGACCGCTACCAGCATCCGCGTGGTTAACTCTTGATCGAAATTGTAAAATGTATCATTAGGAAGCGTTTTCCCTACTACCTCATATGCTTCTTCTTTTAATTGCTTTAAATCGTTTACCATAAAAACTCCTCCGAAAGACGTTCATGTTGCCACTATTGTACCATGGTCTTTACGATCCATCTCTTTTATTCACAATTTGTTTAAAGGTTCATGAAGGGTTACAATAAATCCATTCTACAACTAGAAAGGAATTTGTTTTCACCATGTGGATTCTACTCTCTATTTTCTGCTCTTTAGCCTTCGGATTAGCTGGTTTTATGATGAAAGTCAGCTCGGCTAAAAAGGGCTCTCATACTACATTATTATTTGGATTGTACGTCACTGGTACTCTTGGATTCTTAGGTTATCTATTGATTACCGGAGAATGGGATACTTCGCCGATCGTATGGATTGCCGGCTTGATCATTGGTTTTGGGTCCATTGCAGGGAATATTTTATTTATGAAAGCATTAGACCGAGGACCAGCAAGCCTCACTTCCCCGATTATTAACAGCAACATATTATTTATTGTGGTCATGTCTGTGCTATTTTACAACGAAAGACTTTCATTAATCGAATCAATTGGCGTTGGCTTGTTAGTTTTAGCTATCTTTATCATCCCAATTGACCCAAACGAAAATTTACGCATTCGCAATAAGACATGGTATTTATATGTATTTACGGCCATGGTTTTATTCTTCTTACGGACAGGCGGTCTCAAAATTACAGAGGAATTGGATCGTTCGAACAGCATGATTTTGTTTATTAGCTATTTGATGGGTGTGATCTGGTTTGCGATAGATTCTTTTTGTAAACGAGGGAATCTTGGTTCGACACAGGCGATAAAAGTTGGTTGGATCTGGGGACTAAGCTCGGGAATTTTTTCTTTTGCTGGGATGCAGGCTTACACGTTAGCATTGCGAGATGGACCCGCAAGTATTGTCTCCCCTATTTTTGCAACGAATAGTTTGGTTGTGGCGCTGCTTTCTATTTTGGTGTATAAGGAGCGGTTGTCACCTTTTCAGAAGTTGGCGTTGGTTCTGTTGGCCGTGGGATTAGTGACAATTAGGTTGTAATCAGATTTATCAGGAGTGCACCAAAAAGAGTAGGCCTCAAAGGTCTACTCTTTTTATGGGGAATAAATAAGGGGGGAAAACAATATCTTGATTTTGTTATTATAGCATAAACTTGCAAAAAAATGAATAGATATTAGCCCCAGAGATCTATTCATTTTTTACATAGAAAAAACCTCTTCTACTTAAAAATAGAAGAGGTTTTTTGGTATTCCCTGAAAACTAAAGAGTGAGTAAGAAGTCAAGACCTGAGAGTGTGTATATCGTTATGCTCATAAGAGCTCCATAGAAAGGAGGTGATCCATCCCCACCTTCCGGTAGGGATACCTTGTTACGA
>NZ_JAUSUV010000002.1 GCF_030814315.1 Croceifilum oryzae | reverse complement strand
AACCGTCTTCTTTGCATAAAAAATCTCCTCCACTGTATATAACTCATTCTACAGGATAAAGGAGATTACTCAAATTTAATTTGGGGGCTAAATAGGAACAGGTAAATACGTATAAGGAGCTAGTAAATCAGGTCTCCAATAACCATCACCGTTGAAACCATGGGAAGCAGATGGGTGCTCGTCATATCCACTCTTATCACTAGATCCTTTATCATCAAATCCCCCAATTACAAAATGAGATGTAGGGTGTAGATTATTATGCGCCCTAGAATTTCCTCCTGCTGAAATGACCAGTAGATCTGCATCAAGCGCTGGTTGTAAAGCCTTCATATATGGATCTTCCCTTGTCGGGGATACCCAACCTCTTTCTTGTGGAACAAGTAGGCTTAATAATATTTTAGGATTCCCATCGTGGCATAATATCCACTCTAAACCCACTCTCATTCGGTCTGGTTCGGTAGTAGGAAGAAACATAAAATTTGCCATTGGAGCTAAACCACTATACATATTTCCTTTCGCTCTTTTTGGCTAATGAGCTAAGAGATTCAATACACTTACACCATGTTGTGCGTATTTCGATAATTCCTCTACTTCAGGCTCATCAAATATATCTACACATGTCACGGTATGATCATTCTTAACCTCCACCCTCTGCACCTTACCTTTTAAATGAGTTAACGAAGCATGATGAAAGATATCATCCGTAATAATAATCGTAATTCCTATCCCAGAATCCCCCGCTAATGGTTTAGCCAGCCCAATCCTTTTCCAAGTAGGTTCAGCGATCATGAAATTTTCCACCTTATCATATTTTTAATATCCGTGATATCTTAGCCAAAGTTCTAACCCAAGTAGCAAAAGTGAATTAAGAAGAATTGTTTCAACAGCAAGGAGTAAGAGCCAATAGCGAAAAAGAACAAATTCTATCAATTGGCGACTCAGTTATAGAACTTTAAAATGTTGGGAACATAAGTAGTTTCGTATTACTCCACATAAGAATAACAAAATCATCTGACATTAGGACAGAGGATTTTGTTATTCTTAGGCTTATGGAACTGCTCTTAATTCCAACCAAACTATCGAAACATCTTGTTTCTAATCGCTAGAATTCCCATCGCTTTCAAGCACCATATCCGAGAGATGTATTTCAAAACCATCATCACAAACAACCTTGATTAAATGGATATCTCGATTTGGCATTACAGTTCCGTAAATGACAAGAATCGGATTGGGGTATTTCTCATGCTCTTCCATGCAAGCTCCCTCTTTCTAAACACAACACACATACTTGTGGTATAATTCATTTGATTTCATTTTTTCTTGAGCCATTTTGATGGCTTCTTTTTTTATTTGCAAAAATGTCATAGTTTCTTCCAAATACAATTTGTGACTTTTCATCCATTTGAACACAAGCAGCATCCAACAGCGGTATATTAATGACTTTTCCGTCAAGTGTCGTCATTTTTAAGATCTGAACCCTACTTTGTGGAGAGTAAACAACCAAACACTTACTGCACGACTCGATCTTCTGATCCATGATCGTGTAACCATCCTCTTGCTGAGATATTTCTATACTTGGATTTTGATGTAATTCTTGCAAAAAAGACCGAATCTGATCACTCATGCCTTCTACGCGAAGCTTGATCAATTCTTTCAACTCCTTTCGTGGCTGGATTGTCCTTTAGCCAAATTATAATATTTATTTTAAAATTTTATCAATAGTTTATATATTTAAGTTTTAAACGTGAACATATGTAGTTTTTTTGCATAAAAAATAGAGGAAAACGACAATATTCCCCTCCATTCAGCTTTTTGTCCAAGTTTAAAACTTGGACATTGCATTTATTTGATTATTACGTCTATTAACTATATGATTTTAGAAAGACCCTTTTATATGAGGTGGTAGCATGAAAAATGTTAGTTTAGAGAGTGAAATTTCTCGGTATGTAGCTCGAAAAAGGAGAATAAGAGACAAGAATCTAACATTAGATGATCTAAAATGCCTAGACCTCTCTAAATCGACTGCTAGTAATATTGAAAACGGAAAAGCAGTAAGACTCGATTATTTCGAGTTGTATCTTGAAAAGATCGGCATCAAGAAGAAAGAGTTGGAGGAAATGGTGAAAACGGAAAATGACGAGCTTAAAAAACTAACCTTTCAACTAGATGCTGTAGAACACATGATAGAAGATGGAAGTTTACGATTGGCGCACTCCCTTCTGGATCAAGTAGAAATGGATGATTTTCATCCATTAGCTCCTTGGTACTTTTGTTTACACGGACACATCTTAGAAAAAAACAAAGACTACAAAAGTGCAGAGAAAAAACACTTGGAAGCAATCCAAGTTTATAGCAAATACAATTTAAATCCCACAGATAACATAATAGCTCGTTGCTATAATGGCTTAGGTATTTGCCGATATTTTCAAAATGACTACGACCATGCTATTGACTACATCAATCAAGGTTTAGAGGCATATGATGATACCAAAGAGATGAAGCAGATAAAGTACAAACTGTATATAAACAAAGTGTTGTATTTAATGAATGCTTCACGAAACGATGAAGCACTTCTTATATTGAATGAAGTATGGCCACTCCGTTCAGAAATTGATATTAACAACGGTGCACTTTTGGACTTTTACAGTTTCAGAGCAATATTTTTGCGTAATAGAGGATTATTCCAGGAAGCTATTAACGTTTGTGAAGAGGGCTTTAAAATATTAAAAGGAATCAACAGTAGAAACCGCTACCTAGATTTACTAAATATTTTAGGAAGTATCCATCTATATCTCAAAGAACTCGACACCGCCTATGATCGTTTTACACTAGCTCTTGCCTCTGATCAAGATGCAAAATATCCACGAAGGCAAGTTGAATCTCATACATGGCTTGGCATTCTCTACAACTGTAAGAAAGAGTGGTCGAAAGCAAAGAAACATCTTGAAATCTCAATTGACCTCTCAAAGAAAATCCCTAATACTAGTGGCTTAGCAAAAGCATTGATTGTCATGGGAAATACTCATTATTTTCAAAACAGCTATCTAGAAGCTATCTCCTACTATGAGCAAGCAATCACCATATGTGAGGAACATGGACACAGGCATCGGCAATATTCAGCTCTATTGAAAAAGGCAGATTGTTTTGTTAAGATGGGGAAAATAGAAGATCCTGATTTTATCGATTGTTTAAAGAAAAAATTTCTTTTAGGAATCGATATTAATCTTAAAAGTGAGGAAGACGCATATGAAATTGTCTAGTAGACTAGCAAATGAAGTCTTAAAGGTTCATTCACTAAAACAACTCGATCAATTCGATTCATTTAAAGGCGATGACGACGAGCCACCTGTTAGATAGTGACTAGTTATCTATGTTTTGAATATGAGATAACCCCTCTTTACTGTTAGAAACCTTCTTCTCTAAATCTATTTCGAGAGGAAGGTTTTTTCATTTCCCTATAAAGAACTCTACCTCTCTCCTTTTATAATAAAGGTAAAGTTCAGCACCATTTAAATAAAAAATAATCAAAAGTTTCAAAAATTAATGGATAAAATCTTTGATACTGATGTACAATTGAAATTGAAGATGGAACAAGGAGGGAATACAATGTCACATTATCTATTCAACTTACAAGGTGACCCACCAAATGACTAAATGTTAATTATGTCTAGATGAGTAGCACTTAAAACTCAGCAATTCATCAGCAGGTAATGCTCTTGTAATCTAATTTGCTCATCTAGAATCAGTCATTATAGCTCAAAGAAAACAAAGAGTATCTATAACCTGATTACATAAAAACAACTGAGACGACTAAATTGTCTCGGTTGTTTTTTTATTGTTTAATAGCACAACGACTTCGGACTTGAGTAGGAATAGTTGACAAATTAACTAACTAAATATATATTACTTATTAAAAGTAAGCATAATTCAGGAGGCAACCTACATGTTACATATCATTCGTTCGGTTGAACGTAAAAGCTTTGATCATGGATGGCTACAGACGAAGCATAGTTTCTCTTTTGGATCTTATCAGGATCGTACCCGGCAACATTTCGGGTCACTTCGTGTCTTTAACGATGATGTGATTCAACCCGGAGAAGGGTTTGGGACTCATCCACATCAAAACTTCGAGATTATGACCTATATGATTTCTGGGGCATTGGAGCATGAAGATAGTCTAGGGAACAAAGAAGTATTACGAGCAGGAGAAGTACAGCGGATGACTGCGGGTAGTGGGGTTTCGCATTCTGAATATAATCACTCACAAGAAGAAGAGGCGCATCTATTGCAGATTTGGTTTTACCCTGATCAACAAGGACTCCCCCCTTCTTGGGAGCAAAAAGGATTTTCGATTGATAAGCAGAAAGGGAAGCTTATCCCGATTGTATCGGGCAAAAAGGTAGAGGGCGCTTTATCCATTCATCAAGATGTAACGGTCTATGTTGGAAAGCTAGAAGCCAATCAGCAACTTCTTTTTACCCAAGAGCAAGGTCGCAAAGTCCATCTCTTTGTAATCGAAGGCGAACTAGAAGTAGACGGGCAAATTGTACAAACGGGCGATACAGCCGAAGTCACCGAACAGTCCAATTTAACCATGAGTATTCGGAAGGATACTCACTTGATGCTGATAGACCTCGCTTAAATAAAGGGTCCCGATTTTTCACTTAGCGTAGTGAAAAATCGGGACCCTCTTACGTATTTATATGTGTGCCCTTATATAAAACGGCTATTGCCGCTGCTATCAGAATCATACCCATAAAAGCGGGCGCGGCATGACCCAGTGATACATAGATGTAACCTCCCATGATAGGTCCAATCATCTTGGCTAAAGCCTGAATAGATTGACTCCCTCCTTGAATCCTTCCTTGTTCACTAGAATCGACAGACTTGGAAATCATCCCATTGAATGAAGGTCCAAAGATCGAATCACCAAAACCATATATAAACATCCCTGCGATCAGAAGAGGATAGAATGAGAATAAAGCCGATGTTGCAATCAAAATGTAGCCTATCATCTCCGAAACCATTCCCAGGATTGCGATCTGTTTATCACTACATTTTTTCAAAAGCCTTGGCATGATGAAAGCTTGTGAAATGATGTCTTGGAATCCGATAATGGTAAACATCAGTCCGATTAGTGCAGGTTTCCAACTAAAGGTATCCATTGTAAATTGTGAAAGAATGGCCTGTAAAGATCCGTTGGGTATCCAAAGTAAGAACGCTGAGACAAGTAGCCTTTTTACGTTTTTCATGGAAAGGATGTTGGCAAGCTGTGTAAATGGATTTAGTCTGACAAAGGGTATCTCTTTCAGTCTATTTTTCTTATCAAGGCTCTCAGGCATATAGAAGATTCCATAAACAACATTTAATAACGTTATGATGGCTCCAAAATATAAGGGTACAGAATAACCAAACTTGGCAAGTAGTCCTCCTATAGTTGGACCAATGACGGTGCCTGCACCTACAACTGCGCTCACCCATCCAAAGTATTTGGTTCTCTGTTCTGGGGGAATGATGTCTGCAAAATAGGCGAAGATCGTGCTAATGCTCCCTCCTGTTATCCCTTCGATTATGCGACCTGCAAATAATACCCATAAAGCCCCTCCTATGCCAAAAACAAAGTACCCAATAGCGGAACCCAATAGACATACTAAGAGCAATAAACGACGACCATATTTGTCACTCAAAGCTCCGAGTGCGGGAGCCGCAAAAAACACACAGATTGCATAAACAGAGGTTAGCAGCGTAACAACTGTCGCTTGTTCTCCCGGACTGCTTGTATAAGGCTGCACTAAGAATGGGACGACAGGTATGATGATACTGAAGCCTATTCCGCAAAGAAATACAGAGATAAGACCGAATAGGAAAGCGTGTTTATCTACGGTTTGTTCTGTTTTCTGTTCAGTTTGTAATTTAGATACGGACATGTAAATTCTCTCCTCAAAAGCTGTTATTTTGTTTCCTTGTCAATAAAACAATAACTTCATTTTGTTTCTTTGTCAACAAAATAATCGCCATAAAAAAAGCAGCCCATTCTCAATAGAGTTGGACTGCCTTATGACTTAATACTTATACCCTGTTTCTTTATTTCTGCATCTAAATGCCGACTATACTTTTTTACAAAGCTAAGGATACTGTCAAATTGTTCCTCGGTTATCTGCTCAAATACGGCTTGATCCCGTTCTTGAAACTCTTTGTGCAGGTCCTCATGGATTTGATAAATTTCTTTCCCTTGCTCCGTAAGCCTAAAATAGATTTCTTTCTTATTATCTGATTTCTGGTAGCTTTCGATAAGACCTTTTTTTATAAGCTTCTTCGTTATTTTACTTAGGGCACCGCGAGTCATATAGAAGAACTCTGCCAGTTTGGTCACGTTGGGATCTACGTTTCTTTCAATGTATTCGATGCAATGTACTTCGGAAGAATTATAACCCTTAAGACGATCGTCTATCTTATCCTTATTAAGCCAAACCATCTTGTCATATAAGTCCCTTAAGCCCATTATGACCTGTTCTTCTTTATTCACGGTCTGTTCCCCCATCCGTTGGTGCATTTAACAGTATTATAGTAATCTTTTGTTTCTATTTCAACAATATTGAAGGGATCTTCGAATGATAGAAAAGAAGACCCAAAAGGTCACTACCTTTTGAGTCTTCTTTTGCATGCTTGGACAAAAAGGATCGAGTACTATTATCCCTTCTTCACAACTACCGAGAGAAGTTCTAATTCACCGTTTGGCTTGGTCATATTCGTCCAATGGAATTCGATTATATTTTTACCAGCACGATACGATTCATGAATATTTCCAGCACCAATATCAAAATCAAATGGTTTGCCGAGTGATTTCTCTACTTTCTGGTGCGTGAGTGCTAGGAGCTGTGGATCTCGGGTGATAACGGATGAGACGGATTGTTTTGTAAGACCAAATGTGACGTTGCGTTTGGAATAATCAAGAGTGAATTTGTCTTGATAATCAGGTTTCCCCCACTTTTGTAGGATCTCTTTTTTCGGAGAATCAAGCCCAAACTTCCCGCTGTTGATTACTTTCCCTTCCGCAGCCAAGCTCATGGTTTGTTTGAGAATATCTTGGCTCTGATTATGCAAGTCTACTTTCAATTCCATGTTTGGTGCTGTAGTGGATTGAGCCATAACACTCATGCTAAACACAGTACATACTCCAATCGATGCCACGATAGCGCTTCTCAACAATTTCATCTTCATATTTCCCCTCTATTCTTTATTTTTTGACTTGCTACTTAAAATTATACAGATTATTTTGTACAAAAGGGACAATCATATGCATGAAGATGTGACAAAATTACAAAAATAGATTCGGATCTAGGGTCAAAAGAAAACGCTCCAAAGGGTACTATACCACCTTTGAGCGTTTTCTTTTGTATTCTTTCTTTGAATCTACTTTTTTTATCAAGCTTGTCGCTTCATACGAGCAATAAAAAATCCATCGCTATTGAAATGGTGCGGGAGTAGTTGTATCCAGCCATCTCCTGCAATCCCACGTTTTTTTACTATCCCAGGCAATAATTCAAAAATCGTAGGGTCTAGTTCAAACTCAGGGTGACGCTTCAAAAACTGCTCGACTTGTTCTCGATTTTCTTGTGGCTCCCATGTACAGGTGCTATAAACGAGGGTTCCACCGGGTTTTACGAGGGTAGCCATACGATCGAGTAGTTCGCTTTGGATCTTAGTAAGATCGCGAATTTGTTCTGTTTCTTTGCTCCATTTGATATCGGGCTTACGATGGATTACGCCTAAACCCGAACAGGGAGCATCTAGTAGAATAGCATCGTATAAAGGCTCACCATCCAATTCGATTTCTCTCGCATCGCTTACTCTTGTCTTGATGTGCTCAAGATCGAGACGACGCGCCTGTTCACGAATGAGATCCATCTTATGATTATGGACATCATAGGCAATGACCGTTCCTTCATCGTTCATTCGCTCTGCAAGATGCGTTGCCTTCCCGCCAGGAGCGGCGCAAGCATCTAATACGCGCATACCCGGTTTCGGATCCACTGCTCGTGCCACGAGCATCGAGCTTTCATCTTGAATGGTATAAGCACCTTCTTGATAGTAGAAGTGGGATGCCGCATTGCCGACTCCCTTCAAGATGACACCATCAAGGGCTAGTTCGGATGGGGAAGCCCCTCCTGTTTCTTCTTCGTTCCAAGCTTCGATAAAAGCATCCCGATCCCATCTCATGGAATTGATCCGCACGCTTACCTTAGGTGGTTGGTTTTGCGCTTGCAATGCTTTTACTGCTTCCTTGTCACCATACACTTCATGAAGCCGCTTCACCATCCACAGAGGATGCGAATAGACAATCGCTTCTTCTTTGTGAGAAGTAGGGGTAAACGTTGGCGAGAACTTCTCTTTATTTCGTAGGAAGTTACGTAAGACTCCGTTTACCAGTCCGGAAATCCCTTTATGTCCTCTCGCTTTGGCGATTTCTACCGTTTCATGAACCGCCGCTCTTTCCGGGATTTTATCGAGGTAGATCATTTGGTACAGACCCATACGTAGTAATTGCCTCACCCACGGCTCTACTGATTTACTACCGCGTGAGATGAGCTTATCGATCACCCAGTCTAATGAGTTTTGCCGCTGAATCACGCCGTAAACCAATTCGGTAACGAGCCGTTTATCCCGAGGCTCTAACTGGCTTCGTTCTAGAGATTGATTTAATAATAGATTGCTAAATGCCTCTTTTGATTCATATTGAATTAATATATCTAACGCAACATCTCTCGCAGATTGTCGCTGGTTGTTCTTTTTCATGGATTATTCTCCTAATCGATCTCCTACATGAATCTGACGACCATTTATTAATTGCTCTGCCGTCAGACGCTTCTTACCGGATGGCTGTAAATCAGTCAGCTTCAGACAACCATCTCCTGTTGCTACCACGATGCCCTCTTTTTGCAGAGCAACTACGGTTCCCGGTGCTTGATCCGTTTTCTCATCCGATAAAGGCTCTGCCCACCATACTTTCATAGGTTGTCCATTCCATAGTGTAAACGCAACAGGCCAAGGATGCATGCCGCGGACTTGGTTATACAACTGAACAGCTGTACGATTCCAGTCTAGGATTTCTTGTTCTCGTTTAATATTAGGGGCAAAGGTAACTTGTCCAGCGTCCTGAGTCACTGCTTGAATCTCGCCGCGTAACAGGGCTGGTAATGTTTCCTTCAATAGGTCAGCCCCCACGACTGAAAGCTTCTCAAACATCGTCCCCACATGGTCTTCCTGCGTAATCGGGATGGAGCTTTGTGCGATCATATCCCCTGCATCTAACGCTTCTACCATGTACATAATGGTAACGCCTGTCGCCTCTTCTCCATCGATAATCGATTGATGAATCGGCGCACCTCCACGATATTTTGGAAGCAGGGACGCATGTACATTGATACATCCGTATGCGGGTACATCTAACAACGCCTTTGGCAAGATTTGTCCGAAGGCGGCTGTGATGATGAGGTCGGGATTCAAATCGATAATGGGTTGCATCTCTTCAGGAATCCGCACTTTTTCTGGTTGATAGACAGGCAGTCCTAATTCTTGTGCCGCTACTTTTACCGGAGGCGGGGTTAATTCACGCTTCCGACCTTTCGGGCGATCTGGCTGGGTCACGACTTGGATGATATGGTATCCTTCTTCTACTAGCATACGTAAAACGGGCACAGCAAAATCCGGTGTGCCCATAAAAACAATTCGTGTATCTTTTATACCATTCATCGACTATTCCTCCTCAGTTGGACGGAACACTCGCTCAGCCACATCAGGGAATAAAATTCCGTTTAAATGATCTACTTCATGTTGAAACGCACGAGACAAAAATCCGTCTGCTTCGATTTCAATCGGATTTCCATTCCGATCTTGCCCTACTACCTTAATATAGTCGGCGCGGCGCACTTCCCCAAGTAGATTCGGGATACTGAGACATCCTTCTGGTGGATTGAACTGCTCGCCACGCTTCTCAACGATCTCTGGATTGACCACTTCATATAATTGTTCATCTACATCGACCACGATCACTCGCTTGGAAATCGCAATTTGCGGTGCCGCTAATCCTACTCCGTTGGCATCATACATCGTTTCTGCCATATCATCTAACAATTTATGTAAACGAGCGTGGAACTTGGTCACAGGCTTTGCTTTTTCTTTTAATATCGGTTCTCCAATTTGCACAATATTTCTGATGGACATACCATTCTCTCCTCTTCAAAAAACATACACATATACTCTATCATACGCCATCGCGTTGTATCTGAATACGTAGATCTGCATCGTCCTGCATATGGGCTGCTTGCCTGACGCGTTCTTTTATATAGGCGTTCATATCTGGGTTAGCCTCATATTTTATCATGATTTGCAAACGATAACGATCTTTTATCTTCGGGATCATCGCTGGGACAGGACCTAACACTTGATAATCATATTGAAAGGTTCCTTGGCTTAGGCTACGTGCTATCTCTTGTCCGTATTTCAGTACTCGCACACGGTCGGGGTGGCTAATCACCATCGTATAGAGCCTGCGGAAAGGTGGATAGAGATGTAGCTTTCGCATCTGGCATTCCTGTCGGTAAAAATCCTCAATCCAATGTTCTGCCGCCGCCTGAATACTATAGTGGTCAGTTGAATACGTCTGGATAATCACTTTTCCTAGATACTCATGACGGCCCGCACGTCCACTTACTTGCGTGAGTAATTGATACGTTCGCTCCGCCGCTCGGAAATCCGGCAGATGTAGCATCGAATCTGCGGCTATGACACCGACTAATGTAACTTTAGGGAAATCAAGCCCCTTCGCGATCATCTGTGTTCCGAGAAGCACATCCGCCCGACCTGCCCCGAAGTCGTTTAAAAGACGCTCGTGAGATCCCTTACGCGAAGTGGTGTCCACATCCATCCGGATCACACGAATTCCCGGAAAAGCTTTACCTAGCTCCGCTTCCACTTTTTGCGTACCTGTACCGAAGTGACGGATATGTTCACTCTCACATTGTGGGCACTGCTTGGGAAGTTGACTCGCATAACCGCAATAATGACAGCGTACCGTACGATTGGTCTCATGGTAGGTTAATGAGATTTCACAATGAGGACAAGCAAGCGTTTCCCCACAATCCCGGCACATCACAAAAGTAGAGTATCCACGACGGTTCAGGAATAAGACCGCTTGCTCCCCTCGATTGATACACTCGATCAGTTCCGTCTTTAACGATTGACTAAACATCGAGCGATTTCCTTTCGCTAACTCTTCTCTTAAATCAACCACTTCCACTTCTGGCAATGGTCGACCGTGTACTCTTTTATGTAGATTAATGAGACGGTATTCTCCCGTACGAGCGGCAAAATAGCTTTCTACTTGTGGAGTAGCAGAACCTAAAACGAGCGCCGTTTGATGTTCCTGAATTCGCCACTGAGCAATCTCTCTCGCGTGGTAACGTGGATTCTCTTCTTGTTTATAGGAGGATTCGTGCTCTTCGTCGATGATAATGATGCCTAAACGCTCAAAAGGAGCAAAAATCGCCGAACGAGCCCCTACGACAATTTTGACTTCTCCACGACGTATCTTGAGCCATTCATCAAAGCGCTCTCCGCTAGACAACCGACTATGAAGAACCGCTACTTGCGAGCCAAATCTCCCTTTAAATCGATCCACCATCTGCGGAGTGAGGGAAATCTCTGGGACGAGCACGATCGCTTCCTTCCCCTTGGCTAACACTTCCGCGATCGCTTGCAGATAAATTTCCGTCTTACCGCTCCCTGTAACACCGTGGAGTAAAATCGTCTCTGCTTGACCGTTGTTGATTGGACTCATGATCGCATCAAACGCATCAGCCTGTTCATCTGTAAAAGAGAGTGCTGTCGTTTGCTCAAAAGTGCGATGGGCATAAGGATCGCGATACTCTTCTCGCTCTTCCCATGAAATGATGCCTTTTTCTACTAAGCTTTTCACCGTAGTACGAGCCGTAGCGGTAGCAGAAAGCAACTCCGGAAGCGATACTTCTGTACCTTTTTCTAGTAAGTACGAAAATACTTCTCGTTGCTTCATCGCTCGCTTCGGCAGATTGAGTAACATCATCTCTCCATCAGAAGGCGATGTGAGCCAGACCCATGTCGTGGTTTGTTTCGTAATCTTATCTCCTACCACTTCATGAATCCGAATCAACCCTTGCTCCGATAATCGTTTTAGGATACCACGATGAATGCCCTGAATCTGGCACGCCTCTTCCCAAGAAATAACTCCATTTCCTAGTGAAATCGCTTGATGCAGAGAACCAAACATTTCTCCGAGCGATATAGGCACTTCCCTCTGATCATAATCCGTCGCAAGAGTGATCTTCTTTTGATACGTTCCCTTTAAGACAGAGGGAACCATTGCTTGCAAGGCGGTAATCGTCGTACAAAGATATTCATCCGCCATCCGTCGTCCAATCCTGACCAGCTCAGGTGTAAGGGGTGGCTGTAAATCAAGCACCTCTTGAATCGCTTTTACCCGCGGCGGAAGCTCTCCTTCTCTTACATCGACTACATATCCGATTAACGTTCGGGGACCAAAGGGAACCTGCACCCGGCTCCCAATCTGAACCTCTTCTCGCCACTCATCTGGGATTAAGTAGCTATAAGGACGATCGACCGCTTTGGCAGGCACTTCCACATATACATCCGCCATCCAGCCATTACGCTCTGGCATGTAATCGCTCTCCAATCACTTGTACAATATGACGTGCCACCTCTTGTTTGGAAAGCTGTGGTAGCTCGATTTTATCTCCACTGCGATCATAGATGGTCACAATATTCGTATCCGTTCCAAAGCCAGCGCCCGGCTTCGTAACATCATTGGCGATGATGAGATCCATGTTTTTCCGCTCTAGTTTTCCTTTCGCATATCGCTCAACCTGTTCTGTTTCCGCGGCAAAGCCCACCAGTATCTGATCGGGTCTTTTCATACGACCCACTTCTGCGGCGATATCCGGATTTTTCTCCAACTCTAACGTAAGTTCTTCCGAATTCTTCTTTATCTTCTCATCAAATATGGCCTTAGAACGATAATCGGCTACTGCCGCTGATTTGACAATAATATCGGATGTAGCAAGCTCACTCATCACTGCATCCATCATCTCTGTCGCCCGTTTTACGTGGATCACCTTTACTCCTTCTGGTGGAGCTATCGTGACAGGACCACTTACCAGCACTACTTCCGCCCCCGCCTTTTTCGCTTGCTCTGCGATTGCATAGCCCATTTTGCCAGAGCTATGGTTAGACATATAGCGAACAGGATCAATTGGTTCAATCGTTGGACCTGCTGTGATTAATAGCTTTTTCCCCGCTAAAGGCTTTTCAGCTTCGTAGGCAAAATATTGTTCAATCCAGTTCATAATTACTTCTGGCTCTTCCATTCTCCCTTGTCCTACATAACCACATGCTAACTGCCCCGAACCTGGCTCGATAAACTGTATCCCTAATTCCCTCAGGGTTTGGATATTTTTTTGAACGATCACATTTTCATACATGTGAACATTCATCGCTGGTGCCATTACGATTGGCGCTGTTGTAGCGAGTATCGTGGTAGACAGCATATCGTCACCTAATCCATGTGCTACCTTGCCAATGATATTTGCCGTTGCGGGTGCGACTACAATCAAATCTGCGTGATCGGCTAGATCAATATGAGAGACTACTTCTGGATCACGCTCGTCAAACGTATCCGTATAAACTTGGTGATGAGAAAGCGTTTGCAATGTAAGAGGGGTGATAAATTGCGTCGCCGACTTCGTCATGATGACACGGACATCTGCCCCGCGCTGATAGAGTTGACTCGCAATCGTAGCCGCCTTATAAGCAGCGATTCCCCCGGTAATCCCAAGCAGTATTCGTTTCCCCTTCATAACGCTCATCCCTCTTCATATCATCTAAAAAAATAACAACCACAGTTGGTTGTTATTTTTTTAGATGTATCATATTCGTTACGCGTTTTTCGTTTTTCCTGGTGTGACAATCAAGTCAATCGCGATTTCTTCAAGAGCGGCACCTACATACTTTTTGGAACGTGGTTTTAATTGGAGCTCACTTGTTCCTTCTAATAGACCGCGGGCACGCTTTGAAGCAAGTACCACTAAAGCGTATTTGCTATCTGCTTTTTCCATTAACTCGTCAATCGATGGATATAACATATCCTAACCCCCTATCTTTTCTTACTCTGACATGACCAAACGATCTGCTCGGCAGTGTTCGGCTAGCAAAACTGCTTCTACACGGTCACAAGCCTTTTGAACTTCATCATTTATCACCACATAGTCATATCGGTGAATATGTTGATACTCGTCTTTTGCAGCACCGAGGCGGTTCTCGAGAGAACTCGTCGTCTCGGAACCCCGATGTAAAATACGAGTACGTAAATCGTCCATTGAAGGAGGAACGAGGAAGATAAACACTCCATCCGGAAATGCTTCCTTCACTTGATAGGCACCTTGTACTTCGATCTCGAGCACGATATCTTTCCCAGATGCTAGTGTTTCCTCCACATACTTGCGAGGGGTTCCGTAGTAGTTTCCTACATACTCCGCCCATTCGATGAGTTCATCATTATGAATCATTTGTTCAAATTCTGCTCTCGTCTTAAAAAAATAATTAACTCCATCCCGTTCCCCTGCACGAGGCTGACGAGTAGTAGCAGATACAGAATATGCTAGATTAGGCAATCGCTTACGAAGAGCCGTACATACTGTACCTTTTCCTACCCCAGATGGACCAGAGACTACGATCAAAAGACCTGATTGATGATATTCTGCTTTCATCTTGTCAACCTTTCTACTAATCCGCGACTTCTTCCGATGCCTGCTCTTTACTTGCTAAGCGATGGGCTACTGTCTCTGGCTGAACCGCAGACAAGACGACATGATCACTATCTGTAATAATGACGGCTCTTGTGCGACGACCATATGTAGCATCGATTAATACTCCGCGTTCCCGAGCTTCTTGGATAATTCGTTTAATGGGGGCAGAATCTGGACTAACAATCGATATAATTCGGTTTGCTGAAACAATGTTACCAAAGCCGATATTAATGAGTTTGATTCCCAACTCTGGTACCTCCTCGCCCTAATGTAAACAATCCTAGATGATGTCGAATTGGCTTATTCGTTCTTCTCGAATTCATCCTGCTCTAGCTATTGTAGACCGTTTTCTGTCAAGAATCAACGAGTTAGCTATGTTTCATAGTGAATTACTCCAGATTTTGCACCTGTTCTTTCATTTTTTCCAAGATACTCTTACAATCTACCACCCACAGCGTAATTTGTGCATGATTTGATTTCGAACCAATCGTATTCATCTCCCGATTCATCTCTTGGATCAAGAAATCAAGCCTTCTTCCAATCGGTTCATCCCGTTCAAATGAACTCCGAAACTGTTCGCTATGACTCACAAGTCTCGTAATCTCTTCCGTAATATCCGTCCGCTCAGCAAAGATCGCAACCTCCGTTAGCAGACGATCCTCTAATTCTCCCACATTCGCCTCTAACTCAAGCAAACGATTGTGCAACTTCTCACGGTAGTGTTCTGTAGCTTGTGGAGCAATCCCCGATATCTTCTCCACCGTCTCTTCAAAAGACGTTAACAACGTGAGTAAGTCCTTCTCCAGAGCCTGTCCCTCTAGTGATCGCATCTCTTGCAATTTCGTTAAAGCTTGCTGAATCGATTCTCGGATCCATTCACCATACTCATCCCAATCCCGCTTCGTCTCCTCCATCTTCCACAATTCTTGCTTCTTCCATACATCCTGTATCGTCAAAGAGCCCGTTACAATCCCCTCATCACATAATTTCCGACTAATCGCTAGATAAGATTGTAGCAACTCCTCATCCAACACAACTTGCTTCCCTGACTCCCCTTCTTCTTTTATAAAGATCGATAACTCCACACGTCCTCGGCGAATCGACTCACGCACCTGCTTGCGAATCCACTCCTCCTGTCCTGCAAATCCTTGGGGCAGGCGAAGAATTAAATCCAAAAAACGATGATTTACCGTACGAATCTCCGTAATAATCTGCATCCCCGACGTAGCAACCTCTCCACGTCCATAGCCCGTCATACTTACTGTATACGATTTAGCTGTTTGTAATGGTTTCATATCTCTATTGTGACAAAAAAAATAGCCCCTGCGCAATGGGGATCCATTTTAAATCAATTCTATACGATCAAAATCGTCCTTTAAAATCGAATCCCTTCCTAGTGTCGCCATAGACATATTTGCACAATATTCTTAGGTTGATTCATAGTTTGAAAACACACTCTTGCATTTTTCTTCTATTATACACATCTATAGCATCTCGACTACTAGCATCGTATGTGTATAATAGAGAAAAAATGATGGGTTAGGGAGGAATTAAATTGTTTGAAACAGTATTAGCCTCTATTGGTTTAGGAACAGCAAAGATCGACTTAAGATTGGATCATCCGACCGTTCGGGCAGGAGAAGAAGTAACTGGGCACTTTGTTGTTACTGGTGGAAAAGCAGAGCAAGATATTGAGGGACTCTCCGTCTATTTTATGATGGAATCTTGCCATGCAACATCTCTGAGTAACATCCATAAAAAGATTGCCAGCATCGGGATAAGCAAAGAAGAGTACGAACTTGAGCCAGGAGAGACAAAAGAAGTTCCCTTTAGCTTCCATTGTCCAGAAGATCTCCCACCGTCTTCGATTAACACCAAGTATTTCTTTCTATCCAATTTAGAGATTAAACATGCGATTGATGCACATGATCGAGATTATCTACAGGTAAAACCAGCAAAACACCTAGAGAATTTTTATCAGGCAATCGAACAACTAGGCTTCCACCAGACTTGGGAAGGTTCGCTACCACTCGATAACGAGTCCTTTGGCCAGTTGCTTCAGTACCGTCCCACCTCTTATTTCTACAGGAAATTTGAGCAAGTTGGTTTCTATTTTGAGAATCAGAAAGAGCAAAAAGAGCTCACTGGCATCTTTGATATCACCCTAAAAGAGAACGACCATTCTAACTATCTTAGCTTCCTACAGAGCAAAAAGTTAACGCACTCCTTTCTCATAGATGAGGAAACCCTAAAGAATGTAGAATCTACCCAAAAGTACTTAGAAGAAATGATCCGCAAAGACCTTGCGCATAGCTAAACAATCGAAGCAAGATCTGTCCTGTGAGTTTTTGACTATGTTCATTGGTTAACAACATCCGTATATCAAAAATGATTTCATCAAAAAATAGCAAATCCCTCATCTCCATCGGACAAGGGATTTGCTATTTTTAATAGGTTGGTACTGAAAGTGATAAGGTTGTCAGCCCACACTCAACGCGATTTTTGTTTTCCATTGTGGTATGATAACCAAATATATTTCGGAACAACAGAGAGGAATCGCTTACATGGACTTAAAACCTAGATTTCGTGGCTTTATTTGTACAAACGCTCATCCTGCAGGATGCAGAGAGCAGGTAAGAAAACAGATTGATTTTATTCAAAAACAACCTACATTAACCAATGGACCTAAGAATGTGCTGGTGATCGGAGCTTCGAAGGGATTCGGGCTGTCTGCGCGGATTGTATCTGCTTTTGGAGCAGGTGCAAGTACAATTGGCGTTTTTTCGGGCGGACGAGGAACTGCTAAACGCGGGGCATCGGCTGGCTGGTATAATTCGATGGCATTTGAAGAGTTTGCTCATCAAGAAGGGCTCTATGCCAAGCATGTAAATGGAGATGCTTTTTCCAATGAGATAAAGGAAGAAACAATTCAACTGATTAAGCAGGACTTAGGCAAGATTGACTTGGTAATCTATAGCCTTGCTACTGCCAAGCGGACTGATCCGCAAACAGGAGAGGCTTATTATTCTGTCTTAAAACCAATTGGTTCACCGTATCAAAATAAAACGGTACATTTCCATACAGGAGAAGTAACGGACGTGGAACTACAGCCAGCAAATGAGGAAGAAATTGCGGACACGGTAAAAGTGATGGGCGGGGAAGATTGGCGTTCATGGATGCTGGCGCTAAAAGAAGCGGATGTTCTAAGTAGTGGTGTGAAAACCATCGCCTTCTCCTACATCGGCCCCGAGATGACCCACCCTATTTATCGCAATGGAACGATCGGACGTGCAAAGGATCATCTGGAAGCAACGGCTCATGAATTAAGTAAGGAGCTATCATCTGTAAACGGACAAGCAATCGTGACAGTATGTAAAGGGCTGGTTACTCAATCAAGTACCGCCATTCCCGTTATCCCGCTCTACATATCCGCTTTATACAAAGTGATGAAAGAAAAAGGAATTCATGAAGGTTGCATCGAACAGATGAACCGTCTCTATCAAGATTTTCTCTACTCAAATCAACCGCTTCCGCTTGATGAGGAAGGACGAATCCGTATTGATGATTGGGAGATGCGCGCAGACGTTCAGCAGGAAGTTTCCGCGATTTTAGAGAAGGTGAATTCGGAAAATGTGTATGAACTCACAGATCTAAAAGGATTCCGAGAAGACTTCTTTCATCTCTTTGGTTTTGAGGCTGATTGAGGAGTAAGGACTACAACAATCTGCTTTTCTTTTTAAATTTGACATCTTCGTACATATCCAGAATATACTTAACCTGCTAAAATAAACATCATGCACTTTTCGCACAAAGGAAGTATGAATCCATGTCAAATAAATTAGTCAAAGGAACACTCATCCTAAGCATATTAACTCTTTTTACAAAAATTATCGGGAGCCTTTTTTGGGCTCCGTTTCAAAATATCGCAGGGGACGAGACAGTAGGAATCTATCGAATCTCCTTCCCGTTCTACTCGATTCTTTTAATGATCGCAACAGCTGGAATTCCGATCACGGTTTCGAAGTTTGTGGCAGAACACCTCTCTCATGATGATTATCCTGGAGCACGGCGCATCTTACGTGTTGCCTCTACTATCTTAACGCTTACTGGGGTTCTTTCATTTTGCATCCTATTTTTTGGAGCAGAATATATTTCGAAGGTGATACTAGGTAACTCAGCTGCAGCTTCTTCTATGAAGGTATTGGCATGTGCAATATTGTTTGTCCCGATCATGGGGGCATACCGTGGATTTTTTCAAGGACAACAGCAGATGGTGCCAACTGGAATCTCGCAACTTATCGAACAGATTGTGCGGGTCGGAGTACTTATTGGGCTGACGTACTGGATGGTTGGAGCTGGTATGAACCATGCGACAGTAGCGGCTGGAGCAACGGCTGGGGCTTTATTTGGTGCAATCGCGGGCTTAATGGTGATGTTCTGCTACAACCTGCGTGATAAAAAAGAGCAACTTTATAAAAAATGGAATCCTCCCTTACGTCGTCCTGAATCATTTAAGAGGTTATCGAAAAAAATTATTGCCTATGCAATCCCGATTTCATTAGCAACACTGGTGCTTCCATTAATCGGACTCATTGATTCTTTCACCGTACCCCGCTTATTAATGAACTCAGGGCTGACAGATAAAATGGCTACCCAATTATTCGGCATCTACGGCCGAGGCGAGCCATTTGTCAACGTTATTTCGGTTTTCTCAAGCTCACTTACTCTCGCTTTAATTCCAGCGATTGCGGCGCATATGTCTCGCGAGGAATACGAGGCAGTAGAGCATAAAATCTCACAGTCTTGGCTGATGACACTTGTCATTAGCTTACCAGCAAGCCTCGCCTTATCGATGCTAGTAGAGCCACTTAACATCGCAATGTACAAGAATAATACTGGAGGAGACACGTTAGCAATCCTTGCGTTCTCAGCCATCTTTAGTACCTTAGCAGTTACTTGTTCGGGGATTTTACAAGGATTAGGGTTTAATAAGCTCCCAGTCCATCATCTACTAATCGGTGCGGCTGTCAAAGTGATAGGAAACTTCGTGTTTATTCCTATGATGGGGATTCGAGGCTCTGCATTAGCGATGGTACTCGCTTATGTCGTCGTTTGCGGGCTGAATCTATGGCAAGTGGTACGAGTCACAGGAATTCGCTTCCGCTTTGGTACATATGTCCTAAAGCCATTACTTAGCACTGGAATTATGTTGGTTACTCTCTATCTTTTCTATAAATCTATGCTCTTCCTAACTACAGAACCAAGTCGTCTATTTTATGTCTTTATCAGCTTAGCGATGGTTTTGATCGGATCATTTGTCTATCTACTTGCCCTCATTATCACTCGAACCCTTACTGAGAGAGAGCTTCGCATGATTCCCATGGGAGGAAAAATCATTGCGCTCTTTACTCGTCTACGAATTTTACAACGATAACAGAACGAAAAAATGCTAGAGAGAACCGAAATTGTTCTTTCTAGCATTTTTATTTGTAAATAAAATTTATAATTTACTAATAAAAAAGAAGGATTTGAATGTTAGTTATAGTATTATATATCTATGACTTGAATCATGAGTCAATATTCATCTTTGGGAGGGCAATTCATGAAGAGAAAATGGCGTATTCCTGCGTCTATGCTTCTAAGTGGAGCATTAGTATTATCCAGTGTATCAAGTGTATTGGCAAACGATCCAAACACGGATGCCAAAATTTCTACTCCAGCTACCTCAGGCTACTACTTTGTAGAGCTAGCTGATGAGCCAGTCGCTACATACGATGGAGGCATTAAAGGCTTTGCGGCAACGCAACCAGCTCCTGATAAGGATTTAAACACAAAATCTTCCGATGTAAAGAATTATCAGTCTTATCTGACGAAGAAGCGTGATTCGGTAAAGAAATACATCAAAGAACAGACAAAAGCAAAAGTGGTTTCGGAGTTCAGTACCACGTTCAACGGCTTCTCGGTAAAGGCTTCTAGCACCGATGTCAAAACGCTCGAGAAAGCACCTGGCGTTAAGCAAGTTGTGCAGAGTAAACAATACCGCCCGACCATGAATAAGTCGCTTGAACTCATAAATACTCTTCCTGTATGGAAGGCTGGATATAAAGGAGACGGCGTAAAAGTAGCCGTAATCGATTCTGGAATCGACCAAAATCATCCATTCCTGAAAGATCCATCTCTGAAAATGCCAGAAGGATTCCCGAAAGTACAAGCTGACTTAAGCGGAACTGGCTCGATGGATGAATGGTTAAAATATACGAGCAATAAAGTAATCGTAGCGAAAGTGTACCATCCAGAAGCGGTAAACTACCAAGCGGATGGAAAAGGGATTCGTACACCAGAAGCAATTGGCTCTCATGGAAGCCACGTTGCGGGTACGATCGCTGGAATTGAAGGATATAAGGATCCAACCGGTGTAGCCAAAACTCCATTAAGTGGCGTTGCACCAAAAGCATACTTAGGAAACTATAATGTATTCCCTTGTGACGACTGTAACGCAGATAGCACATTCATCGCCAAAGCAGTAGAAGACGCTGTAAACGATGGCATGGATGTAGCAAACTTAAGCTTAGGCGGTCCTGCTACGACTGGTTTTGACTTACTCGTAGAAGTAGTCAACGCTGCTTCTCGTGCGGGTATGACAACCGTTATCTCCGCTGGTAATAACGGTCCTGGTGCACAAACGATCGGTTCCCCTGGAATTGCATCGGATGTCATTACAGTAGCGGCCGTAAGCAATAGCCATTTCTTCGGAAAAGCGATCCAAGCAACTGTAAAAGGTGAAAACAAAACCCTTCCAGTCGGTTCTGCATCCCCTGGTGGAACAGTAGAGAAAGAAGTAGTAGCTCCTTTACTACCAGTAAAAGATGCTTCTAATGACTTGGACCTTGCTTGTGACCCACTCACAAGTGATTTAACTGGGAAGATTGCCATCGTGAAGCGTGGTACATGTTCCTTTACCCAAAAAGCAACCAATGCGCAAGCAAAAGGTGCTGTTGGTGTCCTAATCGTAAACAACCAATCAGGTGCGCCTACCTCCCCATCAGTGGAAACAAGCGTAACTGTCCCAGTAGCTATGGTTTCGGATGTAGATGGAACATGGCTCACAAGTGGGGAAGGCTCTGTCAAGTTCACTCCTGGTTCTGACAACGAATTCTTCACACCAGATTCTCTACAAATCGCAGGATTTTCTTCCCGTGGTCCAACGATTAACTACACCTTGAAGCCAGATGTAGCCGCAGTTGGCGTAAACGTGTACTCCAGTGTTGTCGGTGGCGGATTAGCGGCTTACAATGGTACATCCATGTCTGCTCCTCACGTTACGGGGGCATCTGCTCTCTTGACCCAAGCTCATCCTAATTGGACTCCTCAAGACATCAAGTCTGCATTAATGGGTACAGCGGTTAATCCAAAGAGTGCCGCTCTTCCAGTTGAAGTAGGTGCAGGTGTAGTCAATTTAGGAAAAGCACTAAATCCAGTCTTGATGGCAAACCCAGCAAGCTTAAGCTTTGGAAAGCTATCCAAGACAGGCGATCAAGTGAAACTGCAAGTTACGTTGAAAAACCCAACCTCCAAGCGTCAAGTGTATCAAATCAAGGGAAATTCTCTCGTGAAATCGGATAAGACCTTACTTACCCTTGCCAAAGGAAAATCCACTACATTTAATGTAACGGTAAATCCGAAGAAGAAAGATGATGGCGATTATCAAGGTTATATCACGATCGTAAATGAGAAAAACGAGCCAATTCGCATTCCGTTCTATTACTATGTAGGTGCTTAAATAACTACATAATGATAGCAAAACAAAGCCTGCTTCACTTCACGAAGCAGGCTTTTATGTGTGATGTCTTATAACGTTTCCAATACTAATGTATCTAGGTCTAAACGATTAGTGGGACGGGCAGGCTGGGCTGCTTTCCCGATCGTGATGAGCATCACAGGAACATAGCGATCCGGAATATTAAATTCTTTTACCAATGACGCGCTATTAAATCCACCCATGGCACAAGTATCAAACCCTTTTGCTTTTGCTGCCAGCATTAACTGCATAGCGGAGAGGCTTGCATTCAGGAAGGCTGCATCACGAGCATATTGTTTGTTTTGATAGGCACCATCGATTTGTCCAAGCGTCCGATCATAAATCTCTTGTGTTAATTCTCCTTGCGCGAGATCCTCATCATAAACGATACGAGCCCCTTTGTTGGCTTCCATATCCCCTAGGATCACAATCACGACAGATGACTCGGTCACCTGAATCTGATTATAGGCGATAGGCAGTAAACGTTGTTTCGCTTCTTCACTTTGAATCGCTAGATAGCGCCAATGTTGAATGTTCCAAGAGGACGGAGCACTTGCTGCTAGTGTTAATAGTTCATCTAATTCTTCTTTTGGCATTTCGTATGTATCATATCGTTTAACACTACCACGAGAGAGCATAACTTCTTTCACTGCTTGAAAGTTTGGATTCATTCATATTCCTCCTTATTGCTTTATAAGTATCTTTCCATAATAGAAAGCAAAAAACAAGCTACAGGAATCTCTGCTCCTATAGCTTGTCTACTGTGATTTACTTTTTCCCTTGAACAGGACCCTTGCCAATCAAAGAATGTTTGCGGGAGTACCCGAAGTATACAACAAGTCCAATTACAAACCAGATACCAAATGCAATCCAAGTAACCATTTGTAACTGTATAATGAGGTATCCACAGAATAATACACCTAAGATTGGAACCAACGGAACAAATGGTGTTTTAAATTTACGTGGTAAGTTTGGCTCCGTCTTGCGAAGTACTAGAACCCCGATACAAACCAGCATAAAGGCGAAGAGTGTACCGATATTCACCATCTCAGCCAATTGGTCTAATTTAAACAGACCACCGATTAACGCGGCGATAATCCCAACTAACCAAGTTGCTTTAAAAGGAGTCGAATGTTTTTCATCTACATCAGAGAAGAATTTCGGTAATAGTCCATCCCGAGACATTGCGTAGAAAATACGAGTTTGTCCATATAACATAACGAGAATAACGGTTGTCAGACCCAAAATAGCTCCTACATCGATAAAGCCAGCGACCCATGTCTGCCCTACCTGATCCATTACAAAGGAGGCCGGATGAGCAATCCCTTTAAACTGAGCAAACGGAACCGCTCCCGTCATGATTGCCGAAACAATTACATATAAAAGAGTACAAATTCCAAGCGACCATAAAATTCCACGCGGTAAGTCGCGTTGTGGATTTTTTGTTTCTTCCGCCGCAGACGCTACCGCATCAAAGCCAATGTAGGCAAAGAATACCGTTGCCGCTGCGAGTGAAATCCCGCCAAAACCAAATGGTGCATATGGAGCCCAGTTACTTGGTTGTACATAGAATATACCCACCAAGATAAAGAGCAGAACAACCCCTATTTTTACAAGGACCATAATGTTGTTTATTTTTTTCGAAGCTTGAATCCCAGTAGCTAGTAAAAAGGTGATAAATAAAACAATCAAGACAGCTGGTAAGTTAAATAATGTACCTGCCTGAGCATCATAAGCTGCTGTTAATGCTTTCGGTAGATGGAGCCCAAATCCAGATAGTAGGTTTTGAAAGTAACCCGACCAACCTACAGCAACGGAACTAACAGCGAACAAATATTCTAACACTAAATCCCAGCCGATAACCCATGCAATGATTTCGCCTAATGTGGCATAGCTATAGGTATAAACAGAACCAGATGCCGGAACCAGTGATGCAAACTCAGCATAACAAAGTGCTGCAAACGCACAAGCCAAACCAGCTAGTAAGAAAGAAATCGTAAGTGCTGGACCTGCTTGCAAGGCACCTGTACCTGTTAATACAAAGATTCCTGTACCGATAATGGCCCCGATTCCCAGCAAGGCCAAATCCCATGCAGTTAAATTTCTTTGTAATTTTGATTTTGTTTGTGCATCTTGCACAAAACTTTGAATACTTTTTTTACGGAAAAGCCCCGTAGATGATTTCAAGATAAGTCCCCCTATTCCTTATAGAGCTAAAACACAACAATTTAAACAATTCAAACGACTAATATTCTATGAAATATTAATATGTGCTAGCTTTACGCCATTTTACATAAATGCTTTTATGTAGTCAAGTGATAATTAAGTATATATTTAATAGGCAATTTATGCTAATAGTTATAATCTCCAAACAAAAAGCCGCTTATTCAGCGACTTCTACTTCTACCTCTACTTTTCGGCGAAATGAGCCTGGATAGTCTATGACAAGTCCGTGCTCATCAATCCAAAACTCTTTGGTAAATCCTTTATATAGATTTTCAAAGCTATATTTCACTAGGGGGCCATTCCGCTTTAAATGCGTATAACGTTGACACCCTCGCTCCAAGGATAAGCTCGGTACATCAATATAAACAACGGGCATGGAATTAGTGGGCCGAATGGGAAAGTGAAGTCGACGAATGGGTAGAATATTGGTAAACGGAGAGATGGAAAGATCAATATCAATACATCCTTCTAGTTCCTCTATCGGACCTCCATCTCGATAGGTCCAGTTTCCCTCCCCATCTGAGAGTAGATGGAGAAATCTTGGCTTCTCTTCATGTGAAACGAGAAGAGAAACTTCTCTGGTCCTCCATTCTTTATCACAAATTAAGTGATATGAGATACAAATGGGATGAACTCCACTAGTTGCTGTGATGACAGAGTTCGCAATAATCTGTGTATCTTTGATATCAAAAGATAGGTGCTCTAATGTTGATTCATCCCAAGAACGCCAAATTGCATCCATGTGCATGGCAGTCTCCTCATTTCGTCCATAACTCCTTCCTCTATACCCGTTTTTATAATCTCGTAATCCAAAAATGTATCAAAAAATAGACCAACTTACATATAGATAAGTTGGTCGGATACATGCCTCGATCTTGCTCCAATATTTATCTCTACTTACCAGTCTTTAGTCTTTCGGCTCCAAACGCTTCAAAAGTTGCTCCCTTTCATCTTCATAGCCAGGTTTACCAAGCAAAGCAAACATGTTTTTCTTATAAGCTTCTACTCCAGGCTGATCAAATGGGTTAACTCCTAGTAGATAACCGCTAACTCCACAAGCTTTTTCAAAGAAGTAGATCAGGTGCCCAACTGTTCGTGGGGTAAGTTCATCTATTCGCAAGACGAGATTCGGAACACCCCCATCTGTATGGGCAAGCAAGGTTCCTTCAAATGCCTTTGCGTTCACAAAGTCAAGATCTTTCCCTGCTAGGTAGTTTAACCCATCTAGATCGTCCTCTGCTTTCTCAATCACGATCTTTTGCGATGAATGTTTCACAAAGAGAACGGTTTCGAAAATGGTACGGAGTCCTTCTTGGATATATTGACCCATCGAATGAAGATCGGAAGTGAAGTTAACCGATGCTGGGAACAATCCTTTTTGGTCCTTCCCTTCACTCTCTCCAAACAACTGCTTCCACCATTCAGAGAAATATTGGAGCGCTGGATCATAGTTTACTAGTATTTCGGTCGTTTTTCCTTTGCGATACAAGGCATTTCTGGCAGCAACGTATTGATAACATGGATTGGATGCCAAATCCGGATTTGTGTATTGTTTTTCTGCTTCTTGAGCGCCTTCCATTAACTCTTGGATCGGAATCCCCGATACGGCAATCGGTAGAAGTCCAACTGCTGTAAGAACGGAATAACGTCCCCCCACATCGTCAGGGATCACAAATGTTTCATAACCTTCTGTCGTAGCAAGTGTCTTAAGCGCGCCTCTCTCACGGTCGGTAGTCGCAAAAATCCGTTTCCGTGCTTCTTCTAAACCATATCGCTTTTCCAGATAATCGCGGAACACACGGAAGGCGATGGCGGGTTCCGTAGTCGTCCCCGATTTAGAAATCACATTCACACTTACATCCTTTCCTTCGATCATTTGAAGGAGGTTGGCAACATAATGCGAACTTATATGATGACCTACAAAGTAAATCTCTGGCGTTTTCCGTTGCTCTTTGGTCTGCATATTGTAAAAGGAGTGAGACAACATCTCGATTACCGCACGCGCACCTAAGTAGGAACCACCAATTCCAATTACGATTAATACATCCGAATTTGCTTGGATTCGCTCTGCGGCGGACTGAATTCGTGCAAACTCTTCTCGGTCATACTGGGATGGCAGATTGACCCATCCTAAGAAATCAGAGCCTGCACCTGTTCCATTATGTAATTGCTCATGTGCTAATTGAATCGCAGGAGCTAGCTGTGTTACTTCATGATCCCCTAAGAATGGCCTAGCTGTTTGGAATTCAAACTGAATATTACTCATAAAAAATACCCTCCATACGAGTATGATTTCCTCTTTTTGTTATATTGTCCATCTCAAAACATATAAACCCTGAAAAGGAGAGATTTCGTAATGTCCTTCGTTCACAAAGCCCACATTTTCTTGATCGGACTATGTTGTAGTCTACTCCTAACTGGTTGTGCACAGACCAATATCCATATGAATATAAATTGGGACTTATCCGGTACATATAAGTTTCAGATCGCCAATGATCCCAGACTAGGTAAAATAACAACCTGGCTGTCTGATCATTACAGGCAAAAAGGCTATCAGATCACCCCCATCAAAACAAATGAAGAGGTCGGATTCTCTGCTGAGAAAGAAGTAAAAAATATTCTCGATACTCCTATCCAGCAAGATTTTCCTGACTTCTCACAACTAATGAATTCATGGACCACGATCCTACAAAGCGACCTCCCAAGCTTACAGTCACTAGACTTTAAGCCAAGTGAAACCAAATCAAACAAGCACTTAACGTGGAATTCGGATTTATTTACCACTCAGATCCGATATCGAAACACAGATTTGGATTTAACTAACTTGCCTGTTAATAAGCTATATGCTACCTATCAGCATTATTTTGGAAAAAAGAATGAAACCCCACCCTCTCTACAGTTTCAAATCACTTTGCCCATCGCGCCAGATAATAGTAATGCAAGTCAGGTACAAAATGAAGGGAAGACATTATGTTGGGATTTAAAATTCGGACAAAAAAATCCGATCTTCATGACGGTTGAAATCCCAAATCCCATTACAGTCGGCGTTTTATGCTTGTTCGCTATTCTATTCCTCGGTGTTGTCCTGTTCACGACGATAAGAAAGCGAAAAGTTGCTGGGAAATAAAAAAGCCCCTCATCCAGTATACATCCTAGACGAGAGACTTTCGTACCCATTCGGTTATTTTAGGCTATGCAATGATCACTCAATCTATGCAAGATGGACAGGTCTCAGTAATTCCCAATCCCCGTCAAAAGAATAAGCGGCAGGTCCTGTCATATAGACATGGTCATCTTCTACTCTCCATTCAATGAGAAGGTCTCCTCCTTTTAGATGAACAGTAGCCTTACGGTCAAGCCTTCCTTTACGAGCTGACGCTACCACCGTAGCACAAGCACCCGAACCACAAGCTTGAGTCTCTCCCACACCCCGCTCCCACACCCGCATCGTGACAGAGTTAGGCTGGTGAACGGTAATAAACTCTACATTGGTACGGTTTGGAAAATGGGGGTGATTTTCGATTAATGGACCGTATTGATGAAGAGGAAACTCCAGTGCGTTCTCCACTTCAATCACAGCATGTGGATTCCCCATGGATACAGCACTATATACAAATTCACGATCTTGCACTACTAATTGCTCGTCTTGGGCAATGGATTGAGTTGAGATCACGGGAACGTGGCTTGCTTCCAAAATCGGCTGACCCATATCCACACGAACTTGGGTCACTTTTCCTTCTTTGACTGTAAGCCAAACCGACTGAACGGCTCTTTTGGTTTCAATCTTAAGTTCTGCTTTTCCGCTCGATATCCGCTCATAAAAATACTTTGCAACGCAGCGAATCGCATTTCCACATTGCTCAGATTCGCTACCGTCTCCATTAAAAATGCGCATCTGACAATCTGCTACCTCAGATGGCAAGATATATACCAAGCCATCTGCCCCGATTCCTGTATGCCGATTGCAAATGGCGACAGCAAGTTGAGCTATATTGCCTGGTACACCTTCGCGATCTACTACGACCACAAAATCATTACTAAGACCATGCATTTTTGTAAATCGCATACGGATAAATCCCCTTTTGTGAGAAAGATTAACTCACTCAACATATCAGAAAACATTTATCCTGAAAAGAGGATTTACAAAAAACAAACAGACAGACAGATGAGCATGTTCACTCATCTGTCTGTTCGCTATACGGAATTAATTGATTCTCAGCTTAAATACCTTGCGGACTGTGAGAGCCACCGAATCTAACAAACCTGCTAAGAGTACAGGTAACGAAGCCGTAACGGTAACTAAAGTCCAGTCCCGAATTCCGAGCGGTACCGTATGAAAGATTGGTTGTAGGGGTGAATAATAAATGACCCCTACCAACAAGAATACCGACGAAGCCACTGCCAAGAGCAAAGCTTTGTTATTAAATGGGGCCCTCTGAAAAATCGTTCCTTCTGAGCGACAATCAAATACATAGATTAATTGGGCCATAACCAACGTAGCAAAAGCGACTGTTTGTGAGACGGCGAGATTCTCTGGATATTGCATAAAGGTCACCCAAAAAGCAAGCAGAGAGCATGAGCCAATTAGCAATCCCCGTGTGAGAATCTTCCAGCCGACTCCCCTAGCAAAAACACTTTCACGGCTGTTTCGAGGAGCACGAGCCATCGTATTATCCTCAGCAGGATCTACACCCAGTGCCATCGCAGGTAAACCATCTGTTACCAAGTTCACCCATAAAATTTGGATTGGTAGCAGTGGTAGAGGAAGCCCAGCTAACATCGCAAAAAACATCACCAAAATTTCACCCACATTACTGGCTAACAAGTAGCTAATAAATTTGCGAATGTTATCGTAGATATGCCTACCTTCTTCAATCGCAGAAACAATCGTGGCAAAGTTATCATCTGCTAAGATTAAAGAGGAAGCTTCCTTACTAACATCCGTACCCGCTATTCCCATCGCAATCCCAATATTGGCTGCTTTTATCGCTGGGGCATCGTTTACGCCATCTCCCGTCATCGCTACCACGTGACCAGCTTGCTGCAGCGCTTTTACAATCCGTAGTTTGTGTTCGGGAGAGACTCGCGCATATACATCAATCTCGTTAACCCTATTTTGTAATTGTTCATCACTCATCTCGCTTAATTGTTGCCCACTAATCGTGAATCCGGAAGTTGATTTAATCCCCAATTCATAAGCGATTGCTTCCGCTGTCGCTTGATGATCTCCTGTAATCATAATCGTTTTGATACCAGCATTTCGACATATTTCAATCGCATCTTTCACTTCGGGACGAGGTGGGTCAATCATTCCCGCTAGTCCGACAAAAACCAATCTCTCTTCAAGAGCCATTTGAGGACTTTGTTGTTCTCCTTTTCCCACTTCTCGGTAAGCAAAGGCTAGGTTGCGTAGCGCCATACTTGCTAAGTCTTCATTTTGCTCTTGAATTTGCTCACGAAGTTGGTCTGAAAGACGGGTCACTTTTCCTTGAATGAGAGCATGCGTACAACTTTCTAGTAACACATCAGGCGCTCCCTTGGCATACAGGAAACATTGACCTGATGGGCTGTTCAAAAGAACTGACATCATTTTTCGCTTCGAATCAAATGGGAACTCTCGCAAACGTTTCCATGAGTTCGTTAAGACATCTTGATATAATCCTGCTTTCCCACCCGCAACTAGAAGAGCTCCCTCTGTTGGATCACCATCTACTTGCCAAGTATCCATCCGATCTGTACGCTCTAAGATCGCGTTATTACACAGTACCGATATTTCTAACAATCGAGTAATACCTAAGTCTTTCTGAGGTGAGATAACCTGATTTTGAATCCAAAAGCAGTCTTTACTAGCAGAAACATTAGGATCTACTTCAACATCCTTCCCTAACGTCCATAATCGGGTAACCGTCATCTTATTTTGAGTCAGTGTGCCTGTCTTGTCCGAACAAATCACCGTTGCACAGCCCAACGTTTCCACGGAAGGCAACTTGCGCACGATTGCTCTCCGCTTAATCATACGCTGAACACCCAACGCCAGAGCCACTGTTACAATGGCTGGTAATCCCTCGGGAATCGCAGCAACCGCCAAACTAACCCCTGCCAAAAACATCCGATACATCTCTTGCCCATGCCAAATCCCAGTTCCAACCACCACAGCGGTCAAAAATAAGGAAGCCACGATCAACACTTTCCCTAATTGTTCCAACCTTCGCTGTAGAGGTGTCTCGGTTGATTCCGTTGCTTGAATCAGATGCGCTATTTTCCCCATCTCGGTCTGCATGCCTGTATCCACTACCAGACCGATTCCCGTTCCTTGAACCACGAGCGTCCCCATATAGCCCATGTTTTTTCGATCGCCTAACGGTACATCAGCACGAGGTAAACGACTTGATATTTTTTCAACAGGGAGCGATTCCCCTGTCAATGCTGATTCTTCTACACGTAGCGAAACGGCCTGAAAGAAACGAACATCAGCTGGAATCCGATCGCCACTTTCGAGAAAAATAAGGTCACCTGGAACTAATTCCTCAGCTGGAATTCGAGCCCACTTCCCTTCACGCATCACGCGGGCGGTAGGTGAGGAAAGCTTTTTAAGCGCCGCTAGTGATTTCTCTGCTTTTATCTCTTGGATAAATCCTAGAACCGCATTTAACATCACAATCGCAATAATCGCGATCGCATCGGTATATTCACCAAGTAGACCTGAGATCAAGGTAGCCGCCAACAAGATCAGTACCATAAAGTCTTTAAATTGATCTACAAAGACAGATAATAAGGAGGCTTTTTCACTTTCACTAATCTGGTTCGGTCCTATTTGTTTGAATCTTTTTTTGGCTTCATTTGATGTAAGTCCCTTTTCTAAATCAACTCTCAGTTCTTGTGCGACTCGTTCTGGATCAAGATCAATCCACTGGTTTGTGTCCGACACACACAGCTCCCCCTTTGTCCCATGTTGCTCTATACATGTTATTCAGGGACAAGTCAGTTCATTCGGACGAGTTATGATAGATTCATACATTCAAATGTTTGTTTGACTAATGTATCTGAAAGAAATATAATAACAATCAAATAGATACTTGAATATAAAGGATTGAGTATAGATGAAACCATCCTCTCTCGAATCAGCAGAACAATGCGAAATAGTCTGTGTGGATGAGCCGAAAGTAGCGCGAATTCAACAAGACTTACAAACGGAAGACTTCGAAGGCACTGCACAACTGTTTAAAGCCTTGGCCGATCCAACTCGGCTCAAAATCGCTTATGCTATCCATCAAGAAGGAGAGTTATGTGTTTGTGATATAGCTGAGATCATCTCATCATCTATGGCGACCGCTTCTCACCACCTTCGACTGCTTAAAAAAATGGGGCTGGCGAAGATTCGAAAAGAAGGAAAACTCGTATACTACTCCTTAGACGATGACCATGTAAGTCAATTAATTCAACTTGCTTTTGTCCATCAAAAAGAGGTGAGATAAAAATGTCTCAACATGATATGACTCAAACAAAACAGGATGAAACAGTATATCGATTAGATAATTTAACATGTGGCTCCTGCGCGGCAAAATTCGAAAAAAATGTAAAATCACTCCCCAATGTACAGGATTGTCGGGTCAATTTTGGTGCTTCTAAGATGACAGTTTACGGGAAAGCAACGATCTCCGAATTAGAAGAAGCAGGTGCTTTTGATCAAATTAAAGTTCGAGCAGACCAACAGTGGAGCGCGGAAACGAAAAAGGTACCTTTTTGGAAGAAACGCGAAAACATTCAGCTCCTGCTATCAGCAGTATTGTTACTTCTAGGGGCTCTCTCCTCTTACACTTCGGGAGAGAAAGAGATCGTAACGATCGCTCTCTACATTGGCTCCATCGTAGTAGGCGGATGGAATCTCTTCCTAAGTGGATTAAAAAATTTAGTCCGGCTACAATTTGACATGAAAGTCTTGATGACGATTGCCATCCTCGGAGCGGCGGCTATTGGTGAGTGGAGTGAAGGAGCAACGGTTGTCATCCTATTTGCCATCAGCGAATCACTAGAACGGTACTCGATGGAACGCGCGCGAAAATCGATTCGTTCTTTGATGGAAATTGCTCCTAAGCAAGCTACCATTCGGCGGAATGGAGAGGAAATCACTCTCTCAGTCGATGAGATTCAAGTCGGTGACCTGATGCTCGTAAAACCGGGGCAAAAAATCCCGATGGATGGAAAAATAAGTCTTGGTTCTTCCTATATTAATCAAGCTCCTATCACAGGAGAATCGATTCCTGTCAGTAAAGAGATAGGGGACGATGTTTTCGCCGGAACGATTAACCAAGAAGGATACTTAGAAATTCAAGTAACCAAACGGGTGAAAGACACTACGCTTGCCAAAATTGTTCATCTTGTAGAAGAAGCTCAAGCAGAACGGGCTCCTGCACAAGCCTTTGTGGATCGTTTTGCTAGGTACTATACACCTGCGATCATGTTACTTGCCCTATTGATCGCCGTCCTCCCTCCTCTCTTTGTCGGTGGGTGGTCCGAATGGATTTACCGGGCTTTAGCGCTACTAGTTGTAGGATGTCCTTGTGCGCTCGTGATTTCTACGCCTGTTGCCATCGTCACCGCGATTGGAAATGCGGCTCGGCATGGTGTGCTCATCAAAGGCGGGGTTCACTTAGAAACAGCGGGGTCTATTGATACGATCGCCTTTGACAAAACAGGAACTCTAACTAAAGGAACTCCAACTGTTACCCATTTTGAAATGTTGTCCGAAGCAGAAACAAAAGAATCACTTCTCGATATCGCTTATGCTTTAGAAAAAAACTCCCAACATCCTATTGCAGCCGCGATTTCACGCTATGCACAGGAGCAAGGGGGACAAACGGAAAAACAAGTAACTGCGTTCATGTCGGTCACAGGTAAAGGGGTAGAAGGAAAAGTCGATGATATTCTCTATCGCTTAGGAAAACCGTCCTATATAGCAGAATCACTTACTAACGCCCTTCCTGAATCGATTCAACAAGCAGTCGAAAGGCAGCAAGCAAAAGGGCAAACCGTTATGTTGTTAACCAATGAGTATCAAGTGCTAGCGCTGTTTGCTGTTCAAGATGAGATTCGCTCGAACAGCGCAGATGTGATTCAACAATTGCACCGTGTTGGGATTAAACAAACGGTTATGTTAACAGGCGATAATCAAGCAACAGCGCAAGTAATCGGGAAACAGCTAGGCATTAGTCAAATTCAATCGGAACTCTTACCAGAAGATAAGCTGGCTCAGATTCAAGTATTGCGGAATCAAGGAGCGAAAGTTGCGATGGTGGGAGATGGAATTAATGATGCACCTGCGCTTGCTACTGCCAATCTAGGAATTGCGATGGGTGGCGCTGGTACGGATACGGCTCTCGAGACAGCGGACATCGCCCTGATGGGAGATGATTTGCAGAAGATCCCGTTTACGATTCGGTTAAGTCGAAAAGCTCTTCGGGTGATTAAGCAGAATATCTCGTTTGCGTTTGGGTTAAAATTGTTGGCTCTGCTGTTGATTATTCCGGGGTATTTGACTTTGTGGATGGCTGTGTTTACGGATTTGGGTGGGACTTTGATTGTGACGGCTAATGCATTGAGGCTTTTGAGGGTTAGGGAGAAGTAAGACACATAGTTACATGGTTGCATTGAAGCAAACCAAAATGATGGGCTTATTGAAAAAAGAAAGCCTGGGGCAATGTATCTGTCTACAGCTCAAATAGTGAGCCAGCGAGGATGTGAAGAGCAAGTCCGCTTCGGGCAAGTGGCAAAACTCGCAAAGAACGCTCAGACATTGCCACAAAACGCCCCTTGCTTCGTTCGAAGGACTTCGCTGCAGGCTCACTAACATCACTGTACCCAGATACATTGGCCCCTAGCCTATTCCATTTACTCGTTATTCAGCAGGCTGGACTGCATATAGAGAGTACTACAAAGATCAAAGAAGCTAGTTGTCAAAAAGCTAGCTTCTTTGATCTTTGTAGGAGTCCCAATAGATTTATAGAAACCTCAATATTCGTGATAAAATAAGGAAACGAAGGCTGAACAAGAATTGGGGTACATATATGGAAACATCTACACTCTTTGAAAAAACGGATCGTCTTGTTTTGAGGAGATTTTGTACAAGTGACATTGATACTTTTCATTTCTATCGTTCAAATCCGGAAGTGGCTACTTTTCAGTCGTGGGAAAATTATCAGTATCAGGATGCACAAACATTTGTGAATCAACAGATGAATCATCAACCGAATCAACCGGGTACATGGTTCCAGTTTGCGGTTGCTTTAGCCGAAACAAACCAACTCATCGGCGATTGTGCTCTCCATACTCCTACCGTGGAGCCTCGCATCGTAGAAATTGGCTTCACACTCTCTCCAGAATACCAAGGAAATGGATATGCGACTGAGGCGGTTGGTGCGTTATTACGATATGTGTTCCACTCACTAGGGAAACATAAAGCAATTGCGTTTTCAGACGTTCGAAATAGCAAATCGATTGCGGTTTTAGAACGCGTAGGGATGAGACGTGAGGGTCATTTATTGCAAAATTATATGTCAAAAGGACAATGGATCGATGAGTATCAATACTCTATATTGAGAACTGAGTGGGAGAAGTAGTAGAAAAGTAATGATTATCGCCACACTGAAGGCACAAAAAGAAGCCAAAAACCCGAAGACCTATATTCTAGGTGCCCACTACGATGGAGTAGATAACCCAGCCGCTAATGACAATGCCTCTGGTACAGCAACGATGATGGAAATAACAAAGCAATTGTCAAAAAAGAAATTGAACCATAATATTCAGTTCATGGCATTTGGAGCAGAAGAAGCGTGGATGGTAGGTTCCACAAAGTATGTAGAATCGTTATCAAAGCAACAAAAAGACGACATAGCTGGAATGATTAACTTCGACATGGTGGGAGTCGGAGATTCACTAGGCATATTTACCTCTTATCCTGAATCAAAGCAACATCTAACGGATGCCTTCGTACAAAAAGCGAAAGAAATGAAATTGAAGTATGAACGTGGTACCCTCATGGCTAGTGACCAAGTCCCATTTGAAGATGCCGGGATTCCCACCGCCCTTATATTCTATCAAACAGATAAGAACTACCATACAGATAACGATACCATTGATAAAATTCAAAAAGAAGACTTACAAAATTCGTTGAATATTACCTTGGACGTGCTAGGGAATTTAACAAAATAGTACTCGTAAAAGGAGTAGACCAAATAAAAATAGCGGACTTCGACTCGTTATTTTTATTTGGTCTATCCTCTAGAGATCGAAGAATCACACCTTCCTAGCCACAACTCGATTCATAGCATGTTGATGCAGAACACCTGATGAATCGCAATCAATAATGTCCTCGGAGCTAGCCTCAATTAACCAATCATGATAATACGATAATAGCTTCCCTGACTTCCAATCATGGCTATTTGGCTCGTTTTCAGGTGGGGATGGGATGAAGGGCTTTTGTACGAATACGTTGAAGAAATGCATACCTCCTAGTGTGGTATAGTCTTTGTAGTTTTGAAATATCTCTTCTTGATACTTTGGATTGATGTAATGGAGCACTCCGCTTGAGAAGAGGATATCGAAGTGAGTGTTTAGTCGAAAGTCTAGTAGATCGGCTTTAAACACGTTTACCTCTACCCCCACATGGTCAGCTAGTCTCTTCGTTTTTTCAATCCCTGCATCGGATATATCAAATGCGGTTACATCATAGCCATTTCGAGCGAAAAAGACAGCATTTCTCCCCTCTCCACACCCGATATCTAATAGTTTCATATTGCGAATCGGTGGTATATATTCGAGAACCTTGTAGCAGTCTGAATTCGGTTGGAATCCCCAGTAGTACTCTGGCGTTTCGTATGCTTTTTCGTAAATGGTGATTGGTTTATCATGGGAAACGTAGCCTAATAATTTATCTATGCTTACTTCCAGTATCTTCGATATCTCAGGAAGTAATGTGATATCCGGCATTGCTTGTTCATTCTCCCATTTGGAGATCGCCTGATGGGTAATTCCTAACGAATGAGCAAGCTTTTCTTGTGTAAACCCTTTTTCTTTTCGATAGCGATAGATGTTTTTAGCAATCTGGTTCATCATGGTTGTTCAACTCCTATATCGCTATTTTAATTTGACTGGGTAGAGCAAACAATAACTTGTCAATTGACTTTTTTCTTTCTGCAACAGGTAGTTGAATTCAGGTACAATAAAGGAATACCCATGAATGTAATTGATAAAAGGACTGAACATACTTATGTCATTTGATGGAATCGTAACTCGCGCGGTTACGCATGAACTTACAACCAAGTTGGTTGGGGGACGGATCAGTAAAGTCTATCAACCAAGTGATACAGAAATTGTGCTATATATTCGTTCGCAAGGGCAAAATCATAAACTATATATATCTGCCCATCCTGCTTATCCTCGTTTTCAATTTACTGAATCCCCTGCGGATCATCCAAAAGAACCACCTATGTTTTGTATGCTTCTTCGTAAACATATTGAGGGTTCGTTCATTCAAGCGGTCCGACAAGTAGGCATGGAACGGATTGTGCAGATTGATATTCGAGGTGTAAACGAATTAGGGGATGAAGTACTACGAAGGCTTTCGATTGAAATCTTAGGTCGCACAAGTAATGTCATCCTACTCGACCTCGAGACAAATCGAATCATGGATGCGCTTCGCCGGGTTCCTTATTCGGTAAGTAAAGTACGTCCAGTCTTACCCGGTAGAGATTATGAGTATCCACCTGCTCAAGAGAAGTTAGACCCATTTGCCGTGGATGAAACAACCTTTCTCTCTGGCTTTGACTATTTGGCGGGACGGCTCGATAAGCAGTTAGTAAATCGTTTCCTCGGACTGGGTCCCTTAATCGCCAAAGAGATTGTATTTCGGGCAGGAATCGGAGAGCGAAAAAATCTATGGAATGCGTTTCATCAGCTGATAGAGGAATTCCGTAACCATCAGTATCAAGCAACTCGTGTAGAAGCAGAAGGAAAGCATTATTTCTATGCAACGAGACTCACTCATCTCGCTGGAGAGCATCTTCATTTTGAGTCAATGAGTGAGTGCCTAGAATCCTTCTATTATGGAAAAGCAGATCGAGATCGGGTTCGTGGGCAGACGTTAGATCTCATTAAGCGGTTAACGAATGAACGGGAGAAAAACGAGAAAAAAATCGAGATATTACGCAAGGAAGTTGCGGAATCGGATTTAGTGGAAGAAGAGCGTATCAAAGGAGAGCTACTAACAACATACATGCATGAAATCCAACGCGGAGACTCGTTTGTCCGTCTTGCTAACTACTATGATCCGGAAGAAAAACAGATCGAGATTCAGTTAGACCCTCTACTCTCTCCTTCTGAAAACGCACAACGTTATTATAAACGTTACAACAAACGGAAAGCGTCCAAGAAGTACAATCTAGAGCAGATCGCCATCGCGGGGGACGAGAATCAGTATCTGGAATCGGTGCTTGTGTTGCTAGAAAATAGCTCTTTAAAAGAAGTAGAGCAAATTCGAGAAGAACTGGAAGAAGAAGGCTGGGTACGTACACAACGTCGCCCGAACCGAAAGAAGAAAGAGAAGCCGAATCCAATCAGCATGTACGCGAAAGATGGAACGCTCATTTTAGTCGGCAAAAATAATAAGCAAAATGATTATCTCACTCATCAGCTTGCCCACAACTCGGATACGTGGCTTCATACCAAAGATATCCCTGGCTCACATGTCGTCATTCGTAGTAAAGAAATCAGCGAGGAAACACTTTTAGAGGCAGCTACTCTAGCGGCGTACTACAGCAAAGCCCGTGAATCGAGTCAAGTTCCGGTGGATTATGTCACAATCAAGCATGTGAAAAAGCCAGCAGGTGCTCGTCCGGGATTCGTTATTTATGAAAATCAACAAACTCTATATGTAACTCCAGATGAAAATACCATTCGCGAGATGGTAAAACGAACGAAACCAAAAGCAAATTAATCCTTTACAGATGAGGAGCCTGAGGATGAAAGCCATATTGCTAACGGGATTTGAACCATTTGGAGGGGAAAAAATCAATCCCTCACTTGAGATTGCAAAAGCACTTGATGGGAAGGAAACGGAAACATATAAGATTAATTCTCGTGAACTTCCTTGTGTTTTCGGAGAAGCGATCGACCAATTACGGTTGGCGATTCAAGAAGTAAAGCCAGATCTCGTGGTTTGTGTGGGACAGGCTGGGGGTCGCCCTGATTTATCCATCGAACGAGTCGCAATTAATGTAGATGATGCGCGAATCCCGGATAATAAAGGGAACCAGCCAATCGATAAACCAATTATCCAGGAAGGGCCTGTAGCGTATTGGTCCAGCCTACCGATTAAGGCGATTGTAAAGCATTTACGCGATGCTGGGTTACCTGCCTCCGTCTCTCAAACAGCTGGAACCTATGTCTGCAACCACGTGTTCTACGGGCTCATGCATGAAATTAGGCAGAGTAGCATTCGTGGTGGGTTTATCCATATCCCCTTTCTACCCGAACAAATCCAAACGCGTCCGCATATGGCATCTTTGTCCTTAGACGATATGATACGTGGGATTGAGACGGCAATCCAAGTTTCGGTGGATTATGAACAAGATCTGCTCCTAGAAGGCGGACAAACACATTAAAAAAACACTGGGCTGGCAACATGGCTCAGTTGTTTTTTTATTAGAATAAACATAATAATCTGTTATAATAATATTAACAACCCTTGTGCGAAAGTGAGTTGTCCCTCCATGAAGGTGGAATTTCATTTCTGGTTTCTATTTCTCTATTTTTGCGTGATCCTTTTTCATCTTCTTGGTTTTGATCAAAAACACGTCTTATTGGATCTAACAAGTCCCCTGCGTTGGTATGAACTAGCGCAAAGAGGAGTCGGTTTCTCTACATTTGGTATCTATGTGTATGATCTGTTGATATGGTATGTATTTGGATGGTTAATCGACGGTTTGATTTTATTGATTGGCAGGGGAAAGCGATCCTAATGAAAAAGATTTTGATACCTTTAATCTGTAGAGACAGGGGTGTAGCGGCCAATGCGTACAGATAAAACCGGCCCTTTCACATGGGTGCAGCGAAGCATTGGATTATGTATTTATCTTATTATTACAATCTTCCTTCCATCTCCAGCATTCATGTTTCTGCTGGCAACCCTGTATCTACTCTTTAGTACCGTCAAATATGAGATCCAGCAACAACGATCAGAATCGCTCATTCGATTTGCTTTTCTCCTATTTAGCTTAGGAAGCTTGCATGACATCGGTCGAACGGAACACTTTGGAATAGCTAGCTTTTTAGGTGGTCTGATCGGCTGGACGATTCTCCTTTTTGTATATGGTAGACAACTTTATAGCTATCTCTCTCGCTCTACTGATTCCCCTGTCGAAGTCATCCTTCATCCAGTCGTTATCGATTGGCTTCAACGAATTTGGGGGTTCCTTGTTTTTGTATTATGTGCACTTTTTGACCCTTATCATATCGATACGCTCATCTTTGCAGGCAAGCTGTACTGTTTTATCTCTACCATTAAATATCTCCTTCGGAAACAATATGAAAAAGGCTACACCCGCCTCAGCTTTGTCATTATCCCGATCGCAATGAAGACCTATTCAGGTTTTCAAGGAATGTGGCAAGACTGGTTTCAACTTGTTTTTTGTCTCCTCTGCTTTGGGATTGTAGGATATCTGAATTGGGAAAAATAAAAAAGCCGATCTCCTACAATCATATTGTTTGGGAGATCGGCTTTTTATGTTTGCAGGTATTATTTCTTTGATACAGGTGTTCGACTACCAGGCTTAACAGCGGGGGTTCCTTCTGCACAGAGAGGGCAATTCTCTGCTTCCCACGATTTGATTTCGATTGGCATGAGAGCACGATAAGGTACGGTGAAAGGTGTTTTCCCTTGGCTTCGATCGATGATGGAACCAATTCCGACTACATCGGCCCCCATCCCTTCTAGAAGCGTAACCACTTCTTGCACAGAGCCACCTGTGGTCACCACATCCTCTACTGCTAGAACGCGTTCCCCTTTTGCTACTTCAAATCCACGACGAAGTTCCATAACGCCTTCTTTTCGTTCGGCAAATAGACAGCGAACGCCTAAGGCTCGGGCTACTTCATGAGCGATCACAACTCCGCCAAGTGCAGGACCTACTACCACATCAATTTCTAGATCGCGGAACAGATTCGCAATAGCTTGTCCTGCTTGCTCAGCGTCTGCTGGGTGTTGGAGTAACTGAGCACATTGCATATATTGCCCACTATGTCGCCCTGAAGAAAGGAGAAAATGTCCCTCTTTTACGACTCCCGTACGTGTGAGTGCTTCAGACAAATTCCATGGTTTCATCTCATATTCCCCCTGGCATCTATGATTTCTTGTAGGATTTGATAGTATGCTTCTACTGGATCGAGTGCATGCGTTATCGCACGTCCAACTACTAGATGATCGGCTCCTGCCTGAATCGCCGCAGTCGGAGTGACAACCCGTTTTTGATCGTTTGCGGAAGCTCCTATCGGTCGAATCCCTGGTGTTACGGCTAAGAAAGAAGGCGCTGTCAAATCTTTAATCGCTCGCGCTTCTTGACCTGAACAGATCACTCCATCGGCTCCTGCTTGATGAGCAAGCTTCGCTGAGCGTAAAACCGCTTGCTCCATTGAACCGTTGATCCCAAGCTCGTCGTGTAACATTTCCTCATGGGTACTCGTCAGTTGTGTAACCGCTAGGAGGCGAGTCCGATATTCGGAAGAGGAAGCAAATTGCTCAGCGGATTCCCGAGCACGCTTCATCATCTCAGAGCCACCCATTGCATGAAGGGTTAAGAAGTCTACATCTAGTTTACTAATCGATTCTACTGCTTTGGCTACTGTGTTCGGGATATCATGTAGCTTCAAATCAAGAAAGATCGAGTATCCTTCTTGTTTTCGCTCATAGATCCAGCGCGGGCCTGTTGCGTAGAACAATTGGTAACCTACTTTGATCCAAGGTTTTTCTTCTCCTTGCCAATGGGCGAGGAACTTTTCTGCATCTTCTCCAGACGGTAGGTCTAGAGCAATCATCAATTGGCGACTTGCTTGATCCATAAATCGAAACCCCTTCCTATAAAATGGTACGAAATGCAGGTGCGGGTGTTTCAGGGCATAAAAAAATGCTTCTTGTCTTAGCTAGACAAGAAGCACAAGTGGACATATTCCACCTAATGATATATCCGTGCCCTTGCCAGCCTCTCTGGACTGGATTTAAAGGTTCTGCTATTCCTCAACTATTATGACTCAGTTTTTTGAGACTGTCAAACGGATATTTATAATAAGGAAGAGATTACATTTATGCCAACATCCATCGTAAGCGTCGTATTCATAAAGTCAATCAGGATTTTAGCACGCCGTTTTCGCTTATCTACCTTTTTGATGATGCTCTCTTTTCCTACTAAGGGTCCTGTTTTTACAGTTATACTGACTCCATCTACACAGATAGAAGAGAAATCAATACAGTTTCGATCTTCTGTCAGTTGAAGAATCAAGTTTATTTCTTCCTCTGGAATGGAGGAGAAATAGGAATCTTGCTCGGAAGTATCGGAGTAATACGAAGTCAACAATCGATGAATTTTAGGAACTTTCTTTAATTGGTGAAAAAGTTCTGTAGTCATCTCAGTTCGAATTAACACATAGCCAGGAAACATTTTTCTGTATACATGACTAATTCGCCCATTCTTTCTCTCTGGAAGCTTTCTCACGGGAACCATAGAAGTTAATTTGTTGGGATCAAAATTTCGATATAGGAAATTTTGGATATATTCTTCATAGCCTGTTTCCACAAAAAGCGCATACCATTTCATACTATTTCTCCTTGAAAAAAGATTGATTGACTGACAACGTGCCTAAAACCCGAAACAAGACATTTATACTATCACTAGCTCTTTCTTTCGTGACTGTTCATCTAAAGCAGAATTCCCTTCACTCATCCACCATGCTACAGCTTGAATTGTTTGGGCTTGGAACAAAGTAGATAGTGGGAAGTCCATATCAAATTCTTTTTGAATCTTCGCCACTAACTTCATTGCTTTTAAAGATTGTCCACCTAAATCAAAGAAGTTATCCTCGATTCCGACTCGGTCCACTCCCAATACTTCTTGCCAGATGGCAACCAGTCTTGTCTCCATTTCATTGGTAGGTCTCACATAACTGCGGGCTTGTACTAATGGCTCTGGAATTGGTAGCGCTTTCATTTTGACTAAGTAGGGTGGAATCATTTCAATATCTGCAATCAAGACTCCTGGATTGTTGGCTACTTGTTCCACGATCCCCGTAAAATGTTGCATGAAGCGCTCAATGATTTCTTTATCATACAAACCATCATGATATGTAATTGTAATATTGATTTCCTGACCACTTGAAACAGCAAACGAAAAGTCATAATGGTATTGATCATGATGCTTTTCAGGATGAAGCGTAAAGCCAATCCCCTGATCATCTTCTTGTTCCACATCCGCAGTTTCTAAAGATGTATTTTGGAAGTTTCTAAAATTATAGATCACTTCAAACAAATCCTGCTTCAAAGGTGTAAAATTCTGCACCTCTGATAAGGATGCATGTTCATATGGTTTAGAGTCAACATCCATTTTATGAACATTGCAAATCAAATCTGTAAACGTTTGCCCTTGATCTGTCTGAATCCGTACAGGTACTGTGTTAATAAACAATCCCAGAATCTGTTCTACACCTTCAATCTCCGGGGGTCTTCCGGAAATGACTGAGCCAAATACAACATCCTCTACCTGATTATATCGTTGTAGCACGATACCTAGAATCGATTGAATGACATGATTGAGGGTAACTCCAGCCTTTTTTGCTACGGACGATAATCGATCACTCAGGTCTCGATCAATCGTAAAATCTTGTTCCATCATCTCAGCCTTTTCCTCGACTGCACCCAGTTGGCTATCCTGTTTTTTGTAGACTACCGCCTTTTGCTCATACCCTTCTAAACGGGTTCTCCAGTAATCAAAAGCTGCCTCCATATCTTGATTCTCAATCCACTTGATATACTGACTATATGGGAATGGACGCTCTAACTTCACAGGCTTGTTATATAGCAATGATTCATAAATCGCACAGAAGTCCCCTATCAAAATATCTAGGCACCATCCATCCATTAAAATATGATGAAAGCTCCAAATCAGTTGATAGGAATCGGAATCCGTTTGGATAACTGTCATTCTCATAGGAAGCTCTTCTGATAATTGGAAGACCTTTTCCTTATCCTCTCTCCTTATTTGCTGAACATGTACTTCCTTCTCTTCTTCCGATAGATGAGTCATATCCATCCATTCCACACGAGCCTTCTGTTGCTTCCAAACCACTTGCAGGGGTCTAGCTAATTTTTCATGAATAAAAACAGTTCTCAGTATATGATGTCGATCCACTAGCATTTGAAAACTTTTTGAAAAGATAGCAGCCTTGATATTTCCATGTATAGCTAGGTTCATCTGCACAAAATAAGAACGTTCATCCAATAAAAAATGGTACAGTAGCCCCGTCTGCATGGGAGATAGGTAGTACATATCTTCTATATTGTTTTTATCGAACATATGTCTTGTTCACCTCTGTTCATGATGGATAGAAACTTCCGATGAAGAAATTCCTTCACCGGAAGCATTCGTTACGAATTAACGGCCTTTCCCTAGTACGGCAAACACGTCATCTAATTCATCCAATGACAATTCCGAGGATGTAAAATCACTTGGCGTTACCTCGATTTCTTTCTTTTCCATACAATGATTCATCACTTCGAGCAAGTATGTCTTATAGGAGTTAGCAATCGAAGTAATCGTCTCGTTCTTGTATTGTTTGGTGCTGTAGATGAATTGAATGCTAAGACTTCCATTTTCAATACTGCCTGTCACATCAATCGAGAATGGCTTTTCGGAATGGGAGCTAAACATTTGCCCTGTTGGTAGGGTCGAAAAGCCAAATGTTTCAGATGTTCGATCCTGATCAAACTGACCTAGATAGTTAAAGCTGATCTCTGGAAGCAGGTTCCATTCGAACTCCTCTTTGCTCATATAACGAATGATTCCATAGTCAACTCCCTTGTTCGGAATGTTTCGTAGCATCTCTTTGATAGTCTTCAATTGTAGAGGAAAATCTTCCGAATGATTCATATCCAAAATGACTGGATAAGCAGAAGTAAACCATCCGATTGTACGATTGATATCCATCCCATCCAAGATCTCTTCTCGGCCATGCCCCTCTAATTGAATGAGTACCTTGTTTTCTCCGGACCACTCTTGGAACGCTTGTCCTAACGCGATAAGCAATAGGTCATTGATTTCTGTTTTGTATGCCCTGTGCACTTTTTTCAATAGATTTTCGGTCTCTTCTTCACTAAGCTGAATCGACACGGCATCACTATCTGCCCATCGAGTCATCGTACTGCTGTGATCCTTAGGCAGTGGCTGAGTCGGTGTATGTTCGATGCCCTTCCAGTAATCCATTTGTTTCTGGATTTGATGACTGTCCGCATACTTCTTCAGCTCAGATGCCCACTCCTGATAGGAGTGAGTTTTCGGCTGGAAGGCTACTTCTTGACCTGACTCTACTTGCTTATATCCTTGGACAAAATCTTCAAAGAGAATCCGCCAAGAGATCCCATCTACAACCAAGTGATGAATGATCATTAAGAAGTGATCAGCTTCTTTTGTTTGAATGAGACCGAGGCGAACGAGCGGACCCTTTTCTAAATCAAGACTTCCGTTTAAACGCGTCGCTTCTTGCTCTACTTGATCATGTACATTCGCTTCTGACTCCATCCTCAAATCGACCACTTCTAGGGTGAAGTGTTCACCCTCTAGTCCTTGATTGATCTGCGTTACGGCTCCGTCCTCGAATCGATATCGCATTCGAAGTGCATCATGATGCTCCACGATTTTTTGGAACACTTGTTGAATGATTGCTGGATCTAGGCGGCCTTCATAACGTATCATCATCGTCTGGTTCCAATGATGTCTATCCGCAAAGTCTCGTTCAAAGAACCACTCTTGGATTGGACCCAGTCCAACTTCTCCTTGGACTAGCTCTTGTGAGATCTCCACTTTCTTCGCTTTTACGTAGTTGGATAGCTCTTGAATCGTTGGATGTTGAAGTAAATATTTCATTTCCAGCTTTAACGAATGCTGATTTAATCGTGCTGCCACCTGTACCGCTTTAATCGAATCTCCACCTAGCTCATAAAAACTTTGATCGATGCTAATGGGCTCGATGCCAAGTACTTCCTGCCAGATCGAGACGAGCTTCTCTTCGATTTCATTAGTAGGGGCTACATAGCTATGAGATGGTATCGATCGATCCGGTTTTGGTAGCATATTCCGGTCCACTTTTCCGTTTACCGTAAGAGGTAATGTTTCCATCTGAACGAAGTAGGAAGGAACCATGTAATCTGGTAGCAATCCTTTTACATATCTGCGTAGTTCCGCTATCTCCATTTCTTCGTCTACTGACACATATGCACAAAGGGACGCTTGACCTGACTCCTCTTGATAAACCGTCACATATGCTTCTTGGATCGCTTGGTGTGTGACCAATTGGCGTGCAATCTCACCAGGTTCAACTCGGTAGCCTCGAATTTTCACTTGATGATCGATTCGACCTATGAAAACGATATTTCCATCATCCAACATCTTCACGAGGTCGCCTGTCCGGTACAGCTTCTCTCCTGATACAAATGGATTGTCGATAAACTTCTCTGCTGTCAGCTCTGGATTATTTAAATAACCTCTTGCCAATCCATCCCCACCTACACACAACTCTCCCATGACTCCGATCGGTTGAAGTTGCAACTGAGAGTCCACCACATAAGCAGTCGAATTCGTAATCGGTCTTCCAATTGGGATGTTTTCGCTATGCTCTTCCTTGATTTCGTATACAGTCGAAAAGGTCGTATTTTCCGTCGGACCGTATCCATTGTAGATTTTGAGCCCAGCATATTTCCCTCTCACTTTGTTGATATGGCTTGGAGATAAAGCGTCTCCGCCTACCAGCAAGTGTCGTAATCCAGCAAAAATCTCTTCATTTTGCTCCACGAGCTGACAGAAGAATGGTGCAGTTAGCCACATCGTCGTAATCTGATATCTTTCAATCGCCGATTGTAACTCCTGAGGCGTAAGGAGCTGATCCTTATCGATTAAATATAGTTCTCCTCCATTTAACAACGACCCCCAGATTTCGAAAGTAGAGGCATCAAATACAATGGAACCTGTCTGCAGGATCCGATGCTTCTGACTGAAATCCAGATAGTTTGTATTTTTTACTAAGCGAATAATGGCTTGATGATCCACCATCACACCCTTTGGATTGCCCGTAGAACCAGAAGTATAGATCACATAAGCCAAATCGTTAGGACTTCCATCTAAATTCAACGGTTCGTTAGACCCTTGAGCCCATTGTTCAGGAGCGAGAGCTTCCACTTTTCTTCCTGTGGTCCTATTTGCTGTTAGATGACTTTGTGTAAGTAGGATCTGAACTCCACTATCTTCAAGCAGATAATCAATCCGTGCTTGCGGATACTCTCGATCAATCGGTAAGTAGGCTCCACCTGCTTTCAGAATTCCTAAAACGCCAACGATCATCTCTACCGAACGATCTACCATTAATCCAACGATCGTTTCTCGCCTTACTCCCTTCGCACGAAGAGTATGAGCGAGTTGATTAGATCGTTGATCTAACTCTTTATACGTAAGAGATTCTTCTTGGTATACCACTGCGATTTGCTCAGGCGTTTTCTCAGCCTGTTTTGTAAACAGCTCTACAATCGTTTGATCTTTGGGATACGCAACCCCTGTGTCGTTCAAGCTTTTGAGCGTCTCTTCTTCCTGTTTCGTAAGCAAAGTCAATCTCGCAATCTCACGCTCTGGATGTTGGCAAACTTGATCCATGAGATGAATCAAATGATCGACCATTCGCTCAATCGTTTCCTGTTTAAATAAACGGGTATCATATTCAAAGTTAAACCAGAGCTCGTCTCCTTCTTCAACCGCGCTTAGAGTGAGATCGAACTTCGCTACCTTATCTTCCTGTTCATAAGGTGAAAGCACGAGACCCTCTAGGGTAAGCTCTGCCAGATCCATGTTTTGCATCGCAAACATCGTATCAAAAAGAGGATTGCGACTCAGATCCCTCGGTATATTCAGCTTCTCCACCAGTTCTTCTAATGGATAATCCTGATGCTTAAACGCCTCTAGCGTATGCGACTTCACTTCTTGCAATAACTGATAGAATGTCTTCTCACCACTTAGATCGTTTCGTATCGCAAGTGTGTTTACAAACATCCCCATGATGTTTGCTAAGTCTGCATGAGGTCGGCCCGCAATCGGGGAACCCACGATGATATCTTCTTGGCCACTATATTTATGAAGGAATGTCGTATACATAGTCAGCAGTGTCATATACAAGGTCGTCTCTTGATCACGAGCAAGTTGTTTCAGTTTATGTGTCGCTTCCTCACCTAACTGGAACGCTACATTGGCACCTTCAAAGCTACGGATCAAAGGTCTTGGATAATCCGTTGGCAGATGAAGTACCGGAATCTCTCCAGCCATTACCTTAAGCCAATGCTTCTCTTGTTCTCTCATCCATTCTGATTCCTGCATCTCTTGTTGCCACACTGCGTAGTCCTTGTACTGAATGCGAAGCTCAGGAACCTCATCTCCTCGGTATAGTTGCATGAGTTCCTTAAAGAACAGATCTGTGGATACACCATCCGAAATAATATGATGCATGTCTAGTAACAACAAGGACTCCTCAGGAGCCAACTTCATCACAGTAGCCCGCAATAACGGAGCTTGATTTAAGTTGAACGGACGGACGAACTCTGCTACCATTTTCATTGCTTCATGCTCAGATGACTCCACTCGATTGATGGAGAAAGGAACTTCCGGTGCAATTCTCTGCCTCGGCTCCCCTTCGATCATGGCAAACGAGGTACGGAAAGATTCATGACGCTGGATCAGTTGACAGATGGATTCTTCCAATCGATCTATATCCAGATTCCCTTTGATACGCATAGGGATTGGCATGTTATAGCTAACCGAGTCTACATCCATTTGTTGAATTACATACATTCGTTTTTGAGCGGAAGAGACCGGATAGTACTCTCTTGATGGAGCGACTGGAATCGCAGCATAGATCGATTGGGACGCTTCTTGAATCCGTTGGGCCATCTCTTTCAAGATAGGTGCTTGAAACACTTCTTGAAGTCCAAAGTCTACTTCAAATTCTTTTTGCACTTTCGATACGAGTGTCATGCCCTTAAGCGAGTGCCCACCTAGATCAAAGAAATGATCTTCAATCCCGATTCGTTCCATTCCGAGTACTTCCCGCCAGATCGACACAAGTCTAATCTCCGTTTCAGTGGTAGGCGCTACATAACTCTCACTTCCAAACGTAGACAGATCTGGCTCTGGTAGTGACGCTTGATCCACCTTGCCATTGATCGTTAATGGAATTTCCTCCATGCTTACAAAAGCAACTGGAATCATATAGCTTGGTAAGTTTTGTGATAGATGGGATTTTAGTTCTTCGGCATTCCACTCTTGTTCACTCACGATATATGCACAAAGATAAGCTTGATGATGAGAATCCAATCGAGTTGTCACAACCGCTTCCTTAACAGATGGATGGGATAGAAGCTCAGACGTAATCTCACCCAACTCAATTCGATAACCACGAATTTTCACTTGATGATCGATTCGGCCCATAAAGACAATATTGCCATCGTTCAACATCTTCACGAGATCCCCTGTCCGGTATAGCTTCTCTCCCGGTACAAACGGATTATCGATAAATTTTTCTGCTGTCAGTTCGGGATTATGCAGATAGCCTCTTGCTAAGCTATCTCCCCCTACACAAAGCTCTCCTACTATGCCCATTGGCTGTAGCTGTTGATGTGAATTGAGCACATAGGTACGTACATTGTCGATCGGTTTTCCAATCGGGATATTCCCCATTTGTTCACTTACTACAAAGCTCGTTGTCACAACTGTGTTTTCAGTCGGACCGTAGTTGTTTATGACTTTGTAGCGTTGAGGAGTATATCGAGTCAATTTATCTCCACCAGTAAGCAAAATCCGTAGAGATTGGTTGTTTAACTCCATAAACTGCTCACAAAACTGCGTTGGTAAGAAGCTGATGGTAATCTGATTTTGCTCAAAGTATTGATTTAGCTCGTGTAAATCTAAGCGTATTTCTTCCGGAAGAATGTGGATCGCTGCTCCCGAGATCAAATACGGGAAAATCTCCCACACAGAAGCATCAAAACCAAAACTTGCAAACTTCGCACTACGATCTGCTTTAGTAATTCCAAACTCTCTCACATGCCAACAGGATAGATTTACGAGAGAACGATGTTCGACCATCACACCTTTCGGAGTCCCAGTAGAACCAGAAGTATAGATGACATAGGCTAGATCAGTAGGACTTCCTTCCACCTTTACCTTTTCATCGGATTCTTGAACCCACTGTTCAGGAGTGAGACATTCAATCTCTCTTTCTATCGATATGTTTTCTACTAGATGGCGTTGGGTAAGGAGGATTTGAGTTCCACTATCTTCAAGCATGTAGTTGATTCGTGCTTGTGGATACCCCTGATCAATCGGTAGGTAGGCTCCACCTGCTTTCAAGATTCCTAACGCACCTACGATCATTTCCACAGAATTCTCTACCATTAGCCCAACAATCGTCTCTCTATCCACTCCCTTGGCACGAAGCGTATGAGCAAGCTGATTGGATCGTCGATCTAATTCTTTATACGTAAGGGATTCCGCTTTGTACACCACCGCTATTTGCTCCGGTGTTTTCTCTACCTTTGCCTCAAATAGCTTTACAATCGTTTGATCCTTGTGATAAGAAACCGTTGTGTCATGAAAAGTGGCTAGTCTTTCTTCCCATTTCGTCAACAGGTTCAATCTCCCGATTTTTCGATCTGGATATTGACAAACTTGATCAATCAGCTGAAGAAAATGGTCGACCATGCGCTCGATCGTTTCCTCCTTAAAAAGATGAGTATCATACTCAAAAGCAAACAAGAGTCGTTCGCCTTCTTCGGCTGCACTTAGAGTTAAATCAAACTTCGCTATTTTACTTTCCTGTTCATAAGGTGAAAGTACCAGACCATCCAGTGTAAGGTCAGCCATCTCCATGTTTTGCATCGCAAACATCGTATCAAATAGAGGATTGCGACTCAGATCTCTTGAAATACTTAGCTTCTCCACCAGTTCTTCTAATGGATAGTCTTGATGCTGAAACGCTTCGAGCGTATTTCCCTTCACTTCCTGTAATAGCTGATGGAACGTCTTCTCACCACTTGGATAATTCCTCATCGCGAGTGTACTTACAAACATCCCCATGATGTTTTCTAAATCCGCATGAGGGCGACCCGCAATCGGTGAACCCACGATAATATCTTCTTGAGCGCTGTATTTATGAAGAAGTGTCGTGTATAGGGTTAACAATGTCATATACAGAGTCGTATCTTGGTTGAGAGAAATCTGTTTCAGCTTTTGTGTCGTTTCTTCATCTAATTGGAATTCCACATACGACCCCTCAAAGCTACGAGTAAGCGGTCGCGGATAGTCCGTTGGTAAATGAAGGACTGGTGTCTCCCCAGCCATCGTCTCAAGCCAATACTTCTCTTGCTCTTTCATCCACTCTGACTCCTGCATCTCTTGTTGCCACACTGCATAATCCTTGTACTGAAGTCGAAGCTCAGGAACCTCATTCCCTCGGTATAGTTGCATCAATTCCGTAAAGAGTAGATCGGTGGATACACCATCCGAAATAATATGGTGCATATCCAGTAATAACAAGGACTCTTCTGGAGCCAAGTGGATCACAGCAACACGTACTAACGGAGCCTGACTCAAGTTAAACGGGCGAATAAATTTCCCCACCCATTCCGTTGCTTCTTGTTCCGTTGACTCGAGCTGGGTAATCGAGAAAGATACTTCTGTTTCGATCTTCTGATGAAGTTTTCCTTCTATCATGACAAAGGAAGTACGGAAAGATTCATGACGCTCAATCAATCGACAAAATGCCTCTTCTAATCGCTTTACATCTAATTTTCCTTTCACTCTCATGAAAGTTGGGATATTATAGCTCGACGAATTTAGATCCATTTGTTGCATCACATACATCCGCTTCTGTGCAGACGAAACCGGATAATATTCTCTTGACTGAGCGACTGGAATCGCGGCATATACGGATTGCGATGCTCCTTGAATCCACTTTGCCATCTCTTTTAAAGTAGACGATTGAAATACTTGCTGTAAGCCAAAGTCTACTTCGAATGTTTTTTGTATCTTCGAAACCAGCATCATCGCCTTAAGCGAATGCCCACCTCGAGCAAAGAAGTGATCCTGGGTCCCGACTCGTTCCAGCCCTAGTACTTCTTGCCAGATGGAAACCAGTTTTCTCTCCGTTTCATTGGTCGGCGCTACATAACTCTCATTTAGATAGGTAGATAGATCGGGTGCAGGAAGGGCACGATAGTTGATCTTTCCATTTGGTGTCGTTGGAAGTTGATCCACCTCTACATAGAAAGCAGGAACCATGTAATCCGGAATCATTTTCCCTAGATACTCGCGCATACCAGAACTGACACTCTCTTCCTGTGGCACCAAATAGGCACAAAGATACACTTCCCCTTCATCATTTCTTGCGATGACCACTGCATCTTTCACAGCAGGATGAGTCAATAGACAGTTCGTGATCTCACCTAACTCAATTCGATATCCTCGAATTTTCACTTGATCGTCCATTCGTTCCATAAACTCAATCGTGCCATCGGACAACCACCTAGCACGATCGCCCGTTCGATACATCTTTGTTCCCGGAATAAATGGATTGTCCACAAATCTCTCTGCTGTCAGGTCCGGCCTCTTCCAATATCCGCGAGCAATTCCTTCGCCACCAATATAAATCTCACCCGACACTCCCATTGGTTGAAGCTTCCGATCTTCATTTAAAATATAGATCTGTTTGTTCACAATGGGCTTTCCAATCGACGGCTTCATTTCTCTAGGATTGCATCGACCGATCGAGGCATCTACAGTCGTTTCCGACGGACCGTAGGCATTTAAGAACGTTCGATTCACTCCCCATACGTCCACTACATCACTTGTAAGGACTTCGCCACCCGTACTAATCGTGTGAAGGAGAGGTAATTCTCCATGTGGTAGTTGCTTTAAAAAGGACACCGGGACAAAGTGAATAATGGTTATCTCTTTTCGCTTCAACCAGTCGATGAGATCCAAACCTGATAACATAGTCTCTCTACTTGGTATATAGAGGCTTGCCCCTGTCAACAAGGTGTAAAATATATCCCCCACTGAGGAGTCAAAGCTGATAGAAGCTAGCTGTAAGACTCGCTCTCCTGCCTTAATTCCATATGTTCCAGCATTTAATGATAGATTTATAACCGACTGATGTTCAATCATGATTCCTTTCGGTTTACCCGTTGAGCCGGAAGTATAGATGATATAAGCCAAATCAAGAGCTTGATTGATGGGTTCCAGCGTCATCGGTTCTCCATCGTAAATGGATGCTTCATCAATCAATAAAACTTCACCACGATATGTTTCTGGAGCTTTGATTCCTTGCTGAACCAACAGTAGCTTTACATCACAATCTACTAACATATAGTCGATTCGATCTTCAGGATAACTAGGATCAATCGGAAGATACGCTCCTCCTGCCTTTAAAACCCCAAAGACTCCCACTATCATTTCTAAAGACTTCTCTACCATAAGCCCGACAATTGATTCTCGGCCTACGCCATGAGCCCGAAGTACATGAGCTAACTGAGTAGCACGATGATCTAGCTCTTGATAGGTCAACTCTTCTTCTTCAAACACAACCGCAACCTGATCCGGGCATTTTCTTACCTGCTCTTCGAATAAATCGATAATCGTTTGATCCTTCGAAGATGGTATTTGGGTACCGGTTCCCTCCGTAAGCAACCATGTCTTTTCTTCTTCCGTAATCATTTCAATATCCGCAGTCAACATTTCTGGATTGATCGTTACTTGTTCCACAACACTCGTAAAATGTTGCATAAAACGCTCGATGATTTCTCGATCATACAAACTAGCGTTATATGTAATCAGAACCTTAATTTCCTGATCGCTCGCAGCAACAAAAGTAAAATCATAATTGGTTTGATCATGATCATGATGATCCTCCGAATGAAGAGTAAAACCAAGCTCTTCCTTTTTTTGATCATCTTCACTTGATGTTTGAATCGGTATGTTTTGAAAGATATAAAGCACTTCAAATAAATTTTGTTTCAATGGTGAATGAGCCTGTATCTCCGCTAAGGAAATATACTCAACCTGTTTCGATTCAATATCCATTTTATGAACTTTAGAAATCAAATCCGAAAACTTCTGCTCTGGATTCGCCTGAATTCGTACCGGAACCGTATTAATAAACAATCCCAGTATCTTCTCTACCCCATCAATTTCAGGTGGTCTTCCCGAAACGACCGAACCAAAGACAACATCTTGCACATTATTGTATCGTTGTAGCAAAACACCTAAGATTGATTGAATGACATGGTTGAGGGTCACTTGATACTTTTTCGCCATCGACAACAAACGCTGACTGATATCACTTTGAATCGTGAAGAGTTGTTCGAGTGTCTCCGCCTTTTGCTCTCCATCAACCAAATGATGATTCGTTTCACGGACTACTGCCTTTTGCTCATAATCTTGTAAGCGCTTTCTCCAGAAGTCTAGCGCTGCCTCGGAATCTTGACTCTCAATCCATTTAATATATTGACTATAAGGAAGAGAAGGTTCTAACTCCACTGGCTTGCGATGTAACAACGATTCATAAATGTTGAAAAAGTCTCCCATCAAAATATCTTTGCACCATCCATCTACCAAAATATGATGATAGCTCCAGATCAGTTGATACACATCAGAATGTGTTTGAATAACTGTCATCCTCATGAGTGGATCTTTTGATAAATGAAACCCTTTTTCTTTATCCCGTTGCCGTACCTGCTGTGTGTATACCCCTTTTTCCTCTTCTGATAAATGCGTAATATCGATCCATTCCATAGAGGCCTCGCGATGTTTTAGAACCACCTGCATCGGTCTAGCTACTTTCTTATGGATAAAAACAGTCCGTAATATACCATGATGGTCCATTAACCTCTGGAAACTTTCTGAGAAGATCGTTGGATCTACATGTCCTCTTAGGGTGAAATTCGTTTGGACCAAATAGGCATGTGTATCTTGTAAGGAGTGATACAACATACCCGTCTGCATAGGAGATAGGTAGTACATATCCTCTACATTGTTTTTATGAAACATTTCCCACTCACCTCTGATTGATGATTGATAAAACCCCCGATGAAGGAATTCCTCCATCGGAAGTTTCCATCTCGATGCAAATTCTTTATCCCAACTCCGCACTTAATTCTCCAAAGATATCATCCAACTCGTCCATCGATAGAGTCGAAGAGGTAAAATCACTTGGCGTTACCTCTACTTCTTCCTTTTCCATACAATGCTTCATCACTTCAAGCAAATGATTCTTATAAGAGTGAGCAATCGATGAGATCGTCTCTTTTGAATACTGCTGAGTGCTGTAGCTAAACTGGAGATGAAGCCTTCCATGCTCAATCAAGCCCGTTATATCAATCGGAAATAACTTATCTGAGCGGGAACTAAACATCTCCCCTACTGGCAGCTTAGAAAAGCCAAACGCTTCCGATGTTCGATCCTGATCAAACTGCCCCAAATAGTTAAAGCTAATCTCCGGAAGTAGGTTCCATTCGAGATCCTCTTTGCTCAGATAGCGAATGATTCCATAATCAATTCCTTTGTTAGGTATATTTCGTAGCATTTCTTTGGTTGTCTTCAATTGAAGAGAGAGATCTTTCGAATGCTTCATATCCAAAATGACTGGATAAGCCGAAGTAAACCATCCAACGGTGCGATTGATATCGATTCCTTCCAATATCTCTTCTCGGCCATGACCCTCTAGTTGAATGAGTATCTGGGTTTCTCCAGACCACTCTTGAATCGCTTGTCCCAGAGAAATAAGCAATAGGTCATTGATTTCGGTTTTGTAGGCTTGATGCACTTTTTTCAATAGATTTTCGGTCTGTACAGTATCCAGTTGAATGGATACTGTATCACTCTCTGCCCATCGATTCATCGTACCGCTAGCATCCTTTGGCAATAACTGAATTGCCGTATGTTCGATTCCTTTCCAGTAATCTATATGATTCTGGATTTTATGACTATCCGCATACTTCTTCAGCTCAGATGTCCACTCTTGGTAAGAATGAGTTTTAGGTTGGAATTTCACTTCCTGACCTGATAAAGCTTGCTGGTATCCTTGAACAAAATCTTCAAGGAGGATGCGCCATGAGACCCCATCTATAACTAAGTGGTGAATAACGATTAAGACATGATCTGCTTCTTTTGTCTGAATGATGCCTAAACGAACAAGTGGACCCTCTTCTAAGTCGAGACTTCCATTTAGACGTGTCGCTTCTTGCTGCACTCGATCATGTAAGCTATCCTCTGACCCCATCCTTAAATCAATCGATTCTAAGGTGAAGTGCCTGCTCCCTAACCCGTGATTGATCTGAGTTACCACTCCATCTTCAAATCGATATCTCATCCGAAGTGCATCATGATGATCCACTATTTTTTGGAATACCTGCTCCACGATATCTGGATCTAAACGACCTTCATGACGCATCATCATCGCTTGATTCCAATGATGTCGGTCCACAAAGTCTCTTTCAAAGAACCATTCTTGGATTGGGCTAAGGTTGACTTCTCCTTCAACTAGTCCTTGTGAAATCTCCACTTTCTTCGCTTTTACGTATTTGGCTAACTCTTGAATCGTTGGATGTTGAAGTAAGTGCTTTACCTCAAGCTTTAACGAATATGAATTCAATCGTGCGGCGATCTGTACAGCTTTAATGGAATCGCCACCTAGCTCATAAAAGCTTTGATTGATGCTGATCGGATCTACACCTAATACATCCTGCCAAACAGAGACTAGCTTCGCCTCTATATCATTGGTAGGTTCCAGAACGTTTTGGGATGGGGTGGATAGTTCTGGTTCTGGTAGTGACTGTAGATCTACCTTACCGTTAACGGTTAATGGAATCTCTTCCATTCGTACAAATGCAGCCGGAATCATATAGATAGGTACGTTTCGTGATAAATGGGACTTCAGATCTTCTGTCTGCCACTCCTGCTCGCTCACAATATACGCACAGAGATAAGCTTGATTCTTAGCATCCAGTCGATGTGCCACAACCGCTTCTTTCACAGCTGGATGAGATAAAAGCACAGAAGTAATTTCATCCAGTTCAATTCGATAACCACGAATTTTCACTTGATGATCTATCCGACCCATAAATGCAATATTTCCATCATCCAGCATCCTCACAAGATCCCCTGTACGGTACAGCTTCTCGCCCGGTACAAACGGACTATCGACAAACTTTTCCGCTGTCAGCTCGGGCTTATTTAGATACCCTCTAGCCAATCCTTCCCCACCTATACAAAGCTCTCCGATCACTCCAATTGGTTGAAGTTGTTGACATGAATTAAGGACATAAACACGGACGTTATCAATCGGCTTACCAATCGGAATATTCCCGGTTACCTCGTCAACTACAAAGCTCGTAGCAACTACTGTATTTTCCGTCGGACCATAGTTATTTACCAATGTATAGTCCCGCGGGATATATTTCGTCAGCTTATCACCTCCTGCATGGAGAATACGTAAAGACTGGTTATCTAGCTCCATAAACTGTTCGCCCAGTTGCGTAGGCAAGAAGCTGATCGTAATCCGATTTTGCTCAAAATATTGATTTAATCCGTACAAGTCCAAACGCATTTCATCTGGAATAATATGAATGGTTGCCCCTGCTACAAGATACGGGAAGGTTTCCCATACCGAAGCATCAAACCCAACACTAGCAAGCTTCGTACTATTGTCTTGTTCTGTGATTTCAAATTCCTGAACATGCCAACAGGATAGATTTACGAGAGAACGATGTTCGACCATCACACCTTTTGGCTTCCCTGTCGATCCAGAAGTATAGATGACATAGGCTAGGTCACTTGGACTTCCTTTCCAACTTACCGGTTCCTTAGATCCTTGATACCAGTATTCAGGGGTGAGAGATTCAATTTCTCTTTTCGTAGTTATGTTCTCTACTAGATGACTCTGGATTAATAGTAGATTCGTCCCACTATCTTCGATCATGTGGTCAATCCGCGCTTGTGGGTACTCTCGATCAATTGGCAGGTAAGCACCACCTGCTTTCAAGATTCCTAAAGCACCTACTATCATTTCTATAGAATTCTCTACCATTAAGCCAACAATCGTTTCTCTACCTACTCCCTTCGCACGAAGCGTATGAGCAAGCTGATTGGAGCGTCGATCTAATTCTTTATACGTAAGAGATTCTGCTTTGTACACCACCGCGATTTGCTCAGGCGTTTTCTCTACCTGTGCTTCAAACAGCTCTACAATCGTTTGATTCGTTGGATACGAAGCCCTCGTATCATTCCATCTTTCGAGGATCTCTTCTTCTTGCTTGGTCACCAAAGCCAGCTCTGCAATCTCTCGCTCTGGATCTTGACACACTTGATCTATGAGATGAAGAAAATGACTCACCATTCGCTCAATCGTTTCACGCTTAAATAGATGGGTATCGTACTCAAGGTTAAGACAGAGTCCGTCTCCTTCTTCTGCTGCGCTCAGAGTGAGATCAAACTTCGATCCTTTATACTCCTGCTCATACGGCGTAAGCGTGAGATCACCTAGAATCAAATCGGTCATATCTGTGTTCTGCATCGCAAACATCGTATCAAACAGAGGATTTCGGCTCAGATCCCTCGATATATTCAGCTTCTCCACCAGTTTTTCGAATGGATAGTCCTGATGCTTCAACCCTTCTAACATATGTTCTTTTACTTCTTGTAATAGCTGAGAGAATGTCTTATCACTACTCGGATAACTTCTCAGCGCCAGTGTGTTTACAAACATCCCCATGATATTCTCTAAGTCCGCATGAGGTCGTCCCGCAATCGGCGAACCTACGATGATATCTTCCTGAGCACTATATTTATGAAGAAACGTTGTGTATAGAGTGAGCAGTGTCATATATAGGGTCGTATCGTGATCACGAGAAAGTTGTTTCAGTTTGTACGTCGCTTCCGCATTTAACTGAAACACGACATGCGAACCTTCCAAGCTACGGGTAAGCGGTCTCGGATAATCGGTTGGTAGATGAAGTACCGGAATCTCTCCTGTCATGGTCTTTAGCCAATACTTCTCCTGTTCACCCATCCATTCTGATTCCTGTATCTCTTGTTGCCACACTGCATAATCTTTGTACTGAATCCGAAGCGCAGGTACCTCTTCCCCTCGGTATAGTTGCATGAGTTCTGTAAAGAAGAGATCGGTGGATACACCATCCGAAATAACATGGTGCATGTCCAATAACAGCAAGGACTCTTCCGAATCGATCTGGATCATAGCAGCACGTAGTAACGGGGCCTCGTTTAAATGAAACGGCCGAACAAATTCTTCCACTAATCTCTTTGCCTCTTGCTCCGTTGACTTCATTCGAGCAATAGAGAAAGAAACTTCTGGCGCAATGATTTGCTGCGCTTCCCCTTCGATCATCGCAAAAGAAGTACGGAATGATTCGTGACGCTTGATCAACTGACAAATAGCCTCTTCTAACCGATCTACGTCCAGATCTCCCTTGATCCGCATGGTGATCGGCATGTTATAGCTAACCGAATCTAAGTCCGTCTGCTGAATCGCATACATTCTCTTTTGCACAGACGAAACCGGATAGTATTCTCTCGACTGAGTAACTGGAATCTCGGCATAAATCGATTGGGATGCCTCTCGAATCCGCTTTGCCATCTCTTTTAATGTAGATGTTTGAAATACTTCTTGTAGTCCAAAGTCAACTTCAAATTCTTTTTGGATCTTGGAGACTAATCGCATCGCCTTTAGCGAATGCCCACCTAGATCAAAGAAGTGATCCCGGGTCCCGACTCGTCCTATTCCCAATACTTCTTGCCAGATAGAAGCAAGTCGTACCTCTGTTTCATTGGTTGGCTTCACATAATGATAGACTTGTCCCGAAAGATCTGGTTTTGGTAGCCGATTTCGATCTATCTTTCCATTTACAGTAAGTGGTAATACCTCCATTTGGACAAAATATGCAGGAATCATGTGACTTGGCAGTTGAGCCTTTAGATATTCCCTCCAAACGGTTATATCCCCGCTACCTACGATATACGCAACCAATTGTTTATCACCTGGTTGGTCTTCTCGAACGATCACTACAGCCTCTTTTACAGTTGCATGTGTGTTTAAAGCAGATTCAATCTCTCCCAGTTCAATTCGGAAGCCCCGAATCTTCACCTGATGATCAATTCGTCCCAGATAATCCAGATTCCCATCGGCCAAGTATCTCGCTAAATCGCCTGTCCGATATAATCGTGCTTCGAGATCATGGCTAAATGGATGCGGAAGGAAACGTTCTGCCGTCAATTCAGGTCTGTTTAGATATCCGCGCGCAAGTCCTGCTCCTCCAATATAGAGTTCGCCTACTACACCCATCGGCACAGGTTGTCCATAAGCATCTAGCACATATACTTCTAAATCAGGAATTCGTTTTCCGATGTTACTTCTGGAAGAATACTGTGTATCCTCTTTTGTAATCGGATGGTACGTAACATGGACCGTCGTTTCGGTAATGCCGTACATGTTAACCAGCTGAGGTTTCTGATCCCCATATCTCTCAAACCATGGTAGTAAACTAGTAGGCTCCAGAGCTTCTCCACCAAAGATGACATAGCGTAGGTAGAGACTTTGCTTCTCATCCTCTTGTTCACATACTTGAATCAACTGACGGAACGCGGATGGTGTCTGATTGAGAACCGTAACCTGCTCTTCTATTAACAATTGATAGAAATCCTTTGGTGATCGGCTGATCCAGTACGGAACTACGACCAGTTTTCCTCCATAAAGCAGAGCACCCCAGATTTCCCACACCGAAAAGTCAAACGCATAAGAATGAAACAAGGTCCATGTATCTCTCTCGTCAAACTGATACCAATGCTCCGTTGACTTCATCAAACGAATGACATTATGATGTTCGACCATCACACCCTTTGGATTTCCTGTCGATCCTGAGGTATAGATCACATAAGCCAGATGATTCGGGCTTACCTTTATCATGAGGTTTTCTGTACTTTCTTTCTCAATCTCCACTTGATCCCGGTCTAGGCAAACGGATTGGATACTCTCTGGTAACCATTTCGATTCTGATAGACTTTTTTGTGTAACGACTAATTGAATGTTCGCATCCTCTAACATATACTGAAGCCGTTTCTCTGGGTACATTGGATCAAGTGGAATATACGCTCCTCCAGCCTTCAAAATCCCCAAAACTCCGATCATCATCTCGAGAGAACGCTCAACGCATAAGCCTACTAGAGACTCCGAGCCAACTCCTTGCTTCTGAAGATAGCGAGCCAATTGGTTAGCTCTCTGATTTAGTTCACGGTATGTGATCTGTTTCTTTTCATAGACAACCGCAACATTGTCAGGATATTTTACTACCTGCTCTTCAAATAAACCCACAATCGTTTGATCGTTTGGATACAAGACCGTTGTTTCATTCAAACTCTGTAGTGTCTCTTGTTCCTGACTCGTCACTAAGGTCAGTTCCGCGATCGCCTTTTCTGGATCTTGGCATACTTGAGTAGCGAGGTGACTCAAATGACTTGCCATCCGCTCAATCGTTTCCCGCTCAAATAGATTGACATCATATTCAAAGTTAAACCACAATCGATCCCCTTTTTCTGCGGCATCCAAGGTGAGATCAAACTTCGAAACATGATACTCATACTCATAAGGAGAAAGGGTAAGACCATCCAAGGTAATCTCGGACATATCCAGATTTTGCATCGCAAATAAGGTATCAAACAGCGGATTCCGACTTAGATCCCTGGGGACATTCAACTTATCTACCAGTTCTTCCAATGGATAATCTTGATATTTAAATGCTTCCAATACATTTTCTTTTACTTCTTGTAGGAATTGATCAAATGATTTTGTACCAGCCGGATAACTTCTCATCGCCAATGTATTGACAAACATTCCCATGACATTTTCTACGTCTGGATGAGGTCGACCGGCAGTGATCGAACCTACGATGATATCTTCTTGCGTACTATATTTATGAAGCAACGTTGTGTATAAAGCGAGCAATGTCATATACAACGTCGTATCTTGACTACGAGCCAGCTGCTTTAGCTTTTGTGTCAATTCCTCATGTAAGTAGAATTCTACATTCGATCCTTCGAAGCTACGCGTGAGTGGTCTTGGATAGTCAGTAGGCAGATTCAGGACCGGTATTTCACCATCCATCGCACTTAGCCAATACTTCTCTTGCTTCTTCATCCATTCCGATCCTTGAAGCTCTTGTTGCCAGACTGCGTAATCCTTATATTGAACCGGAATCTCTGGCAATGTCTCTCCTCGATCCAGTTTCTTCATTTCTTCAAAGAAAAGACTCGTCGAGACACCATCTGAAATAATATGGTGCATATCTAGTAGTAACAAAGACTCTTCCGAAGTAAGTGTCACCACGGTAGAGCGAAAGAGCGGAGCTTGACTTAAATCAAATGGGCGCGTAAATTCATCCACAATCCTCTTAGCATCCTGATGAGTTGCTTCCACTCGAGTAATCGAGAAAGGAACTTCTGATGCAATCATCTGCCGCGGTTCCCCTTCGATCATGACAAAGGACGTACGGAAAGATGCATGCCGCTGAATTAACTGACGGAATAAATGCTCCAACCGATCGATATCCAGCTTTCCTTTGACACGTATGAAGTTTGGCATGTTATAGCCCACTGAATGTAGATCCATTTGTTGAATCATATACATTCGTTTTTGTTCCGAAGAAACTGGATAATACTCCCTAGACTCCGCAACCGGAATCGATGCATAGACGGATTGCGTTGCCTCTTGAATAAGACTTGCCATCTCTTTTACAACAGGTGCTTGAAACACTTCTTGTAAACTAAATTCTACTTCAAATTCTCGCTGTATCTTAGAGACTAGCGTCATCGCCTTCAGAGAATGTCCACCTCGATCAAAGAAGTGATCCTGGGTCCCTACTTGCTTCAGTCCCAAGACTTCTCGCCAAATGGAAACCAGTTTCGCCTCGGTTTCATTAGTAGGCTCCACATAATGGTGAGACTGGATCGCTTGATCCGGCTCAGGCAATGCTCTTCGATCCACTTTTCCATTCAACGTAAGTGGTAATAGATCCATCTCTACAAAATGCGAGGGAACCATGTAATCAGGTAATAATTCTCTTGCATATCTACGTATCTCAGGCACTCCCACCTCGCCATTTGTTACATAGTACGCGCAGAGATACTGCTTCCCTGAATCCTCTTGATGAACCATCACATACGCTTCTTTTATGGCTTCATGTGTAACCAATTGCTGCGCAATCTCACCCGGCTCCACTCGATAACCACGGATTTTCACTTGATGATCGATCCGACCCATGAAGACGATATTGCCATCTTCCAGCATCTTCACGAGATCCCCTGTCCGGTACAGCTTCTCACCTGGTACAAATGGATGATCCATAAACTTCTCTGCTGTCAACTCTGGATTATGTAGATAGCCCCTAGCCAATCCGTCTCCACCTACACACAGTTCGCCCATCACACCAATCGGTTGAAGCTTCATTTGAGAACTCATCACATAAGCCGTAGAATTGGCAATCGGCTTGCCGATTGGGATATTTTCACTATGTTCTTTTGTAATTTCATATACAGTCGAAAAGGTCGTATTTTCCGTCGGCCCGTACCCATTGTAGATTCTTAGCTGAGCGTATCTTCTCTTCACTTTGTTGATATGCTCCGGAGATAAAGCATCTCCTCCTACCAACAAGTGCTTCAATCCTGCAAAAATCTCTTCATCTTGTTCAACCAACTGACAGAAGAATGGAGCAGTCAGCCACATCGTTGTAATCTGATATCGTTCAATCGCCGCTTTTAATTCATGAGGAGTAAGTATTTGATCTTTATCGATCAAGTACAACTCACCTCCATTTAACAGCGAACCCCAGATCTCAAAGGTAGATGCATCAAACACAATTGAGCCCGTTTGCAAAATCCGATGCTTCTGGCTGAAATCAAGATAGTTTGTGTTTTGTACTAATCGAACGACTGCCCGATGACCAACTATCACACCTTTGGGATTTCCGGTAGAACCAGAAGTATAGATCACATACGCTACATTTTCTGCAGTTACTTCACTTATCGGTGCAAGTTTGCTCTCCTGCGAAATGATTTCTTGATCACGATCGAAACAAATCATGTCCACTTTCTCTGAAATCCAGCCGAGTTTCACTTCCTTCTCTGTAATCATGATCCCAATATCTGCGTCTTCCAACATATATGAGAGTCTGTTTTCCGGGTAAGAAAGATCAAGTGGTACATAGGCCCCGCCTGCTTTTAAAATCCCTAAGATCCCAATCATCATCTCTGGAGAACGCTCCATGTATAGACCTACTAGAGACTCTGGCCCAATTCCACGCTTTTGCAAATAGTGAGCCAGTTGATTTGCTTTTTCATCCAATTCGCGATAAGTGAGCTGTTGTTCTTTATAGACAACTGCTATATCCTCTGGTACGCACTTTACCTGCTTCTCAAACAGTTCATGAATGGTACTTTCTCGCGGATACTCTGTTTGAGTACGATTCCAGTCCTCCAATAATTGCCTTTGTTCCGACTCAGGCACCAAACATACTTCCGAAATAAGACCATCTGGATGATCCAAAAAAGAACGAACCAATTGGTCAAAATAGGTAGTAAACCTCTTTACTGTATGTACATCCAACACATCATGGTTATATTCAAAGTGGCAACAAATGCGCTCCATCTCTTCTTCAACGTGAAGAGAAAGGTTAAATTTTGGATTTTGTTTCACTATTTTGATGGTTTCAAATGGTAAGCCATGCACATCAAACAAATTAGTAGCATTTCCAAGAACAATCGCCCCATCTTGTTTCCAGGCCTTTTGCAATACAAAGACCGTCTGAAAAATAGGATGATGACTATTATCTTGAGTCGATACACATTCTTCCACCATCTGGGCAAAGGGAAAGTCTTGGTATTGTAGACACTCATCCATTTCTTCACGTACACGATGCAAGAGATCTCGGAAAGAATCTTTTTTAGAAAGCTGAATTTGAATGGGTAGCATGTTGACAAAATAACCAGCTGTCATCCGAAAATCTTTCTTTTTTCGTCCAAAACGCGGAGTCCCGATTACGATATGTTCCTGCCCAGTCAATCTAGATAGCAAAGCCGAATAAAGAGAAAACAGGACCGTATTGACTGTAGAATGATGCTTTTGACAAAAATCACGTAACTCCCGTGTCGTTTCTTCATGTAACGAAAATGAAAATTCACTACCTTGTTCTGGTAGCTTAGTAGGAGATTTCGGATTCGTTGGTAAACTTAATATAGGAAGCTCGTCCGAGAGTTTCTTTTTCCAAAAACGAGTCGCTTCTTCCCTCTGTTCTCCTAGAACAACATCCTTTTGCCAAGCAACAAAATCGGAATATTGGGTCATTACCGGATTTAGGCGTAACTCAGATCCTTCACAAAAATGTTTATAAAACAACCCAACTTCATCCAGCATAAGCGAAAGAGTCCAACCATCCAACACAATATGATGACAAACAAAGTGTAGGATATACTTCTCATCTGAAATACGAAGCACACGAACTCTAAAAGCTACACCTTCTTCTAAAACAAATGGCCTACGAGCTTCTGACGAAAAATAATTTCGCAGAAACACATCATCTGCATCCTCCATATCCAAACACTCAAAATCGAAAATAGGTTCCCGATAAACCTTTTGTACAGGTTCTTGTTCTAAAACAAAAATAGATCGAAAAACTTCATGCCTCTTCATGAATTCAATAAAAGAACGGCGTAAGTTTTCGACATCAACTCTTGTATGTATATACCAAGCAAATGGTTCGTTGTATGTAGATTGATCAGAGTTCACATGATAATGAATAAAGATTAACTTCTGACCTTCTGATAAAGGATATTCCTTTATGAAATCTTTGTTAGACAATCTAATTACCCCCCTAGATTAAAAGCCTACCTATTTTTTGGGAGGCTACATTCAAGTCGTAATCTCTGTATTAAATTTATAAAATTCAAAATAATGCATTCGTTATTTGGACTGCAAGTTAAAGAAAACCTATATAATCTTTAGCTCCTCCTAACGTGCCGAAACATCGATTAGATATCACTAAATATTTATTTATAATTAAAAATTCTACTATATAGTAACATGCTAAAATAAATAATACAATACTGAATTTAATACATTGTATTTAAACAAATAATAAATTCATTCTTTTAAAACTTTTTTTATTTGTAATCGGGTGTTTTGTCCATCCCCCGAAAACGATAAAGGCTCTTACTATGAAGTCATGTAAACAAAGTAAAAGCCTTATTTTTTCACACTTTTTTCATTTAGGTCTTGATTTCCCCGTAATGTTGGCTGGACCCCTAATACAAGTGCGTAAAATAAACGGGAACAGATTTTGTGTTACACTCGATAAGAATAGGAGGTGCTTTACTGATGGAGAATCTCTCGGGATTGTCTGTGACTTTCACAACTCATGCAAAGCCTGTTATTGGAAAAGCGTTACTTTGCATGGGGCAAAACACGATTAACGCTGCTTAGTTCTTTCTGATAATTCGGCTTTGCACCTTATTTTGCTATATAGAATAAGGAGTGGAGCACAAATGAAATATACAAATGCCAAACATATTCTGCCTAACAAGCTGATTAAAGAAATCCAGCAACATATTCAAGGAGAGACCTTGTACATTCCGAAACAAGAAAAAGCAGATCGGAAGTGGGGCAGCCTGAACGGCGGAAGACAGTGGATTGATCGCCGTAATGCTGACATCAGACAGGCCTTCAGCAATAATAAGAGCATTGAACAGCTTGCTAAGGACTATTTTCTCTCAGTTGATACCATTAGGCGAATTGTATATACAAAGCAAAAGAAATAGCAGGAAGCACTGGTGAGGATCTTCACCGGTGCTTTTGTTTATCTATGTCAACATTCATTCTAAGTTATTGTTGTCATATAAATAAGCACATTTGCCGGCTTAAAATAGGGATAGTAAACCAGAGAGTGAAGCCTGTTTCTAACGCACTAAGAGCTAAAGATAACTTAGTTCTATATAGGAAAGAGAGGAAGCAACAATGAGTAAACAAAAGAGTAGAAGCAGACATCTAGTTGATCCTGAGATTTCAAGCGCGCTTGATTTATTTCCGACAAGCGATCTAAACGCCGTATCGCTGATGGCATCGCGTGAAAATCAAGCCAAAATGCTACCGCAAATCGATGTTACGAAATTGTTCCCTGTGTCATTTGAAGAGAGAACAGTTCCAAGTTATTTCGGCGGTCCGGATCTACATATCGAAATCATCAAGCCTCTTCAGTCTAAGCATGACAAAATACCTTTATACTATACGATTCATGGTGGCGGAATGGTGATGGGGAGTCCGGTCGTTGACCGGGCTGGCAATGCAGCGCTTGCTGCCCAGCATGGTTTCTGCTGCGTGGCGATCAAGTACCGTCTTGCTCCCGAATATGTTCAACCTAGTCAATTGCAGGATTGCTATTCAGGCTTGAAGTGGTGCGTGGAGCATGCAGATCACTTGGGAATCGATAAACACAAGATCGCAGTTGCGGGAAGCAGCGCCGGTGCTGGTCTGGCAGCGGGACTCGCTCTATATATTCGTGACCAGAAGGAATTTGACATACATCACTTAAGGCTACGTAGTCCAATGCTTGACGATCGCACAAGTGTTTCTCCGAAGCATCCTTTTGCAGGCGAGTTCGTCTGGACGAGAGGTAGCAACCATTTCGGCTGGGAATCTGTATTAGGGCATAGTCCCGGGCAGACGGAAGAAAGTGAATATTACGTGCCCGCGCGCGCCAAATCGTTGGCCGGGTTGCCATCAACCTATATCAGCGTTGGCAGTATTGATTTATTTATTGATGAAGCCTTATCATTTACAAAACAGTTGGCATTTGACGGTGTCTTGGTTGAACTGCATGTCTATCCCGGCTATCACCATTTGTCTCCGATGTTTCCGAATGCCCACTATAATCAGGAAGGCGCAAGATCTAGTGAACATGCCTTGCTGAGAGCATTAGGAATGCTTTGATTTTATGCTCCAAAACATCCAAGTCGCTTCAGACTCTGATTTCACCCGAGGTTCTGCGCGACTACAAGGAAAGTTGTATGAGAAGATCTAATAACAAAAGGCTCCTACCTTGTGTATATGACTACACGGTAGGAGCCTTATTTTTTCTAGCTATTTTTCATTTTAGTCTTGATTTGTTTTGCCCCGACTTGAGAACTTATGTATCCTCAAGTCGTTTTCTCAGTGAGAGCGTTCTTAACGTACAGGAAGTCAGCTTAACTGTGTCTAAAATATGTCCAAACGTACAATTTTCCTTTTTCGGTACCGTGACCCCTTTAAGTGGTGTTAGTACGATTTTACCCATACGCCCTAATTCATCATGAGTAAAGTGAAAACAAGCTCCTGATGGGTCGTCTTCCTCCACAGCAGTTACACCATCCGGAAGATTTTTATATTTCTTTCGTCTTGATCGCTTGCTTCTTTTTTGGTTTATGGGGATAGCCTCTAGCTCTTCTAACTCCTCCATGAACCTTTTTTCCAATTTGGAGAGCTATCCGGTCCAGTTCACTTAGGGATTCGTCTTGTCCTTTGAATTCCATCACTTCTAAAACTTCCTTGCATAAGGTTCCTTCTGTAACTGGCCATAACTATGCTGTAAGTTTGATTCAGGCTTGATATTTATCGACCTTGATTGATAAGCCGAATCAGTTGATAGATAAGGATTACGAGTATGGTTGTTCATAAAGATAGATGATATGACTTACCTGAACATTGATTTATGAATGAGTTAGTGAACATGGTTACGTTTGAAATCTCTTGATAACTGGCTTGGAATGCTACTGTTCATTAACTTCTATCTTTCTTGACATCTACTTTGCGGACTAGAGCAGGAACCTTGTGATCAAGCCATATAAAGCGCAAGTTCGATAGAACCAGTTTTTATGTATGTCAGTATCGTAACAGAAAGTGTAGGGGAGAAGTAGATCATTTATTTACAGAGATAAACAAGAATCTTCTCCAGTTGTGAACTAGAAATGCTGTCTTGTTTATGAGCACTAGGCGTTTAGGATATCTTTTTTGCGAAAGTGAATAATTGCTAGAATAGTAGGGATGAGAATCCAGCCCAAGAGAATGATGATACTACCAGTCATAGTTATATTAGATTTTGTTAATAGATAGAACGAACTAACACCCGTGGTGCTTTCTAACCATGTACTAGTAAAACTCAAGTGTGTACCAATAAAGTATTTAAAGATAGAGCTTTTCAGAGACATTAGAAGGAAAGCGGATCCAGCTACGACGATAATCATAGGAATGGAGGTACTAATCATAGGCGATGCAGAAATAGTAGAGAATAAGAAAGTCAGAGATGCAATCGCAATGGAAACGATCAACATGTGTACAAAACCATAGAATAAAGCTTCTGAAACAGGTAAAAGAGTTGCCCCGCTGTATTGTGGTTCGAAGAATGGCGATTTGTCCACCATATGCTCAACAAATGAAACATTCATAAATTCGGGGGCATGGGCACCAAATGTACCATATAGAGCTAAATTTGTTAAAAGAACAACGGTAAAAAAGATAACAGCCAACAATATAGTCGCAAGTATACCTGCAGTCCATTTACCAAATAAGATTTTAGTTCTCGAAATAGGTCGGATCAAGAGTAACTTTAACGTACCTCGTGTTGTTTCATCTGACACGATATCAGCTATGATCAGAATTACCATCAATGGTAGGATAAGAGGTAGTCCGAGACCAAGTACATCTTTTGTTGCAGAGTAAGCTGTTGATTCAGTATTCGAAAAAGTTCCAGAATCGTAAGATAGTAAGGGACGTTTGTCTTGCTTTAAGTAATGCTCATTAAAAGCAATCTGTTTCTCCAAATTACTAGTTGATGCTGAATGAGCCATTTTTTTGTCTTGTTTCGCGTTTTTGAGATCTGCTTTATCTTGCTCTAGTTTACTCTGTATAGCAGACTTCCAACTCCCCTTTAATATATTATCTGTAGTATTGATACCTTGTTTTGTTCTTTCAATCGATTTTTCTAATTCTTTTATTTCCTCAGCATCTCCGCTTTTTTTGATTTTCTCCAGTTTTTTAGTACCTTCAGCAAGCTCATCTTTCTGCATAGAAACGATTTCTTTGGCCTTAGACTGATCTGCATAGAATGACAAAAAAGAAAATCCAACTGCAAGTAAGATAGTTATTCCAAAAACCAACCAAATCTTTAAACGATACCTCATTTTCATCCATTCATTCAGGATCACAACTCCAATATCACGCATTTTTCTTTTCTCCTTCTTCGTCTGCTGTAAAGTTAAAGAACAATTCTTCTAATGAATCTTTTACGGTTTCTATACTTCTCAGGTTTATATTTTGTAGTACGAGGAAGCGAATAAACTCTGAAAAGTCGCTTTCATCCATTTTGATCTCCATTGTGTGATGATCCAATACTTGATAGGAAAACTGATTTTGCTGTAATAGGTGCTCTACTTGCTTGACTTCATCCACTTTAATCCGCACTTTATGCCCTTGTCCTTCCAGTACTTTAGCCACGTTTTGCTCTGTGATGATTCGGCTATTTTTGATGATCGCAATTCGATCGCAGATCGCTTCCATCTCCTTTAAGATGTGGCTGGAGACGAATACTGCTGTTCCCTGATCAGCTAACTGGCGTACTAAGCCTCTAAATTCTCGAATTCCTTCAGGATCAAGACCATTGGTCGGCTCGTCCAAGATGAGCAGCTTCGGCTTACCTAGCAATGCTTGTGCTAAGCCTAGGCGTTGACGCATCCCGAGGGAATAGATTTTCACCTTGTCATGAATGCGGTCAGTTAGTTTCACAAACTCTACTACTTCCTGGATCCGTTTTTCTTTGTTTGGAATTCCTGCTAATCGTGCGTAGTGAATTAAGTTCTTATAGCCGCTTAGATATGAGTAGGTTTCTGGATTTTCAACAATTGCACCCACACACTTCATCGCTTGTTCTCGATCAGTTCTAATATCATGGCCACAGATGCAAACGCTTCCTTGGGTTGCTTGGATTAGTCCAACAATCATCCGGATTGTGGTTGTTTTTCCTGCTCCGTTTGGTCCGAGAAATCCGTAAACTTCTCCTTCGTTCACCTGCATATGTAACTGATTTACAATGGTTTTTCCACCTATTTGCTTGGTAAGGTTATCTACTCTAAGAACCTCCATATTCCGTTCCTCCTTGTTAGTAAAAGCATCTTTCTCACTCTAGATGAGCAAATTCGCTTGAAATCATTTACAATTGATCCAAAAGAAAGGTCTAGTCACAGTGGATTTTGCAGATTATTCCTGCTGTTTTTATTTTGGTCGATCTACTATGTAATTTTATTTATTTTTTAAAAACTATATGTATAAGATTAAATAAAGAAAGAAATACGTACCATGTATTTATCTTAATCGTATCTTAATATTTTGTAAGATACGATTAAGATAAATCAGTAGACAAAACCCTTCTGACTGTGCTTTTTGAGAAGGGTTTTGTTGAGATAAATCCATAGAAAGATTATGAGCTAATTTTTTGTGATTATCTGAATTCCAATTGTTTGTAGGGGTCACGGTACATCACCATCAAGCTAACACTAAAACGTGAGCGAAAGCGGATTTATCTAGAGATTAACGCAGTAAATCCCAGAAAATCGGCACACGAAATAAGCCTGAATGAGGCTGTTTTAAAAAATTATGCTACTTGTGACTGAGACTTGGTATACTCATAGGCGACACACAGTATCAAATTGAGAAGACCTGCTGGAGAAATGTCACAGCCGTATCATTGGAACGCTATTAAGCCCTTCAGGGCTTATGAATACACCTGTTGAAGCCCATTTCCCTAGCTAACTTTTCTAACTCAGAAGAACAAAGATGCTTCTGAAGCTCTTTAGCATACAAATAAAATTCATGTTGATGCTGCTGACCCATGAAGAAAACGCCATCCTCTCAAGTTGTATACTGAAAAGAATAGCGTTTTTGACGTTTGGGTATATTCTCTTTCTTAGCTTGCTGGCGATGTACTCGCGATATCAAGAACTAAGTTTGTGACAATCGTTCCCATATTTTTTAGATTCGGTTTTTGAATCTTATCTAAGGTGTCTTGATCACTATGATAATTTGGATCTTCCCCTACATTTAAGAAAGCAACAGGGATACCGAGTGGTTCAAAAGAAGCATGATCGCTTAGTGTGGAAACCCCTCTATCCGCTGTAATCTGTAGCTTTTCTGCTTTCTCTACTGCCAAATCCGCTACAAAAGATTGCGCATCTTCGGAAGCAGTAAACACATTTACCTCATCTCCAACTCCAACCATATCTATGTTAACCATACCCGAAATATTAGCTACTTCCTCTGGTTTTAGAGATTTCGCGTAAAACTCAGATCCAACCATTCCTGGTTCTTCTGCTCCAAATGCAATAAACTTTACATTCATATCAAGCTTCTTTTGCGAAGCGAGACGTGCCACCTCTAACATCGTAGCTGTTCCAGAAGCATTATCATTGGCCGCTGCTGAGTCCACACCATCATAGTGTGCACCCACTACTAGGGTCTTCGCCTTTTTTGCATTTTTCGCTTTGAAAGTGCCGACAACGTTTTGCGAGTAAGTATTAATAACCTCTGTGTCTGCTTTCATCGTCGTGGTTACCTTTTTCCCCTTACCTAACAAACGGGTCAAAAGAACACCATCTTTGTGCGCAAGACCGATCGCAGGGATACTCGTCTGCTGTTCGAGCGATCCGCCTAGCTTCCCTTTTGTGTTATTAAAGATCACAACTCCAACAGCTCCTGCTTTCGCCGCATTTTGCGTTTGATCGTAGAAAGTGAGATTTCCGCGTTTGATTAAGGCAATCTTTCCTTTTACATTCACGGAAGCAAAATCACTCTCTGCTCCCAAACCTGCATATACTAAATCTGCACTAAGCCCTTGAGCCGGTGTTCTTGGAGAGTATGTTAAAGGAGCCGTCTCAAATGATTTATTTTCTGGTTGACTGATCGTTAGCGTTGCCCCATGACTCTCGAATCGAGTAAGCGGGAACCTCTGTAACTCTACCTCAAATCCTAATTTTTTAAAACGTTGTGCAATCACTTGTGCTGCTTGATGTTCACCCGGAGTTCCCGCCATACGAGCATCATCTTTATTTGCCATCCATGCAATATCTTGAAAAATTCGTTCCTCAGACACACGAGATTGCGCCTTCATATTCTCTTGCAAAGGCAGTCCCGAAGCAAACGCAGTCGTAAAGATCAACGGGATCGAAAGCACTAACCCCATTACAGTATTGCAGATCGTTTTCTTCAACGTAATTCCTCCCTAAATGATCCTTCTTAGCAACAATTTTCTCTAATATGGATGTTTTTGAATATTTGTTTGCTCACTATTTTTCCCTCTCTGTTTACTCAATGCACTCCTTATATATTATTCAAGCAGATCATTTTCAACTATCGAGGTCGATTACATGAACATTACTTATTTGTAAGGTTGATTACATAATAGTAAGCCTATGAGTAGTAATGGAACTAGCGTAATAATTTCGTTAAAATGTCAGAATTCCTTATTCCACCTTTTCGGGGGATAGACAGAAATACCCTAATCCACTTACCCTCTTACAAAAAAAATGACTTTCCACATCAACTTCTGATGATGTGGAAAGTCCAATTCCCTATTATCCAATAAACACAGCTTCTCGTTTTTTGGTCACAACTGGGGGATTCATTGGCTCTGCTGACATATGAATCGACTCCAACGTAGTGAGAAGAGCTTCTACGGTATCCATGGATGTGAGGCAAGCAATTCCATGCTCGACTGCTTCTCGACGAATGCGGAATCCATCACGAGCTGGTGCCTTCCCTCTGGTCCATGTGTTTACGACTAAATCGGCTTCCCCTTTGCGAATGAGGTCGATGATGTTAGGAGAGCCTTCTGTTAATTTACAGACACGTCTTACTGGAAGACCTGCTTCTTCGAGTGCATCCGCGGTTCCAGCTGTTGATACGATTTGGAAGCCGAGTTGATGGAATCGGCGCATGAGCGGAATTGCTTCGTCCTTCTCTTTGTCTCCGATGGTGGCTACAATCGTTCCAAATCGAGGCATATGAATCCCCGCGGCAATAAGCCCTTTATAGACAGCGCGGGCGTAATCACGATCTCTGCCCATCACTTCACCGGTTGATTTCATCTCTGGACCTAGTGTGACATCTACTCTACGCAGTTTCGCGAAGGAGAAGACAGGTACTTTTACAGCTACTTCTGAAGCCTCAGGCCATAAGCCACCTTCATATCCTTGGTCTTGTAGGGTTTGTCCCAGCATAATACGTGTCGCTACTTGTGCCATTGGGATTCCGGTTACTTTACTCAAGAATGGTACGGTCCGAGAGGCACGAGGGTTTACTTCTAGCACATACATCTCATCTTTATAGAGAACAAACTGGATATTGATTAGTCCTCTTGTTTGGAGTGACTTTGCGATATTCGTGGTAATCTCGACTAGCTGCTGCTTTTGACTCTCCGTAATAAATTGGGGTGGGTAGACGGCAATCGAGTCTCCTGAGTGAACACCCGCTCGTTCGATATGTTCCATAATCCCTGGGATGAGTACAGTCTCACCATCACAGATTGCATCCACTTCCAACTCTTTCCCTAGCAAATAGCGGTCGATGAGAACCGGATGTTCAGGATTTACTTTCACCGCTTGCACCATGTACTGTCGCAACTCAGCTTCTCCATAGACGATCTCCATCGCCCTACCTCCTAGTACATACGAAGGACGAACGAGTACAGGATAGCCCAGTTTCGTTGCTGTCTCCACAGCCGCTTCAATTGATGTAACAGCCGCTCCAGGTGGTTGTGCGATTCCCGTTTCACTTAGTAATTTCTCGAACTTCTTCCGGTCCTCAGCCCGGTCGATTTCTTCCAAAGATGTCCCTAAAATCGGAATCCCTTCTTCTCGCAAGTCGCGAGCTAAGTTAAGTGCTGTCTGTCCACCAAACTGGACAATGACACCAACTGGATTCTCTTTCTCGATGATATGGAGAACATCTTCTCGATGAAGTGGTTCAAAGTAAAGTCGATCCGATGTATTAAAGTCGGTCGAAACTGTTTCCGGATTGTTATTAATAATGACAGCTTCCATCCCCGCCTCACGAATCGCCCAGATCGCGTGTACGGTGGCGTAGTCAAACTCTACCCCTTGACCAATGCGAATCGGACCCGACCCGAGTACCAGCACAGTCTTTTTATCGCTCTTCTTTCCTTCATCTTCTTGCTCATAGGTCGAGTAGTAATAAGGAGTTGCAGCTTCAAACTCAGCAGCACATGTGTCTACTATTTTATATACAGGCTTGATTTGTAGTTCTTTTCGTCGATCACGCACATGACGCTCTGTTTCTTGACGAAGGCGAGCAATCGTAGAATCCGTGAAGCCCATTCGTTTTGCTTCTAGCATGAGCTCATGCGATAACGATTCCTCTCTTGCAATCTTTTCTTCTAAGCTGATAATGCGCCCGATTTTATAGAGGAAGAAACGATCAATCTTCGTAATCTCATAGGCATCTTCTAGCGATAATCCTCTGCGGAACCATTCTCCTAGCAAGTAAAGTCGTTCATCGTCTGCTTCGGCGAGTCGCTTCTTTAACTCTTCTTGGGTTAATTGCTTCGCTTCGGCAAGATCTATATGCTCTAGCCCGATCTCCAAAGAACGAACTGCTTTGAGTAAAGATTCTTCTAATGTCCGACCGATCGCCATTACTTCCCCTGTTGCCTTCATTTGAGTGCCAAGGCGACGATTAGCTGAGATAAACTTATCAAACGGCCAGCGTGGGATCTTGCTAACCACATAATCAAGCGCAGGTTCAAAGCAAGCATACGTTTGACCTGTTACGGGGTTCTTTAATTCATCTAGTGTGTAACCAAGCGCTATTTTCGCTGCAATCCGTGCAATCGGATACCCCGTTGCTTTGGAAGCAAGAGCACTGGAACGGCTTACCCGCGGATTTACTTCGATCACATAGTATTGGAAGCTATGCGGATCGAGGGCATATTGCACATTACATCCCCCTTTGATATCAAGGGCGCGGATGATTTTAAGCGCAGAGCTACGAAGCATATGATATTCCCGATCTGATAACGTTTGGCTTGGGGCAAATACGATGCTGTCTCCCGTATGCACACCTACTGGATCGAAGTTTTCCATATTACATACCACGATACAGTTATCATTCGCATCACGCATCACTTCGTACTCGATCTCTTTCATTCCCGCGATGCTCTGTTCGATGAGGCATTGGGTAATGGGGCTATATCGCAAACCATTATCTACAATCTCTCGTAGTTCCATTTCATCATTTGCGATTCCTCCACCTGTGCCCCCTAAGGTATAAGCAGGGCGCACGATCACCGGATAGCCATTGCTCGTAGCGAAGGATACAGCTTCTCCAACCGTATTCACAATAACACTCGAAGGAACTGGTTCATTAATCTCGTACATTAAAGTACGAAACTCGTCCCGATCCTCTGCACAGGTAATCGCTCGTAAATCGGTACCGAGTAGCTTCACGCCTTCTCGTTCAAGCACACCTTGCCTAGCCAACTCCACCGCTAGGTTTAGACCTGTCTGTCCACCCAATGTAGGGAGCAATCCGTCTGGACGCTCTCTGCGAATAATTTGGGTGACAAACTCAGGGGTAAGGGGTTCAATGTAAACTCGATCCGCCATGTTGGTATCGGTCATAATCGTTGCTGGATTGGAGTTGATCAGGATTACTTCTACTCCCTCTTCCTTCAACGCTTGACAAGCTTGGGTTCCTGCATAATCAAACTCTGCTGCTTGGCCAATCACGATAGGACCCGAACCAATCACGAGGATTTTCTTTAATGTAAGATCTTTAGGCACGAACCATCTCCCCTTTCTTCTCATAGGCATCTTTTCCGTGTTCCATCATTTCCATAAAGCGGTCAAATAGATAGCCTGAATCAAGTGGACCTGGAGCGGATTCTGGGTGGTATTGCACACTAAATGCCGGATAATCAAGATGTTCTACTCCTTCGATCGTTCCATCATTTAGTGCCACATGACTGATGCGCAATCTCGTATGATCAATCGATTCAGCTGTTACCGTGTAGCCGTGATTTTGTGCTGTCATCACAGTACGACCAGAAGCTAATTCTTTGACAGGATGATTGCCCCCGCGATGTCCAAACTTCAGCTTCTCTGTATCTGCACCGCAAGCTAATGAAAGCAACTGATGACCGAGACAAATTCCGAAGATCGGCACTTTTCCGAGTAAGGACCGCACTGTTTCGATCGCCTCAGGGACATCTTTTGGATCCCCAGGCCCATTGGTTAACATAACCCCGTCTGGACGATATCGAAGGATTTCTTCGGCTGTTGTATAATATGGCACCGAAATCACTTCACAATTTCGTTCAGATAACTCTCGTTGGATATTATGCTTACTGCCAAAGTCCATCAACACCACTCGTTTTCCAGTATTAGGACTAATATGAACGCTACGGGTACTTACGTTTTTCACTTGATCTGTGATCAAAGGGGTATTACGCAATACTTCCTGTAATTCTTCGACAGAAGCAGTACCTGTGGTCAAAATCCCTCTCATCGTTCCATGCAAGCGAATTTTTCGAGTAAGCATGCGTGTATCAATCCCCGAAATCCCTACTATCTTGTGCAACTTCAACCACTCGTCAATCGAGTCTTCTTGCCGCCAATTACTCATGTATTCGGCATGCTCTCTCACAATCAGGCCAAATGCATAAGGGCGAATGGATTCATCATCATCACGAGTAAATCCATAGTTTCCGATGAGTGGATAGGTAAGCGTAACCATCTGCCCATAGTAAGAGGGATCGGTTAAAATTTCCTGGTATCCAGTCATACTTGTATTAAATACGACTTCTCCAACAGAAGTTCCTTCTGAACCAAAAGAATTTCCTACCAACAATGTGCCATCTTCTAACAACAACCGTGCCTGCTTCATATTAAAATCCCCCTTCTATCTCTCGTTTTCTTGATACGTAATCATTCCATTTAGTAGGGTAAGTACCGGCCATCCTTTACATTTCCAACCCGTGAATGGCGTATTCTTTCCTTTCGAATAGAAGCTTGCAGGATCGATCGCTTTTTCTATCTCTAGATCGATCACGGTAATGTCGGCTCGTTTCCCCTCAGCTAGTTCACCGTATGGGAGCCCAAAGATTTCCGCTGGTTTGCTCGTCATCTTCTCTACTAGCTCAGATAAGAGTAATTCACCTGTTCGAACGAGGTGTGTATACATCAGTGGAAATGCGGTTTCCAGTCCAACGATGCCAAATGGTGCCTTTTCCATGCCCATCGCTTTTTCTTCCAATGTATGAGGCGCGTGATCCGTAGCGATGATCTCGATCGTACCATCTTTCAAGCCAGCAATGAGTGCAGCGCGGTCTTCAGCTGACCGAAGCGGTGGATTCATCTTATACAGCGGATCCATCCCTGGGATATCTCCATCGGTAAGCAGTAAATGGTGTGGCGTTACTTCCGCTGTTACCTTCTGTCCACGCGATTTCGCTTCTCTCACAAGTCGAACCGATTGTTCTGTACTAATGTGGCAAACATGATAGTGAACCCCCACATCTTCCGCTAATAAGATGTCTCTACCTACATGAATCGCTTCTGCTTCATTAGGAATGCCTGGCAACCCGTGTTTTTTAGCAAACTCTCCATCATGGACACAACCATTTTTCGCAAGTGTATCATCCTCACAGTGTGCCACAATCGATAAGCCGAGTGCGTGTGCTTTGCGCATTGCTTCCTTCATCATGTGACTACTCTGTACCCCAACTCCATCATCCGAAAGTGCAACGATTCCTGCTTCCTTCATTGCTTTGAAATCCGTTAGCTCTTGCCCTAATTCTCGGACGGTAATCGCCCCAAGTGGTAAGACGCGTGCTTTTCCTACACGTTCTGCTTCTTGAATAATGTTTTCCACCGTTTCCGGTGTATCGATGACAGGTCTTGTATTGGGCATACACGCAATCGTCGTAAAACCACCACGTGCCGCCGCTAAGCTTCCTGTCTCAATCGTTTCTTTCTTTTCAAATCCAGGCTCCCGAAGATGGACATGCATATCGATCAACCCCGGAATAACTAGCTTACCTGCGAGTGGAATCACTTGAACTCCGTCTTCCACTTGAATTTCAGTAGCGATCTGTATAACCTTGCTTCCCTCAATTAAAATATCTTTTTGAACTAGGTTGTTATCCTTGCTTAGTATTTGCCCATTTTGTAGTAATAATCGCATTTTAGTGTCCTCCTCTTTCTAAATAGGCCCGTTCTAGTACAGCCATCCGAATCCAAACGCCATTATGCATCTGGGTAAAAATCTTAGATCGTGGATGTTCCACTACTTCATCTGCAATCTCGACACCACGATTCATCGGTGCCGGGTGCATCAGGATTGCATGAGGCTGCATCTGATCAAAATGTGACTGAGTCATACCGTAACTTTGTAAGTACGCCTCCGCCCCTTCAAACAAACTTTGTTCATGGCGCTCTAATTGCACCCTAAGCAACATCACCACATCTGAACTTCGAATCGCTTCCTCAAACTCCACATAACGAACATGTTTCTCAATCTCGGCATCCCTCATCATAGGAGGTCCACTCACGACTACTTCTGCCCCAAACTTCTGCAGGGCCCAAATGTTTGAACGCACCACACGACTATGTTTTAAATCCCCGATAATCGCGACACGCAATCCACTCACTTCGCCGAATTGTTGCCAGATGGTGTAGAGGTCTAATAAAGCTTGCGTCGGATGCGCCCAAGATCCAGCACCTGCATTAATCAGTGTACAGCCTGTATCTTGCTTCGCTAATTCGGCAATACATTTTTCATTTCGATGACGCATGACAACCGCCTCTACTCCAATCGAAGAGAGTAATTTCACTGTATCATACATCGTTTCGCCTTTCGTCGTACTGGAGACTTCTTCGCTAAAGTTAAGTATGTTTAGACCAAGCCGTTTTTCTGCAACCTCGAAGGAGAAACGGGTACGCGTGCTTGGTTCGAAAAAGAGATTGGCTACAAAGCGATTTTGAAACGTTTTCGCATTCTCTTCATGATGTTCTTCAAAAAAGCGCGCGCGATTCAGCAAACCTTGCATCTCTTCTTTACTGAGAAATTCCGTATCCAACAAATGCTGATATGGTTTCATCATGAATGCCCTCCTTCGTTCGAATGATCGTTCTTATATAAAAAAACTCTTTACCAGTTGGCAAAGAGTTAGGTGTCTACACGGAATAAGCCTACTTAGTGTGGTTCATTTGGCCCGTTCTATACGTACCACGAACCCTATTCCGTGTCATCCTTTCCCTTTGCCAGTCTCTCTGGACTATCTTAAAAGGGTGCTCTATTTTATTGTAAAGGTCGTTACTCTTGTTCACGAAGGGTGACTGAATCTGTCAAACCGTCCACTTCACTCACGACTACTGAAATGATCTCACTACGCGAAGTAGGAACGTTTTTTCCGATAAAATCTGGACGAATCGGCAATTCTCTATGCCCGCGATCAATCAAGACCGCTAGTTGGATCAACTGTGGGCGTCCTACGTCGATTAGTGCATCCATCGCCGCGCGAATCGTTCGTCCTGTAAACAGTACGTCGTCCACAAGGATTACTCTTTTTCCGATGATATCGGGTATCGAGGTCTCGCGAACATGAGGATGCTCACTTTTCTCAGAGAGATCGTCGCGATACAGAGTGATATCCAACTCACCAATCGACAACTCTTTCCCTTCGATTTGCTTAATTCTCTCGGCAAGGCGCTCAGCTAGTGTTACACCACGCGTCTTAATCCCGACTAATACCATATCCTCTACGCCTTTGTTTCGTTCTAAGATCTCGTAAGCGATTCGGGTCAAGGCCCGACGGATTGCCGCCTCGTCTAAGATGACTTTTTCCACATTTATCCTCCTTTCGGGCAAAAAAATGCTTCTTGTCCTAGCTAGACAAGAAGCACAAGTGGACAAACGCCACCCATTCATATCCGTGCCCTTGCCAGCCTCTCTGGACTGGATTTAAAGGTTCTGATCTTCCTTACTCATTATGACGAAGTTTTAGTAACCTGTCAATGAAAAGAGCACCCTCAAAATAAAAACTCAGTCGAGGGTGCTTCATCACCATTATTGGACGCTCAAGCTCGCTTTTTTCACAAAGTTTACTTGCATCATATGCTTAATTACCTTCTCCAAATACGTTTCATCCAGCGTCGGATACACAAAGTGAATCTGTTGTAAATAATGACGCGTTAGAGATGAATCAACTTCAACCCATGTGCTCGGATCTGTAGAAGCATGTTGTCCGTATGCTACTAATCCGGCAAGAACTTCGCTTCTCTCGCTTTTCAAAATCTCCTTGATTAACTCATCCGCTTCCTCAGCACTCGGAATCTGAACATCCACTCCAAGACGATGGAATGCATTATATAGCTTTTCGCAAGGTACACGACGATGATTAAAGATGTGGAACACCCGATTGGCTGATTCCTTCGTACGAGCAATATTTACGATCGCTCGAGCACAGAGATCCACAGGTGTATACTCAATCGTTTGACCTACCATTTGTGGAATGATCATTTTCATATCCACAAAAGACTTCATCGTGAGATAAAACATATTTTCATCGATATTCTCTTGAAACACACCATCTGTCATTCTTCCGGTTAAGTTACCAACCCGGTATATAGAAGCTCTCAACCCTTGATTCATCGCATCAAAAATCACTTTTTCCGCTTCAAACTTACTTCGCACATAGACATTATCTAGATAGTCTTGTCCGATGTAAAAGTCGCTTTCGGTGAATACAGGAGGTTTTTCACTACCTTCTACACTCAATCCGGAAACACTCACAGTCGAAACGTGATGGAATGAAAGATCATGCTCTCGACAGAAGGCTACTGCATTTTCTACACTTTGTACATTTGTCCGTCTAAACTCCTCATACTCTCCAAAGTGCTTTACCAACGCCGCAGTATTTACAACTGTATCAACTGTTTGGCTTACATCTTCATATTCCTTGGACTCTAAGCCAAATTTTTCTCGGGTCAGATCTCCTTTTAGAACATGAACCCGATCCAAAACTCCACTCTGTTCTTCACTGAGAAGTTCCGGGAAATAGAAGCGAATCTTATTTCGGAATCGCTTCTCTGCCTCTTGTTTATCTACACCTCGTACCACACAATAAATGGTAGCAGAAGTCGTACTTAGTAGCTCATGAAGGATATGCGCCCCTAAGAATCCCGTTGTACCCAGTAATAAAATGTTTCTCATCACACACTTATCGCCACTTAGTTCGATCTCAGATAAAGATACCCGTCGATCTGTGGTTATTTCCGGCAAAAACGGTTCGGGTTCTGCTTGGACCTCCAGATCCCCTGCCACTTTCCGAGCCATTTCCTCAATGGTTTTCAGCGCGTAGAAATCTTTGATGCTTAAATCCCAATCATATTCATAAACTCCAGCCAACACCTTGATCATCGAAAGCGAATGTCCACCTAGATCAAAGAAATTATCCTGAATCCCGACTCGCTCCACTCCTAGAACCGTTTGCCAGATAGTAGCGAGCTTCTCCTCGATTTCATTGGAAGGTGCTACATAATTCTCATTACAATCCATCGACATATCAGGTGCAGGAAGAGCACGATAATCAACTTTCCCATTGGCAGTGGTTGGAAGTTGGTCTAGCTTTACAAAGTAGGCAGGAATCATATAATCAGGAATCTTAGACTTTAGAAAATCACGAAGTTCATACTTCGAATACTCTCCTCCTGCTAAAGCCACATACCCACAAAGGTACGCTTCCTCCTTATCGTTTCTCGCTATGACGGTTGCATCCTTCACAGCCGGATGAGCAAGTAAACAGTTGGTAATCTCCCCTAATTCAATGCGATATCCCCGAATCTTCACCTGGTTGTCGATCCGTTCCATAAATTCAATCGTACCATCCGACAACCATCTAGCACGATCCCCCGTTCGATACATCTTGGTTCCGGGAATAAACGGATTATCCAAGAATTTCTCTTCGGTCAAATCAGGTCTCTTCCAATAACCTCGTGCAATTCCTTCCCCACCAATATAAATCTCGCCCGGTACGCCAATTGGTTGAAGACCCTGATCTTCATTTAAAATATAAATCTGTTTGTTCACAATAGGCTTCCCAATCGATGGTTTCGTCTCGCCCGGTTTACATATTCCTACAGATGCATCCACCGTTGTCTCAGAAGGTCCGTACGCATTCAGGAACGTCCGATTTTCTCCCCATGTTTGAACCACATCGCTTGTAAGAACTTCTCCTCCGGTACTAATCGTATGAAGGAGAGGCAGTTCCTCATAAGGCAATTGCTTCAAGAAGGATACAGGGACGAAATGAATGATGGTAATCTCTTTTCTCTTCAGCCAATGAACCAGTGCCGAACCCGAGAGCATCGTCTCCCTACTTGGGATATAGAGACTGGCACCTGTTAACAAGCTATAAAAGATATCCCCTACTGAGGAGTCAAAGCTTATGGAAGCCAACTGCAATACTCGCTCTCCAGCTTTCATTCCATAGGTTCCAGCATTTAATGCTAGATTATGTACCGCCTGATGTTCGATCATAATTCCTTTCGGCTTACCCGTTGAACCCGAAGTATAGATGATATACGCTAAGTCCTTGGCTTGATTGATTGGTTCCAGAGTCCTTGGCTCACCATTATAAATAGATGCATCATCAATGAATAACACTTCGCCACGATACGTTGTTGGAGGCTTGATCTCTTGCTGAACTAACAATAGCTTCACATCACAATCCTCTAACATGTACTCAATCCGATCTTCTGGATAGCTAGGATCAATTGGGAGATACGCTCCTCCTGCTTTTAAAATCCCAAACAATCCTACGATCATCTCCAACGAGCGTTCTACCATAAGCCCCACAATTTTTTCACGACCTACACCGCGAGCACGAAGTTCGTAAGCTAATTGATCAGCACGCCTACTTAGCTCCCGGAAAGTTAGTTCCTCATCTTCAAAAGCAATCGCAACTCGATCCGGATATTGATGTACCTTTTCCTCAAATATCTCCATAATCGTTTGCTCTTTTTCATACGGAATCATCGTACCGTTAAAGCTTTGAAGAATCTCTGCTTCCTGTTGCGTTAGCATATTCAATACCCCGATTTTGCTCGTCGGATCTTGACATACGTGATTCACAAGCTGAACCAAATGACCCGCCATTCGCTCGATTGTTTCGCGTTTAAATAGATTTACATCGTATTCAAAGCTGAAGCAGAGCTTGTCTCCTTTTTCTACAGCATCCAAGGTAAGATCAAATTTGGCTATGTTATACTCTTGTTCATAAGGAGAAAGCCTACTATCGTCTAGTACGATCTCTGGGATATCGATATCTTGCATCGAAAACATCGTATCAAAGAGCGGATTTCGACTAAGATCCCTTGGTACATTTAGCTTTTCAACCACTTCTTCAAACGGATAATCCTGATGTTTGTACGCCTCTAATGCATGCTCCTTCACTTCACTCAGGAGCTGAACAAATGTTTTTTCACTGCTGGGATAGTTTCGGATCGCCAGTGTATTCACGAACATTCCTACCATATTCTCTACATCAGGATGAGGCCTTCCCGCAATCGGTGAACCTATAATGATGTCTTCCTGCGCGCTATACTTATGAAGCAATGTTGTGTATAAAGTTAGTAGAGTCATATACAAAGTCGTATCTTGTTTACGGACCAGTTGCTTCAATTTGCGTGTCGTTTCCTCACTTAACTGAATTTCCACCATGGATCCTTCAAAACCACGGACCAGCGGTCTTGGATAGTCAGTTGGTAGATTTAACACAGGAAGTTCCCCCGCTAACGCCTCAAGCCAGTACTTCTCTTGTTGCAATGACCAGTCGGTTCCTTGTAGCCCCTGCTGCCACATCGCATAATCTTTATACTGAATCCGAAGCTCCGACAAGTCTTCTCCCCTATATAATTGCATGAGCTCATAAAAGAGGATACTCGTAGAAATACCATCTGAAATAATGTGGTGCATATCCAATAAAAAGAGTGCTTCATCTGGCGATAATGTTATCCACGAAGCCCTAAGTAACGGAGCCTGACTTAAATCAAATGGGCGATGGAATTCTTCTACCACCTGTTTCGCTTCTGACTCTGTCGACTTATTTCGCATCATCAAGAAAGATACTTCTGATGAAATCCTTTGATGAGGCTTTCCTTCTACCATTTTGAACGAGGTTCGGAGTGATTCATGTCGCTTGATCAGCTGACATAGCGCCTCTTCCAATCGATCTACATCTAGACTTCCTTTCACACGCATCATCATCGGAATATTATAGCTAACCGAATCAGGATCCATTTGCTGAATGAGGTACATCCGTCTCTGAGCAGAAGAAACCGGGTAATATTCCTTACATGCAACAACCGGGATTGAAGCGTACATAGTCGGAGTAGCCTCCTGAATCTGTTTCGCCATATGCTTCAGAGTCGGAGTGACAAATACTTCTTGCAATGAGAAATCAATTTCAAACTCTTTTTGTATCTGAGTCACTAATCGCATTGCTTTTAGCGAGTGTCCACCTAGATCAAAGAAATTGTCCTCAATCCCTACTTGCTCCACACCCAAGACTTCCTGCCAGATGTTTGCTAATTTCGCCTCGACTTCATTGGTTGGCTCTACATAGTTGCCAGACTGACTTGTTTGATCTGGTTCTGGTAGCGAGCGTACATCGATCTTTCCATTCACAGTTAATGGAAATTCATCCATAGCGACAAACGTGGGAGGAATCATATAACCCGGTAAATTCTTCGCTAAATGGCGTTTAATCTCCTCATTATCGGGACTTCCTACTATATAAGCACAGAGGTAAGGCTGATTCTTCTCATCAAATCGAGGGATCACAACTGCCTCTTTCACAGCTGGATGTAGTAAGAGCTGGGAAGTGATCTCACTTAATTCAATTCGATAACCGCGAATCTTTACTTGATTGTCCGTTCGACCTAGGTATTCGATATCCCCATTCGGGAGCCATCTCACCAGATCACCCGTCCGGTACAATCTCTCCCCTGGTACAAATGGATGATCGATAAACTTTTCTGTTGTCATCTCTGGATTGTTTAGATACCCTCTTGCTAATCCATCTCCGCCTATACAAAGTTCTCCCGCTACCCCAATCGGTTGAAGCTGCCTATGTGAATTCAGCACATAGACACTTACATTATCAATCGGTTTCCCAATCGGGATGTTCACCATCTGCTCATTTACAACGTAAGCAGTTGTAACAACTGTACTTTCCGTCGGACCATAGCTGTTTATCACTTTATAATCCCGTGGCGTATACTTAGTCAGTTTATCGCCGCCGGTAAGAAGAATCCGTAATGAATGATTCTCCCATTCCATAAAATGTTCACAAAACTGTGTAGGTAAAAAGCTAATCGTGATCTGATTTTGCTCAAAATATTGATTCAATCTGCTTACATCAAGGCGGATCTCATCTGGAATCATATAGATAGCTGCTCCAGAGATCAGATAAGGGAACATTTCCCACACAGAAGCATCGAAGCCGAAACTAGCAAACTTAGCCGTACGATCTGCTTTCGTCACTTCAAACTCTCGAATATGCCAACATGACAGATTGACCAAAGAACGATGTTCAACCAATACACCCTTAGGTCTTCCAGTTGATCCTGACGTATAGATCACATAAGCCGCATTCTCCGCTGTCACTTCACTCATGGGTGCAAGCGTACTCTCTAACGAAATGATCTCCTGATCTCGATCCAAGCAGATCACGTCCATTTCTGCCGGCACCCAGCCTCGCAACTCTTCCTTTGTGATCATGACTTGAATCCTTGCATCTTCCGCCATATACAAAAGTCTGCTTTCAGGATGTGTAGGATCTAGCGGAACATAAGCTCCTCCTGCTTTTAAAATCCCTAACATCCCCATAACCATCTCTACAGATTGCTCCACACACAAACCGACTAGTGATTCTGGACCAATTCCCCTCTTCTGCAAATAGTGAGCCAGTTGATTCGCCTTTTCATCTAACTCACGGAATGTAAGCTGTTGTTCTTTATAGACAACTGCTATATCCTCTGGTGCGCACTTTACCTGCTTATCGAATAGCTCATGAATGGTACTTTCTCGCGGATACTCTGTTTGAGTACGATTCCAGTCCTCCAATAACTGCTTTTGTTCTGACTCAGGCACCAAACATACTTCCGAAATAAGACCATCTGGATGGTCCAAAAAAGAACGAACCAATTGGTCAAAATAGGTAGTAAACCTCTTTACTGTATGTACATCCAACACATCATGGTTATATTCAAAGTGGCAACAAATGCGGTCTTCCTCTTCTTCAGCGTGAAGGGAAAGGTTAAATTTTGGATTTTGTTTCACTATTTTGATGGGTTCAAATGGTAAACCATGCACATCAAACAAGTTAGTAGCATTTCCAAGAGCAACTGCCCCATTTTGTTTCCACGCTTTTTGTAATACGAAGACCGTTTGAAAAATAGGATGATGACTACTATCTTGAGTTGATACACATTCCTCCACCATCTTGGAAAAAGGAAAGTCTTGGTATTGTAGACACTCATCCATTTCTTCACGCACACGATCTAGTAGATCTCGGAAAGAATCTTTTTTAGAAAGCTGAATTCGAATGGGTAACATGTTAACAAAATAACCAGCTGTCATCCGAAAGTCTTTCTTTTTTCGCCCGAATCGCGGAGTCCCGATCATGATATGTTCCTGACCAGTCAATCTAGATAGCAAAGCCGAATAGAGAGAAAACAAGACTGTATTAACTGTAGAATGATGCTCTTGACAAAAATCACGTAACTCCCGTGTCGTTTCTTCATGTAACGAAAATGAAAATTCACTACCTTGTTCTTGTGGTGTAGAAGGAGGATTCGGATTCGTCGGTAAACTTAATATAGGAAGTTCGTCCGAGAGTTTCTTTTTCCAAAAACGAGTCGCTTCTTCCCTCTGTTCTCCTAGAACAACATCCTTTTGCCAAGTAACAAAATCGGAATATTGGGTCATTACTGGACCTAACTGTAACTCAGATCTTTCACAAAAATGTTTATAAAAAAGACCAACTTCATCCAACATAAGAGAAAGAGTCCAGCCATCTATCAAAATATGATGACAAACAAAGTGTAGGATATACTTCTCATCTGAAATACGAAGCACGCGAACTCTAAAAGCTATACCTTCTTCTAAAACAAATGGTCTACGAGCTTCTGACGAAAAATAATTTCGCAGAAACACATCATCTGCATCCTCCATATCCAAACACTCAAAATCGAAAATAGGTTCCCGATAAACCTTTTGTACAGGTTCCTGCTCTAAAACAAAAATAGATCGAAAAACTTCATGCCTCTTCATGAACTCAATAAAAGAACGGCGTAAGTTTTCGACATCAACCCTTGTATGTATATACCAAGCAAGTGGTTCGTTGTATGTAGATTGATCGGAGTTTACCTGATAATGAATAAAGATTAGCTTTTGACCTTCCGATAAAGGATATTCCTTTATAAAATCTTTACTAGACATCAATAATTCCCCCTATTTTATCGGATAACTATAGATTTAATATTATATAATGTTTATAACATTAGGAAATTTTATCTCCTTATCTACATTATCCATCATATGTACAAAGTAACTATCCTTCATATCCGCTCTATTCCCCTTTAATACAGCGAAGCGTCAGTTAATTGGACTTGATTTTTTATCCTTACTTTAAACCCCATCAGATAGTAGCACATATAAAATACCATTACAACCAATTTTATATTTTATTACATTATTTTAAATTCGTCATTAATAAAATTTTAGTTTTAATTAAATAAATTTAAAGAACAAAGAAACCATCATACTGACTCGCTCGTCACTCCATATGAGTCTGTTTTTAGACTGTCCATTAATAGGGAAATCCTTTAATATAAAAATAGGAGTGATTTTCCATGAAAAAACCATTTTGGCTTCTTTTTTCTGCAGACGTACTTGTAGTGCTAGGCGAAGCAATTGGGCTTTTTTGTATCGAAGTTCTTCTGTTCCAAAAGACCGGTTCAACAGGTCTGATGGGGAGCCTTGTTTTCTGCTTTGTACTCCCTGAAACCGTCCTTCGATTACTCGGGACAGGCTTTATTGATCGTTTTAATCGGATTACATTAATGAGTACTTTAAACATCATACGTGGCGTGGTGATCAGCGGACTTTGTATCTCTCTATTACTAGGAACCTTTCACATCTGGTTATTCTTTATTGCCGCTATGATCTTAGGTTCTTGCGCTGCTCTATTTTTACCTGCTGGGATGGCATTAATCCCTAGTTTGCTAGAAAAAGATCAGCTAGTACGAGGATATTCGTTGCTAGAATCATTTTCCTCATCCGCTCGCGTATCGGGTCCATTAGTTGCTTCCTTTTTTATCGCATGGTCAGGTGCTGAATCCGGGATGTGGATTTTTGCAGGGAGCGTGTTTTTGGGAAGTATTTTAATTGGATTCATTAAAAATTCATCACAAGAAACTCTCGAAAAATCCACTAAGAATTCTACCATATCTTTCTCCCAAATCAAAAAAGACATCGGGGAAGGATTTTCATTCTTCCGCCAGATCCCTGCTCTAACTGTAGTTATGCTGTTAGCGGCCGTGACTACCATGGGCATGGCCATGTGGTTTATGTTACTCGTCCCCTACGGACAAAAGGTCTTACACATTAACTACACACAGATTAGTTTATTAAGTTCCTCTTTTTTTGTAGGAATTATCTGTGCTGCTTTCATAACTGGATGGATTGGGAATGTGCACTCTCGAAGTAAATTCATGATGGGAAGCTTGATTTCAACGGGGGTTTTTACCTGTCTCATCTCTTTTACGACCAACTATTACCTTGCCTTATCCTTCTTTTTCTTACTAGGAATGACCATGCCTTTCTTTAACACTCATAGCCAATCTATTTTCGCACAGTTAATCCCCGATAGTCATCTGGGTCGGGTGATGTCTGTTCGGCTTCTACTCGGACAAGGCTGCATTCCGCTTGGAAGCATCACAGGTGGATGGATCTCGGAATGGTTTGGTACTCCGTCTATTTTCTTGATAGCAGGTGCTCTCTCGATCATAGCAGGTATAATCGGTTTATTGATTCCGTGGTTAAATCAGATTGATGGGAATTTAGATAAATTAGCTAGTGAGATCAAGGATAAGTTTGCTCCTATTCCTGTGCAGGAGAAGGAAAGCGCATAAAAGCACTATCTAAGTGGAGATTCCGCTTGGATAGTGCTTTTATGCAGACTTGTTGATTAAATTATTTATTGGATGGATGTACCGTGACCACTATATAGTATGTATTGAAATGAAACATAGGCTTTGAAAATACGCATTAGCACCTTATTAAAATGAGAAAAGCGTCCATCGGCAAATATAAACACTATTCATAATATGAAGTAACCCATCGGAAGGAGAAAAAAGCTATGTCTAAATCAAACGAACTTTCTTCATGTAATTGCAAACATGGCCGATGTTGCGACCGTTGCAAACGCCTCGAGCAACGTCTACGACGGTTACTTCGTAGACTACGCAACTCAGTGGGACCAACAGGGCCAACAGGACCTCCAGGAACAGGGCTTCAAGGAGCAACAGGAACATCAGGGCCTCAAGGACCTCAAGGACCTCAAGGGCCAGGGACGCCATGATTTGGATCAATACCGAAAGTCAAATCTAAATCAATCGAACATCCTGATTCGGGAGTAGTTGAATCCATTCGCTCCCAACCCAGACAACGCCTGTGATCCCGAGTAGGAATAGGAGAAATAAGAGATCCCATTTCCCGATGGAGAGTTGATAATAGTAAGTTCGTTTTTGATTTCCTTTGAAGCGTTTGGCTTCCATGGCGACTGCGATTCGGTACGCACGACGGATGCTTTGGGCGAGGAGAGGGACGGCATAGGCGGACAGCTTGCGCTTAAATCCTTTCCATCCCTTTCCGGGTGAAAATCCACGTACTTGGTGAGCCATGCGAATGGTGTGAAACTCGTCCCAAATGATCGGTAAGAGGCGAATGGAAGCCATAAAACTATAAGCAAATTTAGGTGGAAAATGGAGTTGTTGCATCAACGAGTAAAAGAGGCGAACGGGATGAGTAGTACAAACAAAGATTAGCCCGATCAATCCAAAGGTAAGTGCACGAAAGCCAAGATGAACCCCTCGAAAGAAACTTTCTTCAGATACTCGAAAGATCCCCCATTCCCACCATAAGGTACTCCCTTTTCCGTATAACGCCATGGTCAATACAGAGCTCCAAAAGAGCAGGAAAAAAGGAAGGAAAAATAAGAGCGCATATTTTCTGGAAATCCCTGTTCCAAAACAAAAACAAATGATAATCACGATATTGAGCAATAGCATTACATTTAGATTATGGATAAATAAAAGCGCAATCAGAACTCCTAGTAACAGCAGGAGCTTGACACTAGGGTTTACTCGATGAAGCCACGTCTCTTTCGCAATTCCCTCCATCTTCAAGCTCCTTTCCAGACACTCCATTGGAACTCACTTTTTGCAAATGTCCTTTCCCAATCCACCAAATTCGATCCGCATAGTAACGAGCGATTTCCTCGCTATGTGTTACCATCACGATGGTCGTACCGCTTTGACGAAGCTCCTCCAGCCAATTCAGCAATGAAAACGTGTTTTGAGCATCTAATCCAAATGTTGGCTCGTCCAAGAGTAAGATTTGATGATTCTCATGAATCGTCGCACAAACACTAAGTCGTCGCTTCTGACCTACGGATAGCTGGTAAGGATGTTTATGACGATGTTCCCATAGAGAAAACATCTCTAGGCGTTCCTGTACCATTTGATGAATCTCTTCTTCAGTAGGGTCCTTCAAAGCTTGTCGAATGGTATAAGCTACCTCATCCCCTACCGTACTCGCGACAAATTGCAATTCTGGATTTTGAAAGACAAAACCAATCTTTTGCAAATCAGCTCGTGCGATGGGTGATCCTTGGTAGAGTAGCTTTCCTTTGGTTTTCAGCAGTTGACGAATTCCTTGAAGCAAGGTGCTTTTACCCGCTCCATTCTTACCTATCACTGCAATCCATTCACCCTGATACAAATCAGCATGGCTAACTTGTAGTTTCACATCCCCCGAGTGAAGCACTTGAAAGTCTCTTAATGCGAGTAATGGGGAATCTGCTTGACTTGTGACAGAATCATTCGAACGATAAATCAATCGTTCCTCCCAGATACCGGGATACCAGATTCCATATTCTCGTAATTGCTCTTGGTAATTCGCTAAAACTTCCTCTTTCTTCCCATCTGCTAAAATCGTTCCATCGGGGCGAAATAGGACGATACGATCCACTACATCCATCATTTCCTCGATTTTGTGTTCCACGATTAGTAAAGTTTGATCATCTGGAAGCTGACGAATGGTTTCCCATACTTGTTTCGTTCCATCAGTATCTAAAAAAGCCGTTGGTTCATCTAAAAATAATACCTCTGGCTGAAGTGCCATCGCAGAGGCTATTGCCAGGCGTTGTTTCATCCCACCAGAAAGCGTATGGATGGAAGTGTGTACATCTTCTAGATCGAGTCCAACAACAGATACGTATTTTTTGATTTGATCCGGCATTTCTTCTCTCGGAATCTGCAAATTCTCTAATACAAATGCGATTTCTTCATCCACATGAGTCATACAAAATTGAGTATCTGGATCTTGAAATACCACCGCAGTTGATTCAGGCACTACCACTTGCTGCGCTTTCATCGGAACATCTATCGCATGTGGAATCAACCCTGCTAATACTTGAAGCAAGGTCGACTTCCCACATCCTGACGGTCCTAAGAATAAAATCTTCTCTCCTTTTTGGTATTGAAAATCACAATCCCGAAAAAGGAGGCTCTCATCACCTGGAAATTTTAGTCGAAGCTTATGAACTCCATAACCGCCCTTAATCATCGAGTGATCGTACATCTGCCTCTGTACTTCCTCTCACGAGCCCCGTAACCCCTGTTTTCTCTAATGCTTTTGCAAGTCCATACGCAATAACACCTGCAATCAGTACCGATCCCACAAAACGAGCGATGAAGAATAGTCCTAAATTCCACCATACCAACGCATCGATATAACCCTGGAAATAATCAAACACAATCGATCCCGCACAAGAAGCAATGGCCGCTAAACTAACAACCAACACATTTGCCTTTTTATAACGGAATAAAGCAAGAATGAGTTCAGCAAGTAAACCTTGAATCAAGCCATATATTAACGTTGATAATCCCCATTCACTCCCCATGAGAAGCTCACCTGAAGAGGCAGCAGTCTCAGCAAGTAACGCAACGCCCGGCTTTCGAATAATGAGAAAAGCGAGCGGTCCTGCCATAAACCACATTCCATACAACAACTGATCCACATGTAGTCCAATTGGTTTTACAGCCGAGTATATAGGGCTCCAAAGTTTATAAATGACGCCAAATACAAGTGAAATTACGATGGTTACTAGGATGTCGGTAAGTTTTAATCCTTTTTTCATGAGTGTCTCCTCTTTCTTTTTCTTTGTGTTATTGGGTCTGTTGATAAATCAGTCATTTCTTCTAGCCCGGGGCATGTATCTGACCAAAGCTCAAATAGTGAGCCTGCGAGGATGTGGAAAAGCAAGTCCGCTTCGTCTATCGATGCTTCGGGCAAGTGGCAAAAAAAGAATCTGTTCGATCACTAAGCGATGTTAGCAATCCTACTTAGCGTAGTGATCCGTAGCATGGGGCGCTTTTGGTGCAACATGTCTGAGTGCTCTTTGCGAGTTTTGCACCTGCCCCAGCGAAGGATTGCGGAGCGGACAGTTCTACTTCCCCCTGCAGGATTGGTATTGAGCTGTGATCGAACAGACTCTCCCAGCACTGATTATCCAATAGATCGTCAACAAGCTCTTTTTCCTTATTATCTAACATTGTTGTTCCATAACACTTCTCATTCGAATTGCCGCAGACTTAGGATCTTGATCAGAAAGTATAGATGATATAATAGCAAATCCGTCTACAATACCAGGAGGAACTTGTTTTATCATTTCTTCCGTAATACCGCCAATCCCCACAATAGGAATATTGATCGCCTTTCGAATAGATCGTAAGGTATTTAGATGAAGCGGGATCGTATCTGGCTTGGACGATGTAGGGAATAGAGCGCCTACGCCCACATAATCAGCACCTGATCTCTCAGCCTCTAATGCCTCTTCAACACTATGGACCGATACACCAATCTTCGTCATTCCCCCTACGATTGCCCTTGCATATAGAATTCCCTTATCTTCCTGACCAATATGTAACCAATCTGCTTCCACTTCACGAGCGATCTCCACGCGGTCATTGATGGCAAAGGGAATTTTATACTGACGACACAACTGCTTCACTTGCAGAGCCTCTTCGATAAATTGATCATCCGTTATCTTCTTTCGTCGAAGCTGAACGCAAGTTACTCCTCCTTGGATTGCCTTTTCTACACGTGGCAATAGATTAGGTTGCTCATCTGTGACAAGGTAAAGACGAAGATCATTTATGAATCCCATACCTTTCTCCCTCCCTGATCCCATTGATAAAAATGATGAATGGGACTGTGACCATTTCCAATAGGGAAAGCATGACAAATCGCTTGAAATACATACTCTTTCGCCTTTGCGATCGCCTCATCTATCGGCTCACCTAAAGCAAGATAGGCCGCAATAGCAGAAGAAAGGCTACAACCCGTGCCGTGCGTATGCGGGGTCTCAATACGTGGACTGCTAAACTCCTTACCTGTGGAAAGAATATCAACTGCATCCCCGTCCAGATGCCCACCTTTTAGCAGGACCTGTGTATTCATTTTTCCAGCTAGTTCTTTCACCGCTTGTCGCATCTCCGTGGTGGAAGTGATGTTGCATCCAAGCAACACTTCCGCTTCAGGCAAATTAGGCGTAATGAGCGTTGCCATTGGGAGTAGGACGCTTCGCAACGTAGCAATGGAGTCCTCCTGCAATAAGGGGTCTCCAGACTTAGCAATCATAACTGGATCCATCACTACATGAGGCGGTTGATATCGCTGTATGCTCTCTGCAATAACATCCATAATTTCTTGATTCGAAACCATCCCAATTTTCACAGCATCTACTCGGATATCGGAAAACACAGCATCTAGTTGGGATTTTACTATTTGTGCATCGATCTCTTGAATCGCTGTAACCCCCAACGTATTTTGGGCGGTAACGGCGGTAATGACACTCATGCCGTATGTACCCAGTGCAGAAAAAACTTTCAAATCTGCCTGTATCCCTGCTCCACCCCCACTATCACTTCCAGCAATTGTAAGAACATGCTTCCTCTCCACATTTCATCCTTCCTTTCACATAACAAAAAAGCCGCACCTAGACGAGGAGCGACTATTATGTATAAGTCTACTCCACTTCCCTACGCTAGTATCAACTAGATCAGGTTCAAAGGGTCCGGGTTTCTCCCGTCTCAATCGCCTTGATTCCCCTAGTGGCTCGATCCATATGTTATTGGAATGAAACAAGTTCAAAATACCATATTTTCATTTTATCGTCAAATTTTAGAATGTAGTTAAAACCAATTCCCATGGTATTCCATGAAAATAACAAGTAAACTTAATGAAATGATTGTATTGCTTCGATCTGAGGTGACCTCTTGACACAAATGATACTAGAGTTTTTCTCCGCCCTGGGTTTATGGGCCATTCCACTTAGCTTTTTATTTACGGTCCTATTAAATTTACTAGGTGTCATCCCATCCATATTTGTAACTGGAATCAACATCATTCTTTGGGGCCCTTGGTGGGGCTTCTTATTATCATGGTTAAGTGAATTAGTGGGATCTTCACTCGCATTTTGGTTATACCGAAAAGGGGTTCAACAGTGGAAAGGGGAGAAAAAAGGCAATTGGCGTTGGATACAAAAATGTAACTCCCTCCCCAGAGGCAAACAACAGCTCTCACTCCTAACGGTCCGATTAGCTCCCTTCTTCCCATCAGGAGTTGTAAACGTAGCCGGCGCATTTACCAATGTTCGACTGATTGATTTCATCTGGACAACAGGCATCGGCAAAATCCCTTCGATCACACTAGAAGTAGTCACATTCCTCGGATTCCAACAACTTGGTCGGGCTTTACAATGGACCATTTTAGGCTTAGTCGTCGTTGGGATTGTTTTGTGGTGGTATTCGAAGAAGAAGCAAGCTGTTGATTAAAACATGCTTGCAAATGCCTCTCAAAAGGTGGACACTTAATTTATTGTCCGATATTTTTATGTAAAGGGGATATAACATGTCAAAATATGCCGCAATTTTACATATGGAGAAGCCTGAGTTAAACCTCGAATTTCGCGTAGCACACGTGGACTACCTTACGAACTTAGAACAACAAGGAAAAATCTTTGCCAAAGGACCTTTTACAGATGGTGCAGGCGGCTTGGTGATCTACCTAGCTGATTCTCTAGAGGAAGCTCAAGAACTAGCTGGCAACGACCCATATGTATTACAAGGGGTTCGGAGATTGGAATTACACGAATGGAAAGCATAATCTACTGATTCATCTTGGATCGAAAGAAACCTTCTAAGAATGTCATCTTAGAAGGTTTTTTCTACATTTGATTTTGTAACTTCCGTAACAACGCCTGGAAATCTTCTGGTGGTTCAGCTTCAAATCTCATAAACTCACCTGTTCTCGGATGTTCAAATCCAAGCACTTGCGCATGCAGGACTTGACCCCCTTCAAAGCGTATTGGGCTTTTGGAAGGTCCGTATACAGGATCACCTACAAGAGGAAAGTTGATATATTTCATGTGAACCCGAATTTGATGAGTACGCCCTGTTTCTAATCTACACTCAATAAGAGAAGTATCTTTCAAATGTTCTTTGACTCGAAAATGGGTAACAGCATTTTTCCCATTGTTGTGATTGATCGCCATGCGTTGGCGATGGATTGGATCACGACCGATTGGGGCATCCACTGTTCCGTGCTCATGAGGAATTAATCCATGAACAATCGCTGCATAAACCCGTTCTACCGTTTTCGCTTTTAATTGATCCACCAACGAATGATGAGCATGATCATTTTTGGCTAGCATCAATAATCCAGAGGTATCTTTATCAATACGGTGTACAACGCCCGGTCTAGCGACTCCGCCAATTCCAGATAAGCTGTCTTTGCAATGGTATAACAATGCATTTACTAGCGTTCCTGTATTATTACCAGCTCCAGGATGCACAACCATGCCTCGCGGTTTATTCACGACAATAACATCCTCATCCTCATACACGATATCAAGTGGGATGTTTTCCGCTTCTACTTGTAACTCTTCCACTGGTGGAACGGAAATTTCCACCGTTTCACCTGTACGAACTTTATAGTTGGACTTTTTCGGCTTACCATCTACCGTGATAAGACCCCCACTAATCCACTCTTGCACCCGCACACGAGACCAATCTGGATCATAGGTACTCACCCATTTATCCAATCGTTCTCCAGAACGGTCTTCCTCCACTTGCAACGTAACTACTTCCATTTGTTCGCTCATTTTTTATGCTTCCTTCGTATGATTGGACTCTAATTTTTCTGGAACAGGTTTTCCTGGTTCTAATAATATACCAAGAAATAAGATTGCTACTCCTACACAAACTGCACTATCTGCTACATTGAAAATCGCAAAGTCATAGGAACCAAATTGAAAATGTAGAAAATCTACAACTTCACCCATTCGAACACGATCAATATAGTTCCCGAGTGCTCCACCTAATACACTCGCATATCCCCACTTCATGAGTGGGTGCTCTTTCCGGCTTGCCCATAGAAAATAAATTAAAGCACAAATTACAATAGACGTAACCGTAATAAAAAACCATTTTTGATTTTGTAAAATGCCAAAAGCCGCTCCACGATTTCGGTGGGAAGTAAGATGAAAGAATCCATCGATTACCGTAATCGAATCCCCCAGTGCCATCTTAGAGGCAACTAGCCATTTTGTCCACTGATCTATCACAATGATAGTCAATGCTGTGAGCCAATATCTCAAGTGGGTACCTCCCTATATTAGCACTATAAGCGAGCATACATCGCTGTATACTCGCTCTCTTACCAAATTGATCGTAATGCTCACTATTCTGCTTCTACTTCAAAGTCAGGATACTCTTTTTCAACAATACTTGCACAACGCTCACATAGCTCTTGATGCTTACTATATGAATGCGTTCCGACAGTAGGAGAGATGGTCCAACAACGGTTACATTTATCACCTTCCGCTACATGGACGATTACTTCCACCATTTGCTCTGCTGGAACTTCAGAGGAAGCCGGAAGAACCTCTACTCCTGAGACGATAAAGAGCTGGTGCAGGTTATCTAAATTTGCTAGCAACTGTGCACTCTCTAGGTTAGGTACGATTTCAATTGTAGCTCCCAACGAGTTTCCAATCAACTTCTCTGCACGTGCTTGTTCGAGTGCCTTTAACACAACGCTTCGAATATCGAGGAATCGATCCCATTTATCCTCTAGTGCTTGATCACACAAAGTACCATCCATCACGGGGAAATCAGCCAGTTGAACGCTTTGCTCACTCACACCCGGGATATACTTCCATACTTCCTCTGCTGTATGAGGGATAATCGGGCTAATCATCACATCTAAGGCCCTCAAGATCTCATACATAACCGTTTGAGCAGACCGACGTTGTAGAGAGTCTGTCTCTTCTACATAAAGAATATCTTTTAAGACATCTAGGTAGAATTGGCTTAAGAACACCGTACAAAACGTATGGATACTGCCGTATACCTGGTGGAAATCATACGTATCATACCCCTGGGTAACTGTTTTAATTAGGCCTTGTAGCTTAGATAGTACATAACGATCTAGCTCAGTTAACTGATCATAGCGTACATGGTTTTCTGCTGGATCAAAGTCCGCCAAGTTTCCTAAAAGGAAACGGAATGTGTTACGCAGCTTCCGATATACCTCAGCTACTTGCTTGATCAGAGGATCCGAGATTCGTACATCCGATTGATAATCAACAGAGGAAACCCATAGACGTAGGATATCAGCACCATATTGATTGGCAACTTTATTCGGATCTACTACGTTCCCAATCGACTTCGACATCTTACGACCTTCACCATCTAGAACATAGCCATGGGAAACGACTTGTTTGTAAGGCGCTTTTCCAGTCGTGGCAACAGAAGTGGAAAGAGAAGAGTTAAACCAACCACGATACTGGTCAGATCCCTCGATGTATAAGTCTGCTGGGAAGCTTAGATCATCTCGTTGTGCAAGTACAGCAAAGTGACTGCTTCCGGAATCAAACCATACGTCCATAATATCAGTCTCTTTACGGAAGCTGGTACATCCGCATTTGCTACATTTCTGATCAGCTGGCATTAAATCACTTACATCTTTTGCATACCAAGAGGTAGATCCTTCTTTTGCAAACAGATTCGCGATAAAATCAATCGTCTCATCATTGATGTGAGGCTCTGTGCAATCTTGACAGTAGAAAATAGGAATCGGTACGCCCCATGTACGTTGACGGGAGATACACCAGTCTCCGCGATCGGCAATCATATTGCCTAAGCGAACTTCTCCCCATGTTGGCACCCACTCTACATCTTTGATCTCTTCCAACATCTGCCCACGGAATCCATCAATCGAAGCAAACCATTGTTCTGTCGCACGATAGATGATCGGTTTCTTGGTTCTCCAGTCATGTGGGTACTGATGTTTGATAAAGCTCAGCTTGAGCAACAAGCCCCGTTCTTGTAGCAACTCGGAAACTCTTTTATTCCCATCTTCATAGAACATACCCTCAAAGCCAGGAGCTTGTGCTGTAAATACTCCACGTCCATCAACAGGACAAAGTACCTCTAAACCATATCTTTGTCCAACCGCAAAGTCTTCCTCACCATGTCCAGGAGCGGTATGAACACAACCCGTACCAGCTTCGAGCGTCACGTGCTCTCCAAATACCAATGGAGATGGACGATCATAAAATGGATGTCGGCATACAACTCCATTTAACTCACGACCTGCCCAAGTAGAAACGACTTCATACTCCTCCACTTCAGCTGTCGTCATAACCGCCTCTACCAATTCAGTGGCCATGATATATTTCTCATTCCCTACTTGAACAGCACTGTATTCAAACTCAGGGTTTAACGAAATAGCCAAGTTAGCAGGGATGGTCCATGGAGTGGTGGTCCAGATAACGACAAAGGTATTTTCCTCATCCAAGATCCCATTTCCATTTTGCACTGGAAACTTCACATATACCGATGCTGAACGTTTCTCTTGATACTCGATCTCTGCCTCTGCCAGCGCAGATTCCGAAGTTGGAGACCAATAAACCGTACGCATTCCACGGTAGATATGTCCCTTGCGAGCCATATCACCAAACAGACGAATCTGGGCTGACTCATACTCTGGTTGTAAGGTGATATATGGATTTTCAAAATCACCACGAATCGCCATGCGTTTAAATTGATCAGCTTGTTTCTCTACAAAAGATAGAGCATATTCGGTACATAGATTACGGAAATCGACCACACTCACTGATCTGCGATCCACTTTCTTTTTCGTCACAACAGCGTGTTCAATCGGCAAACCATGTGTATCCCATCCGGGCACATAAGGCGCGTCAAACCCATTTAAACTTTTATAGCGAACGACAAAATCTTTCAGCGATTTATTTAATACATGACCAACATGGATATCTCCATTCGCATAAGGAGGTCCATCATGCAAAATGAACTGCGGCGATCCTTTGCGTTTCTCTTGAACCAAACGATAAATATCGATCTCATCCCACCATTTTTGCATCTCTGGCTCTCGATTAGGGAGATTTCCCTTCATCGGGAAATCCGTCACAGGCAAATGAATCGTACTACGATAATCAGCCATCTACTACACATCCTTCATCTTTAGAATCATCATATACAAATACAACACAAAAAACCTTCATCATCCTCTAGGGACGAGAAGGTTTCCCGCGGTACCACCCTAATGGCTCTGATCATCTGAACACAGAAACGATCAAATCCGCTCTAACATTCGTAACGTGAATGACACGGTCCATCCTACTCTCTGACGATTTCGGACGACAGTTCACGGGTGATCTTCGAACGATGACTTGACTGAGCTCGCACCAACCCTCAGTTCGCTTAACAAAATCGTATCGCCCTACTTGTCCCGATCAAAACCATTGTGGTTATGAGAATATGTTATTCATCATTATACACAGATGTTAGGTATTTGTTAACATCTGCAAGACTATTTCTTCTAAAACATTGCTTTTTTACGCATCTTACGAGTTCTACGAAGGTTTGGCTCTTGGTCGTCTTCCATGTATGTAGAAGCTACCTCTCCGAGCATATGGTTTTCACCCATTTGTTGGAATTCGTTTGCTAATTCGTTAGGGAACTCATTTGGAAACTCATCGTATTCATTTCCAAAACTGTTTGCTCCCTCAATCAAGTACTCTTGTTGATTCTGTGGTTGTTCTAGAGAAGGTACCACAGGTTGCTCAGCAAATGCATCCAACTGCTTACCTGTCTCTTCTAGATTTTCCTCTAATTCTTCCAAAGATTCCCAAGAAGAGTTATCCAAAACATCTAAGTGAGATTGTACCAAGGTACGGAAACGTGCACGGTAGATCGTTGATTTTTGTTTCAAATCGAGTAGTTCGCTGTGAACTGCACGGGCTTTTTGTAGAGCTTCATTGATAATTCGATCGGCATTCTTCTCTGCCTCTTGAACGATCAATTCTGCTTCTTTCTTCGCATTCAAACGAACTTCTTCTGCCACTTCTTGTGCGACACGAATAGATTTATGAATGCTCTGTTCCATAGAAGCAAGTGCATTGGTATTCGGTTGCATAGCTTGCAACTGATTCTGCATCTGTTGTTGCATTTGTTGCATTTGTTGTTGCATCTGCATTTGGTTCTGTGGTGTTGGATATTGATTTTGTGGTTGTTGCTGTTGCTGTTGCTGTTGCGTCATCATCGGTTGAACCGGATCTACTTGATATTGTGGTTGGGGCCTTGTCTGACTAAATGCTTCTCCGTCCATAATACGCTCTAGTTCAGCTTGTAAATCTTCAACCTGTTGTTCCATCTCTAATTTTTCACGGGTCAACAACTCAAAATCTTTGATAATCTGATCTAAAAAGTCATTTACCTCGTCAACATCATATCCACGGAATGATCGTTTGAACTCCTTATTATGAATATCATAAGGTGTTAATTTCATTACCGCACCTCCTGAGTCTATTTGCTTGCCTTTTCTATTCGACAATATTATCAGATATCCTTCTGTTTGACCACCCAATAACCAAAATTAGGTGGATTCCTTCAAGAAAAGGATAAAATCCGCACGACATTTCTTCCTTTTTTTGTCATTCTTTCGACACTAATCACGCGAATCCTCCCTGATCCTCGCACAGAGATCGTGTCACCCGGTTCTACCAATTTATCACTTTGATCGACAAGCTGCCAATTTATTTTACATTTCTTCCCTTTAATCATCAACTGTGATTTGGAACGAGATATACGAAATGCCTCTGAGACAATTGCATCTAGTCGAAGCGATGCTACAATGATATTTCTCGGGACCTGATCTGGTTCGGAATAAAAAAATTGGTTTCGCGCGATCGTCTGTACGGTGACCTTTTTACGGCCTACGGAAGACAGATGGAGGAGGAGAAAATCACTCATCTCACGCGCGACAACCAAATCACAACCATGATTATGAGGCTGTATATCACCGAGCATCTCTCGCTTGATTCCAAGACCTAGCACCGCCCCTAGTACATCAGGATGTTCAAGTGGCCTGTGATCAGATGTCTCAATCCGTAAAAAAGCAACATCAGACCAAGTTTCGTCTATGGAAAAATAGTCAGGTGCCATGATCACCCTTTTTCGCTCGGCAACAGGATAGCCACCGTCTAACAGACAAGCTACATCTGTTTCCCGATTAGAAATTGTCTGGTAGATAAACTGTTCTCTGGGGTCCAGAAAGGGAGTTGTAACGACCATACTTCGTTCACTGGATGATTGGATCCAATCAAAGCAGCGCTCCACAAAAGGGCGTTCTTCAGGACGAAAATGCATAAAGACCTTAGAATTGTTCATTGTTTATGCCTCAACTAATTAAACTAAAAATGAAACTTATTACTACATATAATCCACGGTGTACGAACTGTAGCACAAAAAGTGCAACAATCGGCGATATATCAATCATTCCGATCGGTGGAATTAGCCGACGAAAAACTGCCAGATATGGTTCACAAATACGCGCCATAAAAACACCGAGCGGAGATTGACGCACCTGCGGAAGCCAAGACATCACAATGTAGATCATAAGGGCAATTGAATACCCATAAAACACATAATATAAGATTTCACCGATAGACACGTGACAAAGGTCACCTCACTTGCAACTTAGAGTGCATCATCTTGTAGAATTTCAGTAATCGTTCCCTGCACATCTACATTAGAGGGTGTGCAGATAAAAATATGAGCGCCTACTCGTTGGATACTCCCCCCTAGAGCATAGACGGTTCCACTTAAAAAATCAATCACGCGAGTCGCCTGATCTCGGCGAACCCGATGAAGATTTACGACAACAGGGCGGTGGCTTTTTAAGTTATCAGCAATTTCTTGGGTTTCTTCAAAAACCCTTGGTTCAATCAACATGAGACGGACATTTTTTTGGGAATGTAACGACACGATGTTACTCTTTCCTTTAGTAGGGGATGGATGAGCTTCGCCGGATTCATTTTCCTCAACCAACTGTTCCTCATCCTCATTAACACCAAAAAAATTCATGACCCGATTCATAATGGTCAAGTTCATTCTCCTCCTTCTAACATTCCCCTTATTCCCCTACCAGAATCGAACCTAGACGAATCCATGTTGCTCCTTCTTCAATGGCTATTTCAAAGTCTTGCGACATACCCATTGACAACTCTGTCATGGAAACATGAGGAATTTGCTTCTTTTGTAATCGGTGTTGGCATTCTTTTAGCTCTCGAAAAACTGAGCGGATTTCCTCCCGATTTTCGATATGGGGCGCCATCGTCATTAAGCCAACAACTTCGATACTAGAGAAATTCGCCATCTCTATCGTAAAATCTTCTAATTCTTTCCGAGAAATTCCAAATTTCGTCTCTTCACCCGAAATATTCACTTGAATAAAGCATTTCATTTTCACTTGAATAGACTGCGCACGCCGGTCGATTTCTTTCGCTAGCGTCAAACTTTCTAGGGAATGAAGATAGGAAAATCGACCAACTACTTCTTTCGCCTTATTTCGTTGAAGATGGCCAATCATATGCCAAGTACCACGTTGATGTAACTCGTTCCATTTAGGAATCGCATCTTGTACCCGACTCTCACCTATATGAAGACAACCCGCATCTAGAGCTTGCCTCGTCTTATTAAGATCTACATATTTCGTTACAGCTACTACATTCACTCCAGCTGGATCTCGACCTACTCGCTGACAAGCTTGTCCAATCCTTTGCTGAACTTCACTTAAACGTCTTTGTAACTCTTGCACGGAGAAGTTAACTCCTTCCTCGCTTACCGATAAAAGACATCATACGACCTGTATCGCCTTTATCTCTTCGATAAGAATGGAAATAATCATTTGAACAGCTTGTACAGTATTTAGATTTCACAATTTGATCATCTCGCAAACCAATCTGCTTGAATAACTGTGCGTTTGCTTCTTTCAAGTCTAGCATTGCTTTGTGATCCGAAGTTGGAAGAGCAACAGTTGTAGATAACTCCTGGCATTCTAGTGCATCCATCATCGGATGTAATACGTGTTCGTCCACTTCATAACAACACGCACCAATCGAAGGACCGATGGCAACCCGAATTTTCGAGATATCTGCTCCTTTGGAAACCATCTCGGTCACCATTTTCGGACCGATTTTCTGGACTGTTCCTTTCCAGCCAGCATGGGCCACTCCAATCGCATCGATATCAGGAGCATAAAAAAAGAGTGGCACACAATCAGCATAAAAGGAAGCGAGGAGAATATCTTCTTCACTCGAAAAAAGTCCATCCGTATTGGAAAATGCAGACTCTCGATCTCGATTGCCTCGCCCTCGATCCTCACCGGTTACATAGGCGATATCTATTCCATGAACTTGTTCACCACAGGTAAAAGAATCAAGGGAGAAAGAGAGATCTCGCACCAAACTCTTCCTGTTTTCAATTACGCGTGATGGTTGATCTTCCACATGTAAGGCATAATTATGACACATAGAGGAAGAATCCTCTTCTCTAGCAGAAAACCCCACTGTCAGATGGGGGTACTCTTCCTGCCAAAGCACGAGAGCAAAATAGGGAACACTTGATTTCTTTTGCATTTGAAATGGTTCCATGTAGTCCCCTCCCTGTATTATCTTACCATAGTTTGAGGGATTGACATAGAATTAGTGAGGGGATTCATTTTGATTCGACCATGGAAGTTGACCATATGGTGACACAATTTCTTGAAAGCGATGATCAAGACGAACCAAGATCACATCCGAACCAATCTTCACAATTTGTTTCCAAGGTATAATCCACTCTTGCCCCCCTGCAAACCACCCAAAAAACTTTGTCTCACCTGGCACAATGATAGCTCTAACCACACCTGCGCGTAAATCCAGATCCAAGTCGTGAATTTGCCCTAATTTTCGTCCATCCGCTATGTTTACTACTTCTTTACTTTGAAGATCAGAGATTTTGATCATCAAGGTGATCCCCCTGTCATCCATCTATCGTCGTAAATGTAATTTATGTATATGTGTGGAGTATATAAATCTGTACCATCGATTGAAAAAGATTAGCAAAATAAAAAGAATCTCAAATATGATCTGCTCCCCATAAAGTAACCCTATGGGGAGCAGATCATATTTGAGATCCAGCCCTATTCTACACTATTTTAGTCACTTTTTTCACTACCTCTTGACTCGACTTGCATTCCAATTTACGCATGATACTAGAAACATGTTTTTTTACCGTCCCAACCGATATAAAAAGTTCCTCTGCTATTTCTTTTTGTGAACATTCCTTTATCATTAGCTTTAAAATATTGATCTCAGTTGGGGTTAGCAGGGATTGTATTTTATCCATTTCAAGCTGGCTTTTCTCAAATCGAACGAGTCTGCGAAACTCCTTCAGAATCTTATTAGCAAATCGAGGCTGTGGATTATGATAATGGGTAGAGCGAATCATATTTGGGATCTCCTCGAAGTTGGATTTCACCATATAATTCACAGCCCCTGCCCCATAAGAATCCAAAATAAAGTGATCATCCTCTAGCGAGGTAAGCATAATTACTTTTGCTTGATGAAACTGACAAATCTCTAAAGTTGCCTCAATCCCGCTGGCTGATCCCGCTAAACAAATATCCATCAAGATAATATCTACTTTTTCCATTCCGCTAGCAAATTGAATGGCTTCTTCTTTCGTCGCACAGTTCCCCACTACACATAAATCCGTATGTCTCATCAAGTATTCGGTAAGTCCTCGTTGCCACCGCGGATCGTCTTCGACCAACAGGATGCGAATTGGTTCCAAATTGATCCCTCCTTTGTCAGTGGAAAGGTCATCAGCACAGTTGTTCCCTCTCCTAATTGACTATGAAATTCCAATGAACCACCATGCTTATCGAGGACACTGTAGCAGTATGTAAGACCGAGACCCATATTGTGTTCTGTATTTTGTTTTGTTGAAAAAAACGGCTCTACAATACGGTGTAAATGTTTGTTAGGGATTCCTTTTCCTGTATCTTTTATTACGACTCTTGCTTGCTTAGAAGTATAGTAGACTCGAATAAACAGTTCCCCACCACTCGGCATCGCATCGATTCCATTCATTATGATATTATTAATCGCTTCTTCAATTTGAAGTTGGTCACACATCCATCTAAATTCTGCCTCAGGAAGTGAACGATGAACCTCCACCCCACTCTTCTCCAATAAAGGTCTCAACCTCTGTAGGCTATTTTCTACCATCTCAGTTAAACTGTTTGAAGTAAGCTGTAATTCTCTTTCATTTGTTTGATATTGAATTTTATCTAGAAGAAACTGAATTCGTTCATAGGAATCAATAATGATGTTCACATCTGTCTGTAACTCTTTATCTCCACTCTGACTAGCCATATGCTCTACTTTGTAACCCAATAATTTAATAATACCTAAATCATTTTTTAAAGAATGATGAAGAAAAGCGGTACCGATATGAACTGCCTTGAGTGATTGGTTCATTTGATGTCTTTGAATCAATAATCGAACTCCCGCAAATCCATCTCTAAAAACTGCATATAGAAAAACGACTGTTGCATACAGCACAATCCACAAATTTAATCTCCATATATTTTCGAACCCCAATCCTCGAACCAAATTATTCGTAATGACCACAAATAGGATAGTTGGGATATAAGCAACATTGGTCCAGAACCTCTCCCGCTTCGCAAACGGGTTTTCTTCCTTCATGTACGAATAAATTAACAAAAATGACGCTACTAGCACGTAAGGTCCAATCCAAACAAGCCCCACTAAGTAAGGCACCATAAAACGAGGATAAAATGGGTTTAATACAAACGTGAGAATAATCGGAATAAAAAGCAAGGCAGTGCATGCCCACAGATTCTTTTTCGCAGGAGAAAATGATTTTACAATCGCAAACATAAGAAAAGAGTAAGGTACGCCATATTGAGTGAGAAACGAAGTCAAATTGTTACCAAACATAGCAAGTCCGGATAAAAAGGAGTCACCTAAAATAGGGATGATATCATCTTCTATGACTGCCGACAAACCACCCGATGCTCCACAAAAAATGGTCGCACTCGCCCAACGTACACTGATACTTTTCGGTTCCGTCACAATTAATACAATTCCCATTGCCGTCAAAAACATAAAAACCAGTAGCATCGGAGATATCCACCCTCAAATAGAATCATAATGTTTTATCTTAATCGATGTTGAATAAACTGGGCGACATCTTGAGCAATTCTTTTTCGATATAGAGCAATTCCAGCATGTCCACACTTATAAAGAATGTGTTTCGGTTCCCCCCACGCATCCCAGAGTTGTTTCGAATCTGCTAGTTCAACATATTGATCATACACCCCACTCAAAAGTAAGATGTTTTCTTTTGAAACTCTAGGCACGAAACGGCTGGGTTCTAAAATCCTCCAATACTCTACTAATGTATGATAATTCACACCATGGTTTTCTAAATCTTGTTTGATATCATTTCCTACTGGTGTATTCCATACCGTATGGGATATGTTATTGGCATACATGACTGAAACGAGGAGATCCACATCCTCTTCTACTACACTTAGCAAATTGGCAATCAGTCCACCTAAGCTTATCCCGATTACTACAATCTTACCGCCACGATGTTTCTTTAGCCAATAAATGAGCATGCGAATTTCCGTTATTGCTTGTTGAAAAGCTTGAATCGTCCGTTCTATATGAGCGCTGATCATATATTCACCGCTATAATCGGATCTTGGATCCTTTCGATCCATATGATGTGGGAGCATAACAAAAAAGAGATTATAGCCCGAAGTAGAAAAAGAATCGAGGAACAACCTTTTCCCACGATCCAAACCATCACTCTTCCAACCATGTATCACGATCACATGAACTTGTTGGTCCTTATTTTTTTGAAGATAATACTCTCCTTGTGCGAGTTGCTGGCATAAGTCTAACTCGATCCCACTTGCATAGGAATATGTGCCCATCTCATACTCTGTAAAAATTCCAGTTGGATTGAGTTGAATATCGTCTAAAGCCGGCTTAGGAAATGCTAGACCAAGCCCTTTTTCAGTAGGTTCATAGCTACTCCTACCAACTGGTTGAAACTGAGTTTGTCTACTTTTCTTTCGACAGAAGTTAGTCAACACAACCGAATCTACTAACACAGAAAGATATTTATTCATAGTCATTCCTTTCGGAACTACGCTTTGTTCACGCATGATATCATATCCAAACTTATGAACACTATATTATAAAAATATAATATCGTCAATTATAAATATAATAATTTGCTTATATTAAAAAATGAGATGATTATGTACAAAAGCATAGCTTTAATAAACAAAAAAACGCCCAATTTCAGCGTTTGCAACCTTTTCATTTTCTTTTATCTTATCGTATGGTAACAGGACCTTTTGATCCGTATTTTCGAGAAAAACACCTAAACTCAGCACGATCATAAGCTTTATAAGGAAATGAACTTGCTTCATATTTCTACCTCATTTCTTTGCTGATTGATCTGAATCTACTAAACACTCTCCTTCATCGTTTTACCTGTTAATTCGATAAATACATCTTCTAGTGTCCCGCTTTCAATCCGTATCTTCTCCCACTCTACCGGTCCGAATAAATTGCTACTAATGAGGGAGTCCAATAGACGATGTGTAACAGGCGTAGCAGTGATACAAACCTCTTTTTTGCCTCCTGTGGTCTCCGAAATCCGTAGCTCATTCACTCCTAGCTCGTAAAACTGTTCTTCTGTCGGAGCAGATTCTACTTCGAAGATTAATTGTTGCTTTGGGAAATACCGATAAATAAGTTCCTGCGGTGTCCCTTGGGCAATGATCTTACCGTGATCTAATATGGCAATTTGGTCACATAAAGACTCTGCTTCCTCCATCGAATGTGTAGTGAGAAGAACACTACGTCCTCTTCTCTTCATGTCCTTGATGACTTCCCAGATGTATCGGCGTGCATGCGGGTCTAGAGAGCTAGTCGGTTCATCTAAAAACAAGACTTCTGGATCGGAAACGAGTGACACAGCGATTAACAACCGCCGCTTCTGCCCATCCGTCAGTTTTTTCACCATCACATTATGTTTATCAGCCAATCCCACTACTTCGAGAACCTCGAAAACAGGTCTTGATTTTTCATATAACGAAGCAAATAACTCTAGCATTTCTCGAACTCTTAAGTTTGGATATAAGTTTGCTTCTTGTGGCTGAAGCGCAATTTTTCCTAATAGTTTCGATCGACTTGTTGCCGAGTTCTTATTTACCATATGGATCTCTCCGGATGTTGGGGAGCGTAGACCTATAATCGATTCCAAAATCGTCGTTTTTCCTGCCCCATTAGGTCCGAGCAGCCCGAACACTTCATTTTGGGCAACTGAGAAGGAGACGTGATCGACCACAACTTTATCATCATACTTCTTAACAAATTCTTCGACGACAATCGAATTTTTCATAACAAGATATCCTTTCATAAACCTGATTCTCAGGCGTACATGTATCCGTATCATTTTTCTATTTTTGATTTTATATCGATAAATAAAAGTTAGAAAGTACCATGTTTTTTACTCTGTTCAATTCAATATAAATGTTATATAATTAAATATTTTCATTTCATCTGAGACAAAACAAAGGAAGTCATCCCTTTTTCAATAAAAGCATTCTGATCGGAACGACTTCCTCTATTGTTTTTTATACATCACTCGCATTACACGTTAACCAAGGTTCCGTTCACGAAATCCATTACAATCTCATCAAAGTATTCAACACTTGGGATACAGGATGAACCAATGTCATAAAGATCAGGACGATACGCACGATTGCAGTAGTACTTTGCTACCTTGATCATGCGCGTCTCACCTTGCTTCCATCCATATTCTGCTTGTTGCATGAGCAAAATAGTACACGTCAGCTGCGTTACGGATGTTAGAAAGTGAAGTGCGTGTGCTTGTTGTGTAAGTAGATCAGCCTGGGCTAAATAATCAAACTGATTGCTCACCTTTTGTAGCTCCTGCCAAGCGATCTCTCGTTCCTCTGTATGTGCAGGTAGTGAAATCTCATTTAGTATGCTAGACAAGAAGTGCAAGAGGATATTCTGGTTAGAATCAGGCTGATTCCGATTCATATTCTTCCAAAATTCCAATGCCATAATATTGGTTGCGCCTTCCCACACTGTGTTCACTTGAGCATCACGAAGAAGTCTAGGTGTCACGTATTCTTCAATGTACCCATTTCCACCATGCATCTCCAATACTTCCTTTGCATGGAGAACTGATTGCTCGCTACACTTCACTTTTGCCATTGCTAGCAAGCACCGTAATAAGGTAATCGCAGCAGGAGAGTCTTCTTCTGTAGTATGAACGCGGTCAAAATGTAAGAGCATCTGCGCCACTAAGGTCCAACTAGCTTCTATATCCACCATCATATTAAGTAATGACTCTCGAATCATCGGATAGGAGATCAGGGAATTCCCAAAAGTCTGGCGTTCTGTTACATAGGTAAGCACTTCTGAAAATGCTCGCTGCGAGATGGCTAGGGAACCCGTTGATGTACACATCCGCGAAACATTTAGCGCTTCTGCCATCAACTTAAATCCTTCCTGTTCCTCGCCGATCAGATAGCCAACCGCATCTTGTAGTACAAGTTCTCCACTCGCCACCGCTCGAACGCCTAACTTATCTTTTAATCGCCTGATCGAAATACGATTCTTAGAACCATCCTGCAACTTATTGGGCAAATAAAACAGACTTAATCCCTTTGTTCCTGGGGTTTCTCCTATACGTGCTAAAATGAGCGCTCCATCAGCGTCACAATTACTTGCAAACCACTTCTCTCCTGTTAAAAGATAATGCTCTCCATGTTTAACCGCTTTCGTCGTAACACTACCTACATCCGATCCACCTTGAATTTCAGTTAAGAAAGTAGCTCCTTGGTGTAAAGTCTCTCGGTTCATACTTGCTAAGTGTGGTAAAAGTTCTTTTCTCTGTTCCTCTGTTGCATATTTTTCAATCACAAATGCGACTGACATCGTTAAGGTAACGGGACATGTAAAGCCAACCTCAGCCTTAGACATCAACATAAAAATCAACTGTGTATAAAAAAAAGGAATCTTACAAGGCACGTCTTCCCGATATCTCCAGCCCACCACACCCCATTCATAACAATCACCTACGGTTTGCAGGTAGCCTTCGTTATACCAAATTTCATTAATCTCCTCACCTTGACGGTTATAACGGATTAGCTTAGGGGCTCCATCACGGTCTGTATATCTAGCTCGCTCTTCCATAGGACCTGCACAGTACTCACCTATTTGATATAACCTTTCTTCTCCCCAATCTGTTAGATGAGATACATGTTGCCGAAAATACCTTTGCATGATTGGGTCGTTTTGATACCAATTGGGCTTCTTGTTATCCATATCAGTAGCTCCTCCGTAAAATAGCATTTCTATTCTTATTTCGACAATATTCAAATAAAAACCTATTTACATATCCAAATTAGAGCGATCCATTTCATATAAATAATTGGAAGTTAGGTGTTCACAAATTCGGGAAGTAAGAAGGAGTGGAAGTTCGATAAGAGGAAATGAGGATTATTACATATGAAACAGAAAATCATGGACCAACTGAAACATTTTGAGCTGGAGCATGAGGTTACCATTTGTTATGCTGCCGAATCGGGGAGTAGAGCTTGGGGGTTTGCCTCTGTTAACAGCGACTACGATGTACGATTTATCTATAAGAGAAATGTATCGGCATATCTCACATTAGATCCTCCAAGGGATGTAATTGAAATCCCCATTCACCAAGATTTAGATTTCCATGGATGGGATCTCTTTAAAGCACTTCGTTTGTTTCAAAGCTCCAATGCTACTTTGTTAGAATGGCTTTCTTCTCCAACTATATATAGAGAGGAAGGAGATATTGCCGAACAATTAAGAAAGTTAGCGAGCGACCATTTCTCCATTAGACGTACGAGCTTTCATTATTTACATCTAGCAAAAGGGCATGATCTGAGACAGGTAAATCAAAAAGAGCAGGTGAAGATCAAAGCCTATTTGTATTTATTGCGATCCCTATTTTGTCTCAATTGGATTGAGCAAAATCAATCTCCACCTCCTACGCTAGTTTGGAGCCTGTTAGATGGAATGGATGTAGACCCTTGGATCAAAGATCGGTTTCATCAACTAGTAGACTTGAAAAAAGAGTCAGATGAGTTAGGGCTGATTGGGGCAGATAGAGAGCTAAATACTCTCATTCACCGAGAGTTATCTCGTTATGAAGAGAAAATCCCGTCTTTACCAGATCGTAAGTTAGAAAGTACTTTGCTAAATCGGTTGATTTGGGAAGAGCTAGCTTAATGTTGGAGCAAGCCCGGGGCATGTATCAGCCCACAGCTCAAATAGTGAGCCTACGAGATGTGGAAAAGCAAGTTGGCTTCGGGCAAGTGGCAAAACTCGCAAAAAACGCGGGGACATTGCCACAAAACGCCCTAGCTACAAAAGACTACGCTAAGTAGGCTCCCTAACCTTGCAGTAGGTAGATACATTGCCCCTAGTCTGTTCTTACTATGGGTAAATACGCATTCTAGGGTGGATCTAATGCCTAAGTTCTGCTCTCTCGTAGAATCTTCATAAATTCTCCCAAACCCCGATTCGGCTCTACGAGAAAAGTCATACAACCTGCCCGCTCCCCTGCTTGAATATCTGTATCTCTGTCACCCACCATCCACGATTTAGCTAAGTTGATATGATGCTTCTTAGCTAAATCTAAAATCATCTTCGGACTTGGTTTTCGGCAATCACACATCGTCTTTCTCGGATGGTGAGGGCACATCACAATCTCATCCACTTCGATTAGCGTCTGTAAGTGATCATGAATGGCATTCACTTGTTGCAGTGAATGAACACCCCAGTCAATGCCTCCTTGGTTAGTCACGACAAAAATTTTGAATCCCATTTGCCTAAGCTCTTGAATATCCTCTACTATACCCTGACAAAGGAATAGGTTCTTTGGAGATGTAACGAAGGTAACTCGATCACTCTGGCATTCGTTTATGACACCGTCCCTATCTAAGAAGATCGCTTTATTCATCGCACTACCTCCCTGTGTGATCTAATATCCCATATCCCGTAATATTTTTGCCAATGTTCTCAGTCGTTCACTGATCATCTCATCGTCTTCACTCAACGTTTGACTAAACAGCTTAATATCCTCGTTAATCTTCTCATTATCCGTGCAAATCGCTACTGTCATGGCATCTCCTTGCAAACCAATTCGATCAATGACCGGCTTTTGTGGGTCATACAAGTTCTCGTATCTGTATGCTTCACGAAAATGAGCCAACGAGCGGCAAATCAAGATAGATAGATCCAAAACACGATGGAGCGGTAGTTCCTCAGATTGTCTTGACCATTTTTCTCCCGTATATCTCCATACTTTAGCCGAGATATCCACTTTTCCTCGATCATTCCATTGCGCCAATCCCAAAGAAAGTCCTTTTGCATCTGTATGTTGGGAAAGCCTTCCGTCCACCTGTTCGTAATTCTCTGAGACCACAACAGGCTTATGTTTTAACGTAGTTGGCAGTTTCATTTTTATTCCTCATTTCATATTTACTAAATTAGTAAATTAGTAAATTACTAAAATCATCATATTCTACATTTCCACTTTCGTCAATCGAAAACCATATTTTTTTGCTTTGGACAAGCAGAAGACCCTACTCAGTCAGAAGACGAATAGGGTCTTGGGATAAGCTTAGCCTATGTTACATACTTATACATCTGATGGATCGCTGCTTTCTCTAAACGGGATACTTGTGCTTGTGAAATCCCAATTTCTTCAGCAACTTCCATCTGGGTCTTTCCTTCGAAGAAACGCATAGATAAGATCATTTTTTCCCGATCATTTAATCGATTTAATGCTTCTTTTAACGCAATCTCTTCTACCCACTGCAAATCCTTCGTTCGTTCATCACTTAATTGATCCATTACATAGATCGGATCACCGCCATCTTGATAGACGGGTTCAAAAAGCGATACAGGATCCTGAATCGCATCCAGAGCAAAAACGACATCTTCTTTGGGAACATTAAGTATCTGAGAGATCTCATGAATGGTAGGTTCTCGAGAATGTTTATTTGTTAACGCATCGCGTACTTGCAATGCTTTATATGCAATATCGCGCAACGAACGCGACACACGTATCGGGTTATTATCACGAAGGTATCTCCTGATCTCTCCGATAATCATTGGCACTGCATAAGTAGAAAATTTGACATTCTGACCTAAGTCAAAGTTGTCGATTGCTTTCATAAGTCCGATACAACCTACTTGAAAGAGGTCGTCTACATTTTCCCCACGGTTGTTAAAACGCTGGATAACGCTTAGAACAAGACGTAAATTGCCATTTACCAGCTTTTCTCTAGCTGAGCGATCACCATCTTGATATTCGCGAAACAGCACCCGCATTTCCTGGTTCTTTAATACAGGTAGCTTTGATGTATCAACTCCGCATATTTCTACTTTGTTCCGCGCCATAAAAGTACCTCCTCAGATGCAACTATTGGTAAGTATCTCCTGAGGAGGGAAATTTATAATCAAACCCAAAGAAATTAAATTTATACCATTTTAAACAAAAAATTCCCTCTTTACCGAACAGATGTTCTTGTTTATAATGAACTAAGACACGATCAAACCATCTTGTTAAATTCTTTTCGTAATCTCTTAATAATCCTTTTTTCCAAACGAGAAATATAAGATTGAGAGATTCCAAGTAAGTCCGCTACATCTTTTTGAGTCTTTTCTTCGCCACCATCTAATCCAAAACGAAGAACCATAATCTTTCTTTCACGATCTGATAGATTTGATAGAGCAGAACGCAAAATTTTTCGATCTACTTGATCTTCTAAATCACGGTAGATAATATCATTTTCCGTTCCCATCACATCGGATAACAGTAATTCATTTCCGTCCCAATCTATGTTTAAGGGTTCATCGAAAGATACTTCGGACCGAATCTTATTATTACGACGTAGGAACATCAAAATTTCATTTTCAATACAACGAGAAGCATAAGTAGCCAGCTTAATTTTCTTAGAAGGATCAAATGTATTCACTGCTTTAATCAAGCCAATTGTGCCTATGGAGACTAGGTCCTCGATATTAATCCCTGTATTTTCAAACTTACGGGCAATATAGACAACCAGACGAAGATTTCTTTCGATCAACATCGCTCGAACAGCAGTATCTCCACTTGGAAGGCGTAGAAGAAGATGTTCTTCTTCCTCTCTTGTCAGCGGTGGCGGCAGTGCTTCACTCCCACCAATATAATAGAGTTCTTCGCCTTTTAGCCCCATGTAGATGAGCATGCGATACCAAAAAAGTTGGCATAAGAGCTTCCACTTTATAACCATGGATCTACCCCTTTCATCGGTCTACATAGTGACTTAACTTACTACAGAGTAACAAGAAGGATGAATAATAGCTTGATAGGTTCCATCAGATGAGATTCGTCCGACATCTATTCCTATGAGAACTTTTCCCACATTATTCCACTCATCTTCTTTCCAAATTTCTACAGAATCTGGCTTAAAGGCAATCATCATTTCATGATCGCTACCTGCAACACGATACGGAATAATGCGAATTTTAATCATCCACTCTGGTGGAATTTCCGTCCAACCCTTCTCCCAATCCTTCGCTCGGACCATGGTGAATACTTCTTGCGGGAGGAAGTCTTGTAACTGTTCCATCTCAACCATCATGACCGGCGAGCGTGTAATGGGATCTCTTAGCTGATTCCCTGTGTCAACTAGCCCTGTACAATCCACTTTTATGCCATCTAACGTAATTCGTACAGGTACCAGAAACTGATGAACTTCAGATCGCTCTTGAATCGAGCCAAATGAAATCTTGGTGTAGCCCCAGACAAGCGGAAATCCAATCATGAGGAATACCCATGAGACAGGAGAACCCCATCCGTTTGGAGACTCTGTAAACAAGATCCCTCCACCGATATCAGATGTCCCTGTAATGAAGTAATGCAGGGCCATCATGGCTCCACCTGTGACAAAACAAACCAGATAGAATACTCCGAGATTTCGTAGATAAGCGTACGGATGATGGTAGCCAAATGCACACCAAATCATCAGCACCGACACTAATAACTTAGCAGGTAACGAGTATGCTGGAATAAAGTCAGGCCACAATTGGAGAGTTGCATAGATACCACCCATAATCGCAGCACACCATAGTCTCCACCAAGTGAATCGCTGCTTCCGAATTCCCGAAGTAAGCCATAGGAGTAATAAATCTATACAGCCATTGAGAAGGAATACGACATCTGCATAAACCGTCACAGAATCTATCCCTCCTCTGTCTTTTGAATGAATTTAGTATATCGTAATCTATATTTCAAAGTCTGTTGAAACTTGCCCAAAAAATCTTATTTCTTTCGTCGAAAAAAAGAAAAAAAAAGCGAAAATCGATATCGATATCGATTCACGCTTCAAAATAGAGGAGACTTTCTTTATTTTTTTAATTGGTTACGTAAAAAAGTTGGGATATCATATGTTTCATCTAATACTCTGCCATCCCTACTATTTTTAGGTTGCTTTTGATCTTGTATAGGAGCATAGCGATATGAAGCTGTTTCATAGGATGTTTGGTTTGACTGTGCGTCTTCCATACGGAAGCCATCGTTTGGAAACAGCGGTTTATAAGGATCTGATGAATTACGCATCCCATTGGACGAGTTCATCTGTGGCTTTCTTCCTACACGTGGATCATTTTTAGCAGAATCAAATCCTGTAGCGATCACGGTAACACGAATCTCGTCTTTTAAATCTTCGTTAATAACAGCACCAAAGATCATATTGACATCCGCATGGGAGGCACGCATCACGATATCTGCCGCCTCATTCACCTCATAAAGACTTAGATTATTTCCACCCGTAATATTCATTAGAACTCCACGAGCTCCATCAATGGAAGTTTCTAACAATGGACTACAGATTGCCTTACGAGCTGCTTCTGCGGCACGATTTTCACCAGAAGCAGAACCGATACCCATCAGAGCAGATCCTCTCTCTGTCATAATGGTTTTCACGTCTGCGAAGTCTAAGTTAATCAAACCAGGAACCGCAATCAAATCAGAGATCCCTTGTACACCTTGGCGTAAGACATTATCGGCTTCTCGGAATGCTTCTAGCATAGGAGTATTTTTATCTACAATCTCTAACAGGCGATCATTTGGAATAACAATTAAGGTATCTACATTTTCTTTCAGTGCCGTGACACCTGACTCCGCCTGAAGGGATCGCTTCTTTCCTTCAAAGGCAAATGGTTTCGTCACCACTCCTACAGTTAGTGCACCGATCTCTCTGGCAATCAATGCAATTTCTGGAGCGGCTCCTGTTCCAGTACCGCCACCCATACCTGCTGTCACAAACACCATATCCGCACCACGAAGAGCGTTTTCGATCTGCTCTCGACTCTCTTCTGCTGCCTTTTTTCCTACTTCTGGCTTCGCGCCTGCACCAAGTCCACGCGTTAGCTTTTCGCCAATTTGTAGTTTAATAGGCGCTTTCGAGCGATGGAGTGCTTGCGCATCTGTATTGACTGCGATAAATTCTACACCTTGCACTCCCGCATCAATCATACGATTGACCGCGTTACTGCCACCACCACCCACTCCGATGACCTTAATCTGTGCAATCATCTCGTGTTCTAGATCCATACCAAATTCAAAACCCATGACCAGGTTCCCTCCCATGCGAAAATATAATGACATAACTTCGTTTTTTAGTGAATTATATAAAATCACTAAACCAATTTTTCATCTTCGAAAAAGCAGATTCTCCATGTTGTTTCTTGGAACGAGCTACATCGTTAGGAATGGTTTCAGGTACTTGGATCATCCCACGTTGACCCAAATAGTGAACCATACTCACCCCACCCATATAACTAGGCTCATTTACTCCTATGTTTTCTGGCTGGGCCACGCGGACAGGTTGTCCTAAATATTTTTGTGCTGTGGCAAGAATATTCCGCGTAGACATAACGCCACCCGTTAATACGAAGCCACCTGATGGGCGATCGTTCACTCCCATATACTGCAATTGTTGTCGCACTAGGTAGAACATCTCAGAAAGTCTTGACTCGATAATCTCTGCTAGGTTGTCTTGATGATAAACAACTTCCTTCTGATCATTGAGGGTCTGAACCGAAAAACTTTCATTTTTATTTGCTAGATCCGCTAACGCACAACCATATTTACATTTGATTTCCTCTGCAACATCACTATGAGTTCGAAGCACGATGGCAATATCACTCGTTAGATACTCACCACCCATGGGGATGACTGCAGTTCCAGTTAAATTGCCTTGATGATAAGCCGAAATCGTGATAGTACCACCACCGAAATCTAATAGTACGACACCGATCTGCTTCTCATCCAAAGTGAGACAAGCTTCTCCCAATGCATGGGGAAGATAAATCACACCCGCAATTTCTAACTGTGCTTTTTCTAAGCAACGCTCCATATTTTGTATGACAGTCTTAGTAGCAGTGAGCACCATTGCCTCTACCTCTAGTCGAACGCCAAACATACCGCGAGGATCTCGAATCTCGCTAACCCCATCCACGATATATTGAGTAGGTACCACATCAAAAATGGTACGTTCTTGAGGTAGATTAATCACACGACACGCCTGCAAGACTCGATCCAAATCCTGGTTCTCGATGACCCGAGACTCACTCGAAACAGCAACGAGACCATGACTATGCTGAACGGCAACATGGTTCCCCGAAATTCCTACATAGACTTTGGAAATCTCTATCCCAACCATTCGCTCCGCTTGTTGAATTGCTTGGCGAACGGAGAATACTGCTTGGTCCAGATCAACGATGGCACCTTTTTTCATCCCCAGTGATTTGGCCGTGCCTACACCGACGATTTGTAAATTACCATCAGCATGCATTTCTGCAATAAACGCTTTTATTTGCGTAGTCCCAATATCCAACGTCACAATGAACTGATCGTTCAAACTGGGCACCTCCTCGCCCGATTTGGCAACTCTTTTTTGGGAGGAAAAAGCATTACCCTCTGACTAATTCAACAGATCAAGAAAGATCACCTTTTTTTACAAAACGAAAAACAGTAAATAAATTACATCAATACCCATTACTGGGTTTCATGTGCTGTGTCGGGTGTAAACCATACACTTTCCAATAAATACAAAGTGCCCGCAGGTTGATTGTGAAAAGAAGAATAAAGTTTCATCTTCTCAGGTAAATCTTCGATACGAACATAAATTTTATGTCCCATCTTACTTTGTAGGAGCATTTGATCCGGATACCCTTCTACTGGGTGAATATACGTTATCTCTTTCAAATCCGACAAGGAACAACGGGAGAACATCTCTACTGCTTGATGAAACACCTCACTAGTAAGATCCCATTTTTCAAATATAGGTACTTGTTGCAACATGGAAACCGTATTCCTCTGAGTCATGATCTTCCCATTTTCCAAAAGAGGAAGAACTGCCCCATCCGCTGTTCTTACAAACGCAACCATTCGTTGTTCTTGTAATGTAACCGTGATCTTACTTGGAAACGATCTATGTACTTCTACCCGCTTTACTTCTGGAATGGAAGCAATTGCTTTTTGAGCATCTTGCGGGCGAAATGCAAAAAAAGAGCCACCTACTTTGGTTCCTAGTTTGCTGGAAATTTCGTTTTGTGGAACCAATTGATTTCCTTCGATTACAATTTGTTCGATTTTTCCGAGTGGAGAACGTAAGAGAAGAACAAACATAAAGCCCATAAAAAACAAAAAGATCAGAAGCAGAGCCCAGACCGAGGGAGACTTTTTGCGAACAGCCTTTACTCGTAATGGGGGAACGCGATCATTCAACCCAATCGTCCTCTCCTTAAATCTGCCTGTCGAATCTATGGAGTACCCTCACAATAATCTTCCATATATATTACCACAAATAGTGAGAGGGGAAAGATAATAATAATCCTTTTTGATAATATAGACAAAAATTAAAACAGCCAACTTACTCAAAAGTCAGCTGTTCATTTACTCCATTTAGGCCTCTCCGATCACCTGTACCTCAGGCTCTAGTTCAACATGATACTTTTCACGAATCGTTTTTTGAACATGTGCGATCAAATCCAGTACATTTTGCGCTGTTGCTTGATCTATATTTACAATGAAGTTACAGTGCATGGTTGAAACTTCTGCACCACCGATCCGATACCCTCGAAGACCTGCTTCCTCGATCAGGCGTCCCGAAAAATCGCCAACTGGATTACGGAATACACTGCCTGCACACGGGAGTTGCAGAGGCTGTGTCTGTCGACGACGATCTTTGAACCGGGTTAATGCATCCGTTATAACTTCAGCATCCCCTTCCTCAAGCTGAAACGTCGCTTCTGTTACAATTCCACGCATGTCCTTCTGTAACACCGATGTACGATAGGAAAATGCCAACTGTTCATTAGACAATGTAATCCACTCACCTGATTCTAGCAACACTTCTGCTGAAACAAGGACCTCTGAAACATCCGAACCATGGGCTCCACCGTTCATATAGACAGCCCCACCGATGTTACCCGGTATCCCTCCAGCAAATTCGAAACCCGTAAGCCCTTGACGTGCTGTCTTCGTAGCAAGCATAACAGTAGAAGTTCCGCCTCCTGCTATCACCTTAGTCCCTTGAAATTCGAAGTACTCAAACCCTTTATCTAGTTTAATGACAACCCCACGAATCCCACCATCTCGCACCAAGAGGTTTGAACCCCGACCGATGACTCTCCATGGAAGCTTGTGTTTGTTAATTACTTTCATTACATTTTCTAGCTCATTTTTTGTCTTTACGTTAATCAAAAAGTCAGCTGGTCCGCCCACTTTCCACGTGGTGTGACGGGACAATGGTTCGTTCTCTTTTATGTCTTGAACCCCTACACGTATCAAGTCTTCTACAAATGGTTTTCTCATTTTGTCCCCTCCTACTAGATGCTAGACCATGTGAGTGGGTCCTGAGATTCATTCACATCTATGTTTATATGTGTTCCTTATCTATTTGTATTGCGTGATAAATTCAAGAGAATTCCTACTGCTACCAGTGTTAAAGTAAGAGATGATCCACCATAACTTAGAAAAGGTAAGGTGATCCCCGTAACAGGAAAGGTTCCTGAAACAACTCCAATATTAATGACAACTTGGATCATTAGCATGGAGGTGATCCCTGTGGCGACCAAGCAACTAAATAAATCTTGCGCACGAATCGCCGTACGGAAGCCTCTCCAAATTAACACTCCAAATAACGTTATCACAATGGTAATTCCCAGAAAACCTAGTTCTTCCGACAGAATCGAAAAAATAAAGTCAGTATGCGGCTCTGGTAAGTATAAATGTTTTTGTCTACTCATGCCAAATCCTAAACCAAGGAGCCGACCTGGACCGATCGCATAGAGAGACTGGATCAATTGGTATCCCGTTCCCTGCGGATCCGACCACGGGTCAAAAAAAGAGGTAATTCGCTTAATCCGATACGTAGCTTCTAAAACCAAGCCCGTAAAGCCTGCGGCACCGAGCAAAGCAAAGCCGCCTAGATGCTTCATCTTGGCACCTGCTACAAAGATTAACAAGATCCCCGTCCCAACTAACACCGTGCCCGTTCCCAAATCAGGTTGGCACATAATGAGCCCAAATGCTCCGCCCAAAATCCCCATAGCGGGTAAGAATCCTTTGCGGAATCGCTGAATTTGAAAAGTGGGCTGGGAAAACAGCTTCGCTAAGAAAAAGATCATCGCCAGTTTCGTAAATTCAGATGGTTGAATACTAAAGGCTCCGATTCCGAGCCAACTACGAGCACCGTTCCGCCAGATCCCTATACCGGGTATCAGAACAATTACTAATAAGATAAAGCATATGATCACAGCAGGCTTTGCCATATCATATAGCTTCTTCCGATCCACATTGGTTACGAGAAACATAAAAAACACGCCCAATGCCGCAAACAAGAGCTGACGCTTTGCGAAATAAAAGCTATCACCATATTTGTGAAACGCCATCGAAGCACTAGCGCTATATACCATCATGACCCCAATGGTAAGTAATAATAAAATAGCGACTACGATCACAAAATCAGGACTCTTTTTCGTTTTTTGCATAGACGTGCTCACCTCATTTAAGCTTCCGAAGCATTCTCTTTATACAAGCCTATGCACAGCTTGTTTAAAAATGCTTCCTCTTTGCTCAAATGAGGTATATAAATCCCAACTTGCACATGCTGGGGAGAGAACGACTACATCTCCCGAACGAGAAATCTCGTGAGCGGAATAAACGGCTTCTTCGATATCCTCTACTTGAATAATCGATTCTATACCCGCCTCTCTCGCTCGCAACGCTAAAATCGGAGACGACTCTCCATAAGCAATCACGGCTTGTACATGCTCAGACAAAACCGGAGTTAGCTCCTGAAAGTCGACTCCTCGATCCAGTCCACCCGCTATCCAAACGATAGGCTCCTCAAAAGAAGTAAGCGCCGTTAAAGCTGCCTGCGCATTGGTTGCTTTTGAATCGTTATAATAACGAACTCCTTTGATCGTCTCTACATACTCCAACCGATGTTCCACACCATGAAACGTTCGAATCGTTTCTGCGATTCTCTCGACATTCGCTCCAGCGACGATCGAGATAGCAGTAGCAGCTAGTATATTCTCTAAATTAAAGGATCCAGGTAGGGCAACCTCTTCCACAGGGAGGATCGCTATCTCCTTCCCATCCAGAGTAGAGATGATCCAACCATCTTTTATACATATACCCTGGTTAGTCATTTCGTCTTTTGAAAACCAGATTATACGACTCTTTAGACTCCCGCTCTCTGCTAACTCTCTACAGATAGCAGAATCAGCGTTTAGAATGGCAACATCATCTGGAGTTTGATTTTGAAATAGGCTCCATTTTGATGTTACATAGTCCTCCATCGTCTGATGATAATCCATGTGTGCAGGAGTCACATTTAATAGGGCACCTATTTTAGGCCGGAACGTTACGGTTCCCTTTAGCTGAAAGCTACTTAATTCTGCTACGAGCCAATCGCTTTCCGAGAGGTGAGGGGTTACTTCCGATAGTGCTTGACCAATATTACCTGCTACCACTGATGGAACCTCACTATTTTGTAGCATCTTACCAACTAAAGTGGTGGTGGTGGTTTTACCATTGGAACCTGTGATACCAATAATAGGAGCCTTGCTAAATTGGCTTGCAATCTCTACTTCCGTTACCACCGGAATCCCTAGTGTAAGCGCCTGCTCAATCGGTTTAATATGATAAGGAATTCCAGGATTCTTTACCACTAGGTCAACCCGATGACTGATTAAATCATCAGGATGCCCACCACAAATTACAGAGACACCCATTTGCTCTAACGGATCCGCCTCATTAGCACAATCGATCCGTTCTCTCGCATCATTCACGATCACCTTAGCACCTTGCTCAACAAGCAACCTTGCTACTGCAAAACCGCTTCTCGCTAATCCTAGAACGACTACATGCTTATCTTGAAACAAGCCCGTCATCTTATTTGCCTCCTCCTGGATGGAGCAAGGCAATCTCGAAGAATACTCCAAGAGCTCCACAAATCAAACCAACCAAACTAAATACGGCTACGATCTTCCACTCAGACCAACCAATCAATTCAAAGTGATGATGCAACGGACTCATCTTGAAGATCCTCTTTTTACGGAACTTGAAGGAGAGAACCTGAAGAATAACGGACAGCGTCTCTACCACAAATACAATTCCGATGAGAGGGAGTAAAAACTCTGTCTTCGTAATAATGGCAAGTGCAGCCAACCCGCCACCGAGCGCCAGCGAGCCCGTATCCCCCATAAACACTTTAGCTGGATGTGCATTAAAGACGAGGAATCCAAGCAAAGCGCCAATTACCGAAAAAGCAAAGAGATAGACCGTCTGATTACCTTGCCAAATTCCGATTACGGCGTAAGCACCGTATGCCATCACCGCTGTACTTGATAACAGACCATCCAGACCATCTGTCAAGTTTAATGCATTTGAAAAGCCTACCAAAAGTAAAACCAAGAAAGGAAGGTAGAGCCAGTTAATAAAATAAGTTCCAATTCCAGGGACATTCACACTAAAAATCGCCTTTGAGGCACCTGCTAAATCTTGCGTATTTAGATATCGAACATTCAGCAGGACAGCAAATACAACAACTGCAATAAACAATTGACCCAACAACTTTTGACTCGCGGTCAAACCTAAGCTTCGTTTCATAACCACTTTGATATAATCATCCAAAAACCCAATAATACCGTATCCTGCTGTGGCAAACAAAAGGATGAATAAGTCTGCGTTGACGAACTTTTCTGAACCACTATCCCTATACAAGAAGTAACTACTAAAAGGAAGTGCTGTCAACACGAGAGCGATTAAGATGATCACCCCACCCATCGTAGGCGTCCCCGCTTTTTTCAAATGGGCTTGCGGTCCCTCTTCACGGATACTCTGTCCAAATTTAAGGCGTCGTAACGTCGGGATCACCATAGGGCCTAGTATCACAGCTAGGCCAAATGCAACCATGATCGGGATTAAATACTCTCGAATATCTATGTTTGTCATGATAGCTTCATTACGCTCCTTCTACTAAAGATCGAATGGCTTGATCTAGTTTCATCGCTCGCGAAGCCTTCACTAAAATCAACGCTTGTGGATGACCGATCTTATCGATGTATTTGCTTGCTTCCTCTACACTAGAGAAATGAATGATTTCGCAAGACGGATCATTCCCTACTTCCTGTGCTCCTTCAGCTATCCACTTTCCTCGGTCGCCTACTGTAAAAAGTTTGTGAATTCCTTTTTCTATCACATATGCACCGAGTTCCCGATGATAGGACTCTTCCCATTCTTCACCTAACTCACGGATATCGCCAAGTAGTGCCCATTTCTCTTTCATAGGCTCTATTTCCTGTAATAAGCGAATCGCCGCTTTCATCGAAGTAGGACTTGCGTTATAGCAATCATTTATGATGGGCGCTCCATTTTTAGCAGTGAGCATCTCCAAACGCATGCCTGTTAAACTAACATGCAAGAGTCCCTGCGCGATCTGTTCCTCGCTCATTTGAAAAAAGCGCCCTACAGCTATCGCAAAGCAAGCATTCACCATATTATGACGTCCAAGTAACGGTAGACGATAGCGATGACGAGTTTTTCTGGACTGGAACGTAAAACCTTCCGTACCCAACACTTCTACGTCCACAGGCATCTCATCATTCATCTCTCCCCAGCCAACTCGAACCTGTGTCTGCGGAATCTGTCTCACTTTTTCAGTAAGAAGTGGCTCATCTCCGTCATAGATAAGGGTTCCGTCTTGTTGTAAGCCATCTAAAATCTCCAATTTTGCCTCTGCAATTCCTTCTCTACTTCCCAAATGGGCAATATGAGACTCTCCTATATTGGTCACAATCGCAACTTTAGGAGTTGCAAGCTGGGATAGCAAGGAGATCTCTCCTACATGATTCATCCCCATCTCCACAATTGCAATCTCTGTCTCCTCTGGGATGCTAAGTAACGTGAGAGGAACGCCAATATGATTATTTAAATTTCCTGCCGTTTTATGAACCCGAAAAGCTTGACCTAAAACAGCTGCCACAAGATCCTTCGTTGTCGTCTTACCATTTGAACCCGTGATTCCGACAATGGGAATCGCCAGTTCTTCTCGATATTTTTTGGCCATCTGTTGCAACGCTGTCAATGTATCTGGTACCACGACCAAAGGAATGGAACAACCTTTGGGGATGGGTTCCAACTCACTCCACAGAGCAACAACTGCACCCGCTTCCATCGCTTGAGATAAAAATTGATGACCATTAAAACGTTCTCCTACGAGCGGCACAAATAATGCCCCTTGCTGGAGACTGCGAGTATCCGTGCTGACAGAGGAAATCATCCTATCTTTATCTTCCACAAAGACTGCCTGTCCACCTGTCGCTTCTTGAATCCAACTTATACTCCGCTTCATTTCAACTCCTCCAACATGAACTGCCTTGCGATCACTCGATCGTCAAAATCATTTTTTACACCGTTGATCTCTTGATAGGTCTCGTGACCTTTTCCTGCAATCAGAATCACATCTCCTGGTTGGACATGCTGAATCGCATATTGAATCGCTTCTGCTCGATCTACGATAGTATGTATTTTTTCCGCCCTCACACTTTGCACACCTGATAGCATATCTTCTAGAATCGCTTCTGGCTGTTCTGTTCTCGGATTATCTGATGTATAGATAGCCAGATCACTATAATCTGCTGCAATTTTCGCCATCAACGGACGCTTGGTACGATCTCGGTCTCCACCACACCCTACTAGTGTAATCACTCGTTTCTGAGCAAATTCTCGTACGGTTTTTAATGCATTTTCCAAGCTGTCTGGCGTATGCGCATAATCAACCACAACCGTAAAATCTTGACCTGCATGAACCGGCTCAAAACGTCCGTCTACACCAGGGATCTGTTCGAGAGAGTTTATCATTTGTTCTAAAGATAAACCTTCAATGAGACCAACACTAATCGCAGCCAGCATGTTTAAGACATTAAATTTCCCCATCAGCTTTATATTCACTGAACTATTTCCGCGAAATGTATGCAAATCAAAACTTGTTCCTTGGGGTGTAATCCGAATATTGCTTGCCCTTACATCTGCGGGATGGTCGATTCCATATGTAACAACTTGAGCGGGTGTGATGCGAGCATAATAAGAAGAAGCAGGATCATCTGCATTTAACACTGCATAACACTGCTCATCCAAAGAATCCAGATACTGGTTTCCCAGTTGGTTAAATAATAAGCCTTTTGCTTCACGATACTGTTCCATCGTCACATGATAATCCAAATGATCCTGTGTTAGATTGGTAAATACACCGATATGAAACTTGCAACCCCGAGTTCTTCCTTGATCAAGCGCATGCGAGGATACTTCAATGAAGGAATACTCACATCCCTCATTACGCATCACGCGAAAGCTCTTTTGTAACTCGAGAATTTCAGGCGTCGTATTTGAAGTAGGAAGTTCTCGATCTCCAATTTTCATGCCAATCGTTCCAATTAATCCTGATTTTTTTTCATGATCAAGGAAAAGACGCTGAAGTAGGGTAGAGGTGGTTGTCTTCCCATTCGTTCCTGTGATCCCAATCAATTTCAGCTCATTTGTAGGGTGTCCGTAGTAAATATCTGCCACAATAGCCATGGCTCGGCGAGTATCAGGCACTTGTACAACCGTCACATGAGGCGGAACTTCCACCATCTCTTCTACGAGTATGGCAACAGCACCTCTTTGTATCGCTTGTGAAATATAGTGATGTCCATCAACCGTAAAACCACGAATCGCTATAAAGAGACTACCTGGCTTTACTTGACGTGAGTCCATCTCTACGCCACTAATTTCTACTGCCACATCACCAGACACCCGCTTTAATAAAAGCGACTGGATCACATTTTGAAGAATCATATCTTTCCTCCTCAATCCGAAAAAAGCAAGGTATGTATAAATAATAAATAAATGCCAGGTTTTACCCTGGCGTTTATTATACCATTTCTATTTTAATCTCCTGCCTCGGTTTTGTCACCCAAATACAATTGGATTGATGAACCCTTTTTGACTCTTTCCCCAGGAGCAGGAATCTGGTCAATCACCACATTTCCTTTTCCAACTGGTTTTAGAGGAAAATCAAACAAACTGTTACGAATTTTATCTAACTCTTGACCCATTAAATCGGGTGTCTCCACGATCGGAGTAGTAAGTGGTGTATCTTCAGGTGGAATCTGGTTCTTCCGCTTAGGGACTTCCATATGACGCAAGCTATCGCCAATGATATTGCCTACGATAGGCGCTGCTACCACACCACCGAACTGAATTCCTTGTGGATTATCCACCGCAACATACACGACAATTTTAGGATCATCCGCTGGAGCAAAGCCAATAAACGAAACAATGTGGTTATTCGGCAGATAGCCCCCATTTGGACCTACTTTTTGAGCTGTGCCCGTCTTTCCACCTACCCGATAGCCGTCTACAAAAGCTTTTCGTCCCGTACCTTTCGCAACCACACTCTCCAACGATTCCCGTACGATTTTAGAAGTGGCTTCCGAGATGACCGTACTCTCTACTTTCGGCTGGTACGACTCTAGTACCTTCCCACTCTCGGGATCCGTCCATTCCTTCATCACATGAGGAACAACCATCTTCCCACCGTTTACAGCAGCTGATACCGCTCGTACCTGCTGAATAGGCGTCACCGAAACCCCTTGGCCAAATGCAGTCGTTGCTTGCTCTACAGGTCCCATTCGCTCTGGTTTAAACAGAATTCCTTTTGCCTCTCCGTTTAAATCAATGCCCGTTTTTTTACCAAAACCAAATCGATTCACATAATCTAACAACTTCGTTTTACCTAATCGATTTCCTAGTTCCACAAACCCAGGGTTACAGGAGTTTTCCACGACTTCCAAGAATGACTCATGACCGTGACCCCCTTTTTTCCAACAACGGAGACGAGCACCGCTTACCATTACATATCCAGGATCATGAAAAGACTCGGTCAAATTCACCTTTTTTTCCTCAAGCGCCGCAGCCAAAGTAATAATTTTAAAAGTAGAACCCGGTTCATACGTTTTCCAAATCGGTAAATTCCGATTATAAATTAAGGGATCTGTAGTCTGGTACTCATCTGGACGAAAAGAAGGCTTACTACTCATGCCCAGGATTTCACCGTTGTTTGGATCCATTGCAATCGCAAGAACACTTTCTGGCTTATACTGAGCCATCGCTTGATCTAACTCCCGCTCGATAATCGATTGCACATCTAAATCGAGCGTCAGCCTCAGATCTTTTCCAGGCTTCGGCGAGATAAACTCTTCCTTGGAATCGGGCATTCTTTCTCCTTTTGCATTAGAAGCAAAGGAAATATAACCCTTTTGTCCACTTAATTGCTTATCATATATTAACTCTAATCCAGCTAAACCTTGGTTATCTCCCCCTGTAAAGCCAAGCATATGTGCCGCCATCGTCCCATAAGGATAATACCGCTTACTATCTTCCGTTATGAGAACACCCGGTAATTGCATCTCTTGAAGAATTTTAGCCTTACTTTCAGGGATCTTCTGACCTATATCCTTTAGCCATACTTTTGATTCTTTTTTTGAAACGAATTCAAGTATCTTTTTCTCATCCCCTGCAAGCACTTCAGCTAATTTCTTCGCCGTTCCAGCCTTGTCCTTAATCATGGCAGGAAAGAGTAATACGGATGGAGTGCTTATATTATAAGCAATTTTCTTTCCATCCCGATCCAGAATCATACCCCGTTTAGCTAAAAAGTCGGCATCTCTACTCCCTAGCTCCTCTGCTTTTTGCGCCCACCATTCGCCTTGTGCCAATTGTACATACGATAGTCTACCGATCAATGTAATCATTACTAGGACTGCTATGATCAGTACGACAAACAATCTTTTTTTTACGACGGCTTGTATCGCACGCATAAGAGTCCCCTCCTTGTCCCACTTGTTCTCATATACCTATTCACCCAGATTCTGATACATGACAAAAACCCTTCTGACATATTTGCCAGAAGGGTTTAGAAAGATTAATGCGATTGAGGTGATTGATACATAGGACTCGAAGGAGAAGGAGTCTGATTAATCGGTATCACCTTACTAGTCTGTGGCGGGGCTTGTGGCTGCCTAGGAACTTGCGGCTGATTTGTGGCTTGACCAAACGAATTTTGCATCTGTACCATATCTTGTTCAGCCAATTGTGGTACTTGATAAAAATGATTCTTATTTTGATACAAGAAAATTTCATACGCCATCTCAATACAGTTTGGAATGCTATCAGCCAACACCCGTCTCACAACTGGATTTGTTGCTTCTGTGGCAGCCACGGTCCGAATTCCTGCCAATGTTTTAAGCATAATCAACATATGGCCAGAAATGCCTTCATCCTTCACTTCCAGCATAGAATGAATCGGTTTCTTAGGCTGAGAAGGTTTCATTCCATAGACGATGGTATCATTATGTTGCGTCATTTGATAACGTTGCGTTCCGTGTGCAGGATCCTCTCCTGTGGAAAACGCCTGTACCAACATATTGTACTCATCTGTCAAGAACTGGTATTGACGATCCAGAATGGTTAATAGCTCTGGACTCTTGACATATTGGCGGGACATCGTATATTGATCTAACGTGCTCATCGTCACAGATAAAACCTCGTGTATATCAAACATTTCGTGACCACTGTGGTTTCGTTTTACCGTACCGACATGCATGTTTGGAGCGTTATTCATCAGAATCCCTCCCCTAGATCATATGATGTGCCCGATCTTATACTGTCCCAAAAAGCAAGCACGCATGTAGGTAAGAATTGGTGCCACCATAGAAAAAAGGAAACGCATATGTACGTTTCCCACCATTACTTAATTTCCGGTTCCGTTTCCATCGAAGGTACACGTAAAACTTGCATCGTCTGTTGGATGATATCTTTTGCAACAGGGGCAGCCGTTGAACCACCTGAGGCTTCAGCACCTTTTGGCTCATCAAGTGCCACATACACAACCACTTTAGGATTATCTGCTGGAGCAAAGCCAATAAAGGAAGTGATGTATGTATTAGGTAAATATTTTCCAGTCTTTGAGTCTGGTTTTTGAGCGGTACCTGTTTTTCCTGCTACTCGATAACCAGGAACATCCGCTTTTTGTCCAGTTCCTTTTTTAATTACATCACGCAGGATCTGTTTCACCTGAGTTGCTGTTTCGGGACGAATAATCTGTTTCTTGTCTATCTCTGGCTGTTCGACCATCTTTTTCGTTTTTGGATCAATCACTTCTTTTAGCAAATGAGGCTTGATCAAGTTTCCACCATTGGCAATACTACTAACTGCTTGGACTTGTTGAATCGGGGTTACCGCAATCCCTTGACCAAAAGCAGTTGTTGCTAACTCAGATGGAACGAGCTCTCGACCAAAAAAATAACCACTTTCCTCGCCCGGAAGATCGATACCTGTTTTACGACCTTTTCGATCTGTTACCAGACCAAATCCAAATCGATCAATGTACTCATATAATTTCTCAGATCCAAGACGCTCGCCTAGTTTTACAAAGCCAACATTGCTGGATTGGATAACTCCTTCACGAAAAGAGATATCACCCCAACCGCCTCTCTTCCAGTCACAAATCGGATTGTTTAGTCCCGATACTTGAATACATCCGGAAGTATATGTACTCTCTGCTTCAAATTTACCTTCCTCGATAGCCGCCGCAAGTGTCACAATCTTAAATGTAGATCCTGGCTCAAACTGACTTTGTACCGCCATGTTACGACCATTACTTTCTCCATCATAAGTAGTAGATGCTTTTCTGAGATCAAAAGTAGGTCGGCTTACCATCGCCAGAATCTCCCCACTCGCTGGGTCAGCCACAATAGCTGTTGCACCTTTGGCTTCATACTGTTTCATAGCCTGGTCCAATACTTTTTCTACATGGTCTTGGATACTCGCATCGATAGTCAAAACTAAATCTTTTCCATCGATCGGAGGTTTATACGACTCAGGTCCATCGGTTATCATCATTCCATTGGCTGCTTTTTTGTATTTGACATAGCCATCTTGACCACGAAGCAAGTTTTGATAAGTGCTTTCAATTCCACCGACAGGCTTTTCTTCACTGTTTAGGAAGCCCAGTAAGTGAGCTGATCCTGCTTCGGTATATTGACGCTGGGTTGTTTTATACGCGTAAATCCCTTTTAACTCTTTCTTTTGCTTTAATCGAAGATAATTCGCATACACTTCTTTTGAAAAATAAATTTTGCCTGCTTCTCGATCTCTTAATTCTGCATATTTTCCTTTTTTACGCAACAAGCCCACTAGATTTTCTTTCGAAATCTCTAGAAGGGTAGATAGTTGCGTTGCCGTTTTGTCTATATCTTTCTCTTTCAATTGGCTTGGATCAGCAGTAAAAAAATAGGCTGGTTCTTCCCAAGCCATCACATAGTTTTTACTGCGATCATAAATAGTACCACGTTTCGCTTTTAACACCGGATTGTTGTTATTCCAAATTTTCTCTGCTTCCTTCGTATATTCAGACGAGTTAACCGTTTGAATCCACAGCAAGCGAAATGTAACACCCATTAGTAATGACATCAGACCCAATCCGATGATAAGAGAGCGAAATTTACTTCGTTTTCCAGTCTGCTTTTCTGTCGTTTGCATAAAATAGTTCCCTTCGGCAAAGAAATTATCTAAGATTCTTAATTATTCTATTACCATCTATGGTGTGTTCTTTTCTTTTCCTGCCGAAGGAATTTTCTTGCTCTCAATGATTTGCAAACCATTTTGTTCTGCATATTGACGAATTCGTGCATCGCTCTTAAGCTTGTTTTTCTCCGCCTCTAATTGAAGGTTGGCTTCTTTGACTTGTTGGATCTCTTTGTCCGCCTTTTGAATGGAAAGGTTTAATTCTGCGGTTTTAGCATATCGAGATACAACTAAAACGGTCAGGGCTACGCAGATAATGACGCTTCCGATATAGAGTAGTTTTTCTGGTACAGTAAGTCCTTTGATTAGGGGTTGTTTTTTTGCTTTGACCTGCGTGCTTGTATTTGTAGGGGTAAGCGGTCTTGCCACCGCAACATTACCACGTTCTTGTCTCATCCAAATAGCCTCCTTACGCTACCTATACATTTCTTTTTTCGTAACTCTCTTTTCTTGACCTATACCCTGTTTGTAAGACCTTGTCACATAAAACAAGGTCTTACTATCTATATTTTTTCAGCAACACGTAATTTTGCAGAACGCGCACGAGCGTTTTGTTCCAATTCTTCCGCGCTTGGCGCAGTCGGCTTACGCGTGATGATCTTTAGCTTTGGTTTTTGGTGACAAGTACATATTGGGAAATTTGGAGGGCAGACACATCCTTTTGCCTGTTCCAAATAAAATTGTTTACAGATGCGATCTTCTAGTGAATGGAACGTGATAACACTGACTCTACCTCCGGGAGCTAGAATCTCCATCACTTGCTCCAATGCTTCTTCAAATACAGTTAATTCTTCATTCACTGCGATTCGAATGGCCTGAAACGAACGTCGTGCTGGATGAGGTCCACTACGTCTTGTGGCAGCTGGAATCGACTCTTTGATGATCTCAGCTAACTCCGTTGTCGTTTCAATCGGTTTATTTGCACGATATTCTACGATCCGCCGAGCAATGCGACGACTAAACTTCTCTTCTCCGTATATGTACAGAATCCGAGCAATCTCTGCCTCGTCGTATTGGTTCACTACCTCAAATGCTGTGCGCTCCTGTTCACGATCCATCCGCATATCCAGCGGTGCTTCATAGTGATAGCTAAACCCTCGTTCACTCTCATCTAACTGCGGAGAGGAAACGCCTAAATCAAACAAAATTCCATCCACTTTGGTAAATCCTAAATCCCTTACAACTTGCGCGATATGACGAAAATTTGTTTTTACCAAATGAACCTGACATATCACGCCTTCTAGCCGTTCTTTCGCGGCTGATAAAGCCTTGGTATCTTGATCCAAACCAATTAACACACCGTCTTGACTCAATTGACTCGCTATCAACCCACTATGACCTGCTCCACCTAACGTGCAATCTACATAGATTCCATCTGGTTTGATCTTTAGTCCGTCTACAGCTTCATCTCTTAGTACCGTTACATGATTAAACAATGGTGCTCATCCTTATCCTTAGAAATCCAGATCCACTAAGCTTTCAGCGATCTCGTTAAATGACTCTTCTGAAGCAGAATAATAAGAATCCCATTGTTCCTTGCACCAAATCTCAACACGAGTGGAGACGCCGATCACAACACATTCTTTCTGCAACTTAGCAAATTCTCGCAAATGTGGGGGAATATGAATACGCCCTTGTTTGTCTAACTCAGCTTCACTCGCTCCCGAAAAGAGGAATCGTGTGAACTTCCGGGCATCTGCTTTGGTAAATGGGAGTGTTTTACATTTCTGCTCTAATTGTGTCCATTCTGACCGAGGGTATGCAAATAAGCACTGATCCAAGCCACGGGTTACAACAAAAGACTGACCAAGTCCTTCGCGGAATTTAGCCGGCATGATCAGTCGACCTTTATCGTCAACCGAATGCCTGTATTCCCCCATAAACATCTTGGATCCCTCCCCTCGTCACCACTTCCCTCCACTTTCCTCCACATTGGTAAGTATACCACACGCAAAATAAAAAATCCTGCACGCATATGCAGGATTAGTAACATTTATACAATTTTTGGGATTATCAATCCAATTGCCAGCTAGCAAGATATTTTTCTTGTTCTTCTGAAAGCGAATCAATTTTGATCCCAAGAGATTCAAGGAAATAACGAGAAACTTGTTCGTCAATCTCATACGGAACTTCCATCACACGCTTGCCAATACGTTGATAATTTTCATGAACAAAGAGTAATGATAGAGTTTGCAAAGCAAATGTCATATCCATAATTTCAGCTGGATGACCATCTCCGGCTGCCAAGTTCACCAAACGACCTTCTGCAAGTAGATAGATCTTACGACCGTCTTCTAACACATACTCTTCGATGTCCTTACGAACCGTTTGTTTGCTTACTGCCATAGTAGCCAAGCCTTCTGTATCAATCTCAACATTGAAATGGCCCGCATTGGACAAAATGGCACCATTCTTCATTGATTTCATGTGCTCAGCCGTAATAACTCCTTTATTACCTGTCACCGTAACGAAATAGTCTCCGTGCTTCGCCGCTTCTGCAATCGGCAACACAGTGTAACCATCCATATGCGCTTCTGTCGCTTTAACAGCATCGATCTCTGTTACAATTACTTTCGCTCCGAGGCCTTTCGCACGCATAGCAACCCCACGACCACACCAGCCATAACCAACTACGACCACGGTTTTGCCAGCAACTACTAGGTTCGTAGTACGATTAATCCCATCCCAAACGGATTGACCGGTTCCATAACGATTGTCAAACAAATATTTAGAAAGTGCATCATTTACAGCAATCATCGGGAATTTTAACTCGCCTGTTTTTTCTAACGCTTGGAGGCGCAAGATTCCAGTCGTCGTCTCTTCACATCCGCCTCGAACTTGCTCAGCCAAATCAGGACGCTCTGAGTGAAGAACGGTCACCAGATCTCCACCATCATCAATGATTAAATCTGGTTTGGTTTCAAGTGTTTTAATAAGATGGTCTTTATACTCTTCTGGTGATGGATTGTATTTAGCAAATACCGTTACACCATCTGCCGCTAGTGCCGCACACACGTCATCTTGGGTCGAAAGCGGATTACTACCTGTAATGACAACCTCTGCACCCGCATCACGAATCACTTCTGCTAGGTTCGCTGTTTTTGCTTCTAAGTGTAGAGAGATCGCTACACGCAACCCTGCTAATGGACGATCTACCTTTAGTTGTTCACGCAAACGATTCATGACTGGCATATGATCCGCTGCCCAATTAATCTTTAATCTTCCGTCATGTGCTAATGCTGGATTTGCAATAATACTACGTTCTAATGAGTTCATAAAAGCACTCTCCTCTAAGTTTAATCAACCTTTAACTTGCTTCGATTGTGAACGAAAACATAGGTCTCGCTCTTATGGATAGTATGTAATGAAAAGGACATGTATGCATTATAACATACTTAACCACTCGGAATAGCATGAATTACAAACTAGATACATTTTTATTATATCGGAACCGCTTACCAGAAAGACACGAATCTTTAAAAATGAACCATAAAATGATGGGTTGGTTGCTTGTCACGTAGCAACTGCAAAGTTCGGTCAATCCAATCGAGCCCACAGGCATTCCAATAATAGATGAGGTTATAAACTCTCTCTTGAGGTTGCTCATTCGGAGCGATTCCCCGCAACAATTCATCCCACTGACGTAAGGTAGTCTGATGGATTTCACTCATCGTACGCTCAACAAACCGTTGATAAAATTGGATTTGCTCCGTAATTTTATCGATGTTTTTTTGTCCCATCTCTCCCGTTTGTCTTCCAATCTGAGAATGGATCTGTTGAATCATAGGTTGATATAAGTCTGCGACCTGCTTCTTCATCGCATCAAACAAAGGATCGATTTCGAGGGTAAACTGGGCTTTTAACCACTCTTCTCGGATCGAAGTCCCCTTTGTAAGATATGTCTCCCATGAATGTCCAAATTCCCTTTTCCGAATATCTAAATGGCGTTCTACTAAGGTCATTTGGAAGCGCGGATACACGATCGGCATAGACAAATCCGCGCTAGTAAAGGCTTCTTTTAGAACTCCCCAGTAAGCCACTTCACCCGGACCTGCTACAAAGGCTAAAACAGGGAAGAGATATTCTTGCATCAACGGACGTGTGGCGACGTTATTGCTAAGCCGTTCCGGTGTCTCTTGTGCAATCTGGCACAGTTCAGAAGTTGTAAAGGCTTGTTTCCCTTCTCTCGTTCTCCACTGATCACCCTCACGATCTAAGAGAACACGCCCATTATCCGTAATCAAAAACAAATTCGCTTGATTGGGTTGAGTATGGATTGGATCCGCGTAACCAGCTTCTTGGAATTGTTGAACACTCTTTTCGATGGATGTCTGTATTTGTTCGCTTTGGTGAATCAAACGAAGAAAGAAATCTTGTTCTATTTGCCGAACCTGAGGATCAGCAGAGTCAATCAACACCAAGCCATGCTTACCAAATAAGGAATGAAGAAGACGCGCGAAAAAGCGCCCCCAAGACGGTCTGTCATGGGACAACTGTTGACAAGCCTCTAGCCATTCCGTTTTGTATGGAGTATCTACATAATGCTCGCTTATTTCTTGTAACCATTTTTGTAGATCTTCTGGATCGATTAGAAGATGGGAGACAGCTTGTCTATTCTCTTTTTCTACTTCCACTCGATAACGTTTTTTTAATACGCTTTCTTTCCTTTGTACAAATATATGATTTACTTCGTCTAGGTCATGATCTTCTCCAGCAATCCAAAAGACGGGGATAACAGGCTTACCTAATTCTTGTTCTTGCTTTCGAGCTAATTCAATAATGGTAAACACTTTATGTATGGTATACAGAGGACCCGTTAATAGACCCGCTTGTTGACCTCCGATCACGACCAATGAATCTTCTTGTCGCAAACGCTCTAAGTTAGCTTCTATTTCGGGGTGAATTAATTCAGGTTGATGATAACGGTATAAAACCTCTACCAATTTTTGGCGATCCACTCGCTGAGAATGACTAGAATAGACTTCCTGCGCACGCAACGAATAAGAGGAACTCTGTAATGGATGATATGAGAAAAAAGAATGAACTGGATGATCTGGTCTCAGATAATCGTTCATTAGTTGGTTTTGCCAAGGATTCTTTATACACTCAATCTTCATATGTGATTCCTTCTTTTCTTATTTCAATTTAAAAAGGTAAGTTACTAAATAAATAATATCATAAAATGGGATGTGCATACAAAGAAGTTCGATCGGTGAATCGCCGGTAAACTCTACAAAACACTAGTATTTCTCTTATTCTGCGCTTCCTTTGCTTTTACTAGTGTGTATAGCATCTCATGATAATAAACAGGGATATTGTGCTCCTTAGCATATCGAAGGATCGCACCGTTAATCGCCTCAATCTCTGTCTGTTTTCTGCCTTGAACATCTTGAAGCATCGAAGAAAGATTTTGTGATGTTAAGCGGCATACTTCTTTTATCTTCTTGATTGTCCGAGAGTGATCTAGTTCGACTCCCACCCGCCTAGCCACCTGACATGTTTCCGCAGTGATCTTTTCAATCATGTTCTCGAATTCTCCATGTAACAACTCGCCATTGGGTACTTCCAATATAGTCGTCAGCGGGTTAATAACTGCATTTACGGCTAGCTTTTCCCACATACGCTTCAAAATCATATTCTCTTCTCTAATAGGAGAAACGATGATCGGTTGTAATGTTTGGATAAAGTCGTGGAGGAGCGGCTTCCACTGCTCTTGATGAGGGAAGGTACCGATCCATGTTTCTCCTTGGCCCGTATGAACAACGTGGGTACCGCTTTTTCGATAAGCACCTTCTGTAGTTAGAGCAACATATGTATCGGGACGATGATGTAGTTCTCCGATGGCTTCTTCGTGCCCTAAACCATTTTGCCAAAAAAGAATTTGGGTAAACGGATGGGAATAGCGTTGAACCAATTCCATGACATTCGGAAGCTGATATTGTTTTACCGTAATAAAAATAATATCAAACGAGGAGAGCTCACTCGTATCTCCAATCGGACAGCTTTTGACGCTTGTATGGTTCATTTGTCCGTCTAGTTCCACACAGGAAATGCCTGCTTGTACAATCTGCTGATGTTGCTCGATCGTGTGTGTTAGGACCGTGATCTCATAGGGTAATCGGGACAATCGAGACGACCATAGTAGTCCGATTGAACCCGCTCCGATTACAGCAATCCTCATGGTATTCCCCCTCAGCATACAGAAAAAAGGAGCCGGTTTGAAAGACTCCTCTTTGTTTCTCATATCACTTTATTATACCGGGTACACGGGATGTTTGCGTTCACTAAATATCATTTCTTTGCTTTCGTATAACTCCAAGCGCTCTTTGAGCTCGTCTCGCAAGCGTTCGGGAGCAATGATGCCGTCAATAATAAGTTCACTGGCTAAACGATATAAGTTGATATCTTCTTGATATTCTTCTCGTTTTTGCTGAATAAATTCGTTGCGTTCCGATTCTTCCAGCTGAGCGATTTTATTGCTATAAACAGCATTTACGGCGGCTTCAGGTCCCATAACGGCTATCTTGGCTGTTGGAAGGGCTAGACAACAATCGGGTTCAAAAGCGGGACCTGCCATAGCATAAAGCCCAGCACCATATGCTTTACGGACGATAATCGAGATCTTCGGTACGGTTGCTTCTGACATCGCTGCGATCATCTTGGCTCCATGCCTGATAATCCCCGAACGTTCTACCTGTGTGCCAATCATGAAACCAGGGATATCGGATAGGAAAATCAACGGGATATTAAAAGCATCGCATAATGTAATAAATCGAGCCGATTTATCAGCCGAGTCGACGAATAGGCTACCTGTCTTCATTTTCGACTGATTCGCGATGATCCCAACCGCTCGCCCGTCTATCCGCGCAAACCCAGTAATAATTTCTTTCGCAAATAATTCTTTCATCTCAAAGAATGAATTATCGTCAATAATAGCACGAATCATTTCTTTCATATCAAAAGCTACGTTTTGATTATCAGGAACAATCTCTTCTATACTCCTGATACCCTCTTGAATCGACTTCGCTTCTATTTTGGATGTCTTATGCTTGTAATTAGCAGGGAAATAGCTGAGATAGCGACGAGCAATCTCAATCGCTTCTTCTTCATTTTTCGCTAATACATCTCCACAACCACTTACCGAACAATGCATCCTAGCTCCGCCCATCTCCTCCAATGTTACTTTTTGGCCAATCACCATCTCAGCCATCCGCGGAGATGCGAGATACATGCTCGCGTTTTTGTCCACCATGATCACAATATCGCAAAATGCAGGAATGTAAGCGCCACCTGCCGCAGAGGGACCAAACAAAATACATACTTGTGGCACCATTCCAGACATTTTCACCTGATTATAAAAGATTCTCCCTGCACCACGGCGATTCGGGAACATCTCCAATTGGTCCGTTATTCGTGCTCCTGCTGAATCAACCAAATAAAGCATCGGAACCTTTAACTTTTGTGCGGTTTCCTGAATGCGAATGATTTTTTCCACTGTACGAGAACCCCAAGATCCTGCTTTCACGGTAGAATCATTTGCCATGACACATACTGTCTGGCCATTCATCTTCCCCGTTACCGTTACCACACCATCCGCTGGAAGCCCTTCTTCCATACAGTTTGCAAACAGTCCGTCTTCTACTCGAATCGTTCCTGGATCTAATAATAATTCCAAGCGATCTCGAACAAATAACTTGTTCTGCTCTGCATTTTTTTCATGATATTTGGTTGCTCCACCAGCTTGAATCTTTTGAACTCTATCTTGTAATTCTTTTGCCCACTGATCATTCATCTAGATAACCTCCTATTTTCCTTGATAGTTCGGTTTTCGCTTCTCAGCAAATGCACGCAAACCTTCTAAGCGGTCTTCACTCGGCAATAGCGTTTCATACGCCTTGGCTTCCACCCATATTCCGGTTCGCACATCCGTTTCAAGCCCCCGATCAATCGCAAACTTAGCTTGCGCAAGAGCAAGCGGTGCGTTGGCACACATCTGCGTAGCGAGCTCCATTGCTTTTTTCATTCCTGCACCACTTGGCTCCACATAGTTGACGATTCCCCAATCAAGCGCTTCTGTGGATGTCAAACGCCTCGCTGTAAAAATCAATTCTTTTGCTTTACTACTCCCGATTAAACGGGCTAAACGCTGGGTTCCCCCTGCTCCAGGAATAATGCCTAAAGAGGTTTCCGTCAATCCAAGTTGAACATGGCTCTCTACAATCCGCATATCACATGATAAAGCTAGCTCCAAGCCACCGCCAAATGCATACCCATTCATCACACCGATGACAGGTTGGGGTAATTCTGCTATTTCCGTAAACGTATCGCGAATCATCATTAAAAACTGCCGGACCTGCTGTTCAGACATCGTTTTCCGCTCTTTTAAGTCGGCTCCCGCACAAAAAAATTTCTCACCTGCTCCTGCTAACACAACCACTCGAATATCCCTGCGACAAGATATCTCTCTTACCACTTCACGAAGCTTACAGAGCGTCGGAAAGTTAAGTGCATTTCCGACATCAGCCCGATTTAATGTGAGAGTAGCAATCCCTTTCTCTAGCTCAAATAGTACCTCTGACATATCACCTAACCCCCATTATGCAAAATGAGCACGCAATACTTTCGAAGGTAATTTCGTTCCCAATTGCCCTTCCAGCCATTGACTCGTACGGCATAGTTGATCAAGATCTACTCCTGTGTCCACTCCCGATCCTTGAAGCAGATAAACCAAGTCTTCCGTGGCTAAGTTTCCAGAAGCGCCTGGTGCATACGGACAGCCTCCAAGCCCCCCAATCGAGCTATCAAATGTTTGGATTCCCATTTCGAAGGCTTGATAGGCATTTGCAGCTCCCATTCCTTTCGTATCATGGAAATGCACCGCTAACTTCTCTGCTGGAAATTGGCTCAAAAGCGATCCTAAAATCCGTTTTACGCTTGCTGGAGTCGCCACTCCAATGGTATCCCCTAGCGATATTTCGTAAACACCCAAGTCGAACAAGCGCTCACTCATCTCATGGACCTGATCAAGTAAGATTTCTCCTTCATATGGGCAACCAAATACAGTAGAAAGATACGCCCGCACTCGTAGTCCTTGCTCCAGCGCCACAGGGACGAATGTTGCAAAATCAGCCATACTTTCTTCTCTTTTTCGGTTCACATTTTTTTGATTATGTGTTTCGCTGGCTGAACAAAAAATCGCAATCTCTTTTAAAATAGAGTGGTTGACTCGTTCCAATCCCTTGGCATTCGGGACAAGTACACGGTAGTTCACATCTGAATACGTAGGCAACCTTGCTACTAATTCATCAGCATCTGCGAGTTGTGGAATCCATTTAGGATGAACAAAAGAAGTAGCCTCGATCTCCTTTAATCCAGAGGCGATTAACTTCTGGATGAGTGCTTTTTTCGCATGAGTAGATAGGAATTGTTTCTCGTTTTGCAATCCATCACGCGGTCCCACTTCAACAATTCGAACGTTCACCTTATATCCCTTCTAACTCAAGTAAGACATCACCTTCAGCAACAAAATCCCCTTCATTTGTCATGATTTTGGATACTTTTCCATCCATTTCTGCGGAAAGGGGAATCTCCATCTTCATTGACTCTAAAATAATGACATCTTGACCACTCTCAACCACGTCACCTTCACTCACCAACACTTTCCATACCGTACCCGCCATACTCGCTTCTACTTTATTCATCTCTTCATCACTTTCCCTTCCGATTTGCCAGAATCGTTGTATCATATTTGCCGGATACGAAATCTGGGTGATCCAGCAGTTCTACTAGTAGTGGGAGATTACATTTAATCCCCTCTATCTTCATTTGAGTGAAAGCCTCTCTGCTTTTGGTGAGCACTTCTTCCCGACTCGAACCCGAGATAATGCATTTCGCAATCATCGGATCATAAAAAGGAGTAATCGTATTTCCTGCTTCTACACCTGCATCGAAGCGGATTCCATCCCCTTCTGGTAATGAAAATACTTCGATTTTCCCAGGCGAAGGAAAGAAGGTAACCGGATCCTCTGCATATAGGCGATATTCAATCGCATGACCTTGTGGTTGTAAGTCTGTTTGCTTCCATGGAAGCGCTTTCTCTTCTGCGATTGCCAACTGCCATAATACAAGATCAAGACCCGTAATCGCTTCGGTAACCGGATGCTCCACTTGTAAGCGAGTGTTCATCTCAATAAAATAACAATTCTCTAGTTGGTCCACGAGAAATTCAACCGTTCCTGCCCCGTAGTAACCAACCGCATGGACCGCTTGGAGTGCCGCTTCATATAATTTCTCCCGTGCTTCCTGACTAATAGAAGGAGATAAACTCTCTTCAATAATTTTCTGGTTACGACGTTGAACCGAACACTCTCTTTCAAATAGATGGAGTGCATTTCCATGCTGATCGGCCAATACTTGTACTTCAATATGCCGAGAACGCTCTAAAAATTTCTCCAAGAAGACAGCGGAACTTCCGAAGTACATCTCCGCTCGTTTCTGTGTAGTAGCAAAATGTTGCTCTAGGTCGTAATCAGAATGACAAAGCGCCATTCCAACACCGCCGCCCCCTGCGCTGGCTTTCAAAAGAACTGGATAGCCAATTTGATTTGCAATCTGCACGGCTTCTTCCCATGTTGTTATCTCGTCCGATCCAGGCACCACTGGAACATTAGCCTTGATCATCACCTGTCTAGCCATTACCTTGTCTCCCATCTGGGCGATTACACTGGGTTTCGGTCCAACCCAGACCAAGCCAGCATCTAACACCTTTTGGGCAAAGGTAGCATTCTCAGAGAGGAGTCCATAACCAGGATGAACAGCATCTACACAAGCTTTCTTAGCAACTTCTATAATCGTATCCATTTGTAGATAGCTTTTGGACACAGGCGGATCCCCGATTAGATAGGCCTCATCCGCCATTTTGACAAAAGGCATCTCCAGGTCTGCTTGTGAGTAAACAGCCACTGTTTGAATTCCCTGTTGCCTACAAGTTCGAATAATTCGAGAGGCAATCTCACCACGGTTCGCAATCAACAATTTTTGAATCAAAACACAATCACCTCTTCCTCGCAATAAATTTATTTAAGTTAGTAAGATTCCAATTTAAAATTCTCGGTATAGACATTCAATTCCTGCTAGCAAATAAAATTCGTGTATAATAAAAGGAGTGAAAGACGATTCATGATGAGGAGGGACTCCTTTTGGCGTACAAAGTAGAACGTCTGCAAATTAATTACAAAACCTTGGAAGAATTCCAGAAATTTCGCGAGTTTGGTCTCCCAGAACTTTCTATGTTAGAAGACTTACAAGATAATCTGGTGGAGAATGACAACTACTCTTCTCCTTTCTATGGTATCTACCTACAAGAGCAATTAGTTGCCCGTATGAGTTTATACGAAGTCGATGCAAAGTATGACCGCTACTTCTCACCCCCTCAAACCTTTTATGAACTATGGAAACTGGAAGTATTGCCCGAATATCGAGGCCAAGGACTAGGGAAAGCACTCGTACTGTTCGCTCTCAGTCTAGGTCATCCCATCAAAACCAATGCTAGACGTCGCTCCGATCCGTTCTGGGATCAAATCGGTTTTGTTCCCTGCAAATATAATCCTGTTCGAGATCGCGGAGAAAGCCCGTATGTCTGGCTACCCGAAGGAACGACTCTACAAGAATGAAAATAGGAAGCCCACTTTTCAGTAGGGCTTCCATTATTATTTGTCGACTCTCTCTAAATTTCCATTTGCCTCCATGCGAAAGCGAGACTTAGCCTCTTCCTCTTCTTCCGACAAAATGGATAACTTACGAGCGCGATCCATAATTTGAACTAACATACGATAGTCGTCATTTACCATGCGATAATCTTTTTCTACATGATTCAACTGGCTCTTCATCTCTTGATTTTCATGTTGAAGACGAGCTAAGTATTCCTCTCGATCCATCAACTCTTTTTCCAACTGCTTTTGCTGGCGTTTTAGCTCTGTCATCTCATTTTTATGTTGACGCAGATAGCGAATAATATGATCCAAAGAGTATACAGGATCAGATCCATCTTGATACTCTTCAAAATCTATTTTCGGCATAGGCTGACTCATATTTACACTGGTATGGGATAGAGATGGGCTACTCGAAATTCGGACACGCTCTTGACTTCTTTTTTGTCGTTGGCTTTTCGCAATTTGAATCGCAGCATCATACTGCTTACGCACTGCACTATTCCACCGAAAGCCACACGCTGCGGGAGTACGCCCCAATCTCTCTGCCACTTCTTCAAATGCAGATAGCTGAGTTCCACCCTCTCGAATATGACGCAAGGTTATCTCTGCTAGAATTAGGTCATCTTCTGTAGTCCAAGCATCTTGACGTTTGACAGCCATAGACTTCCTCCTACCTTTTTAGATCCATAGACATACTAGTCTTCGCTCTATCTGTATGCAAAACATAAGAATTGTAGTATCTACTCTACTCTTTTTTTTATTGCCGAAAGATAGTGCTTGTATACATCTAGCAGATCCGAATCGGAGAAGAATGGTTCATTTTCCACGACGAATCAAAAAAGAATCAACTGCCAGGCGATGCTCTTCCGTCTCCCAAAGTACCCCACACTTCTTCGCTTCTAGTTCAAATAAATCAGTACTAGACGCTCCCTCTTCTACTTGTGTTGCTAACTGTTTGTAATGCCGGATTAGATCACGAGAAAGCTTCCTATATGGATGTAGCCAATGTTGAAATGGCTCCTCAAACGATTCATCCTCTTCACCTAGTAGAAAATCTACCATCCCCAGCTCCATTCCTTCTCTGGCAGAATACCTTTTTCCACTTAATAAAATTTTCATCGCAGAGGAGGAGCCTACTTTTTTCATCAATCGTGTTGCCCCGCCCCAGCCTGTTGTAATGCCTAAACGCACTTGAATCATACCGAGCGTCGCCTGAGTACTTGCCACGACCCAATCACAGCTCATTGCGATTTCACATCCTCCTCCAACAGCAGGACCCTCAATCCGAGCAATCGTGAGAGCTGGTAATTGATAAATACGTTCTAAGATCACTCCCATTCGCTTCATAATCGGTTCTATCTCTGCACAAGTATGTAGCTGATGAAACTCTTCTAAATCTCCACCTGAGACAAAAGCATTTGCATCTCCTTGAAATACAACGATTTTTATCTGAGAATCCTGTTCCAATTCGGACAGCAACTGCTCTAGCTCGCTCATCATTTGTTGATTCACAGCATTTCGAACTTTTGGGCGGTGGAATTGGACTGTGATCACATCATTCTGTCTATGAGTTATGATTGTTTCCATTTCTAAGCATCCTTTCTGTTTTGCTTGCGACTCATGGTCGCAGTTAGTATAATGAATTTGGTTATACTAGCTAAATCAAGATCATTACCAACAGCAAACCCATACATAGGAAGGAGTGGGGCTTGTGGATCGCATGTTTAAAGTATTAGGATTCTGGGCGCTTATCATTGCTATCATGTTCTTAGCAGGTGGCCATCATTTTCAAATTCCCGCAATCCTATTCTTCGTGCAAGCACTGCTATTTTATATCTTCGGTGCTATGAAACTTACCGAAAAAACCTACATGTACTTATTCGGCGGTTATATGTTTATCTCTTTCATCGGCATGGTTTGGTATGCAAACTTTATGATGAAAATGCCAGCTTAACAAGTACAAAGTGGCCAACTGGGAAATCCTTAGTTGGCTTTTTTATGTGCTCTCAGTGTACTTCGTTTGTACGAGCACTTGAAACGCTGCCCCCATCCATTGCGGATGAACTAACTGCTTAATCGCTCGTCTCTTTTTTTCAGCTGAGGAAAATGGGTCGTGAGTTGCAGGTGGCATCAACTCTAGAATCCCCTGTTCGATTAGAAATTCTGACTGTGACTGATGCAATGCCGTTTCCAAACGATACTTCTCTCCCCATTGTTTGAGTAAATCAAAATTTACATGTGCGGTTAGATCTACTTCCCCTACATTGTCTGGGAGATGAGAAACAATCTGGTGCTGACAATAGCCCCGAATCGTCCCTTGATAGCGAAAATCGGCGTAAAGCTCGTCCATTGAAACTCCATAATCAATCGTAAAAATCGCTCCTGCATTCATCCACGTGGAGAGCGTTTGTAGCCACTTCTTAGCAAAAAGATTCATTTCGACTCGTTGCCCTACTTTAGAGGGAACCGGAAGCTCCTGCATAGCATATAGCAACTCTTCCGATGAACAACTCCCTAACTCCTCTGTCCATCGCCCAGCATCCTCCCTAACGTAGACTTCTAGCCACTGAGTTCCATCCCACTCCAGCACATGAACAGGAAATGCATCCACTAACTCATTGCTATACAGAATCGTGTATGCTCTCGGTTCAATCTCTTCTATTTTTTCACACCACTTGATTGAATACGGACTGATTGGTTGCAAACGCTCTCGTTGAATCCGTCTATGCTCGCTACTTGTCTCAACTAGGTAAATCTCCACCTCACTAGAAGAGACCCCAAACTCAACCAATGCTCGAATCACCTGTTCCATGAGACGACCGTCTCCTGATCCCATCTCAACTAATTGCCAGACAGAACCTTTTGACACTTCACTCGATCGCCATTTGCTCACTTCGTTTAGAAATGCCTTTGCCAGTACAGTACCATACACATCACCCACATGTGCATTGGTATAAAAATCACCTTTCTTCCCTAGCTTTACACGATTTTGAGAATAATAACCCGACTTAGGATGATAAAGGGCTGTATTCATAAATTGTTGATAGGAAATATGTTGATTCGGATGTTCTCGGATCAATGCTACCATCTCTTCTTGTAAACACTCCACTATGTTCACTTGCTCTCCCCTCTCCAACCAAGTAGAAAAGAGTGAACTATTTGCCCACTCTTTATCACACTGAATCCTACTTAATCGATAATTCCACTACTCAACAGGACCCGCCCACTCTAGCATACCGCCTTTTAGATTATACAGATGGGTATATCCGTGATCTGCTAATACTTCTGCGGCGTAGACACTACGTACACCACTCCGACAAACCAGAAGGATATTTTGATCCTTAAAGCCCGCTAATTCCTCTTGACGTTGCTCTAATTGATCTAGTGGGATATGGAGAGAATCAGGGATATGTCCTTCTTCATATTCTTCGATCGTCCGAACATCCACCCAGACATAGCGATCTTTCTCTTCTTGATACCGATTACTTACTTCACTTGCTTCTATATGCTGATAACTCATAAGTCCCTCCTACTACTTTTTGGGCAAAATTTCATTTATATACGCTTCTAATTGTGCCAAATTTAATTCACCCATGTTTTGTCTAGCAACGATTCCTTTTTCATCGATAAAAAAGGTACTTGGAATCGGTCCAACACGGTACAGACGAGTAACATCTTTATCTGGATCTAACCAGATGGGGAAACCAAGATCATACGACTTCATAAAGGAGTGAACCGCTACATCGCTTTCTCCCACATTTACGGCTACAATTTCAAAGCCCTTTTCCTGATACTTTTTATACACTTGCTCCATTGCCGGCATCTCTGCTTTACACGGTTCACACCACGTACCCCAGAAATTTAACATAACTCCTTTTCCTTTTAGGTCACTCAGCGACATTTTTTTACCATCCAGTGTCGTCAAAGTAAAGTTTGGAGCTACATCCCCTCTATCTGGCTGCTTCCCGCCGCTACTCATCTGATAAATTGTATAACCTACCATCACAATTAAGACTACAAATATAAGCCGGCGTACCCAGTATCTTGTTTGCTTGTTCATCTCACTCACCTGTTAGTTAGAATCCTTGGAAGCCCGTCCACTTAATAAGATATTGAGTAATCCAAGTCAATTTATCAAAGTAAAGCAACAATCCGAAGACCATCATCACATATCCGCCGATTTTCATGATTCGCTCTGAATACTTGAGAATCCAGCGAGTTTTCCCTACGAAGAAGGCCATAATAAAAAATGGAATCGCAAAGCCGATCGTATATAAAGTCGTGTAAAACAGCGCTCGCTCTGGTTCACTCGAAGCAAGACCCAAAACCCCACCTAATATAGGTCCTAGACAAGGGGTCCAACCTGCCGAATATCCAAATCCAATCAAAAACGAACTGAGATAGCTGACTCGTTTTGTGGAGATAGTCAACTTCTTCTCTTTCATCAAAAATTTGGGTTGAAAAATTCCCGCCATAAAAAGTCCCATAACCACCATTAAGATCGCACTTAGCATCCGAATCGTCTCTTTATAAGATACAAATACTTCGCCGATCCAACTCACCGTAAACCCTAATGCATAAAAGATCAACGAAAACCCCAACAAAAAGAAGAAAGTGTGGGTCATCGTCAAGCGAATCATCTCTTTACTGCGCTCTTCTCCACGAATCTGCGTTACCGAGATTCCTGTTATATACGACAGATAGGATGGATAAAGGGGTAGACAACACGGTGAGATAAATGATAAAAAACCTGCTGCAAAAGCCAGCCAAGCTGTTACATTTACGGCTACATCCACTTCTCTCTCCCCCATCTCATAAATTCTTAATTAAGATACTGCTTCTTCAAACGTGCGAATTTTTTTTCGTCAATGGGGCCTGGTTGATAATAAAGAATTTTCCCTTTCTCATCGACCAACACTTGCGTTGGGATCCCGCTAACCTGATATTGTTCAGCAATCCCTTTCGTTTTCGGCTTCGGTTGATCTAAATAGATAGGCATCGTAAGCTTGTAATCCAGCACAAAGCCCTGTATATCCTCTATATCATCACCCGAAGTTACATTTAATAGGACAAAATTAACATCATCTTTATGCTTTAGATACATTTTTTGAATTTCTGGTGCCTCATTTTTACAAGGACCGCACCAAGAAGCCCAAAAATTGATGTAAGTAGGCTTTCCATTGGTTTCATACAACTCTTTTTTCTCGCCTGTCAGCGATTGAGTGATGAAATTAGGAGCACAGTCCCCAGGTTTAATCCCAACAGTGCCTTCACATAATGCTTTTTTGTGTGTAGTGGGTGAGCTTGGTTCCTTAGACACGGCAAAGTTATACACCAACGTCCCGACAATCGCTAGAGCAATCAGAACCAAAATAAAGCGATTTCGTTTTTCCATCTTTACCACCTTTTTCTACCATTATTCCATGATAAAAGGGTTACTGCTTCGTTCCCTACCAATCGTCGTCTTAGGTCCATGCCCACTATATACAACCGTTTTATCAGGCAGTACCATCAACTTCTTTTTGATCGAATCCATCAACGTCCGATGACTTCCTCTATAGAGGTCGGTTCGACCAATCGAATCACGAAATAGAGCATCTCCACTAAATACATGGACTCCATCGTAAAAGCTGATACTACCTGGCGAATGACCCGGTGTATATAACACCTCAAACTGAAAGCCAGCAATCTGTAAGGTTTCATCGCCAAATAATATATGTTCTGCTGGACGAGCTGTTAGTTTGGGCATCATGGGCCATTTTCCTGATCCATTCTTCATTGGATCTTCTAGCCAGTCCTCTTCTTCCTGATGTATGTATACAGGCGCACCTGTATGAGTACGAACTTCTTCCACACCGCCCATATGATCAAAATGTGCATGGGTGAGCAAGATAGCCTCAATGGTTAACTGTAATTTCTCAATCCGTTTTAGTAAACGACCTGGATTCATCCCTGGATCAAAAACAATCCCTTTTTTCGTTTGGAAATCGTATACGAGATACGCGTTTGTCATGACAGGACCAAGTTCAAACATTTCTACATTCATAATAGGATCCAACTCCCTCCTCTGACATTGTACTAAAACCATTCTATTCAGCAAAGAGGACAAGACATACTTCTTTTTAATTTGGGCAATCTAATGAACAAAGTTTGTTCGAAAGGATGATCATTTGTGAAAAGAAAAACGTTTCAACTTATTAGCAGTTTCACCATTACAGCTTTATTTATAACGGTTGCAACTGGATGTAATCAAGATAATAAGCCGCCTTCCAATAATGCCAGTCCGAAAGCCCAGAATATAAGCTATCAGCAAACAGCACCTGACACATCCCTACCTGCTAAGCGCAGCAAAGTGAAAAATGATTCTGATCACCTCGTCCAATTGGCAAAACAAGTGCCTCAAGTAAAAGAGGCCAGCGCCATTTTACTGGGAAAATATGCAGTTGTCGCCATTGATGTAAATCCAGATTTAGACAGCGCTCGGGTTGGCACGGTCAAATACGCAGTTGCACAGGCACTTCGAGACGATCCGAAAGGAAAATCAGCACTGGTAACAGCTGATGTTGATTTATTGCATCGTATTAAGAAGATGAATGAAGAAATCAGCCAAGGTCGCCCCATTGCTGGTATCATGAGTGAATTAGGTTCTATTGTTGCCCGAATCGCTCCCCAACCTTCAAACGAGGTTAAGAAACGTGAACGTGATGAAACAAAGCAAGATCGGAAAGATACCCATTGATCTCCTACATGGTGAGAAGACTGTAAAAGAGTATCTATTTGTTTGATAGCTCATTTGCGGTATAATAGAGGTATCTTGATATGTAAGGAAGTACTCACTATGAAAATCATTTGTATCCTATGTGAACAACGATTCGAGCCAGATCGGCGTCAAAAACATAAATTGCGTAAGCATCCTCATATGATTCAAATTTGCCCTGACTGTCACAGTCGCATTTCCGAACAGGTAGAGGAACGTGAAAAATTACTACCTTCTCCTGAGCGAGCGAATACCCGTGTTTTTTCGGGTAAGCGAAATCGTTCGAGATGGAAGAGTGCAAGTAAAGTTCTAGACAGCGATTTGTCAGCCAAACGGGCAGATAGTATGTAGCAAACAAAGAAGCCTTCTCTAGGAGATTTGATCCAACAGAGAAGGCTTCTTTGTTTGTGTTTATTCACTTGTATTGTATCGTGGCTCTGCTTGGATCTGTTGAATAAGTAGCTCTGCTTGGTCGAAACGGTATGACTTCGTTTGGGTGGTACCATCTTGCTCATATGTAACTTGATAGTAGTCCTTCGTTTTTTCAAATGAAAGGTTTTCTACTCCGTGGTCTTCTTTTAGCATGTCTGTAAAAAATTGGACGGTATCTTTGGCGGAGCGGTCACTGGAACGGTTCTTGGCTACGATGCTGATTTGGAGCCAGTTGTCTAGGGCATCTTCTAGGTGCACAGTAGATTCCTCCTTGCTGTATTTTTCTAAAGAATGTAGATTTTGTTGAGGGATTTTTTTGGCTGTTGATAATCGAATGTATCGGGACATGTATCTGACCACAGCTCAAATAGTGAGCCTGCGAGGATGTGAAAAACAAGTCCGCTCCGTCCTTCTACACTTCGGGCAAGTGGCAAAACTCCAAAGAACGCTCAAACATTGCCACAAAACGCCCTTGCTTCGAAGAACTACGCTAAGCAGGCTCACTAACATCACTGTGGTCAGATACATTGCCCCTTATACATTTTCGGTTACCGATTTATTAACAGGCCTGTTTTATGTAGATTTTGAAGAGAAGTAGGACTGTTTATTCTAAATTTCTCTATTATAGAGCTTTATATCAAACTTGAGGAGATAAGAAAGCTATCCACTCCACCGCTCTCTACAAAGCAGGCTTGTTGATGTGGATAAGAGGAAAGGGGAGTCTGTTCGATTACGACGATGTTAGCGATCCTACTTAGCGTAGTCCTCCGTAGTGTATGGCGCTTTTGGTGCAACATGTTTGAGCGTACTTTGCGAGTTTTGCACCTGCCTGAACGGAGGAGGACGAAGCGGACGCACCTACTTCTCTGCTGGATCGGTATTTGAGCAGTAAGCGAACAGACTCTCCGGACCTCGATCACCCAATAGCTTGTTTTTTCCCTAACTCTTTGTTTACCTAACTCTTTACTGCCTAACTCTTCGACTCATTCTTCTTACTAATCGTCAAACGAACCTTCGTCACCACAATCAACACAACTGTAATCAATAACGCTTGTACCATCGGAAATCGTAATACTTGCATCACGGTAATTACATAACAGCCGATAGCCAGAAAAAGATATACCAATAGATTTTTGCCAAGTGACAGTCTAGTCGCAAACGTAGACTGATAAATAATAGCAGTCAAGATGAAGATAATCACATAGAGGGCCGGAAAATGTAGCGTATTAATCCATTCAAACACAGGTCTTCCTCCTAACCAAGTAATTCATTTCGAACATAAATCATCTCATCAGCATATTCATTTTCATCGTCAGCAGGAGTTTCGAGCACAATCGGTAGATGATCAAAAGCACCTGTACGTAGAAAAGCTCCCAACGCCTCTGCCCCGATTTCGCCTTTTCCAATTTTTTCATGACGATCTTTTCTGCTGTTGTAAGGCGCTTTACTATCATTAAAATGGATGGCAACGAGAGCGTCAAGATAACCAGTCTCTTTCATCTCTTCTACTAACGCATCCACAGTCTCTTTTTCCCATGTACCTGCCGCAAATGCATGACAAGTATCAAAGCAAAAACCAATTTTTTCAGGTGCATCTGTGGCATTGCGAATCGCTACTAAATCACGAATCTCAAGACCTAGCTCACTGCCTTGGCCAGCTGTATTTTCTAACAATAGTTTAACAGGACCATGATACTCTTTAAGGATTTCGTTTAAAGTCTCAACCATTCGCTGAGTCCCGTACTCAATTCCTTCACCGACATGCTTCCCGCAGTGAACGACTGCTCCAAGTGCTCCGAACGCCTCAGCAATCTTGAGATCTTCTCGAATCGAACGAATCGTAACTTCGTGTAGGTCTTCCTTGGGTGTAGACAAATTCGTTATATAAGGGGTGTGAGCGATTACGGCAATTCCTTGCTCCGCACAGTATTCACGACCCTTTTGCGCATCCACTTCATCTAATTTCTTCGGGCGTAATCCACGTGGATTCTTCGTAAAAACTTGAAAAGATTGTGCCCCGAGCACATGTGCTTTTTGAGCCGCTTTTTCAAATCCCTTTGCAACACTTATATGGCAACCAATTTTCATGACTTGTCCTCCTCGTTACAAAAAAAAGCGCCAATAATGAGGCGCTTTAACCTTTGAACATCATACCATTTTCACTACTTTTCTCGCAAGGCGGCTTGAACTTGCTCTCTTACACCTTGAGCCGCAGACGGATCATTGGTAATAAGGGCATCAATTCCCCATTCAAAAAGGATCTTCTGGTAAATGGGGTCATCGACCGTAAAAGGGCGAATCGCAATTCCTGCTTCATGACTGCGTCTGACAATCTCCTCATCTAAAGTAGGGAAAAATGGGTGAATGGAAGAAGCACCTAATTGAATCGCATAATCCCAAGGATCTATTAGGTTACATTCATACAAGACTCCCAAAGGGAAGTGGGGACGTACGGAATGCAAATGATGTAAGCTAAAGTGATTAAAGGAGGAAAGAATGACTCGTTTTTGGAAACCAAAGCGATCTACTTCCTTCAACACCTTCTCTTCTAATCTCGGATATCGAATAATATTGTTTTTTAGCTCAATATTTAGCCACAACGATGTGGATTCTAATAATTCTAGTACTTCTGCTAAAGTAGGCACACGCTCTTGAACAAATTTGGAACCAAACCAAGAGCCGGCACTATGCTCGCAGATCTCCCCTAGTGTAAGATCCTTAATCCAACCTGTACCATCTGTCGTACGGTCGATAGTCTCATCGTGCATGACCACGATCTCACCATCTCTTGTTAGATGAACGTCCAACTCAATCCCATCAGCACCAGCCTGAATCGCTTCTTGGAAAGCGGCCATTGTATTTTCGGGAGCAATCTTCGAAAAACCCCGATGAGCATATATCTCAGTCTTCTTCACAACGTCCCCTCCAATCGATTCTCTACAATCCCATTTGCAATGCTAGATGGATCAGTGTTCTCGTCCCTGCCCCTGTAGCTCCCTTTCGATAGATTCCAGAGTCTTTTTGGGAGAAGGCAGGGCCAGCAATATCAAGATGAACCCAAGGAGTATCCTCTACAAAATGCTGTAAAAATACCCCTCCCTGAATGGCACCGGCAGCACGACCTCCCTCATTTTTGACATCTGCAATATCACTATGCAAGTAGTAGTCGTATTCTTCCTCTAAAGGAAATTTCCAGACCGGTTCGCCAGCAAGTCCCGCTGCTACGGACACATCTTGTAGCAATGTATCATCATTTCCCAACATGAGTGTTTTTTCACGACCCAAACAAACCACTGCCGCTCCTGTCAATGTGGCAATATCTACCAACTTAGTCGCGCCAAGTTTCCTTGCATAAGCTAGTCCATCTGCTAGGATTACTCTGCCTTCCGCATCTGTATGAATCACTTCGATTGTCTTTCCACTCATCGTTTGGAGCACATCGCCTGGGCGGTACGCATGTGAACCTGTCATATTTTCACACGATACAATGACTGCGACCACATTGCAATGAGGCTTTAACGTACCAATTGCATCCATAGCGGCTAATACCGCAGCCGCTCCACTCATATCTGACTTCATCTTCTCCATACCCTCATGCGGCTTGATTTGAAGACCACCGCTGTCAAACGTAACACCTTTTCCGACAAGTCCCAGTACCTCCTCGTCATCTGGTGCTCCTTGATAACGTAACATAATCAGCTTAGGAGGCTCAGCACTTCCTTTGGCCACCGCAAGAAAGGCATGTGCGTTCAACGCTTCCAAACGATCTTTATCCACTATATCAATCTCTAAGCCACAACGCTTGGCTACTTCGTCCGCATAGTTAGCCAATACCGTTGGTGTCAGATGGTTCGAAGGCTCATGACACCAAGTACTTGCCTTCTTACTGGCTTCTGCAAATACTCTCCCTCGTTCCATCCCTACTTCAATCGATGTCTTGCTAAGCGTTTGCTCTGAGAATACTACTTTCTGAATCCGTGTATTACGGCTTATTTGTTTGTAGTTAGGCAATTCATAGCAACCTAACTCTACACCTTCTACTACCGCTTGCACTAAATCTGCGGAACCGAAACGTTTCTCTAAAAACTCTGGCACGCTAACAGCAAGCTCCTTTACCCCGCTTTGCTGTGCCTTTCGCGCACCAATTGCTACACATTGCCGAAATCTTTGAGGACTCCACTTCTTCTCATTTCCCATCCCCACTAAAACGACCTTCTGTGCTGCAATCTCGCCCCGTGTATGTAGCAACATACATTCTTCGAAACGACCTGTAATCTCCTCAGAATCCATCAGTTGAGAAAGGTAGTGATTTAATCGTAAATCAATCAACTTCCCTTCCTTTGATAAATGAAGAGTGTCGGTGACGAATAAGATAACCGCATCTACTGCTACTTGACTTAGGGCCTTCGAAGTACGATTCCATTCCATACACATCCCTACTCTCTCCATAAAAATAACGTGCACCTATACAGGCTACACGTTATTTTTCGACATCGACTTCCTGAAACCTTTTATTGAAATATTCAATAAGATGACTCATCTATAAGGCTTCTAACATAATCATCTCGCGGCGTAATTCTACTAAGCGTTTTTTACTCTCTTGCATCTTCTGCCAGCAGTTTTCCATCATGGCTTCATGGAGAAGAGCCAATTCATAGTCGAGTTCTAGGCGTAAAACAGGTATGCGCTCCTCTGGCCCTTGGCACTTAAACGCTTTTAATACCTCTTCCATCATTACCTGCACCCCTTTTTATAGGTGATTTATTATTCGTTTCACCAGTTGTTGGAAAAGTTGAGCTTGATTTCAGGATGCCCGCATATCCACGAGAATAAACATTTTCACAGTGCGATTCAATTTTAGGTGATTCTCTACATTAGTAGCATAGTTTACGTATTTTATGTGAAAAGGACACGGTAAATGCAATAGAAAACTCATTACATACCGCTAATTTTTTCACAATTACAAGTAATAGAACTTTCATGCTTCTAGACATGCTCCTGTAAAATCATTGGTATGATCTCCGATTCAGGTTACAATAAAAGAAAATCAAGTAGATTAAGGTGATTTCATGAAAACCAAAATGCAAATACCCGTATTTACCGAAACAGACTTCTCTGTATTTCATATCCCTGGATTAGAAAATCGCATGGAAGCATTACAAAAAACAATTCGCCCCAAGTTTGAGGCGTTTGGCCAAATCATTGCACAGAATCTCACAGCTCAGCTAGGAGATGAGGTATTTGTCCACATAGCAAAACACGCTCGTAGAACGGTGAATCCTCCTGATGAAACGTGGGTTGCGTGGGCTACTAATAAGCGTGGTTATAAAGCCCATCCTCATTTCCAATTAGGCTTGTGTGGATCGCATCTATTTGCATGGTTCGCGTTAATTTATGAATGTGATAAAAAACAACCTTTTGCTCGTAAGTTACAGGACCGGTTACAACTCTGGAAGCAGATTCCTAAGAGTTTCTATGTTAGTGAGGATCATACGAAGCAAGATGTCATTCCAGTGCAAGAGATTTCGGAAACTCGGATTGTGGAGATCTTGGATCGTCTGTCCAAGGTGAAAAAGGCAGAGTTTTTATGTGGGTTAGTGATTCCTGCGGAGGAAGTAGCTACCTTATCGGGTGAGCAACTTTTAGGGAGATTAGAGGAAACGTTTGAGAAGTTAGTTCCGTTGTATCGATTTGCTTGTCAGGCGTAGAGAGAAATTAGTGGCTTGGGTCTGTCGGTGTGCGATGGCTCGGGGCATGTATCTGACCACAGCTCAAATAGTGAGCTTGCGAGGATGTGGAAAAGCAAGTCCGCTCCGGCATTCTTCGCTTCGGGCAAGTGGCAAAACTCGCAAAGAACGCGGGGACATTGCCACAAAACGCCCTTGCTACGAAGGACTACGCTAAGCAAGCTCACAAACATCGCAGTGATCAGACACATTGTCCCTACTCCATTGTCATTTGCTATTGTTAGTTTGTGGTTTTACTATGATAAAAGCTTTATCTACCTCTGTTGTTTGGATAGCAAAAGTAGATAAAGCTCTCTTCATGTGTATATTTCTGTAGAAATCAGTATCTTATAAGCCCGTACAAAATCGGAAATAGAATAATCAGAGGATACTCTATATATGTGCCATATTTGGTTGTAAGTAGTCTATCTTCCATTTTCCACTTTTTTGCATCGATAATGTGGTATGTAACGAAAATACTTGCGATGATGTACATCGCGATCATCCAATCTAGATAGGCACATATCAGTATTGAGCTAATTGATAAGAAAGTTAAGGAAATATGTGCAATCAATCGTATGTATTCCTCTTGAAATGTTTCTCGAAGCTCAGCGATCATGGTGATACACCCCTCTAGTAGTAATCATCAATCTCTTGTATACTGATTCCTTAAGCAAATTGCATTTAAACATAAATATGAATTTTCATAAAAAGGAAATAAAAATCAGTAAGTTCCTCTCATGTAAACTGCCCTATCCCTCTCATCATCAAAATACTTCCCTTCTATTACGAAACCGTTTTTGTTATACTAAATCGTCACACAAATTATGATAGGAAAGTAGGTGGCGTATACGATGAATCAGCAGCGTACTCCTTTGTTTACACATTTGAAAGCGCATGCAGAGCGGAATCCGGTCCAATTTCATATTCCTGGTCATAAAAAAGGACAGGGCATGGATCCGGAGTTTCGGGAGTTTATAGGCGATAATGCTCTGTCGATTGACCTTATTAACATTGCTCCCCTTGATGATCTGCATCATCCCAAAGGTGTGATTAAGGAAGCTCAGGCTTTGGCTGCAGAAGCATTTGGCGCGGATTATACATTTTTCTCTGTGCAAGGGACCAGTGGAGCGATTATGACGATGGTCATGTCAGCTTGTCATCCTGGTGATAAGATAATCGTCCCGAGAAATGTACATAAATCTGTTCTCTCCGCTATTATTTTTGCTGGAGCGCATCCTATTTTTGTTTATCCCGAGATGGACAAAAATATCGGGATCGCCCATGGCATTACCATCGAACAGGTTGAAAAAACGATCGAAAAGCATCCAGATGCCAAAGCGGTATTAGTAATCAATCCAACTTATTTTGGATTTGCCAGCAATCTAAAAGAATTAGTTAAGCGTGTACATGCCCATGGAATTCCAGTATTGGTGGATGAGGCGCATGGCGTTTTAACCAATTTCCATGAACGTCTACCGATTTCCGCTATGGAAGCAGGAGCCGATCTAGCCGCTACCTCTGTCCATAAATTAGGTGGTTCCTTAACCCAAAGCTCCATTTTAAACCTAAAGAGTAATCTCATTTCTCCGGAGCGTGTTCAATCTATTATCAGTATGCTAACCACCACTTCCACTTCTTATATCTTGCTAGCATCACTTGACACAGCACGTCGTTATCTGGCTACAAATGGACATACAATCGTGGAAAACACACTTCGACTCGCTGACACAGCACGAAAGCGAATTAACGAAATTCCAGGCCTCACTTGCTTGACTCGTGATAGTTTAGTTTCTGGAAATGATGCCTTGTTCGACATGGACGAAACAAAGTTGGTTATTCATCTAGAAAATGTAACCATTAATGGTCATGATGCAGAAGTTTGGCTACGAGAACATTATAATATCGAAGTAGAACTGAGCGATCTCTATAATCTACTATGTCTCGTTACTCCTGGAGATAGCGACGATACGATTCACATCTTAATCCAAGCACTTGCGGACTTATCCAAACATTTCTATTCCGACGGTATGTGCACGAAAAAAGAGATCCATCTTCCCGAAATTCCTGATCTCGTTCTCTCGCCACGGAACGCTTTTTATTGTGAAACCATCACCGTTCCCTTTACTGAATCGGCTGGTCAGATCATGGCAGAATTTCTCATGGTATACCCACCCGGCATCCCGATCTTAATGCCCGGAGAGCGAATCACTGAACAAAACATCGCCTATATTCGCGAACATATCGAAGCTGGTCTCCCTGTTCAAGGAACCGAAGACTCCACCATTGAGCTGGTAAGAGTGATAAAAAAACTAGAAGAAGATTAGCGTTAATAAAGACATACGAAAGAAGAGGTTGACCCATTATCGGTCAACCTCTTTTCGTTATCATCCTATTACCATATTTCTACTAAATCTAGCACTCTCTATTACGCGACCATTTATGATTGATCAACCCTACTATATCACCTTCGCTTGAATCGCAATCATCGGGACATGCCCCGTATAAAACACCTGATTTCTCACCCTCCACAAACGCAATAACCCGATCACAACGCTGACAAACAATCATCTCCATCTCGCTGTCCCCCCACCTATTTATCATTCTAAACGTATTTAATGTGTACTTATACTATATTATGACATACTAATTACGTCAATAAAGGAAATATAATTCCGCTATTCCAACATGAATGTAAGAAAAAGACCATAAAAAATGCCCCATACGGGACAAATGAGAGCTATTTAAATAGGTTATACTAAATCATCATCATCAAAAAAATCGGGTTCCTCTATATCAGGCTGATAATACGCGACCATTCTATTTTCAAATGAGGAACAAATCTCCGTAAATAAAGTGATGTCCTCATCATGAATTTGACTTAATGGGTTTGATTCGACGACAAAGATACCATATACGTTCTGACCCAGATAGAGAGGGATACAGATTAGGATGCGATTCAAATTTCGCTCTCTATATAACCCTCCTCGAACCGCGGTAATACTTAGCGGACCCTCTCCGAACTTTTGAACGCGAGGTAAACCAATAGACCCCGATTCATGACGACGGATGAACTCTGGATATTCGGTTAGATAAACAGCAACTCCCTGATAATCCTCGACTCTTCTTTGAATGTGACTACATACTTTTTGAAACATAAGAGGAAGATCCTTACGATGCTTATCAATCAAATCTCCTACTTCTAATCGTATCTCATCTAATAAATCTGCCTTATCCACGTATGATCCCCCTTCATTTCTCTTCTTATATTCTATACGAATCATTTGGAAAATTCGAATTCAACATGCTACTATGAAGTAGATACACCCTGGCAAAACGTGAGAGGAGCAGAATTCGTGAAAAAAAGTACTTATATACGTTTAGTAAATGGATCTACTCAACCTGATATTTCTCTCGACGAGGTGCAATCCCTGCTTGACCTGTATGTGGCTCGAATGAAAAAGACAGGCGAACAGCTGGATTGGGATTATGCTTCTGCTGCTTTTCCCTATGAGCCTATCGTTCGAGAAGAAAATGGAATCTCTTATCTAACCCTTACTCCCACTGATCCAGAGTTATACCACGGATTTTGGCTAGGAGTGGGAAAAGAGGATGATAGCACTCCTTTTATTCAAATCGTCCTTCCTAAGTCAGCTACCCATGGGGATGTAGGGAAGGCCAATGAATATGCTAAGTTTCTAGCAAAAGAATTAAAGGGTCAACTATCTTTATTCAATCAGAGTGTACTTCATAACGAATTTAAAAAATAATCCCGTAAACGAAGGAATCTCCTAGCCGTCAGAGGCAGGAGATTCCTTCGTTCAAAAAGGTAGTGTCTCGACAAATGCATACGCCGTCAAGCTACCGATCACAGAGCCTATTAAGACATCCGTGGGATAGTGAAGAGCTAGATAAATCCTTGAATATCCTACCATGATTGCAATGGGAATAAATAAATAGGTCAGCGTAGCATCATATAAGCAAAATGTCATTGCAACAGAAAAAGCAGCGGTAGTGTGCCCAGATGGAAACGAATAGTCGGTAAGTGAATTCGGAAACGAATGCAAGTGCTCATGCTTCAGATGCGGACGTATGCGGGGAAGTAGCCATTTTAGGATTTGAACGATTAGGTGACTTACGCCGAGTGCTAGCAAACCCGTAAGTGCCCACATTTCCGTATCTTCCTCTGAACAAATATACCATGCTACTAAAAATCCAATTGTAGCGGTCGCACCTCCGAGATGCGTAAAACGTGGTAATAATAAGTCCAGCACTCTGCATTTCCAATGACGATTTACATAAGCAATCAGTGCTTCATCTGATCTTGCTACCCATGTTGCAAGACGGCTCATATTCCCCACTTCCATATAGATCCCCCCTACTCCTATCATAGAAAGCCATTTTTAACCAAAGATAAACGGGGTGTTAATGTTTTATCATTAACACCCCGTTTATCTCATTTAACGATATTGTCCAAACATCCGAAATAAGATTTTATACTTTTCTTCTAGGGTTGGGTACTGTTTCCAAAACCATTCTCCATATAAGAAAAGATCCAAATGAAGGTGAATTCCTTCGTTATTTCCTTTAGCACCATCGCTGGTCCCCGAATTCCCTACATTCCCGATATAGTCTCCTGCCTTGATCTTATCCCCCACACGGAGCTTAGGTTCGGTTTGAGACAGATGGATATAGCGAGCCAGTAAGCCATTCGAGTGCTGAATCCATACTGTTCTACCACGTACACGATCCAATAGATCCTGAGGAGTTTGTCCATTATTTGTCGTGGCCTCTGCTAATATTTTTTCACGCTCTGGGGTACTCATCTCTTTGTAATCGTGATCAACACGAACAATGACACCTTCTGCAAGTGAATGTACTGGTGTATTCTTCGTAACCGGTACCCCAATTGTAGGCGTATAGAAGTCGACTCCTTCATGAATCCCATTGCGATATGTTCGAGGTGCTCCTGGGAGTGATGAATCACTTTTTTTCATCTTAGATCCTTTGATCGGAGTCTGAACAAATGAAAGATACTCAGCCATCTGATCCGCATTCATCTTTAAGATCTTCTCTTTATTTTGAGCATACGAGTTTGCATCACTTGAATCAGATGAAGGTTGGAATACTCCCTCTAAAAAAGATTCTGAGAGCCAGAAATCTTTTGCCTCCCACCGCATATCCCCACCAGTAAGCGGATGATAGATTCCGTTACGCATATAGACAGGGACATTCCGAACCAATTGATAAAAATCTTGGTTCACTGTCAATTCAACTACTCCGTCTACTTCTTTACTTTTTGCTTGAACCAACTTCGATTGAACAAGGTTGGTTAATGGATAATACATGATTCCACTGATCTTTTTTGATGGTAGACTTTTCATCTGTTGTACGGCAGGAATCGATGTTCCCTCGTTTTTCTTTGACGAATCCCCTGACTCCGTAGACTTGGTAGTAGATGAGTTAGACCCTAAATCAAACTTACCTAACCAAGCATAGTTGCTCGTAGGGAGTAGTACGAGGATAATCGTCAATAAAACCGCTGCTACATAAATAGATGGCCTTTTCATCAATATCTCCTTTATTACTTGACACAAGATTTAATCACTATCATAGCATAGAGCATTTGCCTACTCTAGTGTCGAACGTGTAACATATTTGCGATCAAAAAACGTCATTCCACTGTTGGACAAACCCTTCTAAGGCCGCTTCTGCTTGTTGATAATGATCTAGGTCTACATTTTCCAAAAGCATCGATTGGAGTTCTTCGTAGTATTCAACACTTTGCTTACTCGCGATCGATTGTAGACGGTGAAACTCTCCTTGCCAAACTCGCTGAAAATGAGACCCACACTTCTCTTCCATCACTGTCATCTCTGGAGTGACGATTTCCTCTAATCGCTGTTTCATCGATTCCCTCATTTGAACTCGCTCTTTCTTCTCAAAGAAGGACTTGGCATTTCGATAAAGAGCCATCTGCTTCCGAAAATCCGATACACCCACCTTCTCCATAACCCCTGCCATTTCAGGCATTGTAAAAGAGGATGTAACCTCTGCACTCCACTGGAATCCGGCAGGATAAGCCAAAATTTTCTCGCCTATATCACGAATATGTTGCTCCAGACGAATACTCATCCATTTCTCAATGCGTAGCGTGGTAGCACGATATTCTTGTAGCAAGTCATGTTGCAAGAATTGAATTAATTCCAACAGACATGCTTGCAGTTGCCCCTTGATATCTCCTAAGTCTTCACGCAAAGAGCCTGGGTGAAAAATCGCCGGGAATTCGTCCTGAAAACGCAAGAACCAACGTTGCTGCACATAGTAAAAGAGTTCATGAATCTCTTGCTGTAATGCTTGTTGATCGGTTCCTGTCTCGTAGTCAGCGATCAACTGCTGAACCTGTATCAATTCTTTCGCCAATTCGATCTGGTGATTTTGCTTTTCTTCGATCCCTATTTGAGTCGTTTGGATGATTTGTTTGGTCATTTGGAGCGCTCTTCTTACATCCTGATGAATGCTGTATAAAGACAGATTCATCAAATCATGATGAACAAACTGTGCAAATGCTTGTTCAAACGGGGCAAATCCAGAGTCCCTTAGAAACGCATGTGCTGGTAACTCACCTTGCCTACTCGACTTCTCCATCAATCCCCATAAACTAGAAACGGCAAACATTCGCGGCTCACGAATCCCAAATTTTAATAGCTGATGTTGCAAATACGTTTGGACTTCTGTCAGTTCATCCTCCGACCTTGCCAAATCAGCGGCATTGGTGATAAAAAACATCTTATCCATAGCAAAGGAGTCTTTTACCCGTCCTAGTTGAATCAAAAACTCCTGATCCGCTTTGGAAAAGGCATGATTATAGTACGTAACAAATAAAATCACATCGGCATTCCGGATATAATCAAACGCAACTCCTGTATGACGTGAATGAACCGAATCTGCCCCAGGTGTATCGACCAATGTAATCCCTTGTCTCGTAAGTGGACAGTCATAATAGAGGTTCGCATACTCGATAAAACAAGATTTCTTTTCATTTGCCACATACTCTTCCATCTGCTCTAACGAGATTTGAATCTCACTCCCTTGATGGAGTGTAAACCATTCGATTCCCTCTTGCAGCGCTTGTAAAAATGGAAGCACCGTCTTTTGTCCAGGAGTCATATTCTTCATCTCTAGTAGCGAAGGAATCTTTTGGATCGCTTGCTCGAGATGCGATGCCTCTTTGTGAAACAAACGATAGATTGCCGTCAGTTCCTCTAGTAGAGTTTCAGCCGACTTTACTTTAAGTAGAACCTGACCATGCGCATTTCGATCATCAGGAGGACAGATTTGATTAATTGTTGCCGTCATGGGCCTGGGGGAGACAGGAAGAATTTCAGCTCCAATCAAAGCATTAGCAAAAGAAGATTTGCCCGCACTAAAAGCACCAAATAAAGCAACAGTAAACTGTTTCTTTGTAGCACGTTTCCGCTTATTCTGGATTTCAGCTACAACTGTTTGTACTCCACGAATCTCTTGCAAAGACGCTTCTATTTCGTTTACATGTTGCAAAAACAACCGATTTCGTTCACTGCTATTTGGAAACGAAATCGGATTGGGAGTGATGAGTACTTCTTCGCACACCTCATTTTGTACAGGCTTTGCTTCTTTAACAATGGAAGGTACGTCTTCTTTCATTAGCTTTTGCCATAACGGGTCAGTAGAAGAAGGTACATGTGACGTTCCTTGTTTTCGATCCTCTTCTATCCATGAAAGATCAAGGGACTCCTCCAAGTTAGGCTCTAGCCATCGTTTTGTAAGTAGCTCTCTCTCTCCAGTAAGTTCTAGGTCGATTTGCTCGAGAGTCTCATTCGCCTTCACTACTCGTTGCAAGAAGCTCGCTTCTTCGTTTATTTGATCCTGCTCTGCACGAATCTGTTGCTTCAATCTGGGGCTAATCAATTCATTCTGCCAACGAAGAGCCTGATTTCGAATCAAACGTTTTATGTAATTGGCTACATCTTCTGTATAAACCAAAACCGCATTACCTGTTAGCCCAGTTCCAGCCTTATAAGCATCTTCTAACAGCGACTGCTTTAACTCAAGCTTCTCTGACATCACTTGCTGGCCCATCTGCTCATCAAACAAACCATGTTGCTTACAAAACTGAATGATGTAGTTACGTATATGTAATTCTAACTGTGTATGCACAGTCTCCTGCAATTTCGTCAAAAATATCTCCATGCGGCGTTGTTTCTCTAGATGAGTCTTCCCAGCTGAAAATAAGAAACCGACCTTAAAATTAGGTTGTAGCGACTCGAGATAGTCTCTACCTAATTCTCGCACTTCGGAAGGCATAAGATATGCATTTTTACAGATCTCATCTACACCTTTGATAAAAGATAATTCTACTTCTTCCAACCGGTAGGACAACTCGGATTGCCTATCACAATTCAGTTGAACCTGCACTTCTACTTCGTCATCCGAAATTCCACTATCTTCGATGATCTGTCTCCACGAGCTACGTTCTTCCTGCTTCTCATCCGCTAGATGGCCTAGATACTGCTCTATCAAGTAGTTTGCTTCTGCCTCTACTACCTGTATGCCCAGCTCTGCACGATGCTCAATCCATTTATGTAAATCCATTTTTAATGAATCTAACTCATTATGTTCATGCCCGAGATCACGTAAGGAGGTATAATAGATGCCCTCTACTTGCAGGTCCCAGTTGTCAAACGTTTGTTTTACATTCTGTTGATAGTTTGTAAAAGATAGCTCTTGATCACGATGTTTATCAATCTGATTAATCACGATATAGATCTTCTTATTTCGTTCCGCCAACCCTTTTAAAAACTGCAAGTTTCCTTCAGATTGCACGTGATTATAATCCATCATAAACAAAATCAAATCTGCCATATGTAAAGTTGATTCCGTCGCGATTCGGTGGGCATCATCCGTAGAATCCACTCCCGGTGTATCCAGAAGAGAGACTCCTTTTGGCAACGAGATTGATTCCTTCGAAACCTCTACCGCCACGATATCTTCCCCGTTTTTACATAGCTCTCGTAAGTCTTCATCCATATACGAACCAGCAAACGTGTACCTTTCACCACTCGTTAATACGAGAGTGACTTGATTCTCCCCGTGCCGAATCTCCACCACATTGGCACTCGTCGGAATCGGGCTTGTGGGTAAAATCTGCTCTCCAAATAATTCATTCATCATGGAAGACTTTCCCGCAGAAAAATGACCGCAAAAAGCGATGCTAAATTCTTGATGAAACACTTTACGCATCAAATCTTGTAGCTTATTTGCATAATCCATTTGATTCTTTTCTTTCATCCGTCGAGATACATATTCTAATTGGTGTAATAAGATCTCATGTTGTTTTTTTATCATCAATCCCCAGGCTCCTAGCAAGCAATTCTTTTTTTCTCTATCTTAAAACAACTCACGTTTTAGTCCAATAAAAAAAGAGGGACAGTCCCCTCATTCAAGTATGTATAATTCCAAGAGATTGCATACGTACCATAACCTATGACGTTTTTTCTCGTTGTATCAGAAATAAAATCATATCTAATTTCTCTTCCATTTCACGTAACCGTGTATAAATTGATTTTTGAGACTGTGTTTCTAACTGGATATCGTGGTTGGCAATTGCTAGAGGAATATCTTCTATTAATATGCTTCGAATCTCGACATAGCGTATCTCTTCTACTACTTCTACCAATGCATCTGTAATTAGATGAAAATATCGATTTTTTAACCATTCTGCCGCAAAGGCACTCGATGTTTCTAACACAAAGGTGTTCCCTTCGACAGTGGGATGAATGCTACAAAACCATGCTTGATAGCTGGGTTGACTCACTTTTTCTTTAATGATCGTGAGAGCTTCCGCCCATATTACTCGAGCATCTAGCGAGGTTTGTAAATCTGTCATAGATACAACTGTCTGCTTCATCATCATCCACCTTTCACATTCCCCAATAGCAGTTTACCACTTTTGGTAAATAATTGAACAGCAGTAATTTGGTATAATGTGAAAAAATTTGCCGAAAGGAAAAAATACATAGGAGAAACCCTTGTAATTACTGGATTTACTTTGACAAATTTCTTTAAATAAAATGTTACACTTCAGTATCACCCCTATTTTTTCAGAATACACAGACCACCTATAAATATTATATTTTTCCTAAAATTTTCCTTCATCTATCTTCCACAAGTTTCCGGTTTCATCGCCATCTCCTCAGGGAAAAGCCGAGATAACTACTTTCCTATACATAGATGAGTAGGTTCAAGCTCTATCAATTGTCCTTAGGGGGAACCAATCATGCATGAACGACATGTAGATCAAGAAGCGATCCATTATGTACAAAATCTCGTAACAAACAATAAATTGGACCATGAATTGCCGATCATTGGAGAAGGTCTAAGCGGAAAAGTATACGGACTTGAAGATTATGCAATCAAGGTATACAAAGACGACTACAGCGAAAAAGATGACGCATACATGTTGCATCACCTTCAAGATCACTCTTCATTCCCAACACTCCACTATCACGAAAACAAATTTATGATCGTGGATCGTGTGGAAGGGAGCACCCTTGCGGAAAGTATGAAAGCTGGTGAGAAGTTATCACGTCACCAATTTGCGCAAATGGAAGAAATCGTAACGGATCTATATGATCACGGGATCGTTGCCCAAGACCTACATCTTAACAACATGATGATTGACAAAGACGGCAAGATTAAAGTAATCGATGTGGGTCGATTCTTCCACACTGATTATCCTGAGCTATATCAAGATATTTTGGAAGATCACTTGAACCTTACTCAATACCATATGGGCTTTTTCTCTTCCATTAAAGACAAATTAAAAAAGAAGAAGTACTACGGCTCTTCTTCCCATCGTCGCTATCGGAAACATTCTTCCTCTGACTACCGACATCATCGTCACTATAGTTCATCCTCTTCACATCGTAAACGTCACTATTATGGGTCCTCTTCTTCCCATCGTCGCAGACATCATAAACGGAAAAGCTTCTTTAGCTCGTAACATGAATTAGCCTCCCAGAATCGAAAACGAATCTGGGAGGCTTTCTTATAAATGATATTTTTTTATCTTATTGAGTAAGGCTGTATGGCTCATCCGCAATTGTCTAGCAGCTTGACGAATGCTCTTATGCTGTTCCAATGTACTTTTAATGATTCTTCTCTCCGTCTGCTCTAAATGAGGCTTTAATCCGACCATCTCGATCATCTCACTTCTCCCCAACCCATTTCGGCTAGGCGAGATCAAAACTTGGTGAATTTCGGTCTCGTGATCCGGGCACAAGTAGACACTACGTTCCATTACATTTTGTAGCTCTCTCACATTCCCTGGCCAGTCGTGAAGATACAGCTGTTGGCGAGCATACTCTGACAGATGCAATACAGGTCGTCGCACCAATTCGCATGTTTTTTGCAAAAAATGATTCGCAAGTAGGGAAATTTCATATTCTCTCTCCCGCAACGGAGGGATCTCAATCGGAATCACATGCAACCGGTAATACAAATCCTCACGAAACTTCCCCTGCTTCACCCATTCGCCTAATTTTCGATTAGTTGCCGTGATCAAGCGAAATTGTAATGGGATGACTTTATTACTCCCAATTCTTCGAATCGATTTTTCTTCTAAAACGCGCAGTAGTTTCGATTGCAAGTGAAGAGGAATCTCGCCCACCTCATCTAAAAACAAAGTACCGTTACAAGCCGTTTCAAACAGCCCTGCTTTTCCTTCTTTAGATGCACCTGTAAAAGAGCCTGCTTCATATCCAAATAACTCACTTTCGAGCAATTGCTCCGGAATAGCGGCACAGTTAATCGGGACAAAGGGACCATTTGCCCGTAGACTTTCATAATGAATGGCCCGGGCAAACAGCTCTTTTCCCGTTCCACTCTCTCCAGATAAAAAGATCGTCACATCGCTTTTCGCTATACATCTTGCCGTCTGAATACAGTTCTTCATTCCTTCACTCTCATGGATAATCTCTTCGAAATGCGTCATTCCCGAACGCTGTACAGATTGGATCCATTCATTTACTTGTTGCAGATCCCGAAATACCACTACCCATCCTTGTGAATCATCATATTTTTCCGACATACAAATCGGGTAAAAGTCCGAAACGACGCGAATCACTTCTGTTTCGTTGATATATAGGGTCAGAGGAGATGTTTCTTTTTGCATCAATCGCTCGCAGTCTTCCTTCTTCATCCCCCATAAAGTCGGTAATTCCATTCCTTTGTACCTTTTTTCATCTGTTTGTAATAGAGTCTCCGCTGCTCGATTCATCGTGTTCACTCGCAGATTCGAATCGACGAGGATAACCCCATTACTAATCGTCGCCAATGTTGTTTTCAATTCATTGGCATGTAATTCGGAAGGGAGAAAAGGGATCAGATTTACCCTTCTCACTCCTGAAGTTTGCGCAATATGGTAACACAATTGATCTTGCACCTCAGATGGAAGCAAATGAGTCTTCAGATAGATAAAATGAGGCCTCACTTCCATCTTGACGATATCCAGTTGAAACGATAAAAATGACTCCATGACATCATGGGTAATCCCCACACGATCTTCGGTCTCAATCTGAAAAGTCAGCATCATCTGCATAGGAGATCATCCTTTGAGTCGAATTTATCACCATTGTAACAAAATTTGACTCTATTTCGCATGACCATCTATCTTTCCATCGCTTGACGAAGATCTTCCATAATATCTTCTACCTCTTCTATTCCTACCGAGAGCCGAACCAGTCCATCGCTAATCCCCATCTTCCATCTTTCTTCTTGAGGTACACCCGAGTGAGTCATCGATGCCGGATGTTGAATCAACGTATCTACATCACCCAAGCTAACCGCAAGCCTGCACAGATTCAATTGGTTTAGCATCTGAACAGCCGCCTCATATCCACCTGTTAATTCAAAAGCGATTACGCCGCCAAAGCCTTTCATCTGCTTCTTAGCCAGTTCATGCTGCGGAAAGCTTCGTAGACCAGGATAATAGACTCGATTGACTGAAGGGTGAGATTCTAAAAACTGTGCGACCAACTGAGCACTACGATTATGTTGCTCCATTCGAAGCGCTAGCGTTTTTAGTCCTCGGAGCAATAAGAAAGCATCCATAGGAGCGAGAATTCCTCCTAGATCTTTTTGAGTTGTCATCTGGATTTGTTGCATAATGCCATATGATCCTGCGATCACACCTGCCACCACATCCCCATGACCGCCAATATATTTCGTTGCACTATGGATAACAATATCGCATCCATATTCAATGGGACGCTGTAGATACGGAGACAAAAATGTATTATCCACTGCTGTATAGATCCCATTTTCCTTGGCAACTTTTGATACCATTGCTAAATCGATTAATTCCATAGTCGGGTTGGCTGGAGTCTCTAGGTAGATCAACGTTGTATTCGGACGGATTGCGAGGCGAACCGCTTCCTCATCCCTCATCTCGATCAGTGAGACCTCAACTTGATAGCGTTCTTCCATCAGCTTTAATAAGCCAAATGTACAGCCATACAGACTACGAGAGCAGAGAATGTGGTCTCCAGATTTCACCATCCCCAGCAAAACAGCCGAAATCGCCGCCATTCCAGAACCAAATGCTAATGCCGCATCCGCCCCTTCTAATAAAGCAATCTTCTGTTCTAGTAACTGTACAGTTGGATTTCCTAAACGAGTATAAACAAATCCTTCTTCCAAGCCAGCAAAGCGCTTTGCCCCCTGCTCCACATCTTCAAAAACAAACGTTGAAGTTTGATAAATCGGAGGTACTAAGGAGCCCATCCCACCTGCTACTTTCATCCCGTCACCATGAATCGCTTGTGTAGCAAATCCCCATTCTTTTGGCATTTCTTTCGTTACCATTTCACCCATTGTTATTCCCCTTCCATCGTTGAACTTTTTCTACATAGAATGATGCAAGATTCGTGCCAAAGGGAAAAACGTAGATAACCACGAATAATGTAAGTACAAGTGGTTTTATTCATTTCCAATGGTAAGAAAAGATGCCAGTTTCACATTCTCTCATGTTAATGAACAAAATCAACACATCAAAAAATTGAACATAAGATGGTGAATAGACATGACACAGCTTTTGTTAAGTTTAGGCTCTTTTATTGCCGTGATATATCTCATTGCGATTTGGTTTCAACACGAGAAAATCCACCAAATGTTAAAAGCGGTACCTATTCTTTGTTGGAGCCTTGTAGTCGGAATGACGTTAGCTGACGGAGGGCCTTTTGGGTACTACCTATTAGCAGGACTCCTACTTTCTGCTTTGGGCGATCTATTTTTACTTAACCATGACAAGCATTTTCTAAAAGGATTAGCTAGCTTTTTTATTGCTCATATCGTATATGTAGTTGGATTTCTCTCCATTTCAACGGATCAAACATCCCTTCTTTGTCTTGGGATCTTACTATTAGTCGCACTTCTTTATATGGCTTTTCTTCGTCGTATTATGATGGTGGAGCATTCATCGGTTGCATTTGTGCTGGCTGTTTGTGCTTATATCCTCATGATTACGGCGATGGTTTATACGGCTTGGCTTACATCTCAGTATTGGCTCATAGCAGGTTCTCTGCTCTTCTATTTATCTGATTTTACATTGAGTTGGAATAAGTTTGTCCGTCCGTTTAAGAGGGCAGATGTCGTGATTATGGTTACTTATTATGGCGCGCAGGTTTGTTTAGTTATTGGATATCTCTGTTATATTCAAAGGTAATGGTTCTTAGCAAAAATTACCATCGATTAATACTCAAAAAGATTCTCCTTCTACTCTTTTAATCTCATTTCTAGTAGCCAACAGCTCTGCTTCTAATAGATTAGGAGGTAAATGTATGATCCAACCACATGGTGGTACATTGGTATCGCGAGAATTATCTAATGCTGATATAGAACATTGGCTCAAAAAGAGAGAACGATACCCTGTCGTCACAATCTCAGATCGTACTTTCTCAGACCTCTATTGCATTGCCACAGGTGTCTTTTCCCCACTAACTGGATTTCTTACGGAAGCTGACTATCATAGCGTTCTTACAGATATGCGTTTATGTAATGGGCTTGTATGGTCGATTCCGATTACGTTATCTATCGAGCCTGAGCAAAGGGATGCCATCGCCTCATCGGATTACGTTTTTCTACAACGGAAAGATCAGTCAATCTTAGGGGTTGTGGAGGTAGAAAGTATCTATCAAGCGGATCAACAGAAGGAAGCACAGTCGATCTATCGCACAACTGATCCGAACCATCCTGGGGTTCGTAGTTTATTGCAACAAAGCTCTCTTTACTTAGGCGGCTCGATATGGCTATGGAGGCGCCCTCAACTAGATCCTTTTACAAACTATCATCTCACTCCTTCCTATACACGAAACTATTTTCAAGAGCAACAGTGGAACACAATCGTGGGATTTCAAACTCGTAATCCTGTTCATCGTGCCCATGAATATATTCAAAAAGTGGCCCTTGAAACAGTTGATGCTCTATTCCTTCATCCACTCGTTGGGGAAACAAAAGCAGACGACATCCCAGCAGAGGTACGAATGAAAAGTTACGAGACCATTCTCGAACACTACTATCCTACAGAACGTGTGCTTCTCGGTGTCTTCCCAGCCGCTATGCGCTATGCGGGTCCACGAGAAGCGATCTTCCATGCGATAGCGAGGAAAAACTATGGCTGTACTCATTTTATCGTTGGGCGGGACCACGCTGGGGTGGGAAACTATTATGGAACCTATGATTCACAACATATCTTTAAAGAGATATCATCTGACGATCTAGGAATAAAGCCCCTATTTTTTGAACATAGTTTCTACTGTCGACGTTGTATGGGGATGGCTTCTTATAAGACATGTCCCCACTCAGATGAAGATCATGTGATCTTATCAGGTACCAAAGTACGGCAGATGTTAACTGCAGGAGAAGTCCCTCCTCCAGAGTTTTCCCGACCTGAAGTCATTCGTGTTTTAATCGATGGGTTAGCAAAAGGATAACCATGAAAAATAGTTAAATTTGTCTGTCTCGGAGCATGTATCTGACCCTACTCCACGACAAAAAAGAACAACCCTGACTACTCCTCTGGGCTGTTCTTTTATCGTATTTTCTTGTAGATTGCAAATAGACTCACTGCTTCATCCTTGGATCAAATATATCACGTAAACCGTCACCTAATAAGTTAAAGCCAAGTACCGTCAATGCTACCGCTACTCCCGGGAAGATCATGGTCCATGGTGCCAGCTGTATATATTGCCGAGCATCTGCTAGCATCGTCCCCCACTCAGGTTCTGGAGGTTGAGCTCCTAATCCGAGGAAACCAAGAGCCGCTGCTTCGATCACGGCCGTAGCAAAGCCAAGTGTTCCTTGAACCATAATCGGTGTCCAACAGTTCGGAAGAATATGGTGAAATAAAATACGATGATTCTTCATTCCCATTGCCCTCGCGGCTAGAATATAATCCTCTGATTTTACACTTAACACTCTCGAGCGCATCAGACGACCAAATGTCGGAATATTGATAATCGCAATCGCTAAGAGGGCGTTACTTAAGCTCCGTCCTAACATCGCGACAATGGCAATTGCTAATAGAATACTCGGAAAGGCAAGGAGAATATCAAAAAAACGGGAGATAATCGTATCTCTCCACCCTCCATAAAATCCAGCAATCAAGCCGAGGAAACTTCCCACAACAATCGATCCCGAGATAGCAAAAAGTCCCACCCATAGCGAGATTCGGGTTCCATAAATCACACGAGTAAATAAATCTCGACCCATTTCATCCGTTCCAAACCAATGATCCACAGACGGAGCTTGCAGGAGTGCTTGGCTCCGGGCTGTATATTCGTAAGAAGTAATCAACGGAGCGAAAAGGGCAATCAGCAAAAACGATAGCACAATGACACTTCCAATCACCGCAGAGCGATGTTTTAGAAAAGCTCGTAAAAAGTCTCGAAAGGGTGATTCTACTACTTCTTTTTCTGGAGCAATCGGTGGCTCCGGCTTCGTAAATGGTACTGGCTGAGTATGTGCGCTCATCTTCTAATCCCCCTTCCCGTATTGGATCCGTGGGTCGACCCATGCATATAACAGATCTACAATTAAATTAATTACGACGAAAATAGTAGCCAAAATTAAAATTCCAGACTGAATAACGGGATAGTTCCGTGCATTAATCGCATCAAAAATATAACGACCTACTCCGGGCCAACTAAAAATAGTCTCTGTAAGTACTGCCCCACCTAGCAAAAGCCCTAATTGCAAACCGACAACGGTTAACACCGGAATAAAAGCATTCTTCAATGTATGCTTATACACGACCCAAAACTCTCCCAGCCCTTTTGCACGAGCGGTTCGGATATAATCAGAGCGCATTACTTCGAGCATGCTAGAACGGGTCATCCGTGCAATAATCGCCATTGGAATCGTCCCTAATGCTACAGCAGGCAAAATCAAATGTAGGATAGCGTCCTGAAAAGCGTACCAATTTCCCTGAATAATGGCATCAATACTATAAAAGTTAGTAATCGCATCAAATTCCATCCGTGGATCAAGTCGCCCATTAGAGGGTAATAAGTCAAGCTCTTGGGCAAAAAACCACTGCTCCATTAAGCCCAGCCAAAAAATCGGCATCGATACACCTATCAAAGCAATTAACATAGCCGTATAATCAAACCACGAATTTTGTTTCCAAGCAGAGAGGATCCCGAGGTTCACTCCGAAGAAAACAGCAATCAGCATCGCAACCACTGCTAACTCCGTTGTCGCAGCTAAAAATGGTTTTATCTCTTTAGCAATCTCTTGCTTCGTTATGAGGGATGTTCCCAAATCCCCCCGTAAGATATCTTTTACATAAGTAAAATATTGAATATATGCCGGCTTATCAAGCCCTAAGTTTTCACGAATCTCTTGTATCTGAGCTGGTGTCGCTTTATCACCTACGATCGTTCGTGCAGGATCACCCGGAATTGCATGAACCACTGAAAATGTGATAATCGACATGCCAATCAACACGGGGATAAGCATAATAAGTCGTCGGATTATGTATGAAATCATGAGCGGTTCCCCTCTCTTTTCTGTATAAAAAGTGACATTGCATATCATCGCAATGCCACTTTGTTATACTCACTATTTTCCCATGGATACGTTTAACAGTTTGTCAGATCCAGTTGGATGCGGAATCCATCCCGAAATTTCTGCACGGGCAGCTTCTGGAACAGTGGCATGAACCAATGGTACCCAAGGAGCATCTTTCTTAATGATTTCTTGTGCTTTTTGATATAAATCGGTCCGAGCTTTTTGATCTGTTGATTGTTGAGCCTTAATGAGGGTGTCATGCAAGGTATCATTTTTATAGAAAGCAACATTTCCTGCATCAGGAGTACGTGTATTATCTTTGTCTAGCAAGACATAAAGGAAGTTATCTGGATCTCCATTATCTCCCGTCCAACCATAGAGAGCCATTTGATGCTCCCCTTTTCCAACACGGTCTTTATAAGTTTGCCAGTCATACGTAACGATCTTAGCGGTAATACCGATTTTCTTTAAATCTTCTTGCATAAACTCCGCCACTTTTTTCCCGTTTGGCATATACGGGCGTGGTTCCGTCATTGCATAGAATTCCACTTCAAAGCCGTTTGGATAGCCTGCTTTCTCAAGGAGTGCCTTCGCTTTTTCTAAGTTGTACTCATAATCCTGAACCTCTTTGTTAAAGCCCCACACTACATCTGGCATTGGGTTCACAGCTGGCTTCGCATATCCTGCAAAGAAGCTCTCAATAATGCCCTTTTTATTTGTAGCAAGGTTGATCGCTTGACGTACCTCTGGTTTATCAAATGGCTTCTTCGTCGTATTAAGTGCCAAGTAGCCTACGTTCATCCCCGGACGCAACTTCAACTGCAATTTCTTATCCGCCTCTACTAGCTTCGCATCGTCTGGGTTCAAACCATCCATCATATCGATATCGCCCGATTTCAAAGCAGTAAAACGTGCAGCATTATCAGGAATTGATTTAAAGATGACTTTATCCATCTTAGGTAGGCCTTTTTCGTAATAGTCGGGATTTCGTGTAAGCGTAATGCTATCATTTTTCTTCCACTCAACAAACTTAAACGGCCCTGTCCCTACTGGTGACTGATTAAATTTGACACCCTCTGGGTCTTTTTTGATGGCTTCTGGGGAACCGATTCCAAAACTACTCATCGCTAAGTTATTGAGAAATGGACCCTGTGGCACAGCCAGTTCAAACTTGACTGTTTTCTCATCTACTGCCGTAACCGCTTTCATAACATGACCTTTATCTCCTTTGAAGCCACCAAACATATAACCGTAGTAAGGGAAATCTCCCTTATGGTATGGATTCTTTTTATCCATCCAACGCTCAAAGTTGAACACAACCGCTTCTGCATTAAACGGAGTTCCATCGTGGAACTTAACTCCCTGCTTCAAGGTAAATGTCCATGTCAATCCATCCGGTGTTTTTTCCCACTTCTCAGCAAGTCCTGGGACTACTTCCGTACTATCATCTTTGTAATCAACCAAGGTATCCAAAACCTGCTTCGTAACCTTTAACGATTCTCCATCCGTTTGTTGGCTCGGATCTAGACCAACCGAATCAGCGCCACGCCCATAAATCAGCGTTTTGGACTTACCACTTCCCGCATTCGGATCTTTCCCACCGCATGCTACCAAGAAAGAAGTAGCAAGCATTGTTACCGCAATAGAAAGAATGAGACCACGTTTTTTCATTCATAAACCTCCTTAGGATAGTGAAGATAGAGCATCATTCCAAATCTAGGACCGTCACCTCCTTGATGAAATGCAAACTCCTATGTATCTATAAATGGCATGCTGAAAAATGCCCTCCACCCTGATCAGTGAACTCCGGGCGAACTTCCCGACAAATATCCATCACATGTGGACAACGTGGATGAAAAGCACACCCTTTAGGTGGATTCGCCGGGCTTGGTACATCTCCAGATAAAATAATTCTTTGTTTCTGGGCATCCGGATCTGGTACAGGAACTGCAGAAAGCAGTGCTTGCGTATACGGATGAAGCGGCTTCTCATATAGTTCGTCCCGATCTGCCAACTCCACCAAGCGACCTAGATACATAACGCCTACCCGATCACTAATATGCTTTACCACACTCAAATCGTGGGCGATAAATAAGTATGTCAGTTCAAATTTTTCTTGCAAATCAGCCATTAAATTTAGCACTTGCGATTGAATCGACACATCTAGAGCAGATACAGGCTCATCCGCAACAATCAGCTTCGGCTTTGTGGACAATGCTCGCGCAATCCCGATTCTCTGCCGTTGTCCTCCGCTAAATTGGTGCGGATAGCGCATCGCATGAGATTGATTCAATCCCACTAGATGTAGAAGCTCATGAACTTGCTCCTTCCGCTCCTTGCTATTTCCCATCCCATGAACAATGAGTGGCTCTTCTAGGATATCGATTACCTTTTGTCGTGGATTTAAAGAAGCAAATGGATCTTGGAACACCATCTGCAAATCACGGCGTGCCTTCCGCATTTCTTCCTCATTCAAAGCGAGCAATGATTTTCCCTCAAACTCAATCTGTCCCGAGGTTGGCTCATGAAGGCGTAAAATCGCTCGTCCTGTTGTCGACTTTCCGCAACCACTCTCTCCAACCAAACCTAGCGTCTCACCTTTTTTGACATAAAAACTAACATCATCAACTGCCGTAATCTCACCCGTTTGTTTACCCAATAATCCTCCCCGAATGGGAAACGTCTTTCGCAGATTATGTACTTGTAGTAGCAACTTCCTTCACCTCCTGATGCAAAAAGCAACGACTTAGATGACCTTCTTCCACAGCAAGTAGCTCAGGAGAGCTCACACGGCAAATATCCATCACATACTCACAACGCGGAGCAAATCGACATCCACTCGGCATCTGATGTGGATTGGGTACCTGACCTGGAATGGAGTAGAGACGCTCCCTCTTATCCTCTAACTTCGGAATCGAATTCATCAAACCCTGTGTATATGGATGTTTGGGATTACGAAACAATCGAAAACGATCTGTCTGTTCCACGATTTGCCCCGCATACATCACTACAATTCGATCGCACATCTCTGCGACCACTCCTAAATCATGTGTGATGAACAGAATAGACGTACCAAACTCTTTGTTTAAGTTCTTCATCAAATCAAGGATTTGCGCTTGAATGGTAACATCTAAAGCAGTCGTCGGCTCATCCGCAATCAGTAGCTTCGGATTTAACATCATCGCCATCGCAATCATCACCCGCTGGCGCATTCCTCCAGATAGTTGATGGGGATAGTCATCCAAAATTCCTTCCCGACTAATCCCTACTTGTCGCAACATCTCTAGAGCCTGCTTGCGCGCTTCTGACTTATTCACTTTTCGATGGATGCGTACTACTTCTATTAACTGATTTCCAATTGTAAAGAGTGGATTTAAAGAAGTCATTGGTTCCTGAAAAATCATCGCTACCTGATCTCCACGGATCTTACGAAGCTCTTTCTGAGAAATCTTGGTGAGATCCACTCCCTCAAACTGGATCGATCCGGCCACAACTTTCCCTGGTGGCTGAGGAATCAAGCCCATGATTGCCAAGGATGTAACACTTTTCCCACATCCAGACTCTCCAACCAATCCGACTACTTCTCCTCTCCCTACTTCAAGGCTTACACCGTCAACCGCTTTTACGACCCCTTTGTCGGTAAAAAAATGTAATTGTAGTTCGGCAATCTCTAATACTGTCTGGGTCACTGGATCACCTCGTTTTATTCATAAAAACACCAAGCCAAAAAAAGTAAATATAGAGATAATAGATAAAAATATGTATATGACCAATATTAAAACCATATCTATTGTTCTATATATTATCACAATAACATTCTTATTTTCGACAATTTTTTTTTGAATTTCGGTTGATTTTGTATATAGGTAACCATAATAAACACAAGAGCTGTCTACATATTCCAGTTCTGACACTCTAGAGAGGCGATAGCCATTTGAAGTTACGTGTGATGACTTTTAATATCCATCATGGGAAAGGAACCGATCGCAGAGTTGATTTACAACGAATCGTCGAAATCATCGCGGCTCATCAGTGCGATGTAGTTGGTTTAAATGAGGTAGATTGCTATTTTTCAAAAAGAAGTCATTATGTGGATCAAATAGGATGGCTGGCAGAGGCACTCGGCATGAACCATGCTTTTGGACATGCTATTTCCTCACCAGCCAAAAAAAGAGTAGAGCGTAAACGATATGGAAATGCGATCTTATCACGTTATCCCATCACTTTCGAGCGAAATCATGTATTCCAATTTCCCTCTATCCTGATGGAAGATCGGTCCCTACTAGAATCTCATATCCAGCTTCCCACCCAAACGTTACATGTGTACAACTCTCATCTTAGCCTAAATCCATGGATTCATCGCAAGCAAGTTAACTACATTCTCCATCATTGTTCGGACCACTCATCGCCCACTATCATGATGGGAGATTGGAACATGAGACCGAAGTCAAAACCATGGAAAAAGATTGCATATCACTTTACAGATGTCTGTCAAGCAAACGATCCGACTATGCGATATGCAACCTTTCCTTCATCACGCCCTAGAACCCAATTAGATTACATCTTTGTCAGTCGTGATCTCTCTGTTCAAAGTGCAGAAGTGGTCCAAAGCAATACCTTTGCTTCAGACCATCTTCCTTTACTCACAACACTATTCCTACAGAGTCACTAGTTACATGTAGGAGCAACTGCGCTCGTAGATCCTGTCCATACATAGGCATCGCTAACCCACTGTCCGTTGCCTATTCGATCCCATATATTCGTGGTCTTCGATCTCCCTGTATAAGTTGTACCTGTGGCTGTGCATGCGATGGTGACAATCTCTCCATCATTCTTCGTTCCCACTATCGGATAGTTACTACCCGGTCCAGATCTCACATTCAACGTACCACTCCCCATGACATCCACAATCCCTTGATTGGGGGCAAGTGCTCCGTAGTTATACAATCCTTGACCTGGGTAACGAACTGTACTTCCATGCATCGCATACCCTTCATAGGCATTGCTACCCGCCCAGAATACCCAGCCACCCATCTCTCTACCATTGATCGATACATACGCATTATTGTAGCGGAGTGCAAAGTGTACATGTCTTCCTGAAGCATATCCCCCACACGATACATCAGTGCCCGTATACCCGAGGAATGTACCCGCATCCACCCAAGCCCCATTCGGCTGGATATTGCTCCACAAATGATAGTAATCAGTAGCAAAACCGTTCGCATGAATAATTCGAATCCAACCAAGTCCATTCCCACACATGGCATAGGCATTACCTGAACCAGCTGCTAAAACTTGTTGATTCCCCCCAGCTAAATCAAGGGAGCTATAAGGTGTATTTTGTCCACTATACCCATGCGGTCCACCCGTTAACGTCCAAGTAGCTCCAACAGCAAAAGGCAACCTCAATTGATCTTGATCTGCCATAACCTTTACATCGCTACTACGATTCGCAAACACCTTCTTCTCATTGCTGTTCACGATCGTACTAGGGGCATCCTGCATCCAATTTTGGAATGATTCACTCCCCTCTAGAGCTACCTGCCATTCCTCCCCTTCCATCTTCGCAACATAGAGCCAGCCTTCTGGATACGCATCTTTTTCCTTTGGTGCCTGAATCACTGCTGTACCAAAAACCCACTTCTTATCTGGATCCTTTCTCTGCACATTTACCTGCATACGACTCTTCACATCCGCGACCGAGACAGAAGCCTTTTTTTGCTGAGTCATCTCTTTCGTAACCGCCTCTGTCAATTTCGAGAGATCGTCCTCACTTATTTTAGACGTCGTGACATTCTCCCAAACAGGAACGCCCACAGTCGGCATTAAAACTAACAATAACGCAAGCCCTATGAACCAACACATCCACTTCTTCCTCATAATACCTTCCCCCTAACTAATTAATCTTATTAATTTTAAAATTCATTATATTGCTTATATTAGTAAATGTTGTTGTTTTTGACTCGTCCATTTTTATTTACTTTAAACCCGCATGTAAATAAATGGATAAGAACATACTACAAATACCATTTAAAGGGAGGCAACATATATTGGATATACAAAGAGCAAAGGAAATTATCGCATCTTCTGAGACCATACATGTGAACTACAATGGCAATTCGATCTGGATTGATCAGGTAAATGAGGATGGCGTTACCGCTACCGTTCATTTACAAGGAGAACATCAACACAAACAACAAGTTAAACTTTCTGATCTAAACGAACGTAATCATTAGATTGATTCTATTAGAAAGGGAGCTGTCCATAACAGGGCGTTCCCTCCTCTGTTCTAAAAACCTAAATAAAAAACTGATTTTATAATTATAATTAATTTCTATATATTTAATGAAGTTAGATAAGTAAACCCCAGATGAAAAAATCGATCCATAAACTAATATTTATTCACAATATAGTATATCAATCATCGATAATATAAATATAAAATGTTTTCTCGCATGTTCTCAAATAAAAACATTGAATATACATGTAAAGTTTAATATGATTATTTAGTGCAACTCGCCCATAATTAAATAAATTTCCATAGGATGTACTCTTTTCTTTACTAAATAACTATTGAGGTGATAAATATGAAAAAATTTGGCCTAGCTTGGCAAATTTTATTTGGGCTGGTTGTAGGTATAGCAGTAGGTGCCATTTTCTATGGGAACCCTGCGATCGAGACCTATCTAAAGCCGCTTGGTGACGTCTTTATTCGATTGATTAAAATGATCGTAATTCCAATTGTCATTTCAAGTATCGTAGTAGGTGTCGCTGGTGTTGGCGATACGAAAAAGCTTGGAAAACTAGGTGGTAAAACCATTCTCTATTTTGAGATCATCACCACTATCGCTCTCGTACTTGGGTTGTTGTTTGCAAATATCTTCCAACCTGGTGCAGGCATTAAAATGGACGTTCTCCAAAAAACAGATATTCAAAAATATGTAGATACAACCCATCAAGTAGGAAGTCACGGGTTTGCAGATACATTTGTTAATATCGTTCCAAGTAACCTGTTCGAATCCTTAGCAAAAGGTGATATGCTCGCTATTATCTTCTTCTCTGTTATGTTTGGACTTGGTGTTGCCGCGATTGGAGAGAAAGGAAAGCCAGTTCTAACCTTCTTCCACGGTGTCTCGGAAGCTATGTTCTCCATGACTAATCAGATTATGAAGTTTGCTCCGCTGGGTGTATTTGCACTGATTGGTGTAACCGTTTCTAAATTTGGGATTCAGTCCCTCATTCCACTTAGTAAGCTCATTATCTTGGTATATGTCGCAATGATCTTCTTCATTGTCATTGTACTTGGAATCATGGCACGTATCGTAGGAATTAACATTTTCCATCTCTTCCGTGTCTTAAAAGACGAAATCTTACTTGCTTATTCTACGGCAAGTTCTGAAACCGTTTTACCAAAGCTAATTGAGAAGATGCAGAAGCTAGGATGCTCAAAGGCAATTACATCCTTTGTCATTCCAACCGGTTACTCATTCAACCTAGATGGCTCTACTCTTTATCAAGCCATCGCGGCACTATTTATCGCTCAATTGTACGGAATTCATATGCCGATTAGTGCTCAAATTACACTTCTTCTCACACTCATGGTAACTTCGAAAGGAATCGCTGGAGTACCAGGTGTATCCTTCGTTGTATTGCTAGCTACTCTGGGTGCAGTCGGAATCCCAGCTGAAGGACTAGCTTTCATCGCAGGGGTAGACAGAATCATGGATATGGCCAGAACGGTTGTAAACGTATTCGGTAACTCCCTAGCCGCCATTGTGATGTCGAAGTGGGAAAAAGAATATGATAAAGATAAAGAAACAGCGTACTTAAAAGAATTAAATATTATTCCTTCGAAGTAATTGATATTTTCTTCTCTACAAAATAAGACGCCGTTTACCCAGTCGGGTAAACGGCGTCTTTGTTGATTTATATTAATGAGCAATACACCTATCACTCATCCATCGTAATAATCACTTTTCCTTGAGCATGTCCTTCTTCCAAATATGCAATCGCTTCTGGAAGCCTGCTTAGCGGATAGCTCCGATCGATCACAGGTACAACTTCTCCTGCCTCCAAATAATAGCTCATTTCCATCAAGTCTTTTTTATTAGGCTTCACTAGCAAATTTCCCATCTGCTTCCCAGACATTGATATAAATGGACCTGCTAACATAGCCTGAAACATCTGGACCTCCGTTCCTCCGATCATAACGTATACGCCATGTGGATTGAGAACTCTCTTATAAGCTGAAATCGGATGATACCCATTTACAGCCAGAATCAAATCGTAACATTGTCCCATTTTTGTAAAGTCATCGCATGTATAATCAATTACATGGTCTGCACCCAAAGAGCTCACCAATTCTACATTTCGAGTACTACATACAGCCGTTACCTCTGCTCCAAACCGTTTCGCGATTTGCACAGCAAACGTTCCCACACCTCCAGAAGCACCATTAATTAAAACCTTCTGTCCAGCTTTAATCTTTCCTTTATCACGGAGACCCTGTAGAGCTGTAACCCCCGCCGTAGGAACCGCTGCCGCTTCTTCAAACGATATACTAGCTGGTTTTATTGCAAGTTTACTCTCAGGAACACACACATACTCCGCAAACGCTCCAAAACCACAGCGTGATAAATCTCCAAATACCTCATCACCAAGCTTTAAACCCTTTACCTGACTCCCCACACTCTCAACCGTTCCTGCAATATCCATCCCCAGTATCTTATATTTGGGCTTTATTAGTCCAATCCCCAAGCGGATGATAAAAGGCTTCGCCCTTAAAAGATGCCAATCCCCCGCATTTACAGAAGCTGCACGAACCTTTACTAGTACCTCGTTCTCCTTCGGTGTTGGCTTGTCTACTTCTTCTAGTTGAAGAACATCCGGTGGACCGTACTTTGTACATATCATGGCTTTCATATGAGTTCCTCCTGTCATGCTAGAGAGAGTTATATAACAATATGATTATTCCTAGTGGGTTTTAGATAGAATACAGACTTAAAAAACAGTATTAAACTTGCATTTCTCTTGAGCGAAAAGTACAATGTAAAAATTTTCCCTCTATTAAAATTTGTAATAATAGAATAAAATTAGAAAAAGATGAAGACAGCATTTATTACATAAAAATTAAAAAACCTAAAATGAGGTGTTTATCATCACAAAGGAATTAACTCAATACTGGAAAGGAAATATTGACGAAAGTGGGTTTCTAGATCTTGAGGAAAAATATATTAAATCACTCGCCCAAATTACTCGTAATGAAATGATAAAGGGAAAAATCAATGATCCCTCTGTTCACAAAAAAATTACTGAGAATGCGGATGCAAAAGATGTGTTCATCTGCCCAGCTCTATATACAACCAAGAGTCGCAAATCAAACGAAAAGCCAAAATATCATATTTGGCTAATCATACCAGCCGAGATTACTTATGATGGATTTATACGAGCTAAAGATAAACCTCCTTTTATCCCCCGCAAATATCTGCGTCCATCACAACAAAAATGTACAATCAGCGATATGGATATAGTGAATCAATACTGGTCAGATCATCCTTTTCAAAATGAACAGTCGAAATCCTGGGAAAGTGCTTTTAAAGAAAGTGAACATTTTTTCGAACATGTTCTCGATAGCCCCATTTCTTCTTTCCACTTGCTCCAATATAAAAAAGAGGAGGAGAAGGTCTTAATCTTAGATGGCACCAACTTGACAAATAGTGGCTCCCTCTATAATATCAAAACATTCTATGAAAAAATGCTAGATAAATCGTTTTATAAAAATGCATTGAAACCACTTGCTCAGCAATATATCCAAATAAATGAGTCTACAGAAAACAAGCGGTTAACAGATTCCATCACATACTCAGTAAAACATTTGGGACAAATGAGTACAGAACATGGCCTAACGGTTTCTCAGAGAGAAGCATTACACCATTTTCTGGCCTTGCAAAATGGAGAACTCTTATCCATTGAAGGCCCTCCCGGCACAGGAAAAACTACATTATTACAGAGTGTAATTGCTTCATTGTGGGTTAATTCCGCCTATCAAAAGCAAGCTATTCCAAGTACCATTCTAGCGTCTGGATCTACTAATCTATCCATTACAAACATCTTAGACATGTTTCAAAGAATATCAATCCCATCAGATCTGCCCTCTCATCCATTATTCGACCAAATGGAACAATTAACAGAACGATGGATTCCGAATGTGAGCAGCTTAGGTACCTTCTGTGCTGCAGAATCAAAGCGTGATTATAACTATCAATTACTCTTACGGAATAAGATGCAATTCGAATTTGTCAACGGGCCTAATTTGATTCATTTAAATCAAAGTGAAATTGACAAATGGGAGCAACATTTCTTAACTCGTACATCCCTGTATTTCAATCGAAAAATCACCTACATAGACAGCGCAAAAGCAACACTTCATGACTCCCTTAGGCAAGTAGTGAAAGTTATCGAAGAAAATTTGCAAGAGAAAATTGATTATCAACTCCTACTCACTCAGCGAGATAAGCTCTTTGCAGAGTATCATGTGACTTCGTTTGATGAAGCAATCCAACCGCTTAGCCAACATGTAAATAGCTACAAACAACAAGTGCAGACAGTTGAAACTGCTAGGCGGGAACTCTATCATCGAATTAGTAACCGTAACCCTCTCGTTGTATGGTGCTCCAAACTTCCTATTCTCGGGAAATATATAACAAAGGGATGGATTGAAGAAAATCAGTACCTTCTCCAAAAACAACTGCCTGATATAACTTTTCATTCTTTTGAGGAGGCTCGCTTAAAAGCGGAGCTAGAAAGGCTGGAGCAAGACTATCAATCACAACTACGATTATCAGACGAAAAACTAGCAAGCGTTCAAACTCTTCAACAACAGTGGGATCAAAATGAAACAACTCGTACAAACAACCGTAAACGATGGGCAGACCTTTCCATTCCAGATGAACTTGCAGACGCAGAAGAGTTTTTTGATAAAACCTATCGTGTACTTGCTTTCCTATTAGCTACACACTACTGGGAATCCCGTTTTATTGAAACAGCAAAACAACGAGTTCAAAGCAAGCAATCATTTGGAACTTTACGTCAATTTTATACAGAAGTTGCTATGCTGACACCATGTCTTATCTCAACTCTGCATTCAGCACCTAAATTCTTCAACGATAAATACCAATATTTACACGAATTTGCTGATTTACTTATTATCGATGAAGCGAGTCAAGTACTACCTGAGCTTGCTTTCCCAGTGTTTGCATTAGCTAAAAAGGCTTTAGTTGTTGGCGACACCAATCAATTGCCTCCTATATCTAATGTAACCGCTGACCAAGATAACATCAGTTTACAAGAGTCAGGCCTTTTAAAGATCACCCCTCATGTGGACCATCTACATGTCTGCTCCAAATCAAATGTAATGAAATTAGCAAACCGATTGACTCGTTATCTAAATGATCAAGAAAAGCCCTTTATGCTACAAGAACATTTTCGTTGCCATCCTAAAATTGCTCAATCTTTCAACCATGTCTATTACAATAACAAACTACATGTTAAGACTCGTGAAAAAGACGAATATCGTTTATTGCCTATGGCTTTTCTACATGTAGAAGGGCATGAAGAACCTTCTGGTTCCAGCCGCATCAATCACATAGAAGCCGCCACGATCGCTTTATGGGTTGACCATTTTTTCAAGCAGCACAAGCTCAGCACTTCTACAAAACAACAGACACTTGCTATACTAACCCCTTTCAGCGCACAAGCAAATTTGATCACTTCTTACCTAAAAGAACTTACGTTTAATGTAAACTGCATTAAGGTTGGAACTGTTCATTCATTACAAGGTGCAGAGTACGAAGTCGTCCTATTTTCACCAACTTACTCCACATCTAATTCTGAGCATTTTTTTGACCGCCAACAGTATGTTTTAAATGTCGCAATTTCTAGAGCAAAGCAATCCTTTCTCATCTTCGGTAACAAAAACCACTTTGGTATTCACTCTGAAACACCATCAAGTAAACTCCTTCCGTTTTTTGAAGATGGAACAGAAAAAATTTGGTGCCCTGATGACATTGAAGTAATGATGCTAACCGAACAAAGGTCTCAAAAATTGAAACAGTACATTCGAGAAGGAAAAGTCGAATACACAAAGATCGAAATAACTGGAAATGTCAGTGGATCAATCGTAGGCGGGACAGTCAAAGACAGCATCATCCACAATAAATAGGGGGAATGTTTCATGGCAAATTTTCGTATTAACGGCAATGTTACAGGCAGTATCGTAAGTAATCAAGTGAACAATGTACAACTCACAAATAACAGTCCAGGAACAGAAAATCAAATGTTTGAGAAGTACATTGAAGAGATTAAAGCCAACTTTGAACAATACCTTATCAAGATCGCTACCACCGAGATGAATCAAGAAGAAAAAAATAGCATCATTATGGCTTTACAAGACATCAAAGAACAAATTAGTCAACCTCAGCTCGATCGAGAGAAGATCAAGCAATCGGGGACAATATTAGAAAAATCGAGTTACGCAGCTTCCATCTGTGGTGCCGTCTTCTCATTTTTACAGCTGTTTAAGTAAGATATTCTTTATCCGTAAAAAAACCTTAATTTCTCAAGGGTTTACGTGGTGGGCAGTACTAGGATCGAACTAGCAACTCTTCCGTGTCAGCTTTCTGCCCCACATTTCCTCTGATATCTTCTGATTATCTACAATACCTTTAATCCTTGAAATATAAGGGATTGGAGGTATTTTTCTTTTTATAGTACCTTCTAGTCATCTATCGTTATCAAACGCTTGTGACCAGCCCGTGACCACTATTTGCTATTGTCAGAGAGGGGAGAGTGAATACCATGAATCACTCCCGTTAAATCTTGATTCATCAAATAAATTTTTTCTTTATATACACTTCAGCCTAAGGGACCTATCTACTCTATTCCCTTTTTAAGGGTTACTGATGGATTGCATTTGTTCTGCGACGCTCTTAATGTATTCATTTCTCTTCATTAGGAATTTTTTCATATAATTTTCCAAGAACAATCGATCTGCCAAGATACCTAGATATCCGAGTGGTGAAGTATAATCGAAGTAATCCAACATGAGTGTGCCATTTTCTTGCTTCATAAAGCGATGCTCATGTCTAAACCGTTTAAATACACCACTCACCATTTCATCTACAAAGTAGGTAGGTGCATCAAGCTCAGTAATTTTGGCAGTGAGACTCTGTTTTATGCCAAAATGCACAGCTACCCAAGTAACAGTTTGATTGAGTTCAATCAAGCCACTTGTAACACCTGCAATCGCACGTTCGTGAGTATGAGCGGTTGATTCCATGTGCACATCGATGGAGCGTGCTAAGTCAAAGCAAACTTGGATAGGAGCATTGATATGGAGCTCTGTTTTGATGATGGGCATGTTTTACACTCACTTTTATTGATGTATGGTAAAAATATAACATGGATTTTTTTTCACTCAACAGACGGGGGATAAAGCGCTATTTCCATTCAATCAGATATTGGATATCCAGTACATAGAGTCTATCTCTGGCTAGAAGCAAATCTTATATCATTGTAGCAGAAGAGGACAGCACTCTCTTCAACATAGGTCTATTGATGATCCGAGGAATGATTCATTTTTATTGCTTTGTATCAATAATTCCTTTTTCTATCAAGATTTCACTTTCCTTCACAGAAATTACTTCCACTTTATCACAGTAAAGTTGAATATCACCCTCTACATCGTCTAGTTCATATCTCTGTTCCCAACCTTCTTCCCCGCGATCAATCAAGTCAAGTGTAGGTGAATTTCCATGCCAAAATCCATTGATATAAAAACCTCCTACTCCGATAAAACGAATATGAGCCTCATATTTTCTATTCTCTTCTAAGAATAAGCCCTTCAGATCAACGATCGGGGTTGTTTCTGGATCGTGAAGTCCTTGATAAGGCATGTCAATATGAAAGTGAATATCAAATATATAATCGAGACTACGGATTAAGCCCTTCATTTCTAAATAATCCATTGCTATCTCCTTCTTCAATGTTGTAGTTATAATAGAACCCATTTACAAGCTGGAGCCGAATACGTGATGATTCTATTGCCAAAGCGAGGAAGCTCTGTTGAAACATTTTTATTTTTTAGGAGGCAACTTCCTAAAAAGTGCCCCATCCTCTTACTACATCAACACTCCTTGTCCTAACCGCTTCATTTTTAAATCGACTAAATCAGTAAAATCGCCCTCTCGATAATACTTCCCGACTCCAGCACTTAAAGTTCGATAGTACTCTCGCTCCTCATAGCCTTCTGATGATAACTTATGGTAATCAGAAACAAGGCTTTCTTTCTTAGACTTCATTAGCTGAACTCCAATAGTGGTCTTACTCGTCTTCGGGTTAACGATAGATGTGTTCACCACAATGATTTTGTCGATGGTTGATAGAGCCATGAGATCATAATCCTCTTGCGTAGTATCCCAGTAGATTGAATGTTTATCTGCATATGCATTTTTTAACATCGTTCGATTGTTCTTCGTACTGTAGGCAGACAAATCAATCTTGGCTACTTTCCCATCATCGAAGCCGATGATTAGATGCCCTTTGTAGTCGTTGGTGACTGTCACATAAAGAATCTCTTCGTCCTGTAATCCTAACAGAGTAGGCAAAAACTCTCCAAGAGCTGACGGTTTGTGGTCATCTAACTCATATGTTTTATACTTGTAGCAATTTTGCTTATTGGTAAAGATGAGGATATCTGAATGATTGGTGGAATCTATCTCTCTGACCACATAATCACCATCCTTTACTTTTAGTTGGTTGCTACTACGCAATGAAACCAATGGAATCTTCTTTAGATATCCTTCCTTTGTAACAAACACTCGCACATTGTAGTTGTCGATAGAGATTTGCTCTTCTTTAATCATTGGCAAATCATTCGCCTGAACAATCAGGGAGCATCGTTCTTTACCATACTGTTTCTTCACTCTATTTAATTGTTCGACAATCACCAGGGATCTTTTGGATGCATCACTGCTTAGCTCATTAAGCTCTTGAATTTCCTTTTCTAGCTTCTCAATTTCGGCAATTCGTGAGAGTAGATATTCCTCGTTTAAAAAGCGCAACTTAATCTCTGCTACATATTCGGCTTGAGCTTCATCAATTTGGAAAGCTTCCATTAAATTGCTTACAACTTGTTTATTTAACTTTGTGCCCCGGACAATGACAATCGCTCGATCGATATCAAGCAAAACTTCTCGAAAAGCTTTTAATAAATGCTTCTTTTTTTTCTTTTTATCTAGTTCATATAAAGCTCCACGTTGGATACAATTGGATCGAAAGACAAGCCACTCATGTACAATCTGCTTCACACCTAGCGTTTGAGGTCGTCCATTTACAATCAGATTGAAGTTGCAAGTAAAGGAATCCTCTAAAGGGGTCAGCTTATACAGTCTAGCTATCAATCGCTCTTTATCCGTGCTGCTTTTGACTTGAATCTCAATTCCCTTTGAATCAATTCCATAGATATCATCAATATCCACAATATCTTTGATCTTGCCTTCTTTTACAAGATCCGTAATCTTATCGATGACCGCCTCGAATGTCGTTGTGTATGGTATTTGTTCAAAGATGATGGAGTTGCCTTGAATCTTGTATGTAGCTCTAATCTTAAACGAACCTTTTCCTGTTTCATAGATTTGCTTAAAATCCTTAGCGTTATAAATAATTTGACCACCCGTAGAGAAATCAGGAGCTAAGATATAATCTCCAACTACTACTTCCTTGCTCTGAATATAGGCAATGGTAAAGTCAATCACTTCGTTCAAATTAAACGGAGCCATACTGCTTGCCATCCCAACGGCTGTTCCAGAAGAGGTATTGATGAGAACAGATGGATAGTTAACAGGGAACAATCGTGGTTCCTTCAAGGTTCCATCGTAATTATCGATCATATCTACGGTATCTTGATCAATATCATGAAAAAGCTCATTCGCTATATCCGCAAGCTTAACCTCTGTATATCTAGCAGAGGCATATTTCATATCTCTTGAATATTGCTTGCCAAAGTTACCTTTTGAATCAATGTACGGATGTAGTAAAGACTCATTATCCTTTGCCATGCGAACGAGAGTCTCATAGATCGGCATATCTCCATGCGGATGCAGAAACATCGTCTGACCTACAACCCCTTGAGATTTTTTGCGATTTCCCTTTAGCAATCCCATCTTAAACATGGTGTATAGGATTCGGCGTTGGCTTGGTTTCAACCCGTCTATTTCTGGAAGTGCCCTGCTCATGATGACATGAGCTGTGTACGGCATATAGTTGTCTCGAAGACTCGTAACAATGCTCTGTTGTGTCATGTGCGCTCTCCTTTTACGTCAACCCATTCTCAATGTAATCATGCAGATTTTCTTCAATATATTGTTTTCGGCTTTGTATATCATCACCTAAAAACATCTCGAAATACTGCTGAGTCAGTCCCACATCATCTTTCATCACCTGAACCAAATTCCTCGTCTTTGGGTTCATTGTCGTTTCCCACATCATTTCAGCCGTGTTTTCTCCCAAACCTTTCGATCGCTGGATCAAGACATTTCCTTTTAATTTTAATGTAGCAACAATCTCCTCTTTTTCTCGATCGGAATAGGCAAAGTAGGATTTATTCTGGTTGGTAATCTCATACAGAGGAGACTCAGCAATAAAGATTCGCCCTTCCTCTAACAAGGTTGGCATTAGTCGATAGATCGTGGTTAGCAACAAAGTTCGGATATGAAAACCATCCACATCTGCATCTGTGCAGATAATGAGTTTAGACCAACGGAGATTATTGAGATCAAAGGTGTTTAGATTTTTAGCATGCTTACTTTTTACCTCAATCCCACAGCCCAAAATTTTCAGCAGATCTACAATGATCTCATTCCGAAAAATCTTGTCATAGTCCGCTTTCAGACAGTTGAGGATCTTCCCTCGGAGTGCATAGATCGCTTGAAACTCTGCATCTCTCCCTTGTTTCGTCGATCCAAGAGCTGACTTTCCTTCTACTATATAAAGCTCCGTTTTAGTAGCATCCTTTGATTTACAATTGATAAATCCATCGATTCGAGCTGTCAGGTTATTGACCGTACCTGCTAATTTTTTTCTTACATCAAGACGTGTTTTCTCTGCTTTTTCACGACTCCGTTTATTGACAAGTACTTGTGTTAAGATGAGTTTCACTTCTTGGGGATTCTCAACCAAATAAACTTCTAACTGTTCGCGTAGCCATGCGGTAATTGCTCTCTTCATAAAATCAGAACCGATTTTCTTTTTAGTTTGATCTGTAAAAAGGGAGATGGTGGAGTAAGTGCTTGTTACAATTAGCAAACTATCTTCCACATCATCAAAGGAGATCTTCTTCTCTCCTTTGGCATACAAGTTTTGGTCTTTTAGGAACTTATCGATGACAAAGGTAAAAGAGTTTTTGACGAAATCTTCTGGAGTGCCTCCATTTTCAAGCCAAGAAGAATTGTGGTAATAACGGCTAAATGAGGTCTCACGATTGAAACTGAAGTAGATATCAGCCTTAATTTTATAATCCTTATCCTTGTCGTTGTCTTTCCCTTTTTGCTCAGTTGTCCATGCAACTACATCAGTAAGCGAATGTTCCTCTGAGGAAATTGATTTAATATAGTCCTTAACGCCATCTTGAAAATAGAAGACTTGCTCCTCCCCTAATCGTTCATTCTGGAAGAGAAACTTTAAACCACCATTCACGATCGCTTGATCTTGAAGAGTGGTAATAATGAATTCATCGTCAATCTCACTCTTCCCACGAAACACTTCTGAACTTGGTCTCCAAGTAATCATTGTGCCAACTGCTATTTTGTCCGCATTTTTTCGAATCTGTATGCCATCCGATGTTTCTACGCCTTTTTCATATTCAACCTGATATACTTTCGCAGTTGAGGCATACACTGACACTTGAAAGAAGTCGGAAGTATAGTTAGTCCCTGTGGCTCCAACACCATTGGTTCCCAAGCTATACTGATAACTCCCTCCATCTTCTTCATTGTTTTTATATTTTCCGCCTGCCCACAATTCATCGAAGACTTTCTTATATGACCAATCACCTGCTTTATTTTGATCCATGGGAACTCCACGTCCAAAATCACGTACGGTTACAGAGCCATCTATATGCTTTGTAACGATAATCTCTTTCCCCCATCCCGCTCGATGCTCATCAATGGAGTTTCCTAAGATCTCTAAGAAGGTATGGTTATGGGATTCTAATCCAATAGAAGCTGGTTTTGCCCGAACTCCGCCAAGTATCCCTAGCGATTGAATTGAATCTGAAGTATATGTATGGTTCAAAAGAGGTAACCTCCTACATTCATTTGCGCTTTCAAACTACTGCTTGCCCGAACATCTAAAGGAACATACTATGACAAACGGGAGGTATGGTCAATGTGATTTGCTTTTCAAGCTAAGGAATAGTTGAACCATATTCTCCATCCGTTCCGAATTTGATGAGTTGGCAATCATCTAAAGTATCAATCTTTATTGTATCCTTCATTTTGCCGATGACAACTCTTTTATCCACCACAATCCCGTTTACTTTTACAGATATCTTTCTGTGACCAAATTATAGTCAAGCGTTTGCATTTCCGTTTGCAAACAACAAAAAAACCTTGATTTCTCAAGGGTTTACGTGGTGGGCAGTACTAGGATCGAACTAGCGACCTCTTCCGTGTCAGGGAAGCGCTCTCCCACTGAGCTAACTGCCCTAGTCCATATAGGGATTTTGGTGGGCCCAACAGGATTTGAACCTGTAACCAACCGGTTATGAGCCAGGTGCTCTGCCGTTGAGCTATAGGCCCCTATGTATGATATGAAAAATGGCGGAGCTGACGGGATTCGAACCCGCGATCTCCTGCGTGACAGGCAGGCATGTTAGGCCTCTACACCACAGCTCCACGTTGGTTGCGGGGACAGGACTCGAACCTGCGACCTTCGGGTTATGAGCCCGACGAGCTACCACTGCTCCACCCCGCGACATTATGATTGTTTCAAGTTTTTTCTAACTTGTTTCAGCCACAAGTAATACTATACAACAGAATGTAAAATCACACAAGTACTTTTTTAAAATTTCTCAGTGTCTCCAGATATACTTCACACCAAAACGCCCTTTTCTCGAGCGAAACACTTCCACAGTATCAGGGCTTTCATATCCATATAACCACCAATCTTCTTGCATTCGTGTCGCTAATACTTTCGCTTGAAAACGGGATTCATATAACTTTGCACAATAAATCCATTGATCCATCTATATCTCCTCCTATCTGTAGTGTAACTCAGATAGTGGAAAATCATTCCTAATAACAAAGACAAAGCTGTCTTCATTTCATTAATAATCTAGACTAATGCACATTTTACGTAAGCGTCCAAACGGGCTTATAGAGATTGACATAGTATATACAGAACAAGCAAGTCGCTTGTTCCACCAAATTCCCTCCTCAAATGGCAGCCGAGTACAGGGCAGTACTCGGTTTTTTTTATTTGCTATGATCCTGAAGTACGATCACGATGATTACATCCTTCTCCCAAACAAGTACTCCCACCGTAGAAGGCAGGAGTGTTCGAGCTTATTTAATATTCGCCTATGGTTGAGTCGACTTCTTCGTCTTCATCACGAATTCGATGGGCCAATCTCCCTGCAGCTGCCGCAGCAATCGCACAGACAATATCATCTAAAAACGTATGACAATGTTCTTGTCCGCTCTGATTGTCCAAACTTTTGATAATGCCTATCTTTTGTTTATCTAAATACCCAAAGGTAGTAAGCGCAATACTCCCATATCCAAATACAGATCCTAGTGCTAATGTCTCATCACAACCAAATAACCCTTCGTCTGCTTTGACAATACTTAGTAGCGGTTCAGAAAGTACGTTTTTCTCTGCCAAGGTATCTAGTTCGACCCCAACCAGAATCGCATGCTGTAATTCCCTTTTTTCTAAAACAGCCAATACACTTTCCAGACAAACTTCTTTCCGAAGGTCCGCTTTATAAGGAACTTGCATCTCATAAACAATATCTGCAATGGCTTCTAAAGGAACTCCTCGCTCCGTTAACTTACTCATTACCGCTTGATAAACCTCACTACTATGAACTCTTCTACTCATTTCTTATTCTCCTTCCAATATATAAAATCACTATTATTCAAATGAACTCGATAGTTTCCTTTTTCTTTCAAAATTCCTTCCCAATTATTTCAAAGAAAAGGGGTAAAATACCTAGATGGGAGTGATATTCATGCATATGAGTGTAAAAAAAGTTGAATCTGACCACGAATTAAATCAAGCTTTTGAAATTCGGCAAAAAGTATTTGTACACGAACAGGGAGTGCCTGAGGATGAGGAAATTGATGAAAAAGAAGGTAGTTCGGTTCATTTCTTAGCAAAATTAGACGATAAAGCAATTGGAACTTGTCGTATGCGATGGTACAAGCCTCATGTAGCCAAAGCTGAACGTGTAGCCGTCATCCCCGAGGGACGTGGGACAGGAGCTGGACGTGAACTGATGCTGGCATTAGAAGAACATGCAAGACAAGAAGGGGCTACGAAAATCGTACTCTCTGCCCAAACACACGCCCTTCCCTTTTATGAGAAATTAGGGTATATAGCAGAAGGTGATGTCTATCTAGATGCTGGCATCGACCATAAGGATATGCAAAAAAAGCTTTCCTTATGAGAAGGACATGCTTTTTTGTATATAACGAAAGCAAAAGAAACAGCCTCTAACAAATGAGTAGGCTGTTTCTTTATTTTTGACCTAATACATGGGCGTTTGGTAACTCTTCTTCCAACAATGTCATAGGAAACACGTTTTCAATATGAGTAAAAATACAATGATGTTCACTCATGTGAATCGTTCCTCGAATCCAAAAACGCTCATCTGACCAAATCGCAGGGAAAGCACGAAGCTGTACAGGCACCCATCGCTCACCAATCAACAACATAGGACCTGTTGCAGAAATCGCAAGCATAAACATATTTTGTATCATGGTTCCTGTATGTTCTGTTTCTTCTGTTTCAATCGCATGTTCCGCTAACCAAGTACGTGCCTCAATCGTTGTAGGTAATTTATGAATTAAAATCGAGTAAACTTTTTTGAAATGAAGATATATATTGGAAATGCCTTGGTTATAGAGCCATTGAAACAGGTTTTTCAAGGTATTTAAGAAGATTTTAGAAGCCATTGGGGTAGCTTTCCCACTATCTAAATACCAAATGCTAAAAAAGTGAATGAAAGCTTCCTCATTTAGCATAGACCATTGAAAAGATTGTCCAAATCGTTTGGAGAGATAGTCAAATAGTATCTCTAACGATTTACTGTAGAATTGTTGGGTTCTCTTTTGTAATGGATTCACCTGTGAAACATAAAACTGCTCCAACTGTTGCATGATTTTAATCGGTAATCCTGGTTGTTCAGACGTATACTCGACATTTGGCCAGAACAGAGTTTCACGGATACTGTCCACCATCTCGGGTGTTGATGCCGGTGCTAACTTCTCCACCTTCTCAAGCTCCTGAGCGCGTTTCATGGACCATCCAAGCACTTGCCATCCTTGTTCACGAGTTGCATATTTTTGTTGTTCTTGGTCTAGATGGTTAAATTTCTCTAGTTGCACGAGTATCTCCCCTCTCATCTCATGCACAAAAGATGTATAAGGGCCAAACAGCTCATATCGATTTCCTAAACGTATTAAACGAGTGAAAACAATCCGTTCACGAGGTACCTCTTCTCCTCTAATCACTTCATATTCTACTCCATCTAATAGAGATCGAAACAGCATGCTTTCTTCCCTTATGTCAATCATTTCATAACATGTGAGTTTACTATCCAAATAGCTTGTCAGTACTCTTTCCTTCTCTGGTGTTCGGCGGACTGTTGATGCCCACAGCTCAACCGGTCGCTTATTTTGGACACAGGGGGCGTCAAGTAACAACCAATAATGAAAGGAAAAGGAAAAAGATTGCGGGACTGGTTCCTGTAGAGGTAAGTGCAATAACTCTTTAAAACGATGTCCCCACTTACTTTGCTTTTCCATTTTCCAATACGGATGAAACCACTGATTTAGGTCTGCGAGTAATTTTTTTGATAGATCTCGGTCGCGTCCTTCTCGCAATCCCTCGGCATGACGAATCGTAACGACACGTTCACAGCACTTTTTGTACTTTTTCCCACTTCCACAAGGGCAGGGTTCATTTCGACCTACCATTCATACACCTCGGATGTAATATTCCTTTCCTAAGTATATCGAAAAAATAGGGAAATTCAAAGACGAATTTGATAAAACTTTCCATTTTGTCTTTTTCAAAAAGAAAGAACCTGCACTTTTTTGCAGGTTAAATCAAATTGAATTCCACTATGTACGATTAATCTAAGATGTACACCTTTTTATTTTTACGTCCCCACTTTTGACATTCCGCTTCGGAATTAAAGTATACGTCGATGATATTTCCTTTTACCGCACCACCTGTATCTGCTGCGACCGCCATCCCATAATCTTCAATAAACAGCCTCGTTCCAAGTGGGATTACTCTTGGATCAACAGCCACCAATCCAACTCTAGCCACTTTCCCTGAAGCCGTTTTGGCACCTGGTTTGGAAGTGTAAGCGGTGGTTTCTGCAGTCATCATTTTCTTATACGATGTTCCATTTGGTAATGATCCTCCACCGGCAGATGCAGGTCTCGAATCGCTCTCTTCCGCTTCTTCTTTCGTTCCAATCTTCACTACTGCTTTTATAGGATCAATTTTTTCGATCAACTTAGAATCAGAAGCTGGCTTCCCGTCCTTCATCATAGGTTGACCATTTTTATAGTAGATAGTAACTTGATAAATCTCTTTTCCCAGCTTTCCAGCAGTAACTTCTTTCTTTTCCCCTTTTGCTAGGGTCTTATCTTTTTGTTCTTCTGTATCAAACTTGATCTCTTTCTCTTCTTTTTTGACTACTTGCTCAATTCTGTCAATTGATATCTGCATCCCATCTTGGATTTTTGCATCTAGTGCTGTGCTTATTTCATCCCATTCACCTAAGGCAATTTTTTGCTCCTCTAAAAACTCACGAACTGTTCCTTTCGCGGTCTCTTTCTCACCTTCGGCTTTACCACCTATAGTTAGGCTGATTTTACAGCGGCAATTCAAACTAACATTGGTAAGATCTTGGGTTAATTTTTGATCCCAAGGAATGCTAGGCAGGTATTTTTGTTTCATCTCTGCCATCTTGAAACCTTCATCCTCCAAAGCTTCAGCAACTGTATCATGAAAGCCTCTTGAGACGACTTTCTTACCATCGCTAAAGGTGATGACTACTTCTTTCCCCATCGCATTTACCACAAGTGTCCCCGTTAAACTGAGGGCCACCGTAGCTACTCCAGCTAGAAGAAATTTTTTATTCATCGAATCGCTCCTTTAGTGAGTTTAACGTGTCCCATTATAACAGACTATTTTTGATATTTCTATTCAAATAGGTGAAATAGGAAGTATTTTCTAATTTTCTTTCCATATCGGCAAAAAGCCGTCACATATTGGGCGACGGCTAAGTTAGGATTCATCCTGTTGTGATAATGGGGGTGAATCAGGTATTGCATTTGGTTGATGTCGAATTACATTCGGCCCATAAATAGATATATTCAAAATCCCTCCAGTTATGCGGGAAGATATTAAAATGGGCTCATTGAACTGGTTACGAAACTTAAAATCATACCCTCCCCATGACACGGTAGCATCCCGATCTTTAGGGACATACGCTACATGCTTGCTGTGACTATAGCGTTGAACAATTTGTAATCCAGCTTGGTCGACACTGTTAAATAGAGTGGAAGAAGTTTGGCAAATTCCGCCCCCCACTCCCTCACTATATTCTCCTTTTACAATGATACGAGCAGGTCGATAACCACGCTCGGTCGTTCGAATGCCTACGACATCGTTAAATGAAAAAGTTTGTCCTGGTAAGACGATCATGTGGTCGATCGCATGAGTAGATAGAAAAATATTGTGCGATCGGTTCTCATTATCAGGATTGAAATAGGTTTGATATGAGGCTAATCGTTTCTGCTTCAAGGTCAAAGCTTTTTGTTTCGTAATCTGTGGTTGAAGACTTTGCAATGGCAATTCCTGAGGCTGATTAAGAACTTGATGGACATTTTGAAGGATCTCTTCAATCGCTGCATAGTCAATTTTATAACCATATTTTTCAGGTATCAGCTTTCTATTTTTAAAAAAAGCAGACACGGGTTCTTTTTCAACTTGGGGTGCAACTTCAGTCCGAAGCCAGCTATGAACGAGTTCATGATCTAAGGAAGTAGGGTCAACTCCGTCAAACCCTATATCCCCCAGTTCTAATGACCAAACTTGATCCTCATGCTGAAATATCATCTTTGCAGGTTGTGAAGGTGTTATTTTTTTCTCTTGGGGAACTGTCTGCTTTTGACTCGCTTGCATGGGAGTACAAGACAGAATGAACAAACACAGAGTCGATATAAACGTCACAAGAATTGGTTTCTTCATCTGATTATCCTCCTTCCTTCTGTAGTCTACCCAGAGATACGACGAATAATGATCACAATCCCGTCACATATCCTCATCTATGTGATATTATTCACATATTATAATGATCATGGATCCATTTATTGTTTCGAATCACTTTTTTCTTATGTGAAATATTGAACATAAAAGTGCTGTTTAACTAAAAGGAGGCATATCAATGGACGCCGTTTTTTGGTCTCGAATTCTCACAGCAGAAACCCTTTCTTTCCACATTATCTTCGCCACGATTGGAGTAGGTGTTCCTTTATTTATCTCATTAGCTGAAGCATGGGGGATTTGGAAAAAAGACAATCACTATATCATGCTAGCGAAAAGATGGACCCGCGGCTTTGTGATTACTGTAGCAGTTGGTGTAGTAACGGGAACCTGTATTGGACTTATGCTTTCTCTATTATGGCCCCAATTTATGCAATTGGCTGGCAATGTAATTAGTCTACCGTTATTTATGGAAACATTCGCCTTTTTCGTAGAAGCTATCTTTCTTGGTATTTATCTGTATACATGGGATCGTTTTAAAAATCCTTGGATTCATTGGGCTAGTTCCATCCCCATCGTGATCGGATCGTCTATGTCGGCTCTATTTATCACAATCGTAAACGCATTTATGAATACTCCAGCTGGTTTTCGACTGGAAAATGGAAAAGCGGTCGATATCGATCCGATTGCCGCTATGCTCAATCCTGCTACACCCAGCAAAGTAGCTCATGTCTTATCCTCAGCTTATCTAACATGCGGCTTCTTACTTGCCTCTATCGCCGCCTATCACATCCTCAAAGGTAGAAATCATGTTTATTATAAAAAGGCGCTTCGCCTAACGATGATCACTGGATTTATCCTCGCTATTGCTACTTTTGCGGCTGGTGATATATCTGGAAAATTCTTAGCGAAGCATCAACCCACTAAATTAGCCGCTGCCGAATGGCACTTTGAAACAACCAAGCAAGCTCCTTTGGTTTTCGGTGGTGTTTTAAACAAGGAAACACAAGAAGTGAAATATGGGATCAAAATACCGTTTGCTCTTAGTATCTTAGCTGGTAATTCACCTAATCATGAAGTGAAAGGTCTAAATGATATTCCTCAGGATTTATGGCCTCCACTCTATATTCACTACCTGTTTGATGGGATGGTTGCAATCGGATTTTATCTCCTACTCGTCTCAGCCATTTTCGCGATTGAATGGTACCGAAAAAAAGGGAATCAGTGGAGTCCATGGCTCTTGAGAGGCATTGTCTTAGGGGCGCCTTTAGCCTTTATTGCCATTCAATTGGGATGGATCTTCGCAGAAGTAGGTCGACAACCATGGATTATTACTGGAGTTTTAAAGGTAGACAAAGCTGCCACTACGGCTGATCACGTTTCCTCTACCACCTGGGCATTTAGCGCCTTATTCCTCGCTCTGGGAATACTCACATGTATCGTGTTATATCGCCTGTTCCGACATAACCGCGCAGAGGACGAATTAGCGAAACGCTACGGATTATAGGGAGGGGGATAAATCATGTCACTCGAGATGATTGGTATTACGGTACTCTGGACATTTTTGTATGGATATCTGATCATAGCCTCCATTGATTTTGGTGCTGGTTTCTTCTCTTATTACAGCATGAAAACGAAAAAGGATCACATTGTGAATACGGTGATCGAAAGATACCTCTCACCTGTTTGGGAGGTAACCAATGTATTTCTGATCTTTTTTATTGTAGGGGTTATCGGTTTCTTCCCTGACACAGCCTACTACTACGGAACAGCTCTTCTCATTCCAGGAAGTGTCTTCCTGATACTCCTTACGATTCGGGGTTCCTTTTATGCCTTTGCCCATTATGGCGTTCGAAGCAATCGCGTTTATATGTTTTTGTATGGTGCTACTGGGTTACTCATTCCAGCGAGTCTGTCCACCATCTTAACCATGTCAGAGGGAGGATTTATTAAGGAAACGGATTCTGGAATTACGCTATCGATCGCTCAGTTATTCACAAATTCTTATTCATGGGCAGTTACGTTCTTAGCCATCGTAAGCGTTTTATATATTAGTTCTTCTTTCCTTACCTTTTATGCAAATCGAGCAAATGACACACCTGCACGCGAATTACTACGCAAATACGCATTAGCTTGGAGTGGGCCTACTATCCTAGCCAGCTTGTTAGTTTTCTGGGCTCTCTCTCGTCACAATCCAGATCACTTTCAGCGAGCACTTGAGATTGGTTGGTGCTTTGGACTATCCTTACTTTGTTTTATAGGGGCTGTATTTCTAATCTGGAAGCGAAAATGTTTTGGACTTGCCTTTGTACTCGTCATGCTCCAGTTTGGCTTTGCTTTCTTTGGATACGGCGCTTCCCATCTCCCGTATTTGTTAGATCCCTATATCACGATTCAAGGTGCCGTTACGAGTCCCGTCCTTGGTAAGGCGTTGGTCATCACTTTTATCGCTGGGTTGTTGGTATTAATTCCATCGCTTGGGCTCCTACTTTGGCTTTTTTTATTCAATGCAAAATATGTACGGGGTGAACATGAGCAAGAGCATCTATAACAATATTATGAATGAGTGAGGACCCATGCACTTGTCCGCTACAATATGAATGAGCTATAACAGGTATATGGGTCCGATAGATATTATGAACAAGCACACTTCTCTACAAAATAGCGAAATAGTTTTAAGGAATGTTCATCATGAGTCATTGCCTCGGGATGCCACTGAACCGCCAAGGCAAATTGATCGCCTTGGTATTCAAAAGCCTCCACGACTCCATCAGGGGCATAGGCGGTTGCTAGACATGTCCCCGGTAAGTCTTTTACAGATTGGTGATGGAAGCTGTTGACATCAATTTGACACTCATCTAAAATTTCTGCTAATTTTGATTGCGGGTCAATTTGGATCGCATGAGTAGCAACATGCCGATCTGCTTCTTGGGAATGAGGTAAATCGGTAGTCACTTGCGATGGCACATCTTGAATCAGCGTTCCACCTAGTACAACATTAAGTACTTGAGCTCCTCGACAAATAGCTAGAATAGGCTTTTTGCAATTCATAAATGCTTTCGCGAGTTGGAATTCATATTGATCCCGAATATCACAAACCAAATCAAGTGTTGGATGAGGTTCTTCATGGTAATGGATTGGATTAATATCTCCTCCACCCGATAGGAGTAAACCGTCCAATCGATCTGCTAATTCCTCTGCCAATCTTTCATCCACAATTGGAGACAATAAAACAGGGACTCCACCGGCAGTAGCAACTGAATTTGCATAAGACCTCCTTATTTTAGTAAATTCATCTGATTCGATAAATGTGGTAATCCCAATCATTGCAGACATCAGCTACATCTCCTTATGACGTAATGAATAATATACTGTATTTATAAAATTGTATGTTCCTTTGGCATAATAGGCAACAAAAAAACTCCAGACTGGATATCTGGAGTTTTTTATATTTAATGGTGATCGTTATCGGCGGTTACTCGATCGTCAAATAGGAATCGAATGGAGTAAATTCCTGCAAGACCTACTATGGAGTAGATGATTCGGCTAAACATAGAGGTTGCGGGAGTCGGGTCACCACCAAAGATGGCAGCTACAATATCCCATCCAAATACTCCTATTAAGAGCCAGTTGAGCGCGCCAATAATGACTAATAGAAGGGCAACTTTTTTCATACTAATCATGTTCCTCCTTTTTGAGTCACTGTTAGTATGAGAATGCAAGAAGATATTATACAGAAAGGTTTTATTTCTATACTTGAACGTTTGAAGCTGCTTCTGCTTCTTGCTTACGCTCTTCTGCTAGCTTATCAATTTCTTTTTTCAGTTCTGCAACCATTTCCTTCTCAGGAATCTTACGGATAATTTCTCCATGTCTAAACAGGAGACCTTCACCACGTGCACCAGCAATGCCGATATCCGCTTCCTTCGCTTCCCCAGGGCCGTTCACTGCACAACCGAGCACAGAAACTTTAATCGGTGCTTTAATATTCGAGATGTATTCTTCCACCTCATTCGCAATACTAATTAAGTCAATTTCAATTCGACCACAAGTTGGACAAGAAATTAACGTAGCTGCATTTGCTGCTAAGCCAAATGTTTTTAATAGCTCACGGGCTACTTTTACTTCTTCTACTGGGTCAGCGCTGAGTGAAATCCGCATGGTAGAACCGATTCCTTGAGAAAGAATCGCACCTAGACCTGCTGAACTTTTTACCGTTCCAGAGAATAAGGTTCCTGATTCTGTAATTCCTAAATGCAGAGGATAACGGAACGCGGCAGCAGCCTTTTGGTAAGCCTCGATCGCCAAGCGCACATCGGATGCCTTTAGGGAAACAATGATATCTTGGAAGTCTAGATCTTCTAAGATTCCAATATGGTATAAAGCACTTTCAACCATACCTTCAGCGGTTGGGTAACCATATTTATCTAAGATCCGTTTCTCCAAAGACCCCGCATTTACTCCGATTCGAATCGGAATTCCACGTTCTTTAGCTGCTTTAACAACTGCTTCTACTTTTTCGCGGCGACCAATATTCCCTGGATTAATGCGAATTTTATCAATTCCACCCTCGATGGCTTTTAAGGCAAGTTTGTAATCAAAATGAATATCCGCTACGAGAGGGACGGAGATTTCTTTTTTAATCTCTTTAATAGCGTCAGCTGCACGATGATCGGGTACAGCCACACGAACAATTTCACATCCAGCTTCGGCAAGTCGGTTAATTTCAGCTACTACTTTTGGGACATCATGCGTTTTACTAGTGGTCATACTTTGTATAACAACTTGATCATTTCCACCAATTTGTATATTCCCGACCTTTACGGGTCTTGTTTCTGAACGATGATACATGATGTATTCCCTCCTTTATTTTCCAAAAATTAAATTTTTTAAAATAAATATATCACGATGATTTATTATCGTCAATAATATTTCTCTAAATTATATTTTGTATAATTTATTTTATAAAGCTTTCCTAGAGAAGTATATCATAGATGTCAAACAAAAAAGGAGCTAAACAGCTCCCGATAAATGGATAACTTTTTACAATTTATGATGTCTCGGACCCCTCAGTTGGCTTTTGGGATCGATGACGTCGTTCTAACTGCTTCTCGACAAAGAGCTTGGTTCCAATCGGGACGATCCCAAACCATTTTTCTAACCAAGGTTCTTTTCGTTCTAATCGCTGTGCTTTTCGTTCGGTTCGCGGAGTTTCCATAAACCACAACATCTGCTTCATCATATAGGTAATCCAATCTCTAAATGACAAACTTCATCACCTCACCCCTAGCATGACCTCCTAATGGATCATTTAAACAGGGAGCTGATGCCAATGGGAGAGGATTTCGGCTATGATCACTTCGGGTGAACGAGCATCTGTCTGAATCTGATAGTCAGCAATTGATTCATAAAGGCTCTTTCTTTCACTCCATATACGGCGAATTTTTTCTACTTTATTCCCCTGTAATAGAGGTCTGTTTCCATCTAGCTCCAACCGCTGAATGAGTGTATCCACATCGGCTGTTAGATGAAACACGACCCCATTTTCCTTTATCCACTTCCTATTCTCGGACCGAAGTACAATACCTCCACCTGTAATAAGGATGTGTTGCTGAGATTGTTCCAAAAAATGTTTGAAAGCTTGCGATTCCAATTCGCGAAAATAAGACTCACCAAACTCCTCAAAGATACTTGGAATGGATTGATTTTGTTTCTCCTCAATCCAGTGATCAAGGTCAATCGCTGGATACGGAAGATACTGGGCAAGATGGCGACCAATGGTGCTTTTCCCTGTACCCATCATCCCCATTAAGATTAGATGCTTTTTATGTGCACTCATGCTGTTCTCTTCTTTCTCTGTGAGATTACTTTTCATCTGCTACTTCTTTGATTTTCTTGCCCGTTTCCAGATTAATCTGGACAGATATCGTTTGTCGAACTCCTAATTTTCCTGTTGCTCTCGCTTGTAAGATTCCCGATTGACCCTGCTCTGAATCTGACTCTGAGTTGGGCAATAATGTTATCTGAATCGCTTGTTCCACACTTGGCTCTTGCCAACTCCATTTGGAGTCCTCAACTGAGCGCTCCTTCCAATTTGCCAGCACTTTATCAATCGCTCCAGCCGCTGCATACCTTGCCTTCACTCTCTCTGAATCCAAAAAGTCCGCTTGCTGAATCGCTACTGTTTGCGAGATGTATGCATGGACAAATTGAAACACAAGCCAAATGACCATCATCACAATCGGAATCATAAAACCTTGTTCAGAGTCTCTCTTATTTCTTAGCATATAGTAACATCTCCATAAATCGAGACTGTTTTTTTGAATTCGAAGCAAAATGAACCAACATACGAACTCCCTTTCCTTCACGTACCCAGTTGCATTTTTCAATTTGAGAAGCAATGATCATAGTGCCTTGAAAGGTGGGTTCACTCTGTTTTTTGATACCACGAATAAGTCGATTATTTTGACAACGCAGCTGAATCTCATCTCCATTTACCTGTTTAGCTATCAAGTCATTTTTACTTACTTGTAAAGAGGAAACCCCTCGTAATTCCTGATCAATATATTGATGGATAGCCTGCCGCTCTCTCATCAAGAGCTGGTCTTGTTGTTGGCTTTCTCCTTTTGTCTCAGCAAAATGGATCATGATAAAAAGTACGGGAAGAATGATCGCAATGATGATTAATGTAAAGATGGTTTCCACATAAGTAAAGCCCGATTCAGAGGCTATCAGCCTTCTATCAATCGATATGTATGGAGAGTGTAATCGTATTTTTTGGAGTTTGTTGGAGATGGTGTCCACTCAACCTTCACCTCCAACGCGAAAAGATGATCTGACTCTTGTTTTACCCATGTATGGAGACTAAATTCCTGCTTCTTCTGATTGGGACTCTGAACCTGCTCTACTTGGTACCCAGGCTTTAGTTTGGAAGCAGGCCTAGCCAATACATTTTCCATCTGGTTTTGTGCTATCTCCCTCGCATCTTCATGAAATTTCACTTTTGTCTCATGAATCGCTTCGCTTCGAAAGATCGGAACAACGAACCCGATTACGGTACACAATATGGTACACGCGATAATCGTTTCAACAAAGGAGAATCCTGATTCCTTCATCTGCGTTCCTCCATAATGACTCGACCTGATCCTACTTGCACCTTCCAGGTAGCATGATATCCGCTCTCACAGTCCAAAGTAAGTGTCCCCCCTACAGCTTGTCCCGTCTGTCTAAAGATCACTTCATTTTTGAGAGGATGATCGGTGAATTTACACTGTTTTGGGATTGCAAGTTCCTTCCTTAATGAATTCGACTCGGGCTGTTGTAATTGAATCTGATTGGGTAGCACCAGAACCCGCCAACTTTTCTCTTGGCTAACAGCCAAAGAACGAGCTAGGCTAAAGATTTCTCGTACTTCCACGCCAAATTGTTGCTCCACCTTATTTCGACTCGTAGTAGAAAACGACGGAAGGGCTAAAGTACAAAATAACGATAGTAGAAATAACACAAACACTGTTTCCAACAAGGTAAAACCCGATTCGTTCCCTACCTGCTCTCTCATCATTTTTGACAAAACACCCGTTTCTCAGGTGATGGATGAGGTTGAATGGTATAGACTCCCTTTCCATCGGGACAAGTAGGTGCCGCTTGAAGGTACCCATCTTTCACTAAGACTTGTACGTCCTTCGGGTAAGTGCCATGCTCTAAGTAATACTGTTCCGCTTGAGTCAAAATCATTCTTCGATTCGCCTGATCTGCCTTTTTCTTCGCTGACTCGGCAGCAGCCCTTAAATTTGGAATCGCGATCGCTAGTATAATCCCGATCACAAACAACACTACTAGCATCTCAACCAGTGTAAATCCAGATTCTCTTGACTTTGATTTCATATCCCCCAGCCACCCCTTTCTTCTATAAGCTTTGCACCATCTGTAGCATAGGAAGAAATAGTGCTAATACAGCCAGCGCTAATAAAAAACCGAGACACGAGATTAAGATTGGTTCAAGTAATTTGGTAAACCGTTCGATCTGTTGCTTCATCGTTGCTTCCACCATGATAGCCAAAGATTGAAGTGTCTCATCTAATTTCCCTGTCCGCTCCGCAATTGCGATATATTGAGCAAATGTCGAAATCGTATACTCATTTAGATATTTTTGGCATGCCTGTTCAAGCGTCTTCCCTTCTAACAAAGCATCTCTTACAAAGCCGATTCGCACAGCGATAATCCTCCATGGGGCACGGAGATGCAAGCATTCGATTGCTTGAAGTAACGGGACACCAGAGTGCAGGAGGGAACCCAATTGGAGCGCCAAATAATGTGTCACGTGAAACTTCATCCAAGACCGAAGGCCGATCACTCGAAAACTCAAGCGCTCACCATAAGATCTCATCTGTTTGGGACTTCGAATCCCTAGATATACAAGGAGACCGATCAATACCATTAGCACAATTCCCATTATTGGAAGGACTACTCCTGCTATGTTGGTAAAAGTAAATAACACCTTCGTTAACCAAGGCAAATCAAGACCCATCGTCATATACATTTCCTCAAAACGTGGAAGTACAGTACTAAGTAAAAAAATGAATGAAGCGATTACTAAGACCAACACAATCGCTGGATAGGTACACGCTTGTCTGATCTCTTGCGTAATCTTCGCCTGTGTCTGATAAAACTGTTCACACTGCTTAAGACCTCGTTCATAATCCCCATATTGCTCTGCCGCCGCTACTAGTGAAACCATAAAAGGAGGCAATGTGCTTTTTTGTAGCGCTTTTGAAAAAGTGGCACCTTGTTCTAAATGGTTCATGACGGATCTACCTACACTAGGAGAAAGTACTTTTTGCTGAATCAATAATTCGATGCTCGTTACAAGCGGAACACCGCATTTTAACAAATGCCGTAGTTGACCGCTAAATTGAGCTAGTTGATTGAAGGTCCAGTTGGATCTCTGCCACATCATTCATCACCCGCAACATTTCTTCATAAGTGGTAATTCCGCTTGATACTTTTCGACGAAACCCTTCTGGCAAGAAACGAATTCCTTTTTGACGAAAATGATTCCGATATCGTTGAATCGTACGACTCTCAATAATCAGCCGACGAAAATCATCATCTACTTCCAGCACTTCAAATACACCTGTACGCCCGTAGTAACCTGTATGATGACACTCCTGACAACCACTAGCTTGACAATACAGGCAACCTTTGCGAATCAAGCGCTGCGCAACCACACCCGATAATGCATTGGCAACTCGATACGGCTCGATGCCCATATCCATCAAACGTACCACCGCTCCAATCGCATCAGCTGTATGGAGAGTTGTCAACACGAGGTGCCCTGTCAACGCTGCCCGAATCGCAATTTCGGCCGTTTCTAAATCACGAATCTCACCAATCATTATGACATCTGGATCCTGACGAAGGATCGCTCGTAACCCCACACTAAAATTCATTCCTGCTTTCGGATGGACTTGTACTTGATTGATTCCAGGTATCTGTACTTCCACAGGATCTTCTAAGGTGATCACATTTCTGGCGGAGTCGTTTAAACATTGCAACATGGCATATAAAGAAGTACTTTTTCCCGATCCAGTGGGGCCTGTCACGACAACTAGACCCGTATAGCGCTGTAAAACCTGCTCTAACCGCCCTAATTCTTCTGGATCCATTCCTAAGTTATGAAGTTGAATCAATTCCTTTTTTGTTTGTAAGAGACGTAAGACGGCTTTCTCTCCGTATAAAGTGGGAAGCAATGAAACACGCACCTCTGCTGCCATCTGATCTAAATGAATCGTCATAGCCCCATCTTGTGGCAAACGACGCTCTCCTAGGTCTAGTTGGCTCATCACCTTGATCCTCGATAACAGAGCAGGTGCATGTTCAACCGGAACACGATGCGTCTCAAGCAAGAAACCATCTATCCTCTGTCTGACACACATATAGTCTGGAAATGGCTCTAAATGAATATCACTTGATCTACGTACTACGGCATCTCCCAATAGCTCAGTTAAAAACTGGACAACATCCATGTTAAGTCCCTCTTCACTCTTAATATTTTCAGTAATTTTTGATTTTTTTCGACCTTATACCCCTAAATTCCTCCTTTTTTGGGTAGACAAGTTAAAAATAAGAATCCCCATTCAGGATTGATTGCCGTTTCCTGAATGGGGATTCTTATTACACCGTTCTTCTATTATGATCTTCTATATACTTTTTCCACAAAACGCCGACTAAAACAACGATGACAGCCAATGCGATCGGAATAAGGAGTTTTAGACCCTCTAACCCCTGCAACAAGTATTTAGCAATTAATTTGTCTCCTACAATGAGACCACCCGCCGTATACCCTAAAATAGCCGATCCCACATAAGTAAGCCATGGCAACTGGTTCATGATCTTGGCAATCAATCGACTACCCCACATAATAATCGGAATACTGAGAGCTAGTCCAAATAGAACCAAATAAATATTTCCATGAGCAACGCCCGCAACCGCTAGAACATTATCTAAACTCATCACTACATCTGCAATCACAATCGTCTTAATCGCGCTTCGCAGATCTTGATGACTCTCCACATGCGTTCCTTCGCCATTATCCTCTACAAGTAACTTTACCGCGATCCAGAGTAGCAACAATCCACCAATCGACATAAGGAATGGGACATTTAACACATACGCAGCAATTGCCGTTAACGTGGCACGAAGAACAATAGCAGTACCTGCTCCAAATAGGATTGCTTTCTTCTGCTTATCTTCAGGCAAGTTTTTCGCAACCATCCCGATCACAACAGCATTATCACCACTTAAAATAAGGTCCAAAACGATAATATTAAAAAATGAAAGCCAAAACTGCGTGTCCATCATTCAACCCCTTTCTAGATTGTTTCCCTCTCCACTTTACCACGAAATAATTTACTTAATGAAATAAATATATACCACATCCTAGAAAAAAGATGCCTCTTCCTCTTTTTGCGGAGAAAAATCAATCACCTCAACATCATCTACTGCCTCTTGGACAAGTTGTTCCACATTCAATTTTTCCTCTAGACGTTCACACACTTCTATATCCGGTCTTGTTTTAGGTGCTTTCGGAGTGAAAATGGTACAACAATCTTCATATGGTAAAATAGATGTCTCATAGGTATCGATTTTTTTAGAGATATCAATGATTTCGGTTTTGTCCCATCCAATCACAGGACGTAAAATGGGCATATTGGTTACAGCATTAATAGCAGTCATACTTTCTAGCGTTTGACTAGCCACTTGTCCTAAACTTTCACCCGTGACTAATGCAAGCGCGCTATTCTTCTTCGCTACTGCTTCTGCAATCCGTAACATAAAACGCCTCATAATGGTAATCGTATATGATTCATAACAGTGCTTATTAATTTCGGTTTGAATCTCCGTAAACGGAACGACATGAAGACGGATTTTCCCACCAAACCGGGTAAGCTGCTGCGCCAAGTCCATTACTTTTTGCTTCGCTCGCTCGCTTGTAAAGGGGTAGCTATGGAAATGAAGCGCATGAAGTTCCACGCCACGTTTTAAAGCCAGATATCCAGCAACAGGGCTATCAATCCCTCCCGAAAGCAAGAGAAGAACTCGTCCACTCGTTCCAACAGGCAAGCCACCCAACCCTGCAATATCATTACCATATATATATGTATCTTGCATCGAACGTATCTCAACATGTACAAAAAAATCTGGATTCCGAACATCTACTTTATAATGGGAGTCAGAATGAGCCAGCAGGTGCCCCCCCACTATCTGATTCATCTCTTGAGACCCGATCGGGAAACGCTTATCCGCCCTCTTACACCCTACTTTAAACGTTTTCACTTCATTTCCTTGACTCTGTAACAGGTGTAGCGCCGCTTCCTTAATCACTTCAAGATCTGTCTCTACGCGCATCGCCGGACTAAATCCAACCAGCCCAAATACATCTTTACATTCTTCTATAATGGGTTCAGCTGGATTATCACCCAGTTCGATAAAGAGCCTGCCAAAATGTTTACTTACCTTAATTCCAGCAAAACGCTCTAACTTCTGGCGAATATTACGCACTAAGCGTTCTTCGAAGTCTTTCTTATTTTTCCCTTTTAAGGATAGCTCTCCATAACGGAGCAGGATACAATTCACATTCATTTTCTTCGCACCTTCATCACTTGTTGTAAATTTGGAACCACACGTTCCAAAGCTTTCACGCAATCCATTATATCTTGTTCCTCTGTTTGATAGCCCATGCTAATTCGAATCGAACTTGTCGCAACTTCATCAGAAAGTCCCATCGCACTAAGTACCCGACTCGCTCTTTCATTCTTAGAGGAACAAGCTGATTTACTAGAAACCAGTACATGTTCTGTTTCCAAGGCATGAACCAATACTTCTGACTTCATCCCAGAAAAAGATAGGTTGATAATGTAAGGAGCTCCCCCTGCCTGGGTTTGATCTCCGTTCACGATAACATGATCCAGCTTGTCCATTATGGTTTCAATAAATCGTTCTTTCCATAGTTGAAATTGATTCATTCGTCTCTCTTGTTCTTTTTTTGCTAAGATCGTCGCCTTTGCTAGCCCAGCAATCCCTGGTACATTATGCGTACCACTCCGCATGCCATTTTCTTGCCCCCCGCCTATCAATAACGGCTTGATCACAACGTGTTTTCGCAGATACAAAGCACCCGTACCTTTAGGACCATGCAGTTTATGAGCAGACAGCGAAAGGGCATCTACCTTTGCCTTACGAACAGATAACGGAATCTTCCCATACGACTGAACCGCATCTACATGGAAAAGTGTCTTTGGATACCGTTCCAAAATAGCACCGATCTCTTCAATCGGTTGCACTGTGCCCACTTCGTTGTTTACATGCATAATCGAAACTAAGATCGTTTCATCCGTCATCGCCTCTTCTAACTCATGCAGACGAATACGACCTACCTCATCTACAGGTAAGTAGGTAACACGAAAACCCTGTTTCTCTAGATAAGTGAACACTTCAAACACAGAAGGATGCTCCACCATCGTGGTGATAATATGTTTACCCCGGCTTTGGTATTGCTCCACTATGCCGCGAATCGCCATATTATTGGCTTCCGTACCACCTGATGTAAAAAGAATCTCTTGCGGCGTTGCTTCTAGTGCCTCAGCAACCACTTTTCTAGCTTGTTCAACTAATCGTTCTGCTTTCACGCCCATGTTATGCAAAGAGGAAGGGTTTCCGTAACATTGCTCTATGACATCTGTCAACATCGTCAACACTTCTGGATGAACTGGAGTGGTTGCACTGTTATCTAGGTAAATCACGCGAGCACTCCCTTTACTTAAAAATAGCTTCAAACATCATACCACAGTCATGTTCATTCGATAAGGTTCGTTTCTCTTAAAAGAGTATCCCACATTTTGAGTTTCATCACTCAATAAAAAAGACAGGCAGATGCCTATCTATGAGATCTTCTTGCCAATCATCAGCCAAATGGCAATCCGCTATTACGAATCTCGTTTTTCTTAGTAATGGGTTCTGGTATCTTAGGCGACTGGTTTCCACTTCCTTTTTGGTATCCATGTCGCCAAGCAAATAACAAATGTTTTGCTAAATTACTAAAGTTATCGGTCTTTTGATGGATATACATGTAAAGCTCTTTTTCGAGTGGATCCGCTATATCAAATGTAACTGTCAACATCTTTTGTGACGAGCCAGAAGGAGCTGATTGACGGCCATTCATAATGTAATCAGCGCCCTTCCTACTTCATAGTACCCACGAACATTAGCTGTTTGTGGATCACTCATGGCAAAGGCATAACGAAAATGCGACTGTAGATATGGCTCCAGATGAAAAGCCACACCACCAATTAATAAAACCACATCGTCAGAACTCCAACTTTTGGAGACATGAGCCGCGATCATATCTGCCATCTCTCTTGCATTGGATTCTCGAACCGTTTCCCAACCAACGGGTATGGTTCCAGATTCTCGATCAATAAAAACCTTATCTTTAAACGTTACATAGTTTGTTGTTTTCGCGCCTACATCTACAATTCTCACCAAACCTGCACGAGGAGCGGAAAAAAATGCCCCCCCACCCTCGATGGTGGTATATACCCTCTGTACATAAAAGCGCTTCGTCTGTCCGTTCACCGTTACCTCATGATGACCTTCTAATAGCTTACGAACCGATTCCCGCTCTTTTTCCGTATAGTTGCTGATAGGTAATCCCGTTACTAAATCAACCGTTCCCTGAGCTCCAGACAGATGAATTCCTGTCAAGGCAAGAAGAAGCGTTTCTTCTACAGCTTTGGTTTCTTGCATCGCTTGACGAGTAAACTCCCCTTCTCGTTCAGCCAGATTTCCAACAAACCAATTCTTACCTTGATACTGAAGTTCTATATCACCTTCAAGCTCTTGGCGATAGTTACGCTTTCGCCAACCACTCACTTTACTAGGAAACATAAACGTGCGATTTTCGGTTCGTACTTTTACAAAGCTTCTACCGCAATCAATTGCTACTAACATCGCTATCCCCCTCCGTTTTCATGTATATGAAACGGGGGCAAGCAATATGAAAATCTCTTTGCATGATGTCTACTCTTTTAGAGATGGCAGGAGCCCAGTCCTCTTTTTTCTAGATATCGTTGATGATATTCCTCCGCACGATAAAAAGGCGAAGCTGGGGTGATTTCCGTTACAATCGGATTTTGCCATTTGCCAGATGCATCTAACTCCACTTTCGAAGCTTCAGCCCATTCTTTTTGTTGCTCGGAATGGTAGAAGATTGCAGACCGATACTGGGATCCTACATCTGGTCCCTGGCGATTTAGTGTCGTCGGATTATGATTCTCCCAAAACACTTGTAAAAGAGTCTCATATGACACCACACTTGGGTCAAATGAGATTTCTAGCACTTCAGCATGCCCTGTTTGATCTGCGCATACTTCTTGATAAGTTGGCGAAGTGGTTGATCCACCCATATAGCCTACTGCTGTATGCTTTACTCCCGGAATCACACGAAACGCTTCCTCTACACCCCAAAAACATCCCGCTCCAAATGTTGCTTTTTCTAATTGTGACATTGACAAAAACCTCCTACTCGTACCCTCTTATGACTTCGTCTAGTTTCCCTGTGTTTGGATCGATTACCAACCCATGAACAGGTATATTGCTAGGAAAAAGCGGATGATTACGGATCATGCTTACACTTTGCATGACTCCTTCCTCCACTTTACTACAACCACATAGCCACTTCTCCACATCAACACCTTGATCGTAAACCGAATCGAGATCTTCTTGCATGACCCCCATTTGCTTAACCCGATCTAATACCATACCTGATTCTAAACCAATCATGCCACAATCATAGTGACCGATCACAAATACTTCTTCTACAGATAGTAGGCTCACTCCGACCAAAATGCTTCTCATCACCGATCCATATGAATTACTGATTAGAGCACCAGCGGTTTTCACTACCTTCGCATCGCCATTTTGAAGATTCATCGCTTTAGGTAATAATTCTAACAGTCGAGTATCCATGCACGTAACAACTAAAATCTTGTCCCCTGGATATTTCCCCGTTTGATAAGGAATATATTCTTTTCTACGTACAAACTTATCATTGTAGGCTAAAATCCCCTCTAACTTCCTCAACCATATCACCTCTGATTAGACTGAACACTCACCTAAGAAAAAATACTTGTCTCCATTATAACAAACTAGCTCTTCTACAGCTCGCCTAAGTAACAAGTAATTATGGGTATGCCTAGTATATTCCAATATTTAGCTATTAAAATAGATACAATTATGTTTAGCTCGTTGGTCTCAGGGAATGAATAGAGAAGCATTATTCGTCAAATAGACAAAAAGAAAAGCTTGTCCCCGTTAAATTTTTTTAGATATACTAAAAACACACAATAGTAACGATCTAAAAAGGAAAGGAGCTGATTAACTCTTTATGACAGCACGAAAAAAACTATGGCTAAACATCTTAGGATACTTCTTTTTAGTATTAGGAGTTATCGGTTGTGTCCTTCCTTTTTTACAAGGAATTCTCTTTATTCTAGTAGGTCTGAGCATATTATCTCAAACCTCGCCTTGGGCGGCACGCCTCTTAGATCGATTCCGAACGAAGTACCCGAAAATAGCAGAGAAGACCGATGCCTTTCTTCTCAAATTATTTCCTAAAAAAAAAGGGACATCCAAAAACTAAAGAAGAAAAAAGACAAATCCTCCAACTAAACGTGAACCAAATAATGAGAGGGTTTGTTTTTTATTATGCTTTCACCCTCGCTACTCCAAGTCCATCGCCAATAGGGAATAAAATGGCTTCCAAGCGTGGATCAGACGATAAGATTTCATTTACCTTTCTCACTGCCGCAGGAGCAGGGTTCAGAGCATCTTTTTCATCAAAAATCCGTCCATTAAAAAATAGGTTATCACAACAGAGAATCGCCCCGGAATCAGCTAGTTGCAGGACTTTCTCAATATAGAAAGGATAATTAATTTTATCGGCATCAATCACAATAAAGTCAAATTTCTCATTTTTACCGATTAGCTGATCTAGTGATAGAAGTGCATCTCCCACATAGATAGAGACCTGTTCCAACAAGCCGGCACGTGATAAATTTTGACGGGCAAAGTTGGCATGTTCTTCTTTTAGCTCTAAACTTATTACCTCCCCATCAGTCCCCATTCCTCTCGCTAACCAAATCGTACTATATCCGCCTAGTAGTCCAATCTCCAAGGCCCGTTTCGCTCCTGAAATCTTAGCCAATAGGTAAATAGCCTTGCCTACTTCTGGTGGTACTGAAATAAGTGGTAGTCCATTTTCCACTAAGCCAGTAGTGACGGATTTTAATAAGTCATCTTCCTGTACATACAATTCTTGAATATAAGCTTGCTCTATTTTCTTTTGATCCATGTTTCACTGATCTCCCTTGCTGCAACAAAATACAAAATCCCACTGCACCAAGACTAGCACAATGGGACGACTCTTAGCTATATATCATCATAGGTAAAATAAGAGTAGTTAGTATCAAAACCACTGCACCAATGCCAATTCCATACCATCCCAAGCGATCGTCATATCGAAGAGCCAGCACTCCTAATACAATCCCAATCGGCGCTAAAATAAAAGGGATGATAAAAAAGGAAAGGATTGAAATCAAGATAGAAGCCATACCCAATTTAGCAAGTGTCGGGATACGTGATCCTTTTGTTTCCTTAAACTCATCCGAGACTCCTTCATGTCGAGTACGTTCCGTACGCATTGAATAGCCTGGTGGTGAAATTCCTACCTCTTGTGCAATCTCAACGTCATCATGTACCGAAAGGTTGGGCTTATTTTCTTGCCCAGATGATTCATCTGATCGTGGTTGATTATCATTTTCAAAATGATCCATTCGCACATTCCTCCCTTTCGGTATTGTGTCCACATCCAAAAGGAACTATACGATGGCAAAGGCTCATTTTTGTATTATTCCATCTTTAACGCAGGACTCTTTTTTCAAGCCTATCGATCCGCGCTAACATCTCTCTAATAATCTCATCATATTCGGATAAGTCAGGGGCAGCAGCCTGCTCTCTTCTCGAAGAGGTGCTTCCTCCACCCTTGGAAAGCTCTCTTTTTAACTGTTCATTTTCATGTAGAACTTCCTCATAATCACGTACAATGATATCCAAGAATTCATCTACTGCTTTTGCATCATAGCCACGAAGAACTGTTTTAAAATCTTTATTAATAATATCCGTAGGCGTGATCCGTTTCATCGTCTCCACTTCCCTCGTAAATTTGTATAGTACTTATTATAACGAAAACAAACAAATCAACAATGTCGATATAAGAACAAATTAGAAATAAAAAAGACTAGGTCATTGGTCCTAGTCTTCGTTCATTTCACTCAGGAGAGAGAGAAAATTGCTGTACAACATTTTTTAATTGTTGATTGAAGTCATTCATTGGCTTGTTGTCGCGGGCCTGTTCTGTTATATCTGTTATCGTTCTCATAAAGTCTGGTTGAACCGACAGGTACACGCTCCGGATTTCGGATCTGGCTTGCTTCACTATATCCGTTATTTTCTTTCGCATCATCGGCGTCATCGTAAAATGAGTAAAATCTTTCTCCATACTTAACCCTACGTAAGCCGTTTCTTCCGTAATAAGTACCTTAGCATCTTTCACCTTAGGAAGGGCTTTGATTTGTGTTTCGATCCCCTCATCCTGTTGAAATGCTGAATTCATCCCTTGATTCGTGTTCTCAGGGGCTGATATTTTAATGGGATTGTAATTTGGGTCGTTCAAGTGATTTGATTCTTTCCGGGAATAAACCGCGCATCCAATCGAACTCGATACCAAAACACTTATCACCAATACTTTACCAACACGATTCAGTTCCATCTTTATTCCTCCATCTCATGATTCCTTGCGCTTAGTATGAACAGGATGGAGACACATCATGAGCAAATCAGGTGACAAACTTTGTGTTTGACTAGAAGATTTTGGTATAATCGTTTCTATATAGTTTTTTCATTAAAGGAGTCGTGAGTATGAAGCGAGGAAAGCCAGATTTTTGGCTGATATTGGTAATATTTCTGTTGGTAGGCTTTGGACTCATCATGGTTTTTAGCACAAGTTATTATAAAGGATTAGTTGACTATCAGAATTCATATTATTTCTTTCAGAAACAATTAATGTTTACAGGAGTTGGCTTTCTCGCCTTCTTTATCGCCATCAATATCCCTTACACTTTTTATCGAAAACACATTGGGAAATTTCTACTACTTACCGTGCCCTTACTTATTTCCGTCTTCTTTCTCGCTAAAGAGATTAACGGATCACAACGGTGGCTAGTACTCGGACCGATTTCCGTCCAACCCTCTGAAATTGCGAAAATCGTGATGATTATCTACACGGCATCCATTATGGTAAAAAAACAGAGTGTTATCAATCAATTTTCGAAAGCATTATTTCCTCCTCTTGTCGTAATCGGCTTCATTTGTGGCTTATTACTAGCTCAACCACACTACAGTGGAATGATGATTATTCTAACGACTTGTTTGGCCATTATTTTTTGTTCAGGAGCTAGAGTGCGACATCTTTTCGGGATGTTTGCTACGATTATCCCTGTAGCACTAGCTGTTCTATTCATAAAGGACTATCGTATCGACCGGATTATGGCGATTGCGGATCCATTCAAATATGCCTTGAGTGAAGGAATGCAAACGGTATATTCGTTATACGCAATTGGTCCTGGGGGTCTAACAGGGGCTGGGCTGGGAAATAGCATTCAAAAGCTGGATTATCTACCTGAGGCACATACAGACTTTATCTTCTCGATCATTGCAGAAGAACTTGGTTTCATTGGTGGGCTATTTATGATCCTCTTGTTCCTTACTTTAATCATTCGAGGTATTTTAATTGCAGCGAGAGCACCTGATCAATTTGGTACATTACTGGGTGTAGGTATCGTCACGTTAATTGGAATTGAAGCTGTTTTTAATCTAGGTGTGGTCACAGCTCTATTGCCAGCAACCGGAATCCCTCTTCCCTTTATCAGCTATGGAGGCTCGGCACTCATTATTAAGTTGTTTGCAATGGGAATGCTACTAAACATTTCGCGTTATTCCCAATCCAAAAAGGCAAATACCAACACAGTCAAAAAAACACCAATAAACGCATAAAAAAACTCTCCCGTTCGGAGAGTTTTTTTAACGTGGTTCGATTACTGCTTCTACATCACCATATACAAAGCATTGACACGCTAAGCGATTCCCTTCAGCTAGACCCTCATCACCAATATGATGATATTCACGTTCAGTCGGCTCACTCAAGTGGTCGCTCCCAGAGGTGATTTTTACATAACATTTCGCACAATTGCCTTTGGTACATTTAAACGGAATGGGAATAGACTCCGAAATCGCTTCTAATAAAAAGTTACTTCCCTCTGTCGCTTCATATTGAAACAATGTACCCTCGGACATAACCTGCACTTTTGGCATGATTGTTCCCCCAATGAAAAGCCCTATCACCCGTTGTGACAGAGCTTTTATCTACTATTTTGTATGTATTGATTTTCGTTGGTTTACACGGTACAGATACCAAATTAGCCAAATGATGGCAATCGGAATGACAATAAAAAGCGCCTCCTGGCTATATTTATGGAGGTAGTTAAAAGCCACTTCCCAGTTATTCCCTAATATATGTCCCATGCCGATAAAAGTAGCGCACCAGACAATGGCACCTGAGTAAGCAAATAAGGCAAATCGAGTAAAGCGCATTCCAGAAATCCCAGCAAGGTACGCAGTTACATGTCTGACCCCAGGAATGAAATATCCTACAAAGAGTAGCCAATTTCCGTATTTACGAAACATAAGTTGAGCAAAAATTAATCGTCTTCTGGTAATAAAAATACGAGGTCCATATTTTTTTAAGAATGGATAGCCAAACCTTGAACCCAGTATATAACTAATGGTTATCCCAGAAGCTGACCCCGCTAAAGCGCTAAAAAAGGTAAGGTACAAGTTTAGCTTTCCAGTCGTTGTGAGATATCCTAGAAATGTCATCATAATTTCGTCAGGCAGCGGAAGCCCCACGATTCCAAGTACCAAAAACAAAAAAATACCTATGTATCCATAGTGTTGTAGTAGATCAACCAGTTGCTGTTCCATGAAAGCACTCCAATTTCCTATAACATACAAGATAACTTACAGATAACATAACACAAACTCATTTCGCATTCCACTAAGGGTGCGAAAGAAACACCTTATACCTCTTTCTTTTCCGACAGATTTGTGACTAAAGTTATACCATTTGCTTTCATGTGGTAGAGGAAGACTATGTCGAAGAAGTCAGCATCATGGGCAAATGAACCTATTTCATTGGCTACATCGATCGAAAGATCGTACGTTTTCACGTGGGAAATAGGCACTATTACCTCTACATTGGCATTTCGTTCATTAGCGAGCAACCGAATACCCATTGCATTTTGATAAATACAAAGATCCGTGCAATCGCCTACGATCACAAATGTACTTTTGGGATTTCGATCGAAGATAGCAGCCAATGCTTCATGAAAAGGCAAACCATCCTGATTCACTCCAAATAATCCATTTGTGGCATTTTTGGAGAAGGTTTGGGTTCCTTCTTGATCTTGATAGGTTCGAAGTTCGTCTACGATTTCTGCTTCTATGGTTCCACGTACACAGTGAGGGGCAAACGAATCAAATTCCACTGCCTGCTCTGGATGTGCGTCATGGAGAAAGATGAAGTTGGAGGCTAAGAGGCCTCTTTCTAATAAGGAGTCAGTTAGTTGTTTAACAGGCTGAACCATTTCTCGAACTCGTGAGCTAGATAAAAGACCTGTGTCGCAAAAGCCTTTCACAATGTCTACATATACCAAGTACAGATGCTCTACTCCACCTGCTTTCGCAATAAGTTCATCGATTGTCCATGTGGGTGATTGTTTTACGTTGTTTTCAATATGAGTTAGGAATTCATAATGTTGATTTGTATTTGTCAAAGAAAATGGCCCCTTTCTTCGTTACAGTTATGAATACATACTTCATCATAACGTTACCACTTTCTGAGATTGAATAAACATAGACAAACAGTGACTTAAGACTACCTACAATGAGATAGCTCAAGTCACCGTTTATTCGCTAGAGATAGTCGGTTAAGTTTTTTACTTGCTCCGTGTCTAAACGCTTTGTGACGGCAACAAGTAGACGAATTAGGTCTTGTACGTCTTGTTTGCTCACCATAGACGTGTGGCTATGTATGTAGCGAGACGCGACTCCTATGGACAGCGAGGGCAAACCGCGTTTATAGAGATGGAATCTTCCTGCATCGGTTCCTCCACCTAACATCGTGTCTACTTGATAAGCGATCCCTTCTTTTTCAGCTGTTTCGATCACAAGGTCTCGGAGTCGGATATTGGGGATCATAGTAGCATCTAAGAAGGTAATGACAGGACCTTTACCCATTTTCGCTTTCGTTAAGCTCTCCATACCAGGACCATCTTGGGCGATCCCTACATCAATGGCGAATGCCACATCTGGCTCCAAGGCAAAAGGAGCTGTGGTAGCACCACGCAATCCGACTTCTTCCTGAACAGTAGCGCCTGCTAATACTGTGTTAGGATGAGACTCTTGCTCAATTTGTCGCAATACTTCCAAAGCAACATAGCATCCCATCCGATTATCCAATGCTTTCGCCAAAATGGTATCGTCGTCGGGAAGGATTTCAAACGGACAGATTGGAATGATGGGATCTCCCACCTTAATTCCCCATTCTTTTAGTTGCTCGTCACTATGAGCCCCAACATCGATAAACATCTCTCGCATAGGATATACTTTATTTCGTTCTTCTGGCGTTAGTACATGAGGTGCTTTCGATCCAATGACACCCGTAAAAGTTCGTTTTTCTGTGACGATCTGCACACGTTGTGCCAGTAGAACTTGACTCCACCAACCACCTAGCGGAACAAATCGCAAGTAACCACTACTGGTAATCTCAGACACCATAAACCCTACTTCGTCTAGATGGCCAGCTAATAAAATCCGTGGTCCACCAGAAACCCCTTGTTTTTCACCAAATATACTTCCTGTATTGTCAGTCTTTAGCTCAACCTTCGATTTCATCTGACGAAGCTCTCGCTCCATAATGCGCCGAACTTCCTGCTCGTAACCAGACACACCTCGTGCTTCAGTCAATTCTTTTAATAAATCCATCATCTGTACATTCTCCTTTGGTTCCAACGTCACTAATAGTAGATTGTGTTCAACTAGTGTGAGATATACAGATAAGAAATGCATAACGCGAAAAACGGCTCAGGGAGAATCCCTAAACCGTTTTCCATAACCGTCCCATTATCAATGGGGTTCAATTATAAAGTTTACAAGCTCATATTGGAAAGCAAACAATAAGCCGAGTTCTGTTCTCCTAGTGGTAATCGATGGCTTGTAACATCTCCCACTGTTGGAGTGACAATCATCTGTCTAGGCCTACCATCGCTAGTAGGCTCAAGCGACCTACCCGAAATCACTGCGGGCAACAGCTACACGTAATGTGTTGATCTCCTATCAGGTCTTGCTCCAGATGGGGTTTACCTAGCCAACATGTCTCCATGTTGCTGGTGCGCTCTTACCGCACCGTTGCATCCTTACCTGTGAGGATATACCTCCATCGGCGGTCTAACATTTCTGTGGCACTAGCCTTAGGGTTGCCCCCACCAGCCGTTAACTGGCATCTTGCCCTACGGAGCTCGGACTTTCCTCCCGTGGGACCTTGCGGTACTCCACCAGCGATTGTCCTGTTTACTTTCCAGAGAACAATAGTTAATTATATATCCATTTCTTTCAATTATGCAAGAGGTCTTTCCAGTCCTCTACCGGAAAGAAAATGGGTTCGTATCGATTTGTGAAAGTTGGATCGCGATCTGGCTCCCAAATGCCCCATACAAGCAATCCACGACTCGTTGCATCGTGACATATTCGATATGATGCCCTGGATCAACCAATGTAATCCCTTCAGTAAGCGCATCTTGTGCAGTATGAAAATCGATATCACCTGTTAGATATACATCTGCTCCTTGCGAAACAGCATCTCTCATATAACGAGAACCTGCTCCACCTAACAAAGCTACTTTTTTGATCTTGCGATTGGGGTCGCCTACAAATCGCAAATGAGGAACGTGGTAAGCGCTTTTTACCAAATCAATAAATGCTTGTAGTGTCATTTGTTCAGGCAAGCTCCCTATCTTCCCCATCCCAATGGGATTCCCCGGTGAATCAAGGGTATATAAATCGTAAGCCACTTCTTCATACGGATGCGCCTGATGCATTTCAGACAGAATTGTGCGTTGTTTACTCTCTGGGAAAATGGTTTCTAAACGAACTTCAGCCACTCGTTCCAAAACGCCTTGTTCTCCGATGTATGGCTTAGCACCACTCTGTGGAAGAAACGTGCCTGTTCCTGTTGTTTGAAACGAACAGTGACTATAATTCCCAACACAGCCTGCTCCCGCTTCGCCTAAAGCGTGTTCCACTTCACCTACATGTGACTCAGGGACAAATACGACTAATTTCTTAAGCCGGTCTTGTTTATGGTGGACGAAAGTACGACATCCTTGTAATCCGAGCTTTTCTGCCAGAACCGTATTCACGCCTTCTTCCGCAGCATCTAAGTTTGTGTGTGCGATATATACTTGGATATCATGCTTCAGACATTTTTGTAGTAAGCGCCCTGCTGGAGAGTCTGTGCGAATCTGTTTTACTGGTTGATAGATAATAGCATGGTGACCCACAATCCAATTGGCACCTTGCTTGATTGCCTCATCGACTACCTCTTCCGTAACATCAAGCGTAACTAAGACACCTTCTACCTCAGCGTTAATCGATCCTACTTGTAAGCCAATACGATCATTTTCTACTGCTAACGTAGGACTCGCAAACGTCTCCATCCAACTAATTAATTCTGCTCCTCGGATAGCCAATTCATCACCTGCTCCCATATTTCCATCTCTTTTTCTAGCTCCTCGCGACGCAAGGTTGCTTGCTTAGACTGTCCTTTTGACAATTGCCCGTAAACCTTTTTCATCTGCGTTAACTCTTCTTGCATCTTTGCTAGCAAAAGGGGATCACGATTTTGCCATAAAAGTGGTCCAATTCGTTCTAGGATCAGCCTTGGAATCGGTGGATTTCCGTATATATCTTCGCTTCCTCGCTCTGCCACGATCATCTCATAGTAAATCTCCGCATCGTATATGATCTCTTCATGAACCAATTTCCACTGATTGGCCACTAGCCACTGCCTGACCCGATGTCCTCCTATATTCGGTTGTAAAACAAGTCTCTTTACAGATGTCAGCTTTGATTTTCCCGCATCTAAGATCGAGGTAATCAAAGCTCCTCCCATCCCTGCAATCACAACTTGATCCACTTCCCCGTCTCGTAATACAGACAATCCATCGCCTAATCGAACATCGATTTGTTGACCCAATCCATATGCTTGAATCCGCCCTGCTGCATTTTCAAATGGGCCTCTGTTCACTTCTCCTATAATTCCTTGTCCCAGAAGACCTTTCTGCGCAACCGCTAGCAAGAGCCAACCATGGTCTCCACCTATATCCGCCACTCTACTCTGCGGAAGGATCCATGAAGCAATTTGCGCCAGTCGTTCGGAAAGGTGAACTGGTTTACTCGTATGTAAATTTCCTGCTTCCACGTTACCAAGTCACTCCTATTACACTTCGTCTGTTTCTTTTATGAATGGATCTATTATAACGCAAGTTATCAGATCGATGTACCTTTTCTAGGCGTTGTTCATATGAATACGTAAACAGGATTTTGAAAGGAGACGTTCCATATGCCAACGTGTAATAATCTGTTCAATGTAAGGATTGTTGCGGTTAGTAGTACGGGCACAGTAAACCTCGGCAATTCGGTTCAAGTCAACCCTTGCAATAACTCCGTCAGTCTCGGGGGAGCTGATCCAGTAGGTGATTTCTCTGTCAATGCGAATAACGAACGGAGTGTATATATAGATCCCGACTTCGCTAGTCAATTAGGCCGTACATTTCTGTAGTCGCCAAAAAATCTGCTTCATCACGAAGCAGACTTTTTGTTTTTTGAGTCATTTGCTTTAAAGTACAACCACTGATCAAAGAAAGATGTTAAATTCTTTCCTGATACCTCATTAGCAACTTGAATGAAATCCTTGGTTGTAGCAGTTCGATATTGGAATTTCTGGTAGTACGTGCTCATAATCTTCATCACTTTGTCTTCACCAATCTGCCCAACAAGATCAAACATCATCGCGGTTGGACGAAGATAGACCATCAATCCATAGACTTCATCAGGGTAATCATAAAGCTTCTGTGCACTATGAACGTGTAGGGAATCGTGAATCTGATTCGTACGTGTCACCACTTTTTTCAACCATTCGTCTCCATTTTCGCCTTTCTGCTTTTTCATATAGAGGAATTCAGAGAAGCTAGTTAACCCCTCATCTAACCACGGTTCTTTGGCCTGATTATTTCCCACCACGCCGTACCACCACTGATGTGCTAGCTCATGTGCCACCACATTTACAGCAGGCACTTCTCCTTTTAGACTCGGAGCTTTGGGCACAGAGGTTACCAATCCCGGATACTCCATCCCCGCGATCCCGTAACCCGTTTCACCGAGAACCACATCGATTTCCTCATATGGATACGAACCAAATCGCTCGCCAAAAAACTTCATTCCATCGACTGCTGCTTTATGTAGCTCTTCTTTGACATCGTCCATACCTGCTAGATACCACAAATTCACTTGAATATTCCCTGATTTCCCTTGAACCACTTGGTAATCCTTTGTAATAACAGCGGCAAAATCGCGAACTTGATGTTGCGTCAGCTTTATTTCGCCGCCCTTCTTTGTGATCGGATCCTTGGCAGTAGAGATTACTTGATATCCCTCTGGAACATGGAACGTAACGTCAAAGTCGGACATGTTCGTATAAAAAGGGTCGCCAACTGTTGTATAAGGTTCATTATGCCATCCTTCTTTGTCTTTCACAGACAGCATCGGGTACCATTGCGCTAGGAAGGCTGTATGTTTAAAGGTATTAAGCCTCGTTCCCCCTTTTGGTAGTTGCAAGGTGTAATCCATCTCAATCCGTGCAGACTTCCCTTTCCCCAACTCCTGAGGCAAGGAGACTTTCATGATCTCATTTCGCACCTCTTGCTTGACCGCATTTCCATCTACTTTTACATTTTGTATCTTAATGAAACCAGGTTTTTGTGGTTTCGATTCTTTGTTGTACTTCCAATTTTGAAAGACATTTGGATATAGGTGAAAATAAACTTCTTTCTGAGGCTCCGTTCGCGACTCTGGTAGATCAACCTTCATTTTCCCTTTCACTACTTGATTTTGGTCATCATAGGTAGCCTCTATTTGGTAATGTGGGCGATCAACTACGGCTTCATTTGCTTTTGACTCTGTTGTGCTTGGATGGAACTTTAGAAACGTACTACTCATCGCAAAAACAACCAGAATCGCAGAAATACTAACAGAAAAAGTCTTCTGATTGGTAAACTTCATAAAGATGGGTCACCTCAAACTTTGGCATATTTCTGCTTAGAGTGACCCATCTTTATAAAGTTTATACATAAAAAAACAGACCCCACTACTGAGAGTCTGTTTTCCAGACATAGTCCTATAAATTTCCACGACGCTCTTGCTCACGTTCAATCGCTTCAAACAATGCTTTAAAGTTCCCTTCCCCAAAACCACGGGCACCTTTCCGTTGAATAATCTCGAAAAATAAGGTTGGACGGTCAACTAGAGGCTTCGTAAAGATTTGCAATAGATAACCCTCGTCATCACGGTCTACCAAGATACTAAGACGGCGTAATTCATCAAGTGGCTCATCAATTTCTCCTACCCGCTCCGTTAATTCATCATAGTAGGAACCTGGGGTATCGAGAAACTCCACTCCATTTTTGCGCAATGCTTCCACCGTATGCACGATATCATTCGTAATGAGCGCAACATGCTGCACGCCTGCACCCCGATAAAAATCTAAATATTCCTGAATTTGAGACTTGCGTTTTCCGTTCGCTGGTTCATTGATCGGAAATTTAATGCGACCTGTTCCACTTGTCATCACTTTCGACATAAGTGCAGAGTATTCAGTGCTGATATCGTCATCATCAAAGTGAATCATTTGCTTAAAACCAAGCACTTGCTCGTAGTAAGAAACCCATTCTTCCATACTTTCTACGTTTCCAACTACGTGGTCGAGAGCTACTAAGTCAGCCGGATTGCTTGGGATCTGCATCGGTGCTTCTACAAAGCCTGGTGCAAAGACTCCTTTATACTGTTTCCGTTCAACTAGTGAATGAACCGCATCGCCATATGTTCCAATAATGGCACGTTTCACAACCCCGAAGTCATCTTCTTCAATCGTTGGTGACTGAATAGCAAGCGCTCCACGTTTGACAGCTTCTTCAAAGGCAAGTTCAGCGTCTTCTACACTAAATGCAATATCTTTAACTCCATCACCATGAAGGTTCACAAACTTCGTAATCTCATGCTCAGGAAGGTATGCTCCACTTATCAGTAGGCGGATATTTCCTTGCTCTAATAGGTACGATACTTTATCACGGCTTCCTGTCTCAAGTCCTCTATACGCAACAAAACGGAAACCAAAAGTCTGACAGAAAAAGTAGGCAGTTTGCTTTGCGTTTCCAGCGTAAATCTCCAAATAATCAACATCGATAATAGGCAGATGGTCTTTATGTACATTAGATGTCATCTGAATCTCTCCTTTAATCGGAAATTTACAACTACTCCTTCAGTTTACAATGTAGAAATCTATTTATGCAAGCGTTTACATTGACGCTCAATCGCTTTTGCGCAATGAAAGCTTGCGAAAATCATCAGCTATCATACTGTATATACACTGATTTGTGAGGTTCCCCTGCATATTCATACTAGCATCCCGTAAAACGCCCTCTAACTGATAGTTAAGTCTCTCCGCCACTTTTCGACTTTTCATATTGCGCTCTTCACAACGAATCTCAATTCGATTAGCATGAAAAACTTGAAAAGCAAATACGGTTAAACCTCTTACCGATTCTGTTATGTACCCTTTTCCCATAAAGCTTTTTCTACACCAGTATCCAATTTCAAATTTGGGAATCTGCCAATTCACCTGATGTAATCCACTACTCCCCACAAAAATCTTTGTATCCTTTTCATATAGGTGAAAGCGAAAATCCGTTCTTTCTAGAAACTCACAGTGCGCTTTTCTCACACTTGCTTCCACTGCGTCTTCTGTTGGTTTTTTCTGTGCCCAAGGCATCCAAAGTTGAAGGATATCCAATGTCTCCATCATGGCTTCACAGATCTCATAACCGTCACCAGGCAACGGAGCACGGATAATTAATCGCTCCGTCTCAAATGAATGAGGAAAATCTTTTAGGATGGGGGTTTTACTCAAGTTAGCTACTCCTCTTTTCATAAAATCAAATAAAAAATGATATCGTCTCCCATTTATTATACAGGAAGCGATATCACAAGGATTATAACAGATTATTTTTTATCCAGACTGATGGAAATAGAACTGATCGAACGATCGCTCGATAAATATAAACAAGAAAGTATACTCCACGTCTAACAACCGATCTCCCTAGAAATAATATTACGCTGTATTTCAGACGTTCCTTCTCCGATCTCAGCTAATTTGCAGTCTCGGAACATTCTCTCTACTTTATAATCGTGCATATAACCCCAGCCTCCGTGAATCTGAACAGCTTGAGAGCAGACTCGCATCGCCATCTCTGATGCGTATAGCTTACATATAGAAGCCTCTGTCGTATACTTCCTATTTTGATCCTTCAGCCATGCTGCCTTATACACATATGTCCTTGCTAACTCGATCTCCATCGCCATATCTGCCAACTTGTGTTGAATCACTTGAAACTTTGAAAGCGATCTGCCAAACTGCATACGCTCTTTTGCATATTTGAGCGCCAGTTCATAGGCACCTTGAGCAATGCCAACTGCCATAGCACCAATGCCGATCCTGCCTCCATCCAAAGTTACCAAGAATTGTTTAAAGCCTTCTCCTATTTTTCCAAGCACAGCACCCTCCGCTATCTCTACATGATCTAAAACCAATTCGGTTGTATTGGAACTATGCAATCCCATCTTATGATAGTTGCTTATCACTTCAAATCCAGGTGCATCCGTCGGTACAATAAACGCAGTAATCTCTTTCGAAGAACCTGTTGTCTCTGTCTTAGCAGTAAGAGCTACAAACTTCGCATAACTTGCATTGGTAATAAAGCATTTTGAACCTGTGATGCTCCAACCACTATCGAGGCGAATTCCTTTTGTCATCGTTCCCCCTGCATCGGAACCTGCACCCGGCTCTGTTAATCCAAATGCTCCTAAGGACTTCCCTTCACAAATCGGTACGAGGAATTCCTTTTTTTGTTCCTTAGTCCCAAATAGCGACAACGGAGCACCGCCTAGAGAGATGTGGGCCGAATAAGTAATGCCTGTAGAAGCACATACCCGACTTAATTCCTCCACTGCGATAGCAAACGAAATCGTATCTGCACCTGCACCTCCGTACTCTTCTTCAAATGGGAGTCCCATCATCCCTAGCTTTCCTAGCTTCTTCATAATCTCGAGCGGGAACTCCTTATTTCGATCTCGCTCATCTGCTTCTGGTGCTACCTCGCCATCCGCAAAGTCACGCATCATATTGCGGATCATAAGTTGTTCTGCTGTTAAATCATAGTTCATGTTGTCCCCTCCAGCAACGAATTGTATGCGCTTTCAAATCCATTATAGCCAGATAAGTTTGTTTACTTCAATAATTTTCAATATTATTGGCATATCTTCTTATTTTGGGCTGGATTCCGATTTGCATTGGGGAATGAAAAAAGATAAAATTAGATCAATCCAAATAAAAAGCACCCCGAAGGGCGCTATTTACCTGAAATTCACAAAAAGAGACGGAATCTTTATTCTAGGAAATCCTTCAAACGCTTGCTTCTGCTTGGGTGGCGAAGCTTGCGTAATGCCTTTGCTTCAATCTGACGAATTCGTTCACGAGTAACACCAAAAACCTTACCAACCTCTTCTAGTGTGCGAGTTCTTCCATCATCAAGACCAAACCGAAGTCGAAGTACATTCTCTTCTCTCTCAGAAAGAGTATCTAGTACATCTTTTAATTGTTCTTTTAGCAACTCATAGGCTGCCGCCTCTGCAGGTGCTTGTGCATCATCATCAGGGATAAAGTCGCCTAAGTGCGAGTCGTCTTCTTCCCCAATCGGTGTTTCCAGCGATACTGGCTCTTGAGCAATTTTTTGAATCTCACGGACTTTCTCTGGAGTAAGTCCCATCTCGTTTGCAATCTCTTCTGGAGAAGGCTCGCGACCTAATTCTTGAAGCAACTGGCGATTGACACGTATCAATTTATTAATGGTCTCCACCATATGCACAGGAATCCGAATGGTACGTGCTTGGTCCGCAATAGCACGTGTAATCGCTTGACGGATCCACCATGTTGCGTAAGTACTAAATTTGAACCCCTTCCGGTAGTCAAATTTCTCAACAGCTTTTATCAATCCCATGTTTCCTTCTTGGATTAAATCAAGAAAGAGCATCCCGCGTCCAACATATCTTTTCGCAATACTCACAACTAAGCGTAAGTTCGCTTCTGCAAGACGGCGTTTTGCCTCTTCATCGCCCTCTTCTATACGAGTGGCAAGCTTGACTTCCTCTTCAGCGGATAAGAGAGGGACACGACCAATCTCTTTTAAGTACATGCGAACAGGATCATTGATCTTAACCCCTGGTGGGACACTCAGATCATCGACATATGGATCCTCCGTATTATTTGAAGCATTAAATTTAAAGGGATCTTCATCATCTTGACCTTCGTTAATTACATCAATCCCTTGCTCATTTAGTGTTTCAAAGAACTCATCTACCTGTTGCGAATCTTGTTCGTAACTAGATAATTTCTCCATAATGGTCTTATAGCTTAAAAAACCCTGTTTTTTCCCTAACTCTGTAAGTTGGCTTTTTAATTGTTCAAGAGTAAATTCTAATTCTGTATCGACATTTTGTTCTTTCGCCAAAGTAGGTTTCCTCCTTCCTGGATCGCATGATTACCGCATTTTTTTCTTTTGTCTCAGCTGTTCAATTAACTCCAGTCCCAGCTGGGCGGCTTTCATAGGCTCTCCAGCACGTTCGATTTGCTTCACGAGCTTTTGGTTTTTATTCCATTCACGTTCCAATGGAACTTGCTTTACTTGATTTATATAATCTTTCAGAGCTTCTTCTGATACTTCTTCGGGGACATCCATCATCGCAATTTCCGTCGCTTTATGAATAAAGGAAGGTTCCTTAAGACTGTGCAAAAACTGCCCTAGTTCTGCTGGATGACCTTCTGCATAATACGAATACAAGTGCGCTACTAATGCCGTATGGACCTCAGTCTGAAAATCCGCTCCTAAATGATCCTGTACCCAATCACAAACAGAGCGATCCCGCATCATATGTGCGAGTAAGTGCATCTCTGCGCGTTCGATTGGATGATAGGAACGCAACTTTCTGGATACCATTCTTGAATCTTCTTTGTACCCATTATTCCACTTCCCTGCCTCTTTATCCCCCCAGGCTTGCTTTTTCTTTCGAAATCTGATATGCCTTTGTTCCTCTTTTAAAGCTTCCATTGAGATCTGAAATTCTTCAGCTAGTTTTCTCAAATAGTGATCTTGTTCAATTGCGATGGGCAAATCAGAAATCATTTCAACTGCTTTTCGAATATACGTAAGGCGTTCTACCTCATCTTGAAGCCTGAAATCCTTTTTCGCCCGTTCTAATTGAAAGGAAATAGAGGAAACAGCACCTGCGATCATTTCCTTCTGAAAAGAATTTCCCCCAAATCGACGAATGTAATCATCTGGATCAAAGCCGATTGGAAGTGGCGCTACTTTCACCATCAATTCATGGGGTCTCATCAACTCTAGCGCTTTCAAAGCGGCATTTTGGCCCGCATTGTCAGAATCATAGCAAATTATAACACTCTTCGTATGTTGCTTGATCACGTTTACTTGATCTTCGCTGAGCGCCGTCCCTAGTGTTGCAACCCCTGTATGAACACCTTCTTGCCACATCATGATGACATCCATATAACCTTCGGCAAGAACGATATTTTGTTCTTTACGGATAGAAGACTTTGCACGATAAAGATTATAAAGTTGCTTTCGCTTATGAAACAATCCAGTCTCCGGACTATTTAAGTATTTGGCTTGCTCACTCTCTTCAAAACTTCTCGCACCAAATGCGATCACACGCCCCTTGGAATCGTGAATCGGAAACATTAATCGTCCATAAAAGCGATCCCGATAAGTTCCTTGAGAATCGTTCTTTTTAATGAGACCCGCCTTTTCAATTAAGGAAGTTGCATAACCACGTTTAGTAAGAAAGGATAATAAAAAGTCATAAGACCTAGGTGCAAATCCTAATTGAAATGCTTGTGCAGTCTCTGGATTAACTCTCCTTCGCGCTAGATAAGCCTTTCCATCATTTCCTTGAGGGGTGTTCATCAATACATGATGATACAGCTTGGCGGATAGATCAAGAATTTTGTATAACGTAGCCCGTTCCATTTCTTCAGGTGTAAGTTCTCTTACTTCATTAGGCAGAGAAATCCCTGCTTCTTCAGCGAGTCGTTCTACAACTTCCAAAAAAGTTAAGTGCTCTACGTCCATGACAAACTTAATCGAATCCCCACCCGCACCACAGCCAAAACAATGATAAATTTGTTTATCAGCAGCTACCGAGAAAGAAGGGGTCTTCTCCGAGTGAAAAGGACATAATCCAAAATAATTACGCCCACTTTTTTTTAACTGAACATATTTCCCCACTACATCTACGATGTCGAAGTGTCTGCGGACTTGATTGATAACTTCATCTGGAATTCTACGCCCCATCCCCACCACTGCTTTCTACTGGCAGACTTTTGTAGTGAAATATGTCCTCTATACACATCTGGTACTTATTCGCCATTCAGCAAAAAAGTCCTTCATCATAATGTGTCTATTTCACATGGTAATATTTTCTTCAAGAAGAATTTCGTCATACCTACGTGACAAAGGAGACATATCACCTTAATTCTACAAAAAATAAGCCTTCTCCTTCCCACATATGAGATCTCTACATTCTTCCAATTATATATAAAATGACATAAAAAGAAAATGCTCCAATCCTCAATATTAGAAAAAGCTTTACACTATATCTTAGAACCATTGTAATAAAAAAATACCCGAGGTCAACCGGGTATTCATGCCGAATTTTTTTATGAGCTGTTTTTCACTTATTTTCTTGCTTAATTACTGCTTGTGCCGCACTTAATCGAGCTAACGGTACACGAAACGGAGAACAACTTACATAATCTAGCCCTATTTTGTGACAAAATTCGATTGACCTCTTTTCACCACCATGCTCTCCACAGATTCCTGTTTTTAAATCGGCTTTCTTCTCTCTACCTAGGGTAACACCCATCTCAATTAATTTACCGACACCATCTAGATCAATCGAAACAAATGGATTTTCAGGAAGAATTTTATTATCTACATATGCGTGTAGGAATTTCCCTTCTGCATCATCCCTGCTGAATCCGAATGTGGTTTGAGTTAAATCATTCGTTCCAAAAGAGAAAAAGTCCGCTTCTTCCGCTATCTGATCCGCCGTGAGTGCTGCACGAGGCACTTCAATCATCGTTCCCACTGTATACGGAATCTTCAATCCAGAAGATTTTTCAATCTCCGAGCCGATTTGTTCAACAAGACGTCTCATCTCGGTTAACTCCTTAACATGACCTACTAGTGGAATCATAATTTCAATTTCCACTGGGACGTTTCTCTGTAAACAATCTATGGCAGCCTCGAAAATAGCTTGTGTTTGCATCGCATAGATCTCAGGATAAATTAGCCCGAGACGACAACCGCGATGCCCCAACATCGGATTAAACTCTTGCAGAGCTCGTACTTTGCGAATCAACGCTTCTTTGCGAATCATCTCTAACCGATCTGCATCTGGTGTCATTTGTAACTTGGTTAACTCTACGAGTAACTCTTCTAAATTAGGCAGAAATTCGTGTAGAGGTGGGTCCAGTAAACGGATATTGACTGGCAAGCCATCCATCGCTTCCAAAATACCCACAAAATCCTCTCTTTGCATGGGGAGCAACTCAGCTAACGCTTCATTCCGTTCATCCCCAGTCTCTGCCAAGATCATTTTCTGTACAATCGGGATTCGGTTTAACTCCATAAACATATGCTCCGTACGGCATAAGCCGATTCCTTCTGCACCAAACTCCCTCGCTTTACGAGAGTCTTCTGGGTTGTCTGCATTTGTTCGTACTTTCATCTTCCGAATCTCGTCCGCCCAGCTAAGCAGTTCTGTAAACTCTGGAGATAAAACAGGATCAATGAGCGGGACTTTTCCCTGGATGACACGGCCCGTACTTCCATCAATCGTGATCAAGTCACCTTCATGGAAAACGTATCCTCCTACTTTTACCTCTTTCGAACGCAAATCAATCTTCAACTGCTCACAACCACAGATACATGCTTTCCCCATACCACGTGCGACTACGGCTGCATGAGAAGTCATCCCACCTCGACTGGTCAAAATTCCTTTCGCTGCTAAGATTCCATGGATATCTTCTGGTGTCGTTTCAGGACGTACCAAAATAACCGCTTTGCCTTTACCTGCTAATTTTTCTGCATCATCCGCATGAAAGACGATTTCACCCGAGGCAGCCCCCGGGGAGGCAGGTAGACCCTTTGTAACCACTTCTAACTTTGCATCTGGATCTAATCGTGGGTGAAGAAGCTGATCCAATTGATCTGGGTCAATGCGTAATATCGCCTCTTCTTTATTAATGAAAGATTCTCCTACCATATCTACCGCAATTTTCACTGCTGCTTCTGCTGTACGCTTCCCGTTTCGGGTCTGAAGGATATATAATGTTCCCCGTTCTACCGTAAATTCAATATCCTGCATATCTAGATAATGAAGTTCTAACTTCTGCGCAATTTGCTGGAACTGCTCAAAAATATCTGGCATTTTCTCTGCTAACTGGGCAATCGGTTCAGGTGTACGTACTCCCGCAACCACATCTTCCCCCTGTGCATTAAGCAAAAATTCACCGTATAAGTAATTTTCTCCTGTAGAAGGGTTTCGAGTAAAAGCTACCCCCGTCCCACAATCATCACCCATATTTCCAAATACCATTAGTTGCACATTTACTGCTGTTCCTAGATGATCCGGAATCTTATGGATATTACGATAAATTTTAGCCCGATGATTATGCCACGAACGAAATACTGCCGTAACCGCTTGAAGCAATTGCTCTATAGGAGACTCTGAAAACGCCGTTTGGGTCTGCTGAAAGATAACTGCTTTAAACTTCGTAATCACATCCTGCCAATCTTCAGCAGTTAACTCAGGATCACTTTTCACACCACGTTGTGCTTTCTTTGCTTGGATGATCTTTTCAAAATGGTAATGTTCCACGCCCATCACTACATCACCAAACATCTGGATAAAGCGACGGTATGAATCATAGGCAAATCTTGGATTATTTGTTAACCTTGCCAATCCTGATACTGTTTCGTCATTAAGGCCTAGATTCAGCACAGTATCCATCATCCCCGGCATAGAAAATACTGCCCCCGAGCGAACCGAAACCAAGAGCGGGTTGTCAGGATTGCCAAACTGCTTCCCTGTTTTCTCTTCTAATACGTTTAAGGACTTCTTCATCTGCTCGATAATCTCATCGCTAATTACTCTTCCATCCTGATAATACTGGTTGCATGCCTCTGTGGTAATGGTAAAACCAGGAGGAACGGGGAGCCCCGCGTTCGTCATTTCTGCTAGGTTCGCTCCCTTTCCACCAAGTAAAGATTTCTGTTTAGCTGATCCCTCATGAAATAAATACACCCATTTTCGACTCATCTGGTGTAGCCTCCCTTTTTCATATCTAGAATAATATTCGCAGTCTCTTCTACTGCTTTATTCGTCACGTCAATACGTGGACAACCTACTCTACGAATAATTCTTTCCGCATATTCGAGCTCTTCTAGAATACGGGTCTCACTCGCATAATTCGCTCCTGATGTAAGACCTAAGGCTTTTAGACGTTCTTTACGTATATTATTTAATTGACTTGGATCAATAATCAGTCCCACACAGCGCTCCGATGGAATTAGATATAATTCGTCTGGTGGCTCCACTTCAGGAACAAGTGGTACATTTGCCACTTTGAGTCGTTTGTGAGCCAAATACATCGATAATGGGGTTTTAGAAGTACGAGATACACCGATTAATACGACATCTGCTCGCAGTAAACCCCTAGGGTCCCGACCATCATCATATTTTACAGCAAACTCGATCGCTTCTACTTTACGGAAGTATTCCTCATCTAATTTGTGAATGAGTCCTGGTTTTCGTTTCGGCTCACTCTGAATCAACTTGGAGAGTCCATCCATCATCGGTCCCATAATATCTACATAAGGAACTTCCGCTTTGATCGCTTCTTCTGTAAGGAAATGTTGCATTTCGGGTAAAACTAACGTAAAAGCAATTAATGCTTTCTCTTCTTTAGCAGCCTGCACAGTCTCCAGTATCGTTTCTCGATCCATCACATAGGGAACACGACGGATCTCTAGATGTGTGTATTCAAACTGGCTGACCGCAGCTCTCACTACAAACTCGGCTGTCTCACCAACAGAGTCTGAAATTACATAAACCACGGCATGATTAGATAGTAGTATGATGGTTCCTCCTCTATACAGAAATGTGTTGCCCGAGTTCGACAAATGCCTTCGCTAAAGTCGTTTTACTAATACGTCCGATCACCTCAAAGTGCCTAGTGTCTCCTTGAAAAGGACGGACAACAGGAAGCGAATCAACTTGGTGTCTCATCATTTGTTGTGCGGCATAGTGAAGTGTATCGTCTGGTGTACAAGTGATCAGATTCGGCATTCTTGACATCACAACTCCTACAGGAATCGAACTTAGATCTTGTTTACCCATAGCGGTTTGTAATAAATCCTTACGCGATACAACACCAATGAGATAACCTTCTTTTTTAATCACAAAGATCGTACCTACATCCTCTAAAAACATTGTGCAAATCGCATCATACACAGAGGTTGCCTCTGTTATAACAACAGGCATAGACTTGTAATCTTTAACATGTAAATTACGAATATGTTCCCCCATTAGTTGGTTGGCAGTCTTGCCAGAATAAAAATAACCAACTCGTGGTCTCGCATCTAAAAAGCCAGACATGGTCAAAATAGCTAAATCCGGGCGTAGTGTGGCACGAGTCAGATGTAGTTGGTCCGCAATTTGTTCACCTGTAATGGGACCTTCACTTTTTACGATTTCCAGTATTTTCTCCTGGCGCTTCGTCAGCTCGATGTTTGTGCACCTCCAGCGGGTAAGGACTTGTGAAATGTGTTATACTTTTATAGTAATTACCTTATAAAGTATATACTATATATTTTCATTTTCCAATAAGAGTTCCCAAATAGAAACTCTTAAATAAAAACCGAAAACTTATATTTTGTATGTATCCTAGCCAACCCGCAACGATTTTTATACAATGTGAAGGTGAGTTCACGATACTTGGAGGCAGACAACATGTTATTATCAAATTCTCTTGCAATCAATACTGAATTAGATTTATCTGGCTTGCGCCGTAGTATACAATTTGGCTTTGAGCAAATGATGCTACAACTTCCCAATGAGATATGTACCACTCAGGAATTCCAAAGCCTGTTGCAACTGGCTCGAATTAAGCCAATTGCTTATCGTGCTCCTAAAAGCCTAACTTTAGGAGACACAGAATTCTCTCTATCAGAATGGTTAGAGTGGTTTCACATTATACATGCTACTACCTCTTCTCCTACGTTTTTAATCGTTCATGGAACCAAAGTAGCCCTAGGTACCATCTTTGAGTATTTAGATGCCCGTCCAACTGATTTCTATGCGCTACAAGATTATAAGACGGAGTATGTACAACGTATTATCGATCAATTAACAGAGTTAAAGAAACATGCAGACCAACATCAAATTGAACTCCTTCTAGAAAATGCACCGATGGGTGATGAGGGGTATTTTGAACCAGGACATTCTGAGCTTTATCCAGCACTTCGTACACCGAACCATCTCCTGAAAATAGTAGAAAAAACAGGAGTAAAGTTATGCTTTGATACAGCTAATGCCCGAATCACCTCTCATTTACTAACATACATGCATCGTTCAAGAAGTATGTTTGCTGGAGCTACAGAGAAAGAAATCCTGTATGCTTCCCCAAACTGGCTTGAATTTTATGAGAAAATCCAACCACATGTGGCCTTCATCCAACTTTCTTATGCAATGAGTTGGGGCGATACAAGAGAAACAACACACATCTCCTTCCCAACTTCTTCTTACGGAGAGTTATTAACCTTTGCCGAAACTGTAAATCCAGAAACGCCGATCTCTATTGCGATACCCCAATCTGAACCACATCTACGAAATATGATGGATGCACTACATGCATTAAAAAGCGGGTAAGGAAAAAATAAGCCCCTTGCTTCACACCAGTGATACTGGAGAAGCAAGGGGCTTATTGTAGTGTAAGTCATACGCTACCTCTTACATTATAAAAGCATAAGAGGTAGATACACTTTTTAATAAGTAGCCTTTAAAGCATAGGCAGTGGAACTGTTTTTTCCTTCATAGCCGACTACTTTCACGTAGTAAGTCCCTCTAGCCGCACCTCGATAAGAGATCGACTCACTTGTTTTCCCACCCTCTTCAGAGGATTTGAGTAGCGTTCCAGAAGAGTCATAGAGATAGAGGTCATAATCCTCTGGTAGGTTCGTCAAACTTACCGAAATCGTTCCAGAGCTTGATTTTGTAAGCTGGAACCAATCCTCATCGGTTTTAGAGCTAATTTTTCCATTGTAGGTAGTACCAGAGCTGATTTTATATGCTGTCGCACGAGTATCGTTTGATTCATATGGATCACTACCTGGACCTGGATTCGTGCTGCTACCACCCACACCAACGTTACTCCATGCATTGGTCACAGCGGTTACTTCCTTCGAATCTTCTCCAAATAAATCGGTTGCCGCTTGAATGGTCGCATTACGCGCATCGATAAACTTGGAATTAGAAGTTAGATATTGTGAAAGAGCACGGTACCATACTTTTGCTGCATTATCACGAGTCACACCAGAAGTCGTTACGAAATTATAAAATGCTTTGTTCGGAATTCCAGAGTTCGTATGTACACCGCCATGATCTTCAGTCGTGTCCACATAATCTCTCATATGATCAGGATCTCCGTACTTATTTGGATCCGACATGGAGCGCAATGCATCCCCCGGTATGTTAGGTGTAATGATATCCTCACCACATAGCCATTCTGGATCTGATTTATTTTCAATAAGATTTCCAAATACATCTGACCATGATTCGTTCAAAGCACCTGACTGTCCTTCGTATACTAGGTCTGCCGTTCGTTCTGTAACACCGTGCGTTATTTCATGGCCCACTACATCTAAAGCTCCTGAGAGGTATGCATATTTATCACTACCATCCCCATCTCCATACACCATCTGTGTTCCTGTCCAACCAGCGTTACCGTAATTTTCTCTATAGTGAACGGTAGATTTCAATGTCCCACCCTCATCGTCAAAAGAGTTACGACCTAGCTTTGTGTAGTAGTAGTCATATACCTTTCCAGCATACACATGGGCATCAACTGCAGCTGGGTCTACCCATGTATTATCTGAATCCGTGAGAAGTGTGCCTGGTGACACCATTTTATTTTTTGCTGTATATGTCTCGATCGCTCCACCATTTTGTGAGTACATAGGCTTCGTGATATCACGTAAGTAGTACCCACCTGAGTATGAGTCTGTGTTTATGGATTTGTTATCATTTAGGACACCCTTGCCCTTCCCTACAGCCGCCGCATGGTGAACTTTATCAATCTGATCCACAATCGCACCTGTCTGAGCATCGACAAATATATCCGAATAGAAAAGTTCGCTCTTTTCTATTGTAGATAAGGTGACACGATAAACGAGTGTATGTTTTCCTGCACTGGTCCCATAGATATATAGATTTGCTTTCTGGATATCAAATGTTTCGACTTCAGTTAAACCATTGGCCGCCTTTGCCTTCTCAATCGCTTTTGCTTCGGTCAACTTCGCTTGGGTATCAATCTCTTTTGAGAATACTTGTGCATCAAATGTACCACTTACGGAATTGCTTATTTGTTTCTGATCCCCATGGACCACTAATTGATGCCCGAATACAGGAATCCCTTTATATACTTGCTGAAATTTATAAAAGCTACCAAACTGATCTGAACCCTGCTTGTCCAATGTTAGATCAGACGATGCTTGTTTGATTTGATATAGTGCCTTATTCTCTTCTAAAACAGCTAAGGCATCCTCTTTTGATTTTAACTTTTTATTCGAAATTTTACCTCTAACAAAGGAAGGAGCTTTGGTTTCTGAATCCCAAGCTACAGAAAATTGGGAGCCTGTATCTTTCGATATTTTTTGTAATGCCTCTTGTTGATCAAGACTTTTAACTGGAGCATTATTTGTTGCCCATACACTTGCGCTTGCTACACTTAAAGTCAGCATAGAAGCAGTAGCGATCGACACACCTTTTTTCACGGACATGTCTAGTCCTCCTCTTTTGCTATAAAGTTAGAAAAATAAAATTAGATTTAATACAGTTAATACATTCAATGAATTTAATAACCGAATATCCTGAATATATTAAATGTATTTTAAACTGAGAATAGTAGAAAGACTATTTAGCTTTAGTAAAGAATAATACAATCCATACAAAAAAACAATACAGTATTTATAATTATTTATTTGTTTTGATTACTGATTTTTTAAGTCATAATAAAGAACGATTCTTTTTTATATCATCATTTTACAACGTTTATTTGTTGATTCGTCTTATATTTTTGAATATTGGTCATTAAAAACATCATATTTTACTCAGAATCATATCGACTTAACCGTCTATTAATAATTCAATTTCGCTAAAAGTAATTTTATTTAGAATATTTTTAAATATTTACATGAAATGACATGCTATAAAGAAATAAATATACATTGTTAAGACATAAAAATCAAAAACCCTCCAAGTGATGTGCATTGGCGTCACTTGGAGGGTTTTTGATTTTACTTTCTAAGAGGGAAACACGATTTGTTCAAATGCTGCAAATGTACGAGTTGTATTGGTAATTTCTCTAAGCAGTGCTAGACGATTTTTTCGAATCTGCTCCTCTTCAACCATGACCATTACATGATCGAAGAAATGATGGATCTCGGGCGTTAAACCTGCGATGGCATCATACATGCCCAAAGCATTTTCAGATTCATAGGCAGAACGATAGGCTTCGTTGGCAAGTTCAAGTGATTTTGCTAGTTGTTTTTCCGACGTTTCAACTAACAAATCTGGTTGAACAGGTGTATCATCTGCTTTCGCCGCTAAATTAGCTACTCGAGTAAAGCCTTCTACTTCTAGCTTAAATTCCTCCCGATCCAGCTTCGCTTGTAAGACGTGTGCTCTCTCTACAGCAAGAGCAGGACGAGAAAATCCAGATTCGGCGATTGATTCTACCACATCATAGCGTAAATCCACATCTTGTAAGATGTTTCGGAAACGAAGGATCAAAAATGGGTAGAGTTCCTGGGAGAATTGTTCTGGCGACAGCTTCATCAGATCATGAAGCCGCAGTGTTTGTTCCACGATCTGGATGACTTCAACCATCTCCACTCCACGTAAATGCTCACTTAAAAAGAGTTGAATTAATCCCGTTGCGCGACGACGCAAACCATACGGATCTTGAGAACCAGTTGGTTGAATACCGATCCCAAACGTTGCACATAAGGTGTCCATTTTATCGGCTACAGAGAGAATGGTACCGAGAAGAGTCTCAGGCATCTCGTCTCCAGCAAAACGCGGCTTGTGGTGGTCATCAATTACGGCGGCGACCTCTTGCGACTCTCCTGCCGCTTGTGCATAAACTTTTCCCATAAAGCCTTCTAATTCAGGTAGCTCTCCAATCATTTGTGTGGCTAGATCGAATTTACAAAGAGATGCGGCGCGATCTAAATCTTGTAGCATTTTCTCATCTAACTGTAATAATCGACCGATCTGCTGAGCAATACCTTGGATCCGGCGCACTCGATCTGCCATAGTGCCAAGTCCTTCAAAGAAAACAATCTGCTCTAGTTTCGCTTGAAATGCGGATAGGTCTGTTTTTAAATCTTCTTCATAGAAGAACCGAGCATCTGCTAGGCGTGCTGATAACACTTTCTCGTTACCTTTTGCTACTAGTGCAAGATGCTGATGATCACCATTTCGAATCGTAATGAAGATTGGAAGGAGCTTTCCTTCTAGGTCTTGCACAGGGAAATAACGCTGATGCTCTCGCATCGTAATGATCAGCACAGGATCAGGTACTTGTAAAAATGCCTCATCAAACGTTCCAGATAACGCTGTTGGATACTCCACTAAATTCGTGACTTCTTCCAATAATCCCTCATGAATCGGAATCGTCCAGTTATTTTCTTCTTCCAGATAACGTATTTGTTGAATGATCGCTTGTTTGCGTTCCTCCGCATTCACGATCACATATTCACCACGTAGAACATCTTCATACGAAGCAGGCTCCGAAATCGCCACTTCTTCTCCCAAAAATCGATGTCCACGGGTCAGATTCCCCGCTGTTACACCCGACCAAGAGATGGGAGCCATTCGTGTACCTAGTAATGCCACGAGCCAACGCACCGGGCGAACAAAGCGATATTGATCCCAGCGCATCGTCTTAGGCGGTTGAAACGCTTGTAATGCTTCATGGAAAGCAGAGGATATAATCTCAAAGGTTTCATTGCCCGGTTGATGAACATTGGCGAATAAATAGCTTTCACCCTTTAATTCCCGAAGTTCCAACTGATCTATGGAGACTCCATTTTTACGTGCAAATCCTTCTGCCGCTTTACTCCACTCACCCTCTGGCGTTTTCGCAATGCGAGCCGGTGGACCTTTTACTTCTTCATGAAGATCTGCTTGTCGATCCGCTACTCCACTGACCAGAACAGCAAGACGTCGCGGAGTAGAAAAAGGAGTCACTTGCTCAAATGAAATTCGATGTTTCTCAAACCATTTCTGCGTATTTTGTTCTAATTGGCTAATCAACTCAGAAACATAGCGGGCTGGCATTTCTTCGACACCCACTTCGAGTAAGAAATCCTGTTTACTCATCTTGCTCACCTCCAGAAGTTTTTAATAACGGGAATTCAAGCTTCTCACGCTCTTCGATGAAGGCTTTCGCACAACGACGAGCCATATTTCTCACCCGACCAATATAACCCGCTCGCTCTGTGACACTAATCACACCGCGAGCATCTAACAAGTTAAATGTGTGAGAGCACTTTAAGATGTAATCATAGGCAGGGAAAACGAGATTTTCTTCTAAGATGCGAAGGGCCTCTTTTTCATAGCTATCGAACAAACGGAACAGCAGGTCTGCGTCCGATATCTCAAATGTGTATTTGGAGTGTTCATATTCTGGATGCTTAAAGATGTCTCCGTACAAGACTCCATTCGTATACTCAAGCTCATATACGTTTTCTTTCTCTTGGATATAAAGAGCAAGACGCTCCAATCCATAGGTTAGTTCTACCGAAATAGGATTCGTTTCAATACCACCTACTTGTTGAAAATACGTGAATTGCGTGATCTCCATACCGTCCAGCCATACTTCCCAACCAAGTCCTGCGGCACCAAATGTAGGGTTTTCCCAGTTGTCCTCAACAAATCGGATGTCATGTTGCCGTGGATCAATTCCGAGGGCTTGTAAGCTTTCGAGGTAGATCTCCTGAATATCGTTTGGTGCTGGTTTCATGATGACTTGAAATTGATGATGTTGGTATAGACGATTCGGATTCTTCCCGTAACGACCATCATTGGGACGACGGGAAGGCTCTACATACGCCACATTCCACGGCTCAGGCCCTAGTGTGCGTAAAAAGGTCATCGGATTCAGTGTTCCTGCGCCTTTCTCCACGTCATACGAATTGCTTAAAATGCATCCCTTCGCAGACCAGAAGTCTTGTAGTGTCTTAACGATTTCTTGAAAATTCATCTATCGTGGTCACCTCCGTAAGATTCGCGGACAAGCAAAAAAGCCTCTCATCCCTATAACCAAGATCACCATGGATCTTCGTCATAGGGACGAGAGGCTTACTCCCGCGGTTCCACCCTAATTGATAGCAACGATGTTGTTACTATCCGCCTTCATTCCGTTCCGTGCTCCAGACTGCCCTTCGCTAGGTTGGTTGTTCAGGCTTTCACTACCCCTGATTCGCTTTGGCAACTCTTCCTAGGTACTCTTTTCCTTCGTAGCACGGTCATTCGATTATAACTTTAAATGTAGTAGAAATACTCTGGGGTGTCAAGTCAAGGATACTGAGAAAAGTTTTCTTAATCAGCATCGTTAATATTGATAGTTAGCTCCAGACTATTAAAAAGTAGAATCATCCGAAGCTGTCCAGACTTTACGCATCTGTTCAAGAATATCCCACGATTTAAGCCTTACATCCACATGCTCAGTCAGAAACGATCGTATGACTCTTTCCAGCTGCTGCTTCGTTTCTTCTTTGATCGTAATTTCCCCGAGTCGGTCAATCGGAAGATTCACCAGAACAGGAAGAATGCGAATTGTTGCATCAGATAAAGGAATCGAGCGGGAATCAGTATGTTTACATGCTTCACATAGAAAACCGCCCTGATAAATGCTAAAGGTAACAGGACGGCGTTCTTCGGACCCGCATTGAGCACACGCGTGTAAGATAGGTCGATAGCCACCAGCAGCCATCATTTTACATTCAACCATGCGTGTGAGTATATCGGGGTCCTTTTCTTGTTCTAACCAATTGAAAGCTGTTTTTAGAAAGCGATATAAACCCGGGTTCGGTTCCCGCTCCTCAAAGAGATGGTCTACTAAGTCTAACCAGTATGCTCCATATGAAGTTCGTAGTAAATCTTGCCTAATGGCTTGATGGGAATGGACGAGATCTGCTTGGTTTAATGTTGGCAGACCGTTTCCACTTGAAAAACAGACAAAGTTGGCAATCGTAAAAGGTTGTGTCAACGCACTAAACCGACTTCTTGTTTTCTTAGCACCTCGCGCTACAAAGGAAAGCTTTCCAAGATGCTCTGAGTAAACTTGAACCACTTGATTGCTCTCACCAAATGAACGCGCCCTGATGACAATTCCCTCAATCTTTACTAACATTGGCTAGCCCTTTCTACCCTTCTTCTTCCTCATCTTCAATCAGTCTCTGGTCACATCCACCAGCCAACGCCTCACACTCTTTATAAAGTAAATAGGCTTCGATATCGCCAGTCGTAGAGAAGCAATGCCACGAAAAATTACGCATCTAGCATCGTCCTTTCTGCTGATGTACCTGTACATTTCTTAAGATGACCGAAGAAGGGGATTCATATGAGATGGAAAAATTGGCAAGTTTTATTATGAATAATCTTCATCCCGATAACCAAATTGCCGTATATAGAAATCTGCATTTCTCCAGTCTTTTTTTACTTTCACCCATAAATCAAGAAAGACTTTATATCCCAGTAACGGTTCAATTTCGGCACGTGCCCGTTTTCCTACTTCTTTTAACAACGCACCTTGTTTACCGATCAAAATCCCTTTTTGAGAGGTACGTTCCGTATAGATCTCAGCTCGAATATAGATCGTCTGCTGATTTTCACGAATACTCATTTCTTCTACGACAACCGCAACAGAATGAGGAATTTCTTCTTTCGTCAGCTCTAATACTTTTTCACGGACCAGTTCCCCGACAATGAATCTCTCCGGATGGTCTGTTACTTGATCCGATGGATAGTAGGCTGGTCCCTCTTGTAGATGCTCGAAGATCACATTTGTTAGTGTATTCGTATTATTCCCTTTCAAGGCTGAAATCGGGACAATCTCTGTGAAATCATGGATCTTTCGATATTCATCGATAATAGGAAAGAGCTTATCTGGATGTACTTGGTCTATCTTATTCACCACTAGGAATACTGGTGTCCGTACTCCTTTTAGGTTCTCCATGATATAACGATCGCCAGCACCTATTCCTTCACCTGCATCCACCAAAAACAGAACCAAATCTACTTCAGCTAGTGTATTTTGTGCCGTTTTCACCAACCACTCACCTAAACGAGATTGTGGTTTATGGATCCCTGGCGTATCCAAAAATACAATCTGACCTTCTTCATTGGTTAAAACTCCACGTATTTGGTTACGAGTTGTCTGTGGCTTATCCGACATAATCGCAACTTTTTGACCAATCAAGTAATTCATCAAGGTAGATTTGCCTACATTGGGGCGTCCAATTAAGGCAACAAAACCAGATTTATGTATTTTTTTACTCAACGTGCAAATCCCCCTTAACAAAAGCACCCGGTAGCAGTTCCCCGACCGTTGTCTCTTGTACTTTCCCATGCAAATTCGTTAGCCATACTTTCATCTCAGGGGCACAGTGCTCGGATAATACTTGGCGACAAGCTCCACACGGTGAAACAGGTCCTTCTGTATCTGCTACAATCGCAATGCCTTCAAAGCCATGCGCTCCTTCCGAAACCGCTTTAAAGATCGCAGTTCGTTCTGCACAATTTGTTAAGCCAAAGGAAGCATTTTCAACATTACATCCTTTAAATACGGTACCATCCGAAGCTAAAAGAGCTGCTCCAACTGGAAATTTTGAATAGGGTACATATGCATTTTTCCTTGCTTCAATCGCTAATTCTATTAACTTTTTCATCTCGTTACCTTCCTTACATTTACTTATAAAAGTTGTACACCCATGAGTGCCACGACAAGACCTAGGACCGCTCCAAAGAAAATCGGTGTAGGTTTTTGCACACGTGCTCGAGTTCCTAAGAATAGGAGAATCAAACACAAAACCAAAAGCGTAATCGTTAAGTTCCCGATCACCGCCACAATTAACGTTGCTACACACACAGACAATGAAGTACTCATGCTAGGCTCTAAATCTGGCTTTCGCATACGATGAACCCATGCCTTCACCATCAGAGTCAAAAAGAAATCAAATGCAATGAGTGCTGCCAAGCCGATGTTCGCAGGATAAAGAACCTTTTGAGTGCTATACACTTGATGAAATAACATATTGAGGTAAGGATAAAATACACTAATTCCTACGATTACAGCAAGACCTGCTGTCAATAAAACAGCTCCTGCGGCTACATCTTTTGCTATTTTGGCTAGTGGATGGTATTCTTCGGTCACCATATCCACAATCACTTCGATCACCGTATTTAATAGCTCAGCAAATAATACTAGCACAATCGAGACGAACAGTACCAGCACTTCAAATTTACTTAACGGAAGATAAAGGCTAACGACTAATACTGCGAGCGCCACTACAAAATGAATTCGCATATTGCGCTGTGTGACCGCAGTATACCGAAGCCCCTCTAATGCGTAACGAAAGCTATTTAATACCTTGGTCACCCATTTCATAAGATGGAAGGTTACCTCCTCAAACCAATTTGGTCTAAGATGAGCTCTTGGCTACGAAACATTTCCTTCTCTTGCTCGGGTGTTTCATGGTCATATCCTAGTAAGTGTAGAAAACCATGCACAGCTAGAAATCCCATTTCTCTAGATAAGGAGTGCCCATAATCAGTTGCCTGTTCAATGGCACGATCGAGTGAAATCACGATATCTCCTATAGCGGCTGCTTCCTCCCCTTCTTCGAGCATCCACTCTTCATCCGCTTCATAAAGTGGGAAAGACAAAACGTCTGTAGGACGATCCATTCCTCTATGCTCTGCATTAATCTCTTGAATTTCTTGGTTATTGGTAATCGTAACGGCTACTTGGACATCCGGTATTTCTTCTACTTTGGCTGCTTGTTGCAGACAAGAATCGATGATATCAATCGCTTCTTGCTGTTCTTTTGTTACTTCGATTTCAACGGTAAGATCGATGACTACACTCAATGTTGCTTCGCTCCTTTTCCAGTTAGGGTTGGTCCTTCTGGATATTCGATTCGATTATGAAAGATTCCCTGCAAAGTGGCACACATCGCCTGAGTAATGAGGTCTAATTCCTTAATCGTCAAGTCACATTCATCAAACTGGCCATCTTCCAATCTTTGTTGAATAATTTTTTTGATGACCCCTTCAATCCGCGAAGGCGTTGGTTTCGCGACTGACCGAACGGCTGCTTCCACACAGTCTGCAATCCCCACAATCGCTGCCTCTTTAAATTGAGGCTTAGGACCCGGATAACGATAATCTTCCTCGATCACATTCATACCGTCCGTTGCTTCTAGCGCTTTGAAATAAAAATACTTGATGAGGGTCGTACCATGATGCTGAGCGGCAATATCTTGAATGGGTTCAGGGATTCGATATTGCTTTAGCATTTCCACTCCATCACGTGTATGGGAGATAATGATAGTCTTACTCAAGTTTGGTGATATTTTATCATGAGGGTTTTCTTTCCCAATTTGATTTTCAATAAAAAATTGAGGGCGTTTGGTTTTCCCTAAGTCATGATAATACGCTCCTACCCGGGCTAGAAGCCCATTGGCCCCAATCGCCTCTGCTCCAGACTCTGCTAAATTCCCTACAATCACACTATGGTGATAGGTACCGGGAGCATCATAGAGTAATTTCTTTAGCAATGGATGGTTTGGATTACTAAGCTCTAATAAACGGAGAGGAGACAAAATTCCGAAGAGAGATTCAAAACCAGGTAAAAATCCAATGGTTAAAATAGAGCAGAAAATGCTTCCTACCAGACCTAGCGTAAGAGATCTCCAAATGGTACTCCATCCCTCTGCTGGGAAGATGAAAAATAAAGCCATAATCGTAACTACAGAGGCAATCGATCCAAAAATCCCTGCATATAGCACAGAGCTCCGACGTTTGACTCCTGAGAGAGAAAAAGCACTTACCACCCCACCCATTAGTGCAACTAAACCAAAGCGAAAATCAAATAATTGGTGACCTTCACCACTAAAAAACATACTGGTTACAATACTGAGGTAAACAATACATAAAAAACCTAGTTCCACATTTAACAGAAGTGTTACCAGCATTCCGCCCAGTGCCGCAGGACTTAAGTAACCTAAGATGCTCCATTCATCCAAATTTTGTCCAATTGCAATTAGTTTCATGCCCGTCATACAAATCGTTAACACCAGAAATAACATGATGATTTTAAAATTATCATGTGCCACAGAAGGATGAAAACGTCCGATAAACAGATAGAAAAAGATAAGCACCACGACTAGTAAGAGGGCTAGTCCTATATAAGAACCCCAGAGATTAGTAGAACTGAGAATCTTGAACTTCTTCAGTTTCTCATATTGATCAGCAGTGATTTTCTCACCTTTGGTAACAATATTTTGTCCCTGCTCAATTTTAACCAGATCTGCATTATTCATCGCCGCTTCTTGTAACGCTTTCGTTTTAGGAGCATCAGGGAATTCATTTGGAATGATATAAAATTTAGCTAGCTTTTGCACCAAATCACGAGAATGTGGAGAAAGGGTAGCAAATTTTTGCTCCACAATCCGCGTCTTCTCTGCTAATTCGGCCTCTTTTACACCATCACCCATAATTTCCGCGACGATTTCCCGTGTACCCACTCGAATCTCTGTTAAATCATCAACAGGGGTGCGAACTAATTTTCCAAAGAACTCTTCACTAAGTTTTTCTTCCTTCCCTCCCACGATTTCTTTCATTCTATTTTTTTTCTCAGTTTCATTTAACGATTTCTCAGACAAGATAGATCGTACTTCACTAAAAAAATGATCGATTTGACCGATTTGATCATTTGTAACCTTATCATCTTTGGTAAATACAGGAGGAACCCCTTGTGCGGCTCGTTCTTTGGCCTTTTGCGTAGCCGCTTCATCGATAATCGTGGCAGGGGCAGTGATCGTGTTTGGACTAATGCTTCCTTCTTTTAATTCATATTGCATTGGAAGTACATTTCCAATAAGCAATAAATAGAACGCGACCCCAAAGATCGCGTATAAAAAAAATGTTACTTTTTTACTTGTCTTCCAAAACTCTGTCTCTCGTAAGCGGTCGAGCCACAAAGATGGTTCTATTTCTTTACCTTTCATCCTAGATCGGCTCCTTGTCAAGTCATTGAACACTAGATATCCATCTCGTCTTGCTCATACGCTTCGATTACCTTCTGAACCAATGAATGGCGGACGACATCCTCTTGACCAAGGTAGACAAACTTTAGGTCTGGTATCTTCTTCAAGATGCGTTCTGCTTCCCGTAATCCAGATTTTTTTCCTTTTGGTAAATCCACTTGTGTGGCATCCCCTGTCACGACCATCTTGGAGCCAAATCCGAGACGAGTCAAAAACATCTTCATTTGTTCGGGTGTCGTATTTTGTGCCTCATCTAAGATAACAAACGAATCTTCTAACGTTCGCCCACGCATGTAAGCAAGCGGTGCCACTTCAATCAATCCACGTTCCATCAGCTTCGTTACTTGCTCATTTCCTAACATAAAATACAATGCATCATACAACGGACGTAGGTACGGATCCACCTTCTCTTGTAGATCACCTGGCAAAAAACCAAGGCTCTCCCCTGCCTCAACGGCGGGTCTAGTTAAGACGATCTTCTTCACATGATGGTTCTTTAATGCTGTAACAGCCATGACGACTGCCAGAAACGTTTTACCTGTTCCAGCAGGACCAATACCAAAAACGATATCATGCTTCTTCATCGCACTTACATAGTGGCGCTGCCCTAATGTCTTTACACGTACCTTCTGATTTTTATGAGAGACGCCAATCTCTTCTCCATATAGCTCCAATAATTCATCTGCTGTGCCTTGCTGTGCCAAACGGGTTGCATACACGATATCTCGCTCCGTCAATTGGAATCCTTGACGAATTAACGTTAACAGGACATGAAATAAATGACCTAATACCTCTAAATCCTCGTGTGACCCGGTAATCGTAATGGCAGAACTACGAGTATGAATTTTGGCTTCTGTGCTTGCTTCGATTTGCTTTAGATAATTGTCTTGAGGTCCGAATAAGCTTAATGCTTCTTCTGGACTTGAAAGTTGAATTTTTTTAGTATGTTCTTCGAGATTCAATGTTTTATTCTCCTTGAAGAAGCGGCTTCGAAACCGCAATGTTTTCCACTACATCAAAGTTAATTTTTAAATAAACTCTACCATTCTTTATAGACTGTTGCAAAATTTTTTGGCTGATAATCCTACCATCTTTTCCTACAACATTTAGGATTTCGGCTTTGGCCTTGTCCATTCCTTCCTCAACCGCTTGGGCAGGAGTTAAGACCCTCTTTTCAACCTCAGTCTCCATATACTCTTCCTTGGTCCAACCAATTGGAAAACGCCACTTTCCGATCTGTAGAAAACTCTCTTTGGGAACAATTTCAAATGTTTGATATGGATGATCCTTACTAAATGGATTACGAATCTGCCACGTTCCAATCATGGGAATCGTTTTCGATACCCGATTTCCAGTAAATTTCTTATACTCCATTTGTAACGGGACTACGATATTAGACTCGTACCAAACTTCACCTAAAACGATTCCTTTGGCTCCGACGATTTGTCCCCCTTCTTGAATGGTAGGATCTCCATATTTACCAGAGACTAATACCTGACCCTTCTGAACGGTATCGTTTACTTTCACCAATGGATTCCCTTTTTCCACTGCTAAATCCACAATAAAAGCGTCTTTCTTTGCAACCAAATTGACAGGACCCACTTTTTTCGGTTCCGTCGCTTGATCAATTCCCTTTTTTTCTACAACGGTGACCACTACGCGGGTTCCTTGTGTTTGAATCCCAATCCATGTGGCCTGAGGAAGTTGGTTTAAAAGATGTTGTTTTAGCTCCTCTTGAGAAGGGATTTTCCCCTTCCATTGTCCCGGATAAACCCCTTCTTTTTGCAATAAATTTTGAACAAGTTGTGTCGGTATCTTCTCATTGCCTAGTATATCTATTTTCCAGACTAATGAGCTTAACATGTAAAGAAAAGAAATAAATAAAATAGCACCTATTGCAAAAAATTTTCTCCGCATAGCTCTTGCAACAAGAAAAGGTAAGCCTGATTTTTTTACAATTTTCATCTTACACTGATATTGACGCAGGAGAGCAATCACCTGTTTAAAATCTGGCACAAGAATCGTAATTTGAACGAGCTCTTGCCCTTTCCACTCAATCTGCCTTAGGACAATTCCTGCTTGTACAACATCATTTAAAAAAGGGGTCAGGTTCGCCCCACGACATTCAATGGTTACTTCTCCTTCAACCGTATTTGGCATTTTGACTCCTAGCAACGCTCTCGCCCCTTATTTCTTACTTCTATACCGGACATCTTCAATTTCACCCTCAACGATCACTACTTCTGGGTCAATTACTTTTACGACAATGCGAGAACCCAGTATCTCGAGTGATCCCAATTTGGTGGAAAGAGAGATTGATTTCTCTGTTAATTCCTCAATTTTCTTATAATTTTCTACACGTAATCGGTAATTGCCGATCCATTCGATTCGAGGGACTTCACTTGCCACGTCTGGTGGTAGGTCTAGCCATTTTGAAGCCCAATCTCGCATGTGACTATTCCATTTTTTCTTCATGGGGTCCCTCCATCTCCTTGTTGTACCATATGACTAAAGATGCCTATTTATGAACAAAGTAAAACAGCTATCTACCTCTGACCGTAAATAGCTGTCTAATTTCCTTCTGTAATTAGTTCATTTGTTGCTGAGATTGGGCAATCAAGCGTTTTGTGATTTCTCCACCTACGGATCCATTAGAACGTGCTGTTGTCTCTGATCCTAATGTTACACCTAACTCAGCTGCGATTTCTTCTTTGAATTGATTTAGTACAGACGATGCTCCGGGAACTAACAAACGGTTGGAGCTACGAGAAAAATGGTCCATTACTATCACCTCCTTATCGATAGTATGGAGCTTTTGTTGAATCGTAGTATGCACATATGTTACCAAGCAAAATAAGCATAAAAAAACTGCCTAGGAAAACCTAAGCAGTTAACGAGGATAACGTCTCGATCTATATGGATTTAGGGCTCTTGGAGCTCCTAATATTTCCCTATGAACAAACGCCTTTTGTACTTCACTAGGCGAAAATATGCGCTTGGGTTTAACAGTGATTTTTGCTTGTTGTACTCCCTGACTCAAGCGACTGGGGTTAGGGCGAAATTGCTCGGAAGCTCTTGGAAATACTGGTTCTGAGTGCATTGGCTTCATTTCTTGGATTTCAATAGGCTTAGATGATGCCTCATGGCGCTTTTTCTTTTTAGGGCTGTCTTCATCATCATCGTCATCTATAAAGTCCATAAAATCCTCAAGTCGATTAATCGCAGGCGTAAAAACAGGTTTCTTATTATTTGCCCTAAGGATGTAATCAAATAATTTAAAGAGACCTGCGAAAACCGCAATAATAATAGCGATACTACCCATTACTGTCTCCTCCTGTTCTGTAGTGGAGGTTACTCATTCTCTGTTTCGGAACCACTAATGTTCTTCCGCATCTTGGTATCCGCTTCGATGTTTTGCATTTGCAAGTAGTCCATGTAGCCGATCTTTCCATTGCGAAGGGCATCTGCCAATGCTAACGGCACCTCAGCTTCTGCTTGAACCACATTTGCACGCATCTCTTCCACACGCGCACGGTTTTCTTGTTCTGTCGCAACAGCCATCGCACGACGCTCTTCTGCCTTAGCTTGAGCAATTCGCTTATCTGCTTCAGCTTGATCCGTTTGAAGCTGTGCACCAATGTTCTTCCCGATATCAATTTCAGCGATGTCAATCGATAGAATTTCAAAAGCTGTCCCTGCGTCTAGCCCTTTTCTAAGAACGGTTTCAGAAATCATATCAGGATGCTTTAAAATCTCTTTATGACTCTCGGCACCACCGTTTGTTGTAACGATCCCCTCACCTACACGTGCAAGAATCGTTTCTTCACCAGCACCCCCTACAAGGCGGTCAATGTTGGCACGAACGGTTACCCGAGCCAATACCTTTACTTCAATCCCGTCTTTTGCTACTGCGGATACAATCGGAGTCGTAATCACCTTTGGGTTTACACTCATTTGCACGGCTTCTAATACATCTCGACCAGCAAGGTCAATCGCAACAGCTTTCACAAATTCGAGGTTAATATTGGCACGTTCTGCGGCAATTAAAGCATCCACGACTCGATCCACATTCCCTCCCGCAAGCAAATGGGTTTCAAGTTGATCGATCGTTACATCTAAGCCCGCTTTTCTAGCTTTAATGTAGGGGTTTACAACTCGGCTTGGTGTGATTCGACGTAAACGCATTGCCACCAATTTAACCAACCCGATATAAGCTCCAGATGCCCATGCGCTAATCCATAACATTACAGGGACCATATTAAAGAATAATAAAATACCAATTACAATCAAAACTCCTACAATGACAGGCATAATTTGTGCCATATCCATAACACACTCTCCTTTGATTTCTCTTACTGTTCCAATTTGTCATCCTCTCGGACTCTAGAGACCACTACACGATTCCCTTCAACCAAGGTTACTTCCACCACAGTGCTGTTAGGAATCATCTCTCCATCACTTACTACATCTTCGCGACCGTGTTCAAACAGAACCCAACCCGACGTCCTCAGTGGTGTAACGGTAACTCCACGTTGCCCGATCAAATGACTACGATCTTTGCTAGCGTTAAAGCCGGTTTTCCTATCTTGCGTACTTGTTAGAACTAGATTTCCCCATTTGGATCGTAATCCAAAGAACCGATAAAGAATCCATAAAGCGGTAAACGTAATGATCAATCCTAAGCCTAATGCAACCATTCCCTCGACCATGGACGGAGCTGCCATAATAATAGCATAAAAAATCCCAACAACTCCCAAGGCACCAAATAGACCAAATCCAGGTATGAAAATTTCAATAAATAATAAGACAAATCCAACAACAAAAGCTCCCACGATAAGCCAATTTGTTTCATTCTGACCAAATCGTAGCCAAAAATAGATAGCAAATGAAAAAACACTTACCAAACCTGAGACAAGGTGACCTGGCATCATCGCTTCCAACACCAGCCCCAGTAGCCCTATGCTCACTAACATCCATAGAAGCCATGGAGTGCTCCCAATCGCCGTTCCACTGTCTGTACTACCAGCTGCCCAGACTTGACTCGGAATCATGGCAACCAAAAAAAGTAGGCTCGCCTTCACCATCCATGAGCATCGATGCAAACGGAACCCTCCTTTCATTTCCTTACCTTTGTTCCCTGCTTAACAGACTGTTAAAACCTGAATTTGATCGCACAAAAAGAAAAGCAGTATGATCCTCGTAAAAAGATCATACTGCTTTTACTTAGCTTAAAGCTTCTTGGACAAGTTTACTCACTAGTTTGCCGTCAGCTTTCCCTTTCACCTTTGGCAAAATAGCACCCATTGCTTTCCCCATGTCAGCTTTACTAGAAGCACCCACCGCTTGGATCGTTTCAAGTACGATTGCCCGTACTTCTTCTTCGCTTAGCTGTTCAGGAAGATAGGCTTGCAAAACTCCCAATTCAAAGCGTTCTTTATCAGCCAGATCTTGACGATCTGCCTTTTCATATTCGCTTATCGAGTCTTGGCGTTGTTTTACTTCGCGCAAGACTACTTGTAACGTTCCTTCATCGTTCAATGGACCACGATTATCTATTTCAGACTTCTTAATCGAAGCTAGAACCATCCGAATAACAGACAAGCGCTCTTTATCTCCCGATTTAAGGGCGGTTTTCATATCTTGTGTTAGCTGCTGTGCAAGACTCACTTGGAGTCACCTCGCTATTTATTTACGCTTATTTCTACGCGCAGCCTCAGCTTTTTTCTTGCGCTTAATACTTGGTTTGTCATAGCGCTCACGTTTACGTACTTCAGAGAGCACACCGTCCTTCGCGCAGGAACGTTTAAACCGGCGAAGAGCTGTATCCAAGGATTCGTTTTTACGAACTTTAGTTTCGACCATGATTTTCCCTCCCTCCACGGGTCTGCTGCTCGGGTAAGAGGACCCACAAATACACGCAAGTAGCGGACCGATCCCATAGAAGGATGGCAACATCCACGACACCTGCATAAGATAAATAGCCAACGTTGGGATGAGTCAGATGCTTAAAATGATATTCCCTAGCCACTCTTGACTCCGTTGGGACAGATATAGTCAAACTCCATTATACCGTATATAGCAACGAGATGTCAAAGGACTTCCCTTAACCTGGAGGCCATGTCAAATGACGACCGCCTAAGACGTGAAAATGAACATGGTATACGGTTTGACCACCATACTCCCCCATATTATTAACCACACGGAAGCCATCTTCGTCAAGTCCTAATTTTTTAGCTACCTGCAAAGCACCCTGCAAAATTCTTCCCATTTGCTCGGTATCTTCCTCCGAAAAATCCATGAGAGTGGAAACATGCTTTTTGGGAATGACAAGTACATGACTTGGCGCAACAGGATATAAATCATGAAATGCAATGACATGTTCGTCTTCATACACTTTCTGACACGGTATATCGCCTGCTACAATTTTACAAAAAATACATTCTGAACTGGTTGGCATTTCTCAGCCCTCCTTTCCATAAAACATACACCATTCGCTTCATTTGGCATATACTGCTATCACGATTTTCTTCAAAGGTGGGATAATACATGAAAAAAAATGCATTAAATGAATCTCAACTTCGTAGACTGATTCGCAAAATTGTTCAAGAAGAGATAGTACAATTTGAAAGCAGCAAACAAAATATGACCTCTCCAACTCCAAAGTCTTCTAAGCAAAAGATGGATCATAATCATGACCATAACTTCAGTGGTTTTGGTGAGTTCGGTAGTTTTGCCGAGTTTGGTGGTTTCAATGGATTTGATGAATTCCATCCTTCCTACGGTAGACAGTCAGATGAGCCAGCACCAGCCAAAAAATCTCGCTTAGCTGAGCCTGATTTCGATTCATTGGATGAACCCTGTGCCATCTTCGGTGCACCAGAACCGGCATCCAAAAAACGCCGCACTAAGGAAGAACGTCCGAGAGCACTCCCCGGTTGGTCAGAGCCATATCGCACCACTTATAGCGAATTAGATTCACCAAGCTCCTCCCCTTCACGTAAAAGAAGAAGATAATATGTATCATCTTTCGCTTCCAACATGGAGGCTATTTTTTTGGTTACATTCATTATAACGGCAAAGATTTGTCCATTTCAGGGACGCTTTGTGAAATCTTGTTCATCTCACCATTCTGTCATCGAATTTCACTCTTGTCCATATACATGGTTGAAGAGGTGAACAGGTATGTGGCACGAAATCATTTTCCCACTATGTCTAGGGCTTGCCATATTCTTATACGGAATGCGTCTCATGCGCGGCGGCTTAGAGCGTCTTGCCGAAAATCGATTACAGGATTGGATTCTACGCTTCACGAAGACTCCTTGGCGAGGTTTTTTGACAGGGACGCTTACAACAGCTCTACTACAAAGTAGTACAGCGGTAACGGTTTTAACAATTGGATTTGTAAATGCGGGAATCTTGTCTTTTACTCACTCGATTGGGATTATCTTAGGAACCAACATTGGTACAACCGTAACGACGCAGATCCTAGCATTAAAAATAGAGGATTTCTTTGTACCCTTGTTAATGGTTGGGGTCATTATGATTTTACTTCCTTGGTATACCGGAAAGCAACTGGGTTGGGTGGCGACAGGATTTGCAGGGATCTTTTGGGGAGTCGAGATGATGCAAGAGATTGCAATGCCCTTAAAAGAACTGGGTTACTTGGACCAATTGATGGCGTTAGGTGGAAATCCGATCTTAACGGGAGTCGTGGTTGGGGCGATTATAACTGCGCTCATCCACAGTAGTAGTGCTACAACAGCTTTTGCTATGGGCTTCTATGCGACAGGAGCAATTGATCTTTCTTTTGCTATGGCGATTGTACTCGGGAGCAATGTTGGAACGTGTGTAACGGGCCTGATTGCGGCGATTCAAACGAATACATATGCACGGCGAGTTGCTTTTGCACACCTGATTTTAAATATCGGGGGTGTGGTAGCTTTTGCTCCGTTGATTCCTTGGATGGAACAGTGGGTTCCCTCTTTATCGAATAACCTTGCGACTCAGGTGGCTCATGTGCAGACGATCTTTAATGTGTTGTGTTCGGTGGTGGTGTTGCCGTTTGCAGGTCAGTTTGCTCGGTTGGTGGAGTGGTTGATTCCGGAGAAGCGGGTTTTGGCTTGGAGAAGTTGGGGGCGGTAACTTTGGAGCAGGCTCGGGGCAATGCATCTGTCCACCAGCTCAATAGTGAGCCACAGGATGTGAGAGGTTGATTGGAGCTGGCTCGGGGCAATGTATCTGACCACAGCTCAATGGTGAGCCTCGAAGATGAGGGTGTGACCGCTTCGTCCTTCTTCGCTTCGGGCAAGTGGCAAAACTCGCAAAGTACGCTCAAACATTGCCACAAAACGCCCTTGCTACGAATAACTACGCTGGGTAGGCTCACAAACATCGCAGTGATCAGATACGTTGCCCCTATTCCGTCTTCATTTACTGGTTTGTTGGTAAACTTGTTCAGGTAGTAGTCAAGAAGCAAAGATAGAGCCAATCGCAAGAAAATAAATGCTTAGTACCTTACCTAGGCTGTCTGTACCATAGAGCTTCTGCTTATACACGTACAAAATACAAAAAGAGCGCTTAGGTTTCCTACACGCCCGTAGTTTGAGTTAGTATGCTGAAATAAGGATCATTACTGTCTGAAGATAATGAGACAGTAATGATCCTTATTTCTAGCCAAAAACCTGCTTCGTTTATTTAGTATGCTCCGGTGCCTGTGCCGCCGGTGACGATGGCGATGCTGGCACTGGCTCCGATGCGGTTGGCACCAGCTTCGATGATGGCTTCGGCGCCGGCGAGGTCGCGAACGCCGCCGGATGCTTTTACGCCTAGTTCAGGACCGACGGTTTGACGCATGAGGCGAACAGCTTCGACGGTGGCACCGCCATGGCCAAAGCCCGTTGAAGTTTTTACAAAGTGAGCTCCAGCCGCTTTGGAAGCTTTGGAAGCTTGTACGATTTCTTCATCGTTGAGTAGACCTGTTTCTAGGATGACTTTTACGAGAACGCCGTTTGCTGCTTCTACGACGGCATGGATGTCTTGTTCTACGGTTTCGAGATCTCCGGATTTTAGTGCTCCGATATTCATAACCATATCGATCTCTTCTGCACCTTTTGCGATGGCATCTTTGGTTTCAAATGCTTTTGCTTCACTGGTAGAAGCACCTAACGGGAATCCGACTACGGTACATACTTTTACTTCGGATCCAGTGAGCTCTTTTGCGGCTAAGCTAATCCAATATGGATTGATGCAAACGGAAGCAAATACATGTTCTCTCGCTTCTTTACAGAGCTGGAGAATTTGATCTTTGGTTGCATCTGGCTTTAATAGAGTGTGATCGATCATGCGTGCGATGTTTTTTTGTGCCATTTCGTTAAACCCCTTTGTTCAGTTGTAAAGCATCATACGCTTTATCAAAGATAATATGGTTGTTGGGATAGCCTTTTTCTTTTTGGGTCAAGTAGGCCTCTTCTACAGAATACCACCCCACATGCTGAATTTCTTCAAGCTGTGGCTTGATTTCGCCCTCGATTGCTTCGATTAAGTAATAGTGTACGGTTTTCTCAATTTCTCCATGTAATGGGTGTTGATAGGTATAGTGAATCGTATGTAATTTTTGGGTTATTTGCCCTTTGACGTTAGTTTCTTCCAATACTTCTCGCAGAGCGTTCTCTTCCTCTGTTTCCAGGCCTTCTCTTTTCCCTTTAGGGAGAGTCATTTTCCCGTAGCGATCGTGAATCAGGAGGATTTGGTAACCCTCCTGATTCACTCGATACACTACGCCACCAGCAGATATTTCTTGCATGGTTTTGCCTCGCTTCCAGAATACGAAGATATGGGGTAATCCCCTTAATTCGATAAAACGGCTGGGCGTGGGACTTCGTCGATGATGCGGACGAAAGAGCCAAAGACGTAATCAGCTTCTGCTTGGTCAATTTTCACTTTGCAAACTTTGCCTATCATCTCCTCGGTTGCAGGGAAAGCGACTTGGAGATAGTTGTCTGCGTAACCCATGTACAAGCCACTGGTTGGATCTTCTTTATACGGGCGCTCAGGGATTACTTCGAGTACATCTCCGACAAATTGCTTAGAGTATTGTAGTTGGAGACGTTTGGAAAGCTCGATGAATTTGCGCACGCGTTCGTTTTTAATATTCTCAGGCACTTGATCGGTCATACGCGCGGCTGGTGTACCGGTTCGTTTCGAATATGGGAAAACGTGAAGTTGATACATCCCCAATTCTTCTACAAAACGGAGTCCATTTTCAAATTGTTCATCGGTTTCACCAGGGAAGCCAACGATCACATCTGTAGTAATCGCTAGGTTTGGCATTGCCTCGTGTAATTGGCGAATCGTTTCTCGATATTCTTCTACGGTATATTTACGGCGCATACGCTTTAAAACTTCGTTGTCACCAGCTTGCAGAGGGATATGCAAATGGCGACACATTTTCTCGGATGCATTTAGGACTTCAATCACTTTTTCGTTTACTTGGCTCGCTTCGATCGAGCTGATCCGAATTCGTTTGAGTCCTTCAACGCGGTCCAAGTCCCATAGGAGGTCGGCTAGTTTATAATCCTCAAAGTCATCGCCATAACCACCAGTATGAATACCGGTTAACACGATCTCTTTATAATCCGCCTCCACTAGCTGGTGTGCTTGAGCAAGTACATTTTCGGGCTTTCGGCTACGTGAAAGACCCTTGGCCCACGGAATAATACAGAAGGTACAGAAGTTGTTACATCCTTCTTGAATCTTCAAGGAAGCACGCGTACGATCGGAAAACGTTGGAACCTCTAACTCCTCGTATTCACGTTGCTTCATAATATTTCCTACCGCGTTAATCGGCAGTCGTTCTTGACGGAACTGATCAACATAACCTACCAGTTGATCCCGCCCTTGCGTTCCTACGACGATGTCGACACCCGGGATAGCCGCTACTTCTGCGGGAGAAGTTTGTGCATAACAACCGGTTACAGCAATGACAGCATCTGGATTCTGACGAACGGCACGCCGAATAATCTGCCGACTCTTTTTATCACCTGTGTTCGTAACGGTACAGGTATTAATCAAGTAAACATCTGCCTCTTGTTCAAAATCTACTTTTTGATATCCGGCTTGTTGAAACAATTGCCACATAGCCTCTGTTTCATAGGAATTAACCTTACATCCTAACGTATGAAAGGCAACACGACTCATTTGTTTCACCTCCTAAAGTTCATGACGAGCAAAAAAGATACAGGAAAGCACCATTAGAGAAGCCGTCTCCGTACGCAAAATACGATTTCCTAGAGATAGAGGAATCGCCCCTGCGTGCTTCGCTTCCTTTACTTCCTTCTCCGAAAATCCACCTTCCGGACCAATTACGACCATAATCTGATCCTTATTCGTCTCAGAAATCGCTTGCATTAAGGGTTTACCACCCTTTTCATAGGCAATCCAAACAGTCCCCGAAAAGGACTCAATTTGTTGCAATAGCTGTTTCCATGAGATAGGCGTCTCCACGGTGGGAACTTGTCCACGATGTGCTTGTTCCGCTGCTTCTTTGGAGATTTTTTGCCAACGGTCCCATTTTTTCGCTACCTTCTTCGGCTCGATCTTTACTACCGTTCGTTCCGAGTGAAAGGGAAGAAAGCGACTCGCTCCAAGTTCCGTACCTTTTTGCAGAATCAACTCAAACTTATCCCCTTTGGGCATCGATTGAGCAATGGTTACACGAGTATGTGATTCTCCACGTGCACTTCTCATTTCTATCACACGACAACATACACGATCTTGATCGTATTCCTCTATTTCCGTGATATATTCGGCTCCTGTTCCATCTGCTACGAGGATCGTAGTTCCTGGTTTAAAGCGCATCACGGTTTTTATGTGATGAACGTCATCACCTGTAATCACAATGGTCTGATTCATGATTTGCTCTGGATCGATAAAGTATCTCTGCATACAAAACTCCTACCAGTTTACCATTTTTTCGCCGCAATCGCTACCCAACCATCTTGGTAAACCGTTTCCAAGATCTGAAGACCATTGGTTTTAAGCGACTGGATAACGAGGTCCGCTTTTTCTTCAATAATACCAGATCCAATAAAAATACCACCTGGTACTAGTACACGGGGCAAGTCATGCGTAAACAATACGATGATTTCAGCTAAGATATTTGCTACCACAACATCCGTACGCTCTCCCATCCCCTTCAGTAAATCTGCTTCTTTCACTTGTACGATCTCTTCAACACCATTTAACACCACATTCTCACTGGCACTTTTAACTGCAATTGGATCGAGATCTAGCGCTAGAGCTTGCTTGGCTCCTAATTTAACTGCCGCAATACTTAAAATCCCACTTCCACATCCTACATCGACTACCGTACAGTTTGGATGTAAATACTTCTCCATTAACTTCATCGATAATGTTGTCGTTGGATGTGTTCCTGTCCCAAACGCCATACCCGGATCTAGCTCGATTACTTGTTCCGCTTCACTGGTTGGGGTATATTCTTCCCAAAATGGCTTGATCGTAAGTTTCTCCGTTACTCGGATCGGCTTATAATACTGCTTCCATTCATTTGCCCAATCTTCCTCGTCCACTTCCCGACCCGTAACCTTAGCTAGTCCTACATCCAAACCAGACTCTTTTATATTTTGTAATCCGGCCTTTACTTGGCTGATAAACTCATCACCTGATACCATCTCTGGCAAATACGTCTTAATTCGTACACCTTCTGCCGGATAATCATCTGGATTCAGATCGATAATCTCTCCATATTGATTCGTCCAATTCCGTGTTAACACCTCAGAATCTTCGATCGATACGCCATCTGCACCTAACTCGATTAATAAATTGCTAACTGCTTCTACCGCTTCATTAGTCGTATGTACACACACTTCCGTCCATTTCAAGCTAGGTCCCCCTAGATAAAGAAAAACGGGCACCATCGCCCGCTTCTCCTTTAGTCGTTTTTAAATGCTTTTTTCATTTTATCAAAAAAGTTGTCATTTTGCTCGTGGATATACTCACCACAGAGGCGGTTAAATTCACGTAATGCCGCTTTTTGATCATCTGTTAATTTCGTTGGCGTAACAAGCTTTACCATCACACGAAGATCGCCTTGAACTCCAGTATGATGCGGAACCCCTTTTCCACGCATCCGGAATTCAGTGCCCGTTTGCGTTCCAGCAGGAATCTTCAATTTAGCACGACCATCTAAGGTTGGAACTACGATTTCATCTCCCAATGCCGCTTGTGCAAAGCTAATCGGTACTTCACAGGTGAGGTCAAATCCTTCACGTGTAAAGAAATCGTGTTTCTTCACAAAGATTGTTACGTACAGATCACCAGAAGGACCACCGTTAATACCTGGTTCTCCTTCGCCTACTGCACGTAATTGATCGCCATCATTCACTCCTGCAGGAATGTTCACAGGGATTTTTCGCTTCTTCTTAACGCGACCCGCACCCGCACATGGTTCACATTTCTCGCGAATGATTTTACCTGTTCCATGACAGTTTTGACAAACTCGACGGTTTACAACACGACCAAACGGGGTGTTTTGAACCACTTCTTGTTGTCCACTACCGTGACAAGCTGTACAAACTTCTGGCTCACTACCCTCTTTTGCACCCGTTCCATGACAAGCATCACAATTGTCCGGAACCGTAATGAGCACATCGACACTTTTTCCAAATACAGCATCTTTAAACTCAATTTGGATTCGTACTTCTTGATCTGCTCCTTGGCGGGGGGCGTTCGGGTTTGCCCGTCTTCCCCCACCAAAAAACATATCGAAGATATCACCAAATCCAAAGTCTTGATTGAAGCCTGCTCCTCCACCAGCAAAACCACCTGGTTCTGCTGTACCAAATTGATCGTAGTTAGAACGTTTCTGAGCATCTCCCAGAACTTCATACGCATCTTTTACTTCTTTAAACTTTCCTTCAGCGTCTGGTTCTTTGTTTACGTCAGGATGGTACTTACGAGCAAGTTTCCGATAAGCTTTACGAATATCATCATCTGAAGCACCTTTTTCTACCCCAAGTACTTCATAGAAGTTGCGATTGCTCACCAAGTCACCTCTCCCAGTTTGAATTCAAGCCCTAGATTTCTTCGTACTCAGCGTCTACAACGTTTTTCTTTGGCTCTTCTTTTTTACCATCTTCTTGCTCTGCTTGCGCAGCTTGTGCCTCTTGAGCTTGTTGCTCGTAAAGCTTGATCGAAAGAGCTTGCACTTTTTCTTCTAATACATTCGTTGCGGCTTCAACCTTCTCCATATCTTGATCTTCACTGCTCAAGACTGCTTTTAATTCCTCTTTCGCTTTCTCTACTTCTTCCACAAGAGAGGCTTCTACTTTGTCACCGATTTCTTTCACGGTTTTCTCAGCTGTGAAGATCAACTGATCTGCTTTGTTGAGAATTTCAACTTGCTCTTTCCGCTTTTTATCTTCATCGGCATGAAGTTCTGCATCCTGCACCATACGCTCGATCTCATCATCGGACAATCCAGATGAGGATTGGATTGTGATATTTTGCGATTTACCAGTTGCTTTATCACTCGCGCCAACATTTACAATCCCGTTCGCATCGATTTTAAAGGTTACTTCAATTTGTGGAAGACCACGTGGTGCTGGTGGAATACCAGTCAATTGGAAGCGACCGAGTGTTTTGTTGTCACCCGCCATTTGACGCTCACCTTGTAAGACATGGATGTCTACAGAAGTTTGATTGTCAGCAGCAGTAGAGAATACTTGGGACTTCTCGGTTGGAATCGTCGTGTTACGATCAATCAGCTTTGTAAATACGCCACCTAAGGTTTCAATCCCGAGTGAAAGAGGTGTTACATCGAGAAGAACGACGCCTGTTACGTCTTCGGACAATACGCCACCTTGAATCGCCGCACCCATTGCAACTACTTCATCTGGGTTTACGCCTTTAGATGGGTCTTTGCTGATTAGTTTTTTAATCGCTTCTTGTACAGCTGGGATCCGGGTAGAACCACCAACAAGGATTACTTTATCGATATCGTTTGCAGTTAGGTTCGCATCTTGTAGCGCACGACGAGTTGGCACCATAGTACGTTCTACCAATGCAGAGCTAAGCTCCTCAAACTTCGCACGAGTAAGCGTAACTTCTAAGTGAAGTGGAGCTCCGTTTGCATCCATGGTCAAGAATGGAAGGGAAACCGTAGTTGTTAAAACACCAGAAAGTGCTTTCTTCGCTTTTTCGGCTTCATCTTTCAAACGTTGCATCGCCATACTGTTGTGGGAAAGATCGATACCATTGTCTTTTTTGAATTGCTCTTTTAGGTAATCGATTACTACTTGGTCAAAGTCGTCTCCACCTAGTTTGTTATCTCCGCTAGTGGAAAGAACTTCGAACACACCATCACCTAAGGATAGGATTGATACGTCAAAGGTACCGCCACCTAGGTCAAATACGAGAATGGTTTGGTCTTCGTTTTTCTCAAAGCCGTATGCTAAAGCAGCAGCGGTAGGCTCGTTGATAATACGAAGTACTTCAAGTCCAGCAATTTTACCAGCATCTTTGGTCGCTTGACGTTGGCTATCATTAAAATATGCAGGTACAGTGATAACTGCTTGTGTCACAGCTTCGCCTAGATACGCTTCTGCATCTGCTTTTAATTTTTGTAGAATCATAGCTGAAATTTCTTGAGGGGTGTAATCTTTGCCGTCTACAGTGGTTTTATGATCCGTTCCAATATAACGCTTAATGGACATGATGGTGTTATCTGGATTGGTGATAGCTTGACGCTTCGCAGCATCTCCTACCAAACGCTCTCCTGTTTTCGAAAAGCCAACGATCGAAGGAGTAGTACGACCTCCCTCTTCGTTTGGAATAACAACAGGTTCATTCCCATCCATAAATGATACACAAGAGTTAGTTGTTCCTAAGTCAATACCAATAATTTTAGCCATGTAGTTAACCTCCTATTTTACATTCATCCTTCTTTATTGGGAAATTTTCACCATGGAAGGACGGATGATCCGATCTGAAAATTTATAACCTGGTTGAAGCTCTTCTACAATCGTCCCAGGCTCTACTTCATTCATCTCTACTTGCATCACAGCATTGTGCTCATGTGGATTGAATGGTTTGCCCACAGCTTCGATCAGAGTAAGTCCTGACTTGGAAAGGGCCTGTAGGAATTGACGATACACCATTTCAATTCCTTCTTGTAACACTTTTACATCTTGATTTCCATCTGCCGCGTCTAATGCTCGCTCGAAGTTATCAAGCACAGGAAGAAGTGACTCAACTAAAGGAACACTTGCATATTTGAGTACGTCTTCTTTCTCCTTACGAGCACGGCGACGATAGTTTTCTAAATCAGCAAGAGCCCGAAGGTAGTTTTGCTGATGTTCCTCAGCTTTTTGGTGTAACTCCTTCATTTGAACCTGAGCTTGCTCTATTTGGTCTAGAAGCAACTCTTCAGGTGTCAGCACTTGCTCCCTCACAGATTCCTCTGTTACATCCTCTTGGGTTACATCTTCATGAGTTGTGTTTTCTACTTGTGAAGGGTCTAGTTGTTCTTTTGACATAATCCCCCTCCTCTTCTAGTAATTCTTCATCCGAACAATGGAATGAATTCGCAATATGGCTGTGGCAACTTCACCAGCCGCTCCTAATGCATGGAACTTAATTAATAATGGGTCTACTACTCCCATCTCGACCATGTCTACCACGACACCACGATCGCAGTCAATGCCTAGAGAATCCGATTCTCTTTTGAGTTGCAATGCCTTTACCATCTCAATTTTTTCTAATGGATTAAATCCAGCATTAGCAACTACTTGTGTCATCGGTCTTAGCAATGCCTCTGAGACAACACCCACACCAAACCGTTCCATTCCCTGTACCGTTTCGCGGAACTTTTCTACGTCTCTTGCCAATGAGAGTTCAAGCGCTCCACCACCAGGTAGATAGCCTCCTCGAACAGCGGCTTGCACAGCGGAAGCGGCATCTTTGGTAATTCGCTCCCGTTCTTCTACTACTTCATCGGTAGCAGCGCTAACCAAGATGGTGGCAAATGGCTTTCCTTTACCGCCACTCACCCGAACTCTCTCTAATACTTCGTTATCTTCTACTTCTTCGGCAAAACCGAGATAAGACTTGATTTCTTCTATTGGTTTATAGAGGCCATTGCGCTTTAATATCTTCGCGTTTGTATGTTCTGCTACTTTTTGAAGCTCATCTGGTGCTACTCTTTGAATAACCATTATTCCAGAATCAGTCAAAATATCCTCAGCTAGCGAATCTAACCCTCGTGAGGTAACAATTAACTTTACACCCAGCCCCATCAAGGATTCAAGAGCAGCAAGAAATTGCTTGCGAAGATGCTCTTGTTTGTTAAAGCCAGCTTCGGTGCTTAATGACTCATCATCTACCCATTCTGATTCAAGTGAATCAGCGAGCACAAGAACTTGAGCATTTTCTAGATACCTGGGCATCTGGAGATTTGCTCTCGTTTTGTTAAGGAGAATTCCTGAGAAGACAGCACTTGTTGCCCTAGGGTGAGCTACCACAGCTTGCGAAAGCCTGAAATTGTTTTCCAGTAGCTTATCACGTCCTACTAGGTGAACAGCTTCCATAACAGCCACTGTAATATCTTCATTTTCACGGCTCGCTGTAAATGCGATACGCTGTAACCAATCATCCTCAAGCTCCCTGATAGGACGAGCTTTTTCTTTCATTTTATGTAAGGCGTATCGAACCCCACGCTGGATGCCTGCAATCACTTTGACTACCGGTACACCACGAGCGACCTGTTTCACGCCTTCGTCTACAATGGCTGTAGCTAGGAGAGTAGCCGTTGTGGTACCGTCTCCTACCTCAGCCTGTTGTGCTTTGGCTACATTGACAATCATCTTCGCCGCTGGGTGGCTCACTTCCATACGATCTAAAATCGTAACTCCATCATTGGTTATGATCACTTCTCCAGCTTCATTGACTAGCATCGTATCCAAACCTTTAGGACCAATTGTAGACTCAACTGCCGAAGCCACTGCCTTTACAGCCGTTGCGTTTGATTGTAGTGCTTGTAATTGGCGATTCTCACCAGACTCGATTCTTACATGCTCTTTGTTGTCAGGCACGTTGGCTTACTTCCTTCCCTGTTCATGAACACCTTTGATTATACGAAAAAAAGGATTATTTTTCATAGAGTTCTGTGAGACGTTTGGAAATATCTTTTGAGATGACATCCATCAGGCCAATGACTTTGGCATATTCCATACGAGTGGGCCCTAAAACTCCAATCGCACCAATGGACTCTGAATCAAGAGTAAAGGAAGCGATAATCAAACTAATATGATTAGCGCCTTCAATCGAAATTTCGTTTCCTATTTTCACTTGTACACCGTTTGACGGTGAGGAAGAATTTAGTAACTGAATAATCGATTGATTTTTCCCGTCTAGCAAGTCTAACAACGATTTCATTTTGTGTAAATCTCGAAATTCAGGTTGATCTAACATCTTGGTAGTACCACTCGTATAGATACGATTTTCTTGTTGCGGGGCTAACATCTGATCAAGTAGGAACATCATGCTACCATACTCAGCTACATAACGAGTTAGCTCATCTGCGAGATCCCGCTCTACAACGAGACGTAACTTAGACACAGAGATTCCCTGTAATCGTTTGTTTAGTAAGTTTACTAAGCGCTCCATCACAGAAATCGACATACCTTCTGGGAGTAGGACACGTTGCTGGTTCACATGACCTAAATCCGTCACGATGATAAATACGGCACTGTGTTCTGTAAGAGGGATCATCTGCAGGTGCCGGAGCCGATGCTCTTGAAGATTAGGTCCAATGACAACAGATGTATAGTTGGTTAGTTGAGACAACAGTTCAGAAGTATGTTCAATTGCTTGCTCAATATGTGTAGTATCCTTAGGAAAGAGATTATGGATCGCATGGATCTCCTCATCTCCCCATATTCGAGGAGTAAGAAGATGATCGACGTAGAATCGGTATCCCTGTTGTGAAGGAATCCGACCGGCAGATGTATGCGGTTGCTCTAAAAAACCCATCTCTTCTAAATCAGCCATTTCATTCCGAACTGTTGCTGCGCTAAAACCTACGTCATTCTTCTTTGACACAGAACGAGAACCAACAGGTTCCGCTGACTCGATGTAATCTTCACAAATCGCCCAGAGAATACGTTTTTGCCGCTCTGTTAACATCTGCCTCCCCCCTCGTTAGCACTCTAGTTAGTTGAGTGCTAAAATACTACATTTAACTTACCAAAATGTCTAAATAAATGTCAACGAACAAACCTAATCAATTCGAGCATTTTCTAAAAATGACGCAAAAACATCGTTGCCAAACATCAATCCCTGTTCAGTTAAGACAAGTCGATCTCCCTGCCAATGTAACAAACCTTTCTCAATCCACGGCACAATCACATGACCAAATACTGTTTCCATCTCGATGCTATAGCGCTCCCGAAATGTATCTTTGCTTACCCCTTCCATGAGGCGTAGGCCTAGAATCATGAAATTCTCGATATCTTCATTTCGATCCACTTGATACGATTCTGCAACGGGGCGCTCCCCTTTTTGCAACCGAGCATTGTATTCCTTTACTCCCTTGATATTGGCAAATCGAACTCCATCCATATAACCATGGGCACCAGTCCCTAACCCATAATACTCCTGGTTATACCAATATGTTTTGTTATGCCGACTCGTTCGTCCCGGTTTGGCAAAATTACTTACTTCGTATTGATCATAACCATGCTCGGCTAGATACTGCCGGGTCAGAAGATACATTTGCGCTTCATCATCTTCACTCGGTAGAGGCAATTTTTTTCGTTCATATAGATGGTGAAAGAGTGTTCCTTCCTCTACCTTTAAACTATATGCAGAAAAGTGCTCAGGTTGAAGCCCAACTGCTCGTTCTAATGTATCTTTCACATCCTGCACAGTCTGCTTAGGTAATCCAAACATCAAATCCAGAGAGAGATTATCGAATCCAGCTTCCCTAGCCTGCCGCACACTTCGCTCTATATCAGACACCCCGTGAATGCGCCCAATATCTTTTAATAGATCTTCGCGAAAGGTTTGAGCACCGAAGCTAATCCGATTAATCCCACCCTCTCTCATCACATCAAGAAGTTCTGGGGTTGTCGTGCCCGGATTGGCTTCTATCGTATACTCAATATGTGGAGACCAATTAGGGAAATATTGACGAATACTTGTTAAAAATCGTTTCATCTGCGACGGATTTAGCACAGTTGGTGTTCCACCGCCGATAAAGATCGCTTCGATCTCTCCAGGAGGGACTTGACTTACGGTAACCTCCATCTCACGATCGATCGCAGTCAGATACTCTTCTACAGGCTGTCCTTCCACCACATAGGCAGTAAAATCACAGTAGAAACATTTATGGGTACAGAATGGGATGTGCAGGTAAATTGCTTTTGGAGCCATTTTGATTCCTCCATAGAAAAAACCGTGTGTGGATCGAAAATTCCACATCACGGTATGTTTATCTATTTATCGTCATCTACTTGAAGGACAGCCATGAACGCTTCTTGTGGAACCTCTACGGAACCAACTGATTTCATCCGCTTTTTTCCTTCTTTTTGCTTATCTAGCAATTTCCGCTTCCGACTGATATCTCCACCGTAACATTTGGCCAATACGTTTTTACGAATGGCACTAATCGTCTCACGCGCAACTACTTTTTGTCCAATTGTCGCTTGGATTGGCACTTCAAACATTTGACGCGGGATGAGCTTGCGCAACTTCTCTACTAAAATCCGCCCGCGATGATACGCGCGATCACGGTGAACGATAAAGGACAAGGCATCCACCGATTCTCCGTTTAGCAAAATATCCATCTTCACTAAGTTAGATTCTTTGTAGCCAATCATCTCATAATCAAACGAAGCATAGCCCTTTGTGCTTGACTTCAATTGATCAAAGAAGTCATACACAATCTCAGCAAGTGGTAATTCATAGACAATCTGTACCCGGTTCGTATCCAGATAGCTCATGTCCACGTAGCTACCACGCTTATTCTGACAAAGTTCCATGACGGTTCCTACATAGTCATTCGGAACCAGTACCGTTGCTTTCACATAAGGTTCCTCTACACGATCTAGCTTTTGTTGTGGTGGGAACAGAGACGGGTTTTCAATGTCAATTGTCGTTCCATCTGTATGATGAATTCGATACACAACACTTGGCGCTGTTGTAATCAAATTAATATTAAACTCACGCTCGATGCGTTCTTGAATAATCTCCATATGAAGAAGTCCCAAGAATCCGCAACGGAAGCCGAAACCAAGTGCATTGGAGGTCTCAGGCTCATAAGCAAGTGACGCATCATTTAATTCTAATTTCTCCAATGCTTCACGGAGATCCTCATATTCATTGGATTCAACTGGGTACAATCCGCAGAATACCATCGGATTTGTCTTCCGATAACCTGGTAATGGCTGAGCAGCTGGACGAATTGCATCTGTAATGGTATCCCCGACTCGGGTATCTTTTACATTTTTAATGTTGGCTACAATAAATCCAACATCCCCCACCGAAAGCTCATCCAATGCTACCGGATGAGGAGTATACGCTCCTACCTCGGTCACTTCAAATACAGCCTCTGTCGCCATCATTTTAATTTTCATGCCTTTACGTACCGAGCCATTCACGACACGCATATAGACGATAACACCTTTATATGCATCATAAAAAGAATCAAAAATGAGTGCTTGTAGAGGAGCATCTGGGTCGCCTTCTGGTGGTGGCACTTTTTCTACGATCTGTTCTAAGATCTCTTCGATCCCGATGCCAGCTTTCGCGGATGCTAAAACGGCATCACTCGCATCCAGACCAATCACATCTTCTACCTCTTGTTTCACACGCTCTGGGTCGGCGGCGGGTAAATCAATCTTATTAATAACCGGCACGATCTCTAGCTCGTTCTCCAAGGCTAAGTATACGTTAGCGAGAGTTTGTGCTTCTACACCTTGGGCCGCATCAACCACAAGTAAAGCTCCCTCACATGCCTGCAAACTACGCGATACTTCATAGGAGAAGTCTACGTGTCCAGGTGTATCAATTAGGTTCAAGATATATTCGTTTCCGTCTTTTGCTTTATAGGGAAGCCGAACTGATTGTAATTTAATCGTAATTCCACGTTCACGTTCCAAATCCATTTTATCTAGGAATTGATTTTGTTTTTCCCGTTCACTCAAAGCTCCCGTAAAGTCGAGAATGCGATCTGCTAAGGTCGACTTTCCGTGGTCAATATGAGCAATAATGGAAAAGTTACGGGTGTGTTGCTGACGTTCTTTTCTATCCATCCCGTTACCTCCTGCTTACTTAGGCGCACGAATTGCATTTTCTTATTATAACAGAGGGGGATTGGCTTTTGCTAGGAGTAAAGAAAACATAAAAAATACAACCCCCCTCACGGAGGAGTTGTACCTGAGTCTGAGCCTTGTATATGTGGTTCAGATTGGTTCGCCCCGTCATTACTTGTCCAACCAAACATGAAGTCTAACACCTTACGAGTCGTCGTCTTTAATCCCCCGCCCAGTTCATTACCAAACTGAGCTAAGCTACTGCCACTACCCGCAGCGGCATCTGCTTTAGGCTGTGGTGAGGAAGGAGCCTGCGCTTTCGGCTTCCCTGATTCTGGAGCTGGGGTCGGGGTAGAAGGGGATGGAGATGGATCTTCAAACAAAGAATCATTTTTATTCAGAACCACATCTTTCCCAAGTACCTGAATTTCTACTTTCCCATCTGTAGGAGTAACTTGAACCGCCCGAGGGGCACCTTCTGTTCCCTGTATCTTCTGCATATTCTTCTCTGCAGAATCAATCCCAAGGAAAATGCCTAAGATTAACATTACCAGTAAGCTGACTGATTGAATCATCCAGCGCATAGAAGACACCTCATTTCTTCTCCTTGGCGGAGGGGACGGTTCCTTTTGCAGGAGTTGCGTCCACAATCCTCTCACCTAACACTTTTGCCAAAACATCAACCGCTCGATACGTTTCTTCAAAATTATTATCAATTCCACCAACTTCGACAAGCATCGAATTAGGAGAGAGAGATTGGTTGTACTCACCATTCGTCCCGCTTGTCTTCGGTTTTTGGAACACACCTCTTGATAACCCTGGATAGAGACGATTAATCTCTTTATGCAAATACTCCGCTAGCTTTAAGTTCTCCGCATAGTTTTTACTCGCTTTCCCTACTACAAAGGCAAATCTAGCATAATCTTTTCCATTGAAATTCTTGGTAGTGTGGTCCCTTCTCTGCGAATCTCTGTGAATGTCGATAAAATACTCCAACTCTTTTTCTTGTTTCATCGCAGCTACTACCGTCTGCCTAGACATCGCATAAGCGGTCGTGTAGGGATACGGTTTATTGGATGCAATCGAACCGATGTTCATATTAGCTAGATCTTGCTGGAGTCTCTTTCCAACCATCGTGATATTTTTGCTCATATGACTCGCCGAATTCGGATTGGTACTCCCTAACTCTGGTAAAAACGACTCTGAGAAATGAGAGTGATAGATAAATACTTTTTTAATATTAGGACCCGCTCCCACTAAACGTTTCGAATCATCTGGTAAATCTCCGCTCTGAACCGCCTTTTCAATCGCTTTCGCAATCTGGTCCTCAATCTTCGCATCAGGAGGCGTATCGATCGGGATCGAATCAAACGTGACATCCTCACTTGCTAGATAAATCTCCGTATCAAATAGCGCAAAGCTTGGCAATTCATGACCGAGAAAGGTTCGTGGGTCTTTTATATCGATACTCATCATTAATTCGAGAGCGAGCCTAGAGACCAAACTATCTTTACTAGGCGTTTTGACACTCTCATTTAAATAAGGAATCGTTCCTCCTAGTAGAGAGACAAGAGTCTGATTTGATACATGGGAGGTAAAAGGGTTCCCATCTGTTGTATGAGTTGTAACCTTCGCTTGTATCACCGCAAAGCCACCTGCGATCGCAAAGATGACCGCTGTACACAACATGAGAATGACAAAGTTTCGACGGACTCGTTGTCCAGACATATTGACCGAAGTGAAACTAGCAAAATTCCATTTTTTCAACTCGATTCCTCCCACAGTTGTGGTTTCCTTAACACAATATGAGAGAGTAGAGATTGATAGAACTAGATTATGAGACTCGATTGTTTTTTTAACTAGAAATGGGGGAGGTAAGATGGAAGTTGTTCTCATCATATAGAAGTCGATTCGGAGCCGTTTACAGCGATGGGAGAGAAGTGGAAAAAGAGCCCGATTGTGTAAGTGGTCTAATTGGCGAGGGAGAATGCTACCTATTCCCTGCTCATTCTGCGCATAAGTTTGCCGTTTCTTATTTGCAATCGTTGTTGGTTGCAAATAATTAGTTGCATATAAAAATGAGCGATCTTCTATTTAAGAAAGTCGCTCATTTTATATAACTCGTATTGGAAGAATGTATTGGAGAAGAAATTTGAAAGAAAGACAATCACTGCTCTTCCTTTTTTCCAAAAGCTCTGTTGATTGATAGTAAAGGGGAATGAACTAGGGGCAATGTATCTGACCACAGCGATGTTAGTAAGCCCACTTAGCGTAGTCCTTCACTTCTACCCCAAACGCTATCACTCATCTCATTCCTAATGCATATGCATCGAAGCATTCTCATTATTAACAGCTGGATGCAAAGCACAGTTAACCCCGAGAGCAACTAGCTTCGCCATATCTCCGATAAACTCGTCCACTTCTTTGGGCGTTACAATCAAGTTTTGCCCTAGTGGCTGTAACACCTCTTTAATCAACCCTCGCTTATCCTCAGGACTTAACTTCCCAATCATGCCCATCATCCGATTCCGTGTCTCTAACGGAACCTCATGCGACTGTAGATCGCGAATGGTTGGGCGATTGTAAGGGTCGAGTGGATTATTTTTGACACCTTGCATCTCACGACTCACATGGGATAATACATAATCAATCGTATCATGAGCGATCGTAACAGCGTCGACAACAGTAGGAATTCCTATTGCTATAACAGGAATTCCTAGGGTTTCTTTGTTTAATGCTTTGCGATTATTTCCTACGCCTGATCCAGGATGAATTCCCGTATCGGCAACTTGAATCGTTGTATTTACTCGATTCAAAGCACGTGCCGCTAGGGAGTCAAACACAATAATGAAGTCGGGTTTAGCATGTTGTACAATTCCATTGATAATTTCGCTAGTCTCCATTCCTGTGGTTCCGAGTACACCCGGGGCTATCCCTCCTACAGAGCGGTACCCTTCCGCCACTTGATCAGGGGCTAATAAGAACATGTGTCTGGTGATCATAGAATGTTCGACGACTAAAGGACCTAGTGCATCCGCAGTTACATTGCGATTCCCTAGACCTACTAATAAACAAGAAGCATCAGGACCAATTCCAACTTCTTGAAGAAAGCGTGAAAATTCCTTAGCAAAATGTTGGGCTACTCTCTGTTGGAGAACGGAATCTTTGCCACGTAGTGCAGGAACTTCAAGCGTAAGATAGGTTCCGGGCATTTTCCCCAATTCTTGTGCACCAGCTTCATTGTCAACCCAAATCCAGCTAGTCGTTATTCCTTGATCTTCTGTCTCTTCGATTCGAACGCCGGAGATCTGACTTTGTCCCTTTTCTTGGCTCTTTTGAACCGCCATTTCATGCGCCTCACGAGCAAGATCCGTCCGAATCGAAAAAGGGGGTAGCTGAATTTGATGCTCTTGGTTCATAATGTACATACCTACTTTCATTCTTTTCTTCCTATGGGTATTTTGACCCAGGATGGATCTTCTAATTCTCTGTATTTGATTGCTTTTTACTAATCCACATGTTAAAATGTTGCATGTTGCACGTAATGAGATGCGTAACGTTTTCTCTGGAGGTGAATTCATTGGCTAACATTAAATCTGCTATTAAACGCGCTAAAACCAACGAGGTACGTCGCGAACGCAATGCGGCTCAAAAATCCGCTGTTCGTACTTCTGTGAAAAAGTATATCACCGCAGTTGATGCTTCTAACAAAGACCTAGCTGTTCAAGCTTTACAAGAGGCTAGCCGTTCTTTGGATAAAGCAGTAACCAAAGGTCTATTGCACAAAAACGCAGCGGCTCGTAAGAAGTCCCGTCTAGCGAAAAAGCTTCAAGCGCTTCAAGCGTAGTGAAAGCAACCAGCCGACCCCTTGAACTGTGGGAAGGCTTTTTTATTACATAGAAACAGCCCCATGTCTTCAAACGTGAGGCTGTTTCTATGTGCTACATTACAGACGAACTAAACCAAGAGCATCTTTTATTTTCTTTAACGTCTCACTAGCTACTGCATCCGCATGCTCGGCTCCGTGGCGCAGGATATTCGTTAATTCCTCTGATTGACGAATTTCTTGGTAGCGTTGCTGGATTGGAGTTAGATGATCCACTGTAATTTCAATGAGATTTTTCTTTAACGCACCATATCCCAAACCTTCGTAAGATTGAACAATGCTGTCCATGGTCTCACCTGTAAGCACACTTTGAATCGAAAGCAGATTGCTTACCCCTGGTTTGTTCTCTTCATCAAAATAAATCGCATTTTCGGAGTCTGTTACCGCACGCTTGATTTTCTTCTCGATCTCTTTAGGCGTATCCATCAACGTGATGTAGTTAGCATCGCTATCATCACTCTTAGACATCTTTTTCTCTGGATTTTGTAGCCCCATGATACGAGCGCCTACTTCTGCGATCAGTGGTTCCGGCATAACAAATATTTCTCCATAATCACGATTAAAGCGCTCAGCTAAGTCGCGAGTTAACTCAAGATGTTGTTTTTGGTCTTCTCCTACAGGTACGTGGGTCGTCTGATATAGTAAAACATCCGCAGCCATTAGCACTGGATAAGTAAATAAGCCAACTCCTGCGCTATCAGATCCTCGTCCTTTATCTTTAAACTGGGTCATACGATTCAGCTCACCCATTCGGGACAAGCATGTTAGCATCCATGAAGCTTCAGCGTGAGCTGGCACATGCGATTGGACGAAAAGGGTTGCTTTGCGAGGATCTAATCCTACCGCCAGATAGACGGCGGCAATATTTAATGTGTTCTCATACATCTCTTTCGGATCTTGTGCAACTGTAAGCGCATGAAGATCCACCACAGAATAGAAATTCTTCTCCGCTTGGTCTTGAACATCCACAAATCGCTTAATCGCACCTAAATAGTTACCTAATGTGATAATCCCTGTAGGTTTCACGCCACTAAATACACATTTCAACTTCATCATCCCCTTTTCTAAATCAACACAAAAAGCCCATCCTCAAAGGGACGAGCTTGTGTCGCGGTACCACCCTAGTTCACAATGAATGCCTAAACAAACATCGTGCTCTCAATGAATCATAACGGATTCCACCGGTTGTCTGCTAATGAGGTTACCTGTTCACAGTACTGCTCAGAAGCCCATTCACCAAGGGAATTGGTTGATTTGCACCGACCATCAACTCTCTAGACAATCCTTTCTTGGGTACTATTCTTCTTCATCGCATTTTATTATTTATATGTAAAATAGGTTTACGTTGTTAAATTAACACTTACAATATAGGTATAGCCATTATGATTTAACTATATGCTATAGTCAAGCGGTTTACTTTCAAAAATTTTTGTGTTAGCGTTTTCCTGTAACGAAGGAGGGCTTCAGTCATGGAACAGTTCATTCCTTTTAATGTACATATCATCACAACCATTGTTCTGATTGTAATGGCGTGTACCGTGATGATCATTAGAATTCGTGCCACTAAAAAACCTACATCAGCAAAGAAAATCCTTATCCCTCCTCTTGGGATGAGTACTGGATTTGCTATGTTTTTATTTCCATTTACCAGGATTCCATGGAGTTGGGCACTAATTGCTTTTGTATGTGGTTTCATCTTTCTAGCGATTCCACTCATCCTCACGTCCAACTTTCAGATTCAAAACAATGAAATCTACTTGAAGCGGTCGAAGGCCTTTTTAATCATTATTGTTACCTTATTAGTGATCCGACTTTCACTGCACAATTACATTGAACAGCATATCAGTATCCCTCAAACTGCTGGCGTTTTCTTCATCCTCGCATTTGGGATGTTGCTACCTTGGCGGATTGCCATGTATCGAAAGTATAAGAAGGTGGAAAAAGATCTTACAGACTCTTCTTCCATCACGGTTCCATCCCTCAGCCTAGAGTAAGTTATCTAGGCTGTTTTTTCTTTTCACTAACCTGTTCGACGACTCGCTTTAACTCCTCCAGATATCGATGTCCGTATTTCTTATCTGGTTCGAGATAAGTACCCTCAGCCCATTCATTCCACGCGTTTACAAACACAAAAGGACTCCCGATTTGTTTCGCTCTCTCTAATTGCTCGGCCATATGGTTCCCAAACTTTTCGGGTGTACTATCTGAAATCGTAAATGCGGAAGCACGCTCTCCCACCCTCGCAGAATTATCCCAATCCACAAATGCACCTAAAATCGTTTTTTTCTCTCCTCTGTCTGGGTTGCGTTTTAGAATCCGTTCCCACATCCCATCATAATCGTACAAACGGAAGGATTTTTTCGGATTTTGATAGGATGGAACTTGACTAATGATCTCACTCCGATTCGAGCGATCCCATGCCAATGTGTATGTGGGCTCAAATTCAAAGGTAGCATCAAAGCCATCCAACTCCTTAAACGGTGGTCTGCCCGAAACCGTTTCTACGAAGTACATTCCCTCAAATCCGTGTTGCTTCGCCAAATCAGTCCAATAGGACAACATCTCACGATAGCGCGGAATATCGCCGGCTCGATAGATCGTGAAGAGAGGTTTATGATCTATACAGATGTATCTTGGGTCTTTAAAAGCTTGTACTACATAATCAAAATGCTCTTTCCAGTCTTCTTCATCCCCATACTCCTGAGCCATTAATATATCTTGATCCGCTCCATTCCACCTACGACTCCACGTCTCATTTGCCCATGAAAGACAGAAAGGAAAATCCGGTTCTCCTAAACGTAGCACTTCATTTAATGGAGTCTCTAGTAACATTTTTCCTTTAAACCAATAGTGATAATAGCAAAAGCCAAATACTCCATGTTCTTTTGCTATATCTGCTTGCCATTTTCTAGCATTTGCATCCGTTAAATCGTAGTAAAAGTCATTTAGTGGTTCTCGCGGTTGATAGTGCCCGGGAAATAATGGAACCGCTTTGCGAGTATTCGTCCACTCGGTAAAACCGTCCCCCCACCACATATCATTTTCGACAACACGATGAAATTGAGGTAGATAGAGGGCGATTACTTTCGGTTCCTCCGTAGAAGACAGATTCATCCCAATCATCCTTTCTGTTAAATAGAGCAGTTTCTATAGTATAAATAAGCTAATTCTAGTGCGGAATATCAAGATCCATCTTAACATAAACCCACTACATTCGTGCTTGGTCAAAATGTGGGGATTTGGGTCAATGTTATTCAACCTTTTCTATTGTTGGAAAAAATCATGACCACCCATTGAACGGGTGGTCATGATTTTTTTAGGAAATTATCGTTTCTCTTGCACCTTCATACTGCCATTCATTGTTACATCCATTCTAATGTGCGACAAGTACACGCAGTTCTTTTAAAATCTCTCTTAACAAGATGGCATTTTTCTCTACATTAGGGTGACTCATCATTTCAAAGTGAGTACCATATCCTTGATTTATACGATAATGTTCCGTAGCCGTTGACCAAGATGTAAAATCATGCATCGTGTCAGTAGGATCTACGTGAGCTAAGATTTGATGAATTTCTCCATGAATATTTCCATCATTTACGAGTGATAGAAAGTAGGATACATAAGCTCTATACTTTTGACTAAGCATAGACAGATCCGTTGTTTCTCCGATTACTCTCGTTATGTCTTCCATATTCTCCTCTTCAAGTCTCTTACCTTCCAAATGAGATTCTTTTCTTATCGAATCTAAAAGAATCATTTGAGAGACTTCTCGACCTCTTTTTTCTAACGCTTTCGCTACTTCAAAGGCCAAGTTCCCTCCAGCTGAATAACCCATTAAGGTAATCGGTCCTGCTGGCTGAATCTCCGTAATGCTTTCTACATAACGTTCAATCCGATCATCTGACTCAATAAAATCCGCTACATAAAGACTCATTTCTCCATCCATTTGTTCTGCTAAGGGCTTATAAACGATTCCATAACCAAATATGGGTGGAAAGCCAAATACATTTTTTTGACCCTTCGCATTTAGCAAGTTCATGACCGATGGTTGCGAAACGAGACTGAGCATTTCACTTAATTGGTGACAGATGCTACGAATCGTTTGATTCTCATAAAAGAAACTGAGCGGGATACTTAAGTGCATGGATTGGTAAAGCTCGTTTACCCTGTATCCGACTTCTAAGATTTTGAGTGAGTTCCCTCCCATTTCAAAGAAACGATCATCAATTCCCACTTGTTCGACACCAAGAACCTCCGACCAAATCGTAACTAATTTCCGCTCAAGCTCATTTCTAGGAGCCATATACTCCATTGCTGTCTTTTGCAGTCCTTCAGGTGCAGGTAGCGTTTTTCTATCTACTTTCCCATTTGGTGTGAGCGGCATGTTTTCTAATTGTACAAGGTAGGATGGAACCATATAGTGAGGCAACACTTGAGATAGCTCCGCTCTTAAATCAGACACTGAGCACTCTTGTTCAGCAACAAAATACGCACAAAGCTCTAATTGACCTTGGAGATTGGGTCGAGTAATCACTACTGCTTCTCTCACTATTGAGATCTGTAATAATTGAGACTCTATCTCGCCTAGCTCAATTCGGAAACCACGTACTTTTACTTGATGGTCTGTCCGTCCGATATACTCCATATTTCCATCTGGTAGATAGCGAGCCAAATCCCCTGTTTTATACATTTTCTCACCACTAGAGAATGGATTTGCTACAAACTTTTCATCGGTTAACTCCTGTTTACCGTGATACCCTCTAGCAATCCCAATCCCTCCAATGCACAATTCTCCTATCACTCCTACAGGCTGGGGTTGATGATGTTCATTCACAATATATAGTTTGGCATTATGAATCGGAACGCCAATTGGGATCATGGTTTGTTCATCATCCGGATAGCAATCATAGACGGTAACATTAACCGTTGCTTCCGTTGGACCATACATATTGATTAGCTTCGCCTGCTCAAACTGGAACGTTTGATAGAACGATTTCACTTGTTCAGCACTTAATACCTCGCCACATGTAAAGATTCTCTTCACGGAGGATAGATCTACTTTACGTGACTGGCGATCGATATGATGCAGGATGATAGATAACATGGATGGGACAAAGTACATGGAGGTAACTCGATACTTTTCAATCGCTTGTACGACCATTTCAGGATCTTTTTCCATCTTCGTAGGCAGTAAACAAAGACTAGATCCTCCCATAAACCACGAAAATATCTCCCAAACGGATAGATCAAACGAAAACAAGGTTTTTTGTAACACAACATCCGATTCGGTTAATGGATACTCTGTTTGCATCCAATGTAGACGGGAGACAACCGATTGATGTTCAATCATTACACCTTTAGGCATTCCTGTGGAACCTGAAGTATAAATTACATAAGCTAATTGCTTCGGATCTACATGTATGTCTAAATTCTCTGAGCCATACCCATCCTGGTAACTATCCTCTTCATCTATACAAAGGACATGAGGCATATCAACAAGATCTACGAGCTTTCTTTGAGTAAGTAGGATATCCGAACCACTATCCTGTAACATGTATTGAATACGATCTTCCGGATAATCAGGATCAATTGGAACATAAGCTCCACCTGATTTTAAAATGGCTAAGATCCCGATCATCATTTCCGGTGATCGCTCAACCATCATGGCAACGAGACTTTCAGACCGAACACCCAGACTTTGTAATTTCTTAGCTAACTTATTTGCCCGCACATTCACATCTCGATACGTCAAAGTCTGTTCTTTATAGATAAGTGCCACATTGTCCGGTGTCCGCATCACTTGTTCTTCAAATAATTGATGAACCGTCTTATCTTCTGGGTAATCTTGACTCGTATCATTAAACTCAACCAATAACTGATGCGCTTCTGGCTCTGTAACCATACGAAACTCAGCTATAGGCTGGTCAGGAGACTCCACGATCTGGTGTAACAGGTGTTTCCAGTGTTCAGACATCCGAATGATCGTCTCAGGTTTAAACAAGGCTGTACTGTACTCCCAATGGAATTTGATTTCTTCTCCTTGTTCCATTACCTCTAACATGAGATCTAGCTTGGCAATTTGGGATTCCAAGTCATACGGATGAATCTGTAGATTAGGTAATTCTAACTCCGTCCAATCCATATTTTGAAACAGAAACATGGTATCAAACAAAGGATGACGGCTTAAATCTCGTGTCATATCTAACCCTTCTACTAGTTTTTCAAACGGATAATCTTGATTATCAAAAGCACCTAAAGAGCTTTCTCGCACTTCATTTAAAAACGTTCGAAACGACTTATGACCCTCTGGATGGTTTCGCATAGCAAGGGTATTTACAAACATGCCGACAACAGACTGTACATCAGGATGTGATCTACCTGCGATCGGGGAGCCCACAACGATATCCGATTCACCCGTGTATTTGTGCAAAAGAACATTATATGCTGCTAGTAACAACATATATAAAGAGGTTCCTGTTTCTTTGCTGAGTTGATTTAGCCTACAGCTGAGTTCTGGATCCAATATAAAGCTATGATGGTCTCCAGCAAATGATGGTACTGCAGGACGGGAGGAATCTGTTGGGAGTTGCAACGCCTCCGGCATAGTCTGGAATATTTCTTTCCAGTACGTTTCTTGAGCTTTAAACGCTTCACTCTGTTGGAACGTGTTTTGCCATACCGCATAGTCTTTATACTGAATTCCTACCTCGTCCAATGTCTGAGAAGAGTAAGAACTTATTAACTCTCTTACCAGAATATCCACAGAAGTCCCATCTGAAATAATATGGTGCATATCCATCATCAAAACATGTTTGTTTTCCGAAACCTTGATTAGACCTACTCTTAATAGCGGTGCCTTACTCAGGTCGAATGGACGTATAAATTGATCAATGGTTGCCTGAATTTCCGCTTCACTTTCAATCTGGTATCTTTCGACTTCGAATGAAATCGTATCATCGATGAGTTGAACGATTTCCCCTTTGTGCAAACCAAACGAAGTCCGTAGTGCTTCATGTCGATTGACCACAGTTTTCCACGCTTCCAACATCTTCTCTGTGTCTAATACTCCCTCTAGCAAGTAAGCCCACGGCATATTGTAATTTAATGCCTCTTTCTCGAGTTCTCGTAACAAATACATTCTTTTTTGAGCAGACGAGACTGGGTAATACTCCATTTTCGGTACACTCGAAATAGATGTATATGTGCCTTTTTCCATTTCCTCTAGTATCTTTGCTAATGCATCAATAGTAGGAGCTTGGAAAATATGATGTATGGGAATATTTACGTTTAACTTTTTATAGATGAGGGCTACCAACTGAGTAGCCTTTAGGGAATGGCCTCCTAATTCAAAAAAATCGTCCTCCACACCCACTCGATCTACTTTTAATACCTCTTGCCAAATATCTACGAGCATCTCCTCCAATAAATTTCGAGGTGCCACGTAATCATATCCAGACTTCATTTCCCCTGTCGGAGCAGGTAAAGCCTTGCGGTCCACTTTCCCATTTGGTGTTAGGGGGAGATAATCCATTTGCACAAAATAACTAGGGATCATATAGCTAGGTAATGATTTTGCTAATTCAAACCTTAGTTGTGCTGTTGTTAACTCTTCATTGGCTACGATATAGGCACAGAGCTCTTTATGATGACTATTTTCCATCTCCGTGGCTATCGCAATCGCATCTTTCACAATTGGAATTTGAATTAATTGTTCTTGTATTTCTCCTAACTCAATCCGATATCCACGAATTTTGACTTGATGATCCAATCTTTCCAGATATTCAATATTCCCATCAGGTAAAAGACGGACCAAATCTCCTGTTCGATACATTTTTCCTTCTGAGAATGGATTTTCGATAAAACTCGCTGCTGTGAGTTCCGGGCGATTCAGATAGCCACTAGCAACCCCATCTCCTGCGATACATAACTCACCTGGAACCCCTATAGGTTGGACACCATGATTCTGGTCCAAAACGTATACCTGAGTATTATTCAATGGTTTTCCAATCGGAACCATTCCTGTTTCAAGCACAGATTGATCGATAACATAGTAGGTGGCAAAAACAGTCGTCTCAGTAGGTCCATACACATGGATCAATCGACCATCACCTAAAACCTCGAGTGCCTTTTGCACATGTTTGACAGAAACCTTTTCACCACCAAAAAGAATCTTTCTAACACCTAAGAGGCATACCGAGTTCAGATCTACAAGTGTGTTAAATAAAGCAGTCGTCATAAAGGAGACCGTAATCTTCTCATCTTGGATAAAAGACGCTAGTGCATCCGGATTGGTAGCTACCTCTTTCGAAGCCAATACTAAGCCAGCCCCATGTAACAACGCGCCGTAGATATCAAATGTCGACCCATCAAAAGCATAGTTGGACAACTGTAAGATGCGATCACTTTCATGGATGTCAATATAACCATTATTTAAAATGGTTTTCACAATATTTCGATGCGTGGTTAAAATGCCTTTTGGTTTTCCTGTTGATCCCGATGTATAAACGATATAGGCTACATTTTCAGCTAGACTGATTGGTTCAAGATTTGAACTCTCTTCATCTATCTGATCCATTTCGGCTAATACCAGAACTTCCCCTACATACCCATCTGGGATCATAGAAACGTCTTGAACCATGAGAATGGAGGCTTTGCTGTCTTCTAAAATATACTGCTTTCGATCTTCCGGATAGCTAGGATCAATCGGAACATAGCTACCTCCAGCTTTCAGAATAGAAAGAAGTCCGATGATCATTTCAGAAGAACGATCCGTGATGAAACCTACTCGACTCTCTCTTGTTACACCTTGTTTCCGTAATACTCGTGCCCATCGATTAGCCGTCTCATTTAGCTCTAGATAGCTAATTTTTTGATTGCCAAACTGGATTGCGATACGGTTCGGTGTTTTCTCTACCTGTTCTTCAAAAAGCTGCTGAATCGTTTTCTCATATGGGTACTCGCTTTTCGTATCATTCCATTCAACTAGGATCCTGTGCTTCTCAGCCTCTGACAAACACTCCACATCACCAATTTCTTGATCTACATTTTCGACGAATTGATGTAGCACTTTTATCCAGTGTGTCGCCATACGTTCGATCGTTTCGCGTTTAAATAGAGAAGTGCTATACTCCCAATCACAGACAATCTCATTCTCATTCTCTGCAATCTCAAGAGTGAGATCAAACTTGGCAATTTCAAATGGGAAATCCAAAGGCGTACAGTGAAGAGACGGTAAATCCAATTTTTTACTTCCCGTATTTTGTAAGACCATTAGGGTATCAAACAATGGGTGACGGCTTAGTTCCCGTTGGATCTCTAATTGTTCCACTAGTTGTTCAAACGGATAGTCTTGATTTTCATAGGCTTTGAGGGCATTGTGCTTCACTTCTTCCAAAAAGAGACGGAGTGTTTTTTGTCCCTCTGGATAGTTCCTCATCGCCAACATATTAACAAACATTCCAATCATCGACTCAACTTCCGCATGTGGTCTACCTGCAGTAGGCGTTCCTACGACGATGTCTTCTTGCCCTGTATATTTGTGAAGCAACACTTGATACGAGGCAAGCAAAACCATGTATAATGTCGTTCCTGTTTCTCTAGCGAGACGGTATAATTTTTCAGTCAGTCCAGAATCTAATGTGAGATGGAAGCGATCGCCACCAAAGCTTTGTACGGCTGACCGGGTATAATCAGTCGGCAGTGATAATACCGGCGGGATGGTTTGGAATTGGTTCAACCAAAATTCCTGTCTAGCTTGATACTCTTCACTATTGAAAGATGAATTTTGCCAAGCCGCAAAATCTTTATATTGAATACGTTGTTCTGGTAGAGTACCTTCCGTATAAAAGATCATCCATTCTTCTAGCAGAATTTCAAGTGAAACGCCATCTGCAATAATATGATGCATATCGCATAACATGACGTAGCCATTGCTTCCCAAGTTAACGAGACCCACTCGTATAAGCGGAGCTTGTCCAAGATCGAATGGACGTATAAAAGAACGCATACACGAATCGATCTCGGCTCCGTTTAATTCCGATTCCTCGACTTCAAAGGGCATTTCATCGTGAATGCGTTGTACAATCTCCCCTTTTTCCATCGCAAAAGAGGTTCGGAGCATTTCATGACGTTCGATCACAGCTTTCCAAGCCTTTTTAAATCGATCTTTTTGCAAAGGACCTTCGATCTTAATAGCCCATGGCATATTGTAGCTGGTATTCGTATCTTGCAAATGTTGTACGAGATAAATCCTTTTTTGGGCTGAAGATACCGGATAATGATCACTTTGCTCTACAGGTGAAATAGCTGTAAATGCCTTCTCCTCCAGTCGTTCCAACTCACATGCCATTGCGGCAATGGTTGGGTACGTAAATACATAGCGGAGTGGGATCATTTGATTTAAAACCTGATGAATTTTAGCTACCAGCGTGGTGGCTTTTAAAGAATGCCCGCCAAGCTCAAAAAAATCAGCATAAACACTAATCTTCCTAACACCTAATACATCTTGCCAAATTTGAACAAGATTGCCTTCAAGTTCAGTTCTTGGAGCAACAAATTCTACTCCTGTCTCATTGAAAACATCATGTTGTGGCAATGCCTTTTTATCCACTTTCCCATTTGCTGTTAATGGGATATTCTTGATCTTGATAAAATAGTTCGGAATCATATAGTTCGGTAACGTTTTCGCTAATGATGCTTTTAGTTCAGACGTAACCAACTCCTGCTCCGTTACAATATAAGCACAAAGTGCCTTGTGACCATCATCCATGGTACTCGCGATCACGACAGCCTCTTTTATAAAGGAAATCTGTAATAACTGTGATTCGACCTCACCAAGTTCGATTCGATATCCGCGGATTTTTACTTGATTGTCCATTCTTCCCAAGTATTCAATGGTTCCATCCGGCAACCAACGAGCTAAATCCCCTGTTTTATAGATACGTTCATCTGGAAAAAATGGATTGGCAACAAACTTCTCAGAAGTCAGCTCTGGCAAATTTTGATAGCCTGCTGAGATCCCTTCCCCTCCAATACACAACTGACCTGCTACACCAATTGGAAGAAGACCATTATCTTCATTCATAATAAACACTTGTGTATTGGCAATCGGTCGACCTATATTTGGAAGCGCTTGCATATTTGGAATCTGATTATGAGCGAGCATGGACGAAATACAACCAATCGTTGTTTCTGTGGGACCATACTCATCCATAATATGAACAGACGGATTTTGCTTAAAATAGGAAATGACATCCGAATATTTAATTTCCTCTCCACCTAATATAATTTGCCGAATGCTTTCACACGGATTGTTTTTAGCAAACGAAACACTTCCAACCATCATACTGAACAAAGATGGAGTTAACTTGATTAATGTGATTTTTGACTGTCGTATATATTCCAAAAGAATTTCTGGTTCCGCATATTCTTCTCTTGAAACAAGATATAATTGACTACCAGAAAGCAACGTTAGAAAAATAGGAGTATAGCCCAAATCAAAAGCATATGAAGACAAAAGCATGCTTTTATCAGCGGATGAAACAGATGTTTGAGTCGCCACAGATGCTATATAATTCATCACATTGCGGTGAGTCACTTGTACTCCCTTCGGCAAACCTGTCGTGCCCGAAGTATAAATCACATAGGCAAGATCACTTGATTCTCCTATTTTTAATGCGCATGCATGATCATTAGAAGATTGTTCCAACCAAAGTTTGTTTAGGTCGATCTTTTCAACCGTATCAGGGATCCGATTATAAAAATCAGCGATTGTTAAAATTTGTTTGACAGCGCTATTCTGAACCATATACTCTATGCGATCCATCGGAGTATCCGGATCAATAGGTAAAAATGCCGCCCCAGATTTTAAAATCCCTACCAAGCCAATCATCATTTCGATCGAAGGAGGTACCAATAAACCAATAATCTGATTCGCTCCAACTCCTCTTTCAGCTAGGAGATAAGCGACTTTTTCTGCTTGTTGATTCAACTCATAAAAAGTCAAATTTTGATCTTTACAAACCACTGCGACCTGATCAGGCATTTGCACTACTTGCTCTTCAAACAATTGTGGAATCGTTTTATCCTTTGGAAATAAGCTTTTTGTCGCATTAAAATCGACCAGTAGTTGCTTTTTGTCAGCTTCTGTTAAGAAGTCAAGTTGCGATATGGGTTGGTCAGGATTTTGTAAAACAGCATGGATGAGGGCTTGCAGATGCTTTTTTACTTGTTCAATCATGAGCGGATCATACTTGTTTTCATTAAACTTAAAGTGAATACGCAATTGCGAACCAGGTAACACGATCAGATTTAAATGATAGTTGGTTTCTTCAAATGCAACCACATCCTTGATCGTAAGACTATTCGCAGTCGCCTTATCTCCTAACTCCATCGGGTAATTTTCAAACACCCACAAATGCTGAATTAACTCTTGTTTTAATTCACTTTGCGTTTGAATATTTGCAAGTGAACAGTATTCATAGCCTTGGGACTGAATGGCATGCTTTTGTAATGACTGGAGAAAATTGAGAACGTTTTGCTCTTTCTCCCATTGAACACGTAAGGGAATCGTATTAATAAATAGACCGACTATATTTTCGACTCCAGGGATTTCGGAAGGTCTCCCAGAAACGACATTGCCAAAAACCACATCTTGCGATTGATTGTATTTACCTAATAAAATCCCCCAAATCCCTTGCAATGCTGTATTTAGCGTCACTTGTTGAGATTTAGATAACATATCTAGTTGCTTGGTGGTAGCTTCATCTAAAACCAAAGTGATTTCTTTAAATGAGGATTGACTCGCTTCCTCCCAACTCGATCGCTGAGGTAAATCGACTTGTTCGTTATATCCGGCTAAGGAGTTTTTCCAAAACGCGAGAGATTCTTCTTGATCCTGTTGTTCCAACCACTCAATGTATAATTGATACGGAACGGTTGAAGATAGATTCGCACTCCGATTCTCTCTTAGTGCATCATAGATCTCGATCCATTCTTTCAGCAAGATTGGAGTACACCATCCATCGATTAAGAGATGATGACAACTCCAAATCACTCTATATTGATCTGGGGTTGTTTGAAAAATCATGAGACGTGTCAAACATTCCTCTGAGAGCTTAAATCCTTTCTTTCGATCTTCATATATCCATTGATTAAGAAATTCATTTTGCTCATCTTCACTTAACTCTGTTATGTCTTTGATTTCTGCTGGCGCATGTAATCCCTGTAGCACAACCTGAACAGGTTCCTCCGTTCCTTCTTGAATAAAAATCGTTCGTAAAATATCGTGGCGATCCACTAATTGTTGAAAGCTATCAGCGAAGCATTTGGCATCGAACTCACCCGTGATGGTAAAGATTGTTTGTTCAAAATAGGCAGTTGACTCTGGATCTAGCAAGGCATGAAAATACATGCCTTGCTGCATTGGTGATAACGGATACATACTCTGAATATCTACCATATATATCTCCTCCACTTGACTAACGACTATTTTAGTTTCAATTGGATCTTTTGACGTAATTGACGAAAACGATCTACACTCATCCCTGTATATCCATAATCGGATGGAGTTTTTTCTGTCTCTTCTACAGAAGTACAGTATTGAACGATTTGTTTCAAATGCTGAACAAACTGATTCGCGATTTCTTGTATCGTCTCTACTGCAAACTCCTCTGGATGAAACGACCAATAAAAATTCATCTGGTTTCCTACGCGAATACCATTGATACTTAAAGGGAACAGTTCATGGTTCCTTGGTCCAATGTCTCGATTCTCAGAAGAAAATGATGACATTTCCCATTCTCCCATCTGTTTATCAAATTCCCCAAGGTAATTGAAGATCACTTCAGGTTGTTTGGTAAATGGCAACTCTGCTACCTCTGGTGCTAAATATTTCAAAATACCAAATCCAATTCCTTTAAGTGGAACGTTACGGAGCGTCTCCTTGACATTGATTATGGTCTCACCCAATTTATTTGAACCTGGTACATGTAATAAAACAGGATATGTCGTCGTAAACCACCCTACTGTACGAGAAATGTCCAAATCTTTTACAACTGGCTCTCGACCATGCCCTTCTAACTCAATGAGTACTTTGGATTGGCCTGTCCATGATTGGAGCGTTAATGCCAATGCTGTCAGTAACAAATCATTCAATTCTGTCTGGTGAGCTTGATGCGCTTTTTTCACAAGGTGTAATGTATCTTCTTCCTGAAGAGTAACCATGATATGATTCAGATCCTGAACCATCCTATTAGGAACTTTCCGGTCCCTTGGCAACTCTAAGGATTCCTCTTTTTGTATTTTTTCCCAATATAAAGATTCTTTCTTTACCCGTTCACTTCGAGCGTATTTTTGTAAACCTCTTGCCCACATTTGATAGGAGCTTGTTTTTGGTTGTAGCTCGATCTTTTTTCCGTCTGCCAACTGCGTATAGCCGGTAGCGAAATCTTCTAAGAGGATGCGCCAAGAAACACCATCCACAACCAGATGATGAATGATCATGTACAAATGATCACCCTCTATTGTTCGGAATAAAGCTAAGTGAACTAAGGGGCCTTCTTCTAAATTGAAACCCGCTTGCAAATCATTTACTTCATGATCCATCTTCATTTTTGGATTTTGTTCATTCGTTAGGTCAAAAACTGTCATGTTGAATAATGGTGTTGTTTTTGTTTCCAGCCCTTCTTGAATAAAGCCCACTATGCCCTCTGCTTCTTTGCGAAACGTGGAACGTAAGACATCGTGATGTTCAACAAGAGCCGTCCAGACTTGACTCGTTTTTTGTTCATCAAAACCATCCGGACTGTACAACATCATGGACTGATTCCAATGACTGGACTCCACAAACGATTGGCTAAAAAACCAATTTTGAATTGGCGCTAAGGGTATAATTCCTTCTACCTTCGATTGTGAATTCTGTTTTTCTGTTCTGACCATTCGTAATGCTGCCTCCGCTAATTGTGGGGCACCTAGCAAATATTTCATTTCTAACTTTAGTTTAACTGCATGAAGACGTGCTGAAACTTGAATCGCCTTTATGGAATCTCCACCCAAGTCAAAAAAGTTATCCAACCTTCCTACTTTTTCCACACCCAGAATTTCTTTCCAAATGGCAGCTAAGATTTTCTCCATTTCGGTCTCTGGAGCTTCAAATGGCATATTTTTTGATATTCCCTTAGGCGCAGGAAGATTTTTACGATCCACTTTTCCATTTGGAGTTAGTGGGATTTGATCCAATTGGACGAAATGTGTTGGGATCATGAAAGATGGCAACAGACTAGATAACTGGTCCTGTAGAGAATCTTTGGACCAACTTTCTTCCGATACAATATAGGCACATAACTCACTTTGATTACCTGAAACTTCCCGAGCCATGACAACTGCTTCTTTTATCGTTGGAATTTGGACCAATCCAGATTCAACCTCACCTAGCTCGATTCGATATCCACGAATTTTCACTTGATGATCCATTCTTCCTAAAAATTCCACTGTCCCATCAGGTAACCAGCGAGCTAAGTCCCCTGTTCGATATATGCGCTCACCAGGAATAAAAGGATTATCGATAAACTTCTCAGCTGTTAACTCCCGTCGGTTGTAATACCCTCTAGCAACACTATTTCCACCTATACATAATTCCCCATCAACACCGATCGGTTGTAATTGCAACTGCTGGTTCACAATATACATTTGCATATTAGGCAACGGCTTTCCGATCGGAACATGTCCTGCATCTGGTAGCAAATCTCTGGACGCTTCAAAATAACTGGTATCAATACTCGCTTCTGTTACTCCATAGCAGTTGACAATTCGGAATTGGTTTCCAAAACGGGATAAAAGCTTTTTATACTCCTCTACAGAACAACTATCCGAACCCAATATAAATAACTCCAAGTCAGGTAAACTAAATTGATTTTCATAGATATACTCCATAAAAGGAGCAGCCATCGCAGGTGTTAAATCCAAAATGGTGATCCGATTTTCTCTACAAAGTTGATAGAGTTTCGTTGGATCAAAGCGAATTTCTTCAGGGCATAAGATCAACTCGCCACCATTTAACAATGCTTTAGCAACATCTCCTGCAAAAACATCAAATGAAAAGCTCGCCATTTGCAATAAACGAACGGGAATTCGATCCAGCGCAAATTCTTTTCGCCATCCTAATGCCACGTTGACATACTGTCGATGCTCTACCATAACCCCTTTTGGATTTCCAGTTGAGCCTGAAGTATAGATTACATAAGCAAGAGAATGGGCATCAACACCAGAGAGAAGCGGTGTAACATTTTCTTGTGCAATCTCATCATTGTCTCGATCCAGACAAACGGATTCAATGTTTCTAAATAACCCCTTTTTTTCCTGTAGACTTTCTTGAGTTACGAGCAACTGAATTCCAGCATCGTCTACTATGTATTGAAGTCGTTGCTCTGGATAAGTAGGATCGAGCGGAACATATGCCCCTCCTGCTTTCAAAATCCCTAAAAGACCGATGATCATTTCAAGCGAACGATCCACACAGATTCCGACTAATGTCTCAGGTTTGACACCTTTTTTATGTAGGTAGTGAGCCAGCTGGTTCGCTTTCTCGTTCAGCTCCCGATAAGTAAGTTGTTGATCTTGATAAACTACTGCGATCGCTTCAGGGTCAAGCGCCACCTGCTGTTCAAAAAATTCGTGAATGGTTTTATCCGATGGGAAATCTGCTTGTGTATGATTAAATCCGACTAAGATCTTCTCCTTTTCCTTTTCTGAGAGAATCTCTATCTCCCTAACCTTCCGACTTGGACTTTCTACTGTGTTTTGCAGTAGATTCAGCATCGATGTAAAGAAGCGATCCATTTCTTCTTTTGTAAATAATTCATTCCGATAATCTAAATGCACACGTAGAATTCCTGAAGTCGTTAGGTTTTCTAAATGGATAGCAAAATCATTTGGTTCTTCATTAGGAGAGATCCAAGTAATATCACCATTACTCATTTCTCTATAATCGATCGAGATACCACACAAACGTTTGCTGCCACCGTTCTTTTGACTAATATGCTCTGATAATAAATTGAACGGATATTTCTGATGTCGTAATATCTTTTGTTGCTTTCTTGATACGCGCTTAATGAATGTAAGCACTTCCTCATTAGGGTCCATACTTATCCTTAAAGGGACTGTGCTAACCATCATCCCCATAAGCTCCTTCTCTTGCTTATTGGTACGGTTCCCATAGGACATTTCTAAAACAATATCAGGCGATGACATCCACTGATACACCGAAAGCGAAAGAGCCGAAACAAAAATCGTAAAGATACTAAAACCATGTTCTTTCGAAAATTCATCAATCTTTTTCGATAAGCTTTCCGGTATTGTAAACGTCTCTCGTGATGCTTTCGTACTTACTTGGTAGGGGTTATACTCTTTTAATCCTGTTACGGACGGAATCGTTTCGAATTCCTCTAGCCAGAATTGCTTATCCTTTTCAAATCGGTTGCCTTTTAAGTAAGCCTGTTCACTCTCTAAAAATTGGAGATAGGAGCATTTTGAATTCATTATAAAATCATCATTATTAAGAAAAGAATGGTAGCAGCGAGAAATTTGATTTAAACATTTCTCAATCGATATACCATCTATCATGATGTGATGGGCTTCACCGTAAACAATACATTCATTCTCACTTGCTTTGATGATTGAGAAATCGTATAGATCGGAATCAAATAACGCAAACTTTTCGTGTCTCTTTTGATCAAGCCACTGATCTAGTCGAGTCGAATCCTCTTCAGCACTGAAGTCAAAAAAGTCGAATTTCCTTTCTTGATGTTTGACAAAATATTGCTCCGGCTCCTGATGCTTATTTTCTTTGAGTCGGATACCAAAACTATCATTTTCGCTAATCATTCGGTTTATAGCCCGATTCAATAGCAAATAGTTCATTTCGCTGGATATCCTAACCAAGAACCTTAGATTGCATATTCCCTGATCTGCATAAATCGCTTCTGTATACCATATCCGCTTCTGTGGATGACTTAAAGGATAATATATCTCATTCATATAAAAATTCTCCTTATTTAACTTGAAATATTTTTTATTCCCATTAAGTAGATGGAAGTAATTTCAAAGAAAATAAATTTATTTTCATCATCCCTCCAAATTGACTCTATAAGTCAACAAGTAATTTTCATACATTATATAAATTTATTTAATAAAAATTATACAGATTCTATTTTCATTTTCAAGACTATTTTACAATTTTATGTGAACAAAAAATAAGATTATATATTCTTATTTGTAAATTTGTTATTTAAAATTAAATTTCATTCATAAATTAGTAAATATTGTTAATTGTTTTGTTAAAATTCGTTGCAACTGATTGCTACTATGAAAAAGAACCGTACCAAAGAATAGCCGGTGTGAGAAAACTGAAATATAGTATCCTAGTTGGAAATAACACATATTCTAAAATAAAGAGAAATTTTCGAACATACCATGAACACTACCTCATTGACTCACAAATTGTTACAATAGAAGATGATGAAAATGAATTTTGTATATATCTTCAAATGAAAACAAAAAGTGTAATCGCTTTTAATAGAGGAGAGTGTTTGTTGTGCCGGAGAAAGTAATAGTAGTTGGAGGAGGTCTAGCTGGCCTTTCCGCAGCTGCGCGACTCGCACATCACGGATATCAAGTTACCTTACTCGAAAAAGCACCTAAGCTCGGCGGTCGTGCCATCACGATTCCCATGAAAGGGTTTAACTTTAACTTTGGAGCCCATGCTATCTATGCAAGGGATCGATCCACCTTACGAAAATTTGAAAGCGAAATTAACCTCCAAGTGGATTGGAAAGACTTTACACCTTCCAAAGCTTATTATGATTTAGGCTCTTTTACTACGCCTATGCCAGCCACATTGGAAGGCTTGTATAAAACCAAAATATTAGATGCTAACAACAAAGTTCGTTTTGCCTATGAAATTACAAAAACTCTCTCTTCCATTGAGCGAGGAGAAGATGGCGTTCTGATCGGGGAATACTTAGAGAACCAACCCGCTCAGATCCGAGATTTGCTACTCACGGTAGCATCATCTAATTTCTTTACCAACGAATCAGAAAAAATTCCATCACCACTCTTTTTCCAGTATTATAAACGTTTGTTCTCTACCAACCGTGCCGTTGCCTATATCGGCGGTGGCTGGCAGTCAATCGTAGAAGGATTTGCAAACATCATTGAATCCAATGGTGGACAGATTATCACCAAAGAAAAGGTTTCAAAGATAGAGATGGAAGGCAATCGAGTCACGAAGCTAATAGGTAAAGAAGGTACCGAGTATATCGCGGACCAGATTATTTTCTGTATTCCACCTAGGGACCTCACTGCATTGTTTGCAGAAACTAAATTTGCATCCTTATTTGACGAGTATAATCAGTACAAACCGACACAAGTAGTTGTATATGACCTCGGCTTAAGCAAGCGGATTCCAAGCCCGTACACCTACATCTATCACAAGCAGGAACGTGTCTTTATCACCGATATTTCTCATTATGATCACACCTGCGTTCCAGAAGGCGGACAGCTTTTACAAGCAATTGCCTATCTAAACGAAGACGAGATTGCTGAAGGCAAGGCCGATGAAAAAGTTGCCGCCATCGAAACCGTATACGATAAGCATTACGCTGGCTGGCGGGATCTCTTAGTCGCCAAACGTCTATCTAAAAAAGCTACCGTACAAGAAATCAAATGCATCAACGATCAACGCCTCATGCCAGTAAAATTCTATAGTCTACCAAATGCATCCTTTGCCGGCGACTGGTGCCAAGGAGAAGGTCAACTCTCCGAACTATCCTTCACCTCCGCTTACGAAGTAACAAGTCGCATTTTAAAACATAGCAAAGCACATCCAAAAGAAAATCTTGCAGAAGCGAAGTAAGCATAAAAAGCCCTGATCCATTGTAGCGGATCAGGGCTTTTTATATAAACCTAGAATGGACCAATATGCGACCAAGACTTCTCTAATATCTTATAAGCTACAAATACCACAACTGTTATCACAAGCGCCACAACTGAAAAAATAGAAGTAAACAACACACGATCACCCGTATGAATCTTCAACTGCTCATAATCCGATCGGTCAATTCTCCGAGCTTGGCTTCTAACATTTAAATTTCCTAACATCAACAAAACAGCCGGAACCACCAGAAAATACCATAGCGGTAAACCGTTCACAAATGGATGAGCGGGACGAATAATAGCTTGAATCATAAAAAAAAGTGAGACCGCCACTTGCAAATATACATTTGATAATTGATAACGTAACCATTGATCTCCTAGCTTCTCTTTCTCATAACGAAGGAGTTCATTCATTCCCGGGAACATGAGATAGAGTATATTCGACTTACGAACCAACACCATACTTAGCGGTGATATCGCAAAAATGATTGCTAATACCACATACACGATAGGGGTAGAGGCTCGACTAAAAATAAGTCCAAATACGATTACAGCATAAACGACAAAAAGAATGTTTGTATAAAGCAATTCTTTTTGTCGCAGGGAACGAAGTTGTGTATCTTCCATAGTCATTTGTCCCTTCTATTAATCTGACATGTTCATCATATCACAATATCAAGAGGATGCGTTCCACAGCAAATTCTTTATCAATCACTCGATTTGATTTAATGGCTTGATCTGTTTCAATTGCCTGTTCTAGTAGTGTCTGAAGTTGCTCTTCCGAATACGAATTTCCCCGTTGGAGAGCAAGTTTCACTGGATAAGGATGAAGTTTTAATAGACTTGCGATCTCTTTTTCATTTTTCCCCGTTTGTGCTAGTAGTTTACCTTGTAACATGATGCGAAATTGTCTTGTAATCAAAGCCAAGATTTTAATCGGATCTTCTTTTTGAAAGACAAGATCACGGTAGATTTGGATCGCATTTTCTTTATTATGTTTCCCCATCTGATCTGTTAGACGAAATACATCCTGCTCTAACGTACGTACCACTTGTTGGTCCACTTGCTCCAGTGTGATTACACCTTGTTTTCCTGCAAATAGAGCTACCTTTTGGCATTCCTGAGCAAGGAGGCGTAGCTGATTTCCAACTAACTCAATTAACCGATTGATCACTTCCGTATCAGCTTGTACTTGCAATAATTGAAACCTCTTTGCGACAAATCTCTGTAACTCTGGCCCCTCTAAATGCTCAAACTTCAAGATTTTAGCTACCTTTTCTATCTGTTTAACCACTTTCTTTCGTTTATCCAGAGAAGATCCTGACATAGTCAAAATCAATATATTATCTGGGTGAAGATCCTTTATATATTCGAGGAACTCATCCGTATCGTGCTCCACTTTACTTTTATGATTACCAAAAAATGAGGCATTCCTCGCTATAATCCATCTACGATCCCCAAAGAAAGAAGGAGTCTCCAGTTCTTGCAGCACAGATTGAATCGGTGTCTCATCAAGATCAAACACAACCTCATTCCATTCCCGATCCCCTGTACTACGCTCACACAATTGTTGCCTGATCCAGTCTAGCGTTTCTTCTAGTAAAAACTCCTCTTCTCCATACAAAAAATAAACAGGATGAATTTGGTTTTTCTTGATGTCTTGTAGTATTTTGCGATCCATTCCATTCACCCCTTCATCCCTTTAGTTTATCGTTTATTAGCACTCGTTTCTACTGGAAACTCAAATGTAACAAGCCCGCCTACTGAATCGGTAAACTTTACGATGAGTCGATCGTTATTCAGCCACTCGATCTTTGGATCTTTCGCGCTTACCATACTTTGTTTGGGAATCGCTTCATTACCCTTTTTATCATAAACTTGTACTTGATTTTTTTCGTCCCATAGTGCTACCAAGTCTTTATCAGGTGAGAGAATACCCCCCTTTTTTACACTCTCGGTATAGAGACGGGGATTCGCTAGGATTTTCATAGGCCACGATGTCGTTCCAATCGGTACAAAAGCGATCACCGCTGTCAACAATAGGACCACAATGCCAATCCCAATACTTGCTATCTTCCATCTCTTTAAAACGCGTGCCCGTTGCTGTTGTCGCTCTTCCTCTTCCATCTGTTCAAACACCATTTCCGTCAATGGAAGCACCGGGGTTACCTTGCATAAGTTAGATAATTCGAAAACTAACTGTTGGAAGCGACTTGCCATGGCTGCATCTTCAGGAGAATTAGCAAGATAAACATCTAAATATTGTTGATCTGTATTTGTCAGATCTTGATCTAAATCCTTTTGTATTAGATCTACGATTTGTGGATTTGCCATTGGAAGAGTCCCCCCTCTTGATAGTCACTAAGCCATTCTTGTAGCTGTTTACGAGCACGATATAGTTGCTTTTTCACTGACTCTACCGAAATTCCTAAGACTTCTGCGATCTCATGAATCGTTAGATTTTGAATGTAACGTAAGACTAATATGAACCGAGGACGCTCGGGAAGTTCATATACAGCTCTCTTCAAACTGGCAACGAAACTCACATTTCCGGGGAGCTTTTTCACTAGATTATCTCTTGTAAGATGAGGCAACATCGAAACGACTTTGGAGCGTTCTTTGGATAAATCGAAACATGCTTGTACAATTAACTTTTGTTCCCACACCTGTTGTTTCGCTTCTAGATCACTCACTTGAATATCCTTCACATGTCCATATACATAAACCAAGGCTTTCTGTGTAGCATCCATCGCATCTTGTTGCCTCTCAGTTACATAGTAGGCAGTTTGGTAGAAAGTCTCTTCTAAATGATGACAGAAATCTTTTAACGAATCTCGACAACCACCTTGTGCCTTTTGAAACAGCTCTATCAAATCACTCACTCCCTTTTCCTTGCAACATGGATGAGAATTGAATCCCTTCTTGATTAATGCGAATCGTTACCGCTCCCATCTGATCTGTCCGATAGATTTGCGTACCTGCTTGTTGTAAGCGTCCGATCACTTCAGAAGATGGATGACCATATAGATTCTTCTCCCCAACCGAAACCAGCGCATATCGCGGCCGAATCTGATGAATAAATGCCTCTGTACTGGAAGTTTTGCTGCCATGATGGGCGACTTTATGTATATCGATCTTTGGTAGATTCCATGATTGGAGAAGCTTTTCCTCAGCATGTTGTTCAATATCGCCTGTAAATAAAATATGTTTCTGATCAATCGTAAACAGGAGTACCAGTCCTGCATTATTGGACGTTCCCTCATATAACGACTCATCTCGTAAATCGGGATACAGAAAGGTAATCGAGACACCTGACTCTATCTCCCAAACTTGTCCCATAGGAGCAATCTGAATAGGGATATCACGCCCTCTCACTTCCCTGACCCACTCTTTCTCCAGTTTCGAGATGGTCGGTAATGGATTCCGGATTATCGTTTCTACTGGAAAACGCCTGACCACGGCACCTAAACCCTCAAGATGGTCGGCATCACCGTGTGTGGAGACAAGTAGATCAATCTGATTCACACCTTGATATGTGAGAAACGGAACCACGACATCCTCACCCACATCAAACGGATTTCTCCTTTTTTGCCACTCTTTTTGAGGGTAGGGTAGCCTTCCTCCACCATCAATTAAAATGGTCTTTCCAGATTTAGTTCGGATAAAAAAAGCATCCCCTTGCCCTACATCAATCATCGTAATCTCATGATGGGAAGCTGGCCAAAAGGCTCCCCAGACTCCGAATCCGATCCAGCAAATCCATACGCCGCTTATCACCCAGGGAATCTTAGAATAGATGTAGCGAACACTTACCCAAGTCCACCAACTTCCTACCATCAATAGGAGATATACCAGCAACCAGATCCCATTCGGATGTGCAAATGAAAACAGATGCCCACCTACCTGCTGTACCCATTCAATCCCGTTTTGACTTAGCTGAATCACCCAAGTCAAGCCTTGCGCACACCAAGCTCCGACCGAAAAAATAAAGAAGGATACAAGTAAACTTCCATATCCAATTGGCAAAACCACTACGCTAAAAAAAGGAGCAAACAACACATTAGCCGTCAGCGAAAAAAGCGAACTTTCGTGAAAATAATAAACCAACAAAGGAAACGAAGCCGCTTGTGCCACACAAGCCCCTGCGAGTGTATACCGGAACCACTTATACCCATATGGAAAGCGCTCCGCAAGTGGGGTTGTTCCCACGATTAAAGCAGCAGTTACTGCATAACTAAGTTGAAAACCAGGATTAGAAATCAAGAGCGGTTCTAAACAAAGCTGGATCATAGCAGCCAGACATAGGAAGGAAAGAATATCCCTCTCCTTTCGCCAAGCGATGGCGAGACACATCATCCCCGATACAAGACCCGCTCTTACAATAGGCGGTTCCGCCCCTGTCAGAAGTACATAGAAAGGGAGAAAAAGAAGAATCATCCATGCAGACTTCTCACGAGTCACTCCTACGTATTGAAGCAGTAAGAAAAGCGCTCCCACCAGCAAGCTCACATGGAATCCTGAAATGGAGAGGATATGGACAAGACCAAGCGTTTGATATTGTTCCTCCCACTCCATGGGTACATCATAACGATCTCCGAGGAGAAGTCCCTTCATAAATCCCTGAACTTCGGTATCTGTGTAGATCTGTGATATCTGGTCTGCAAACAATTGATGTGTCTGATCGATCCATGTCATCAGAGAGCTTTCTGTCCCAAGCTGTTTGAGAATATGTAATCCTGTACCTTTTCCAATCCAGAAAATCGATTGTTGTTGTAAATAGTCTCTATAGTGAAACGCTCCAGGATTTCTAGGTAGCACAGGACGCTCCATATGCAAACGAGATTGGATCACCCACCCTCTTTGTACTTGCTGAGACTGCTTCCATTGCTCAAATGATTCCATCTTGATGACGACTCTTATGCGCTCCTTTGTATGAAACCACTTGCTTTGATGCTGGATTTGGGATAGTTGTAAATCAAAGCGTAATTGGTCACCATCCCGAATTGGTTTTGACTCAATGGTACCTGTTACATGGACATCTTCACCTTGATTAATAGGAAGCTCGGACACATTTTGTAACATGGTAATGGAATAAATAAAGCCACTCACCATCCAGGTCAAGGCGATAAGCAAATAAGAACCCCGAACTTCACTCGATATAAAAGTAACTCCCGAAACCAGAACCACGATAAACCCACATGTGTACCAAAGCCATTGACTACCTGTTAGCTCCACACACAGGACACCCATCAACCAACCCATTACCACTTTGACAAGAGGGCGATTCATCTACTTCGCCACTTTCTGTATCAGCTCTACTCTATTCCTCTTCTTCTATTACCTAAATTTTTCCTTCTTTTGACATTCTTTTTATGCAATTTTCACCACAAATAGACAGCAAAATCCTTAACTTTATGCACACCTATGAGTGAACATACATTTGATTGATCTTAGCAAGTAAGTTCCATACAATATAGGGGAATAGTAAGTTTTGAACAGGGGGTTCGTTATGTCGAAGAATAAAGATCTAATCAACTTAACTGAAAAATATGGTGCACGAAATTATCATCCACTGCCGATTGTTCTCACCCACGGAGAAGGAGTTTGGGTAGAAGATGCGGATGGAAATCGATATATGGACATGTTGTCCGCTTATTCTGCATTAAACCATGGCCACCGCCATCCTCGTTTGATCCAAGCTTTAAAAGATCAGGCTGATCAAATCACATTAACTTCTCGTGCCTTCCACAATGCTCAATTAGGCACATTTTATGAAAAACTATCCGAGTTAACAGGCAAGGAAATGATTCTGCCAATGAATACAGGTGCAGAAGCTGTTGAAACCGCTATCAAAACCGTTCGTCGCTGGGCTTATGATGTAAAAAAAGTGCCAGATAATCAAGCAGAAATCATCGTATGTGAAGATAACTTCCACGGGCGTACTGTGACAACCGTCTCTCTCTCTTCAAATCCTGAGTACACACGCGGATTTGGCCCCCTCACTCCTGGCTTTAAAATTGTACCGTACGGAGATTTAGAAGCTTTGAAGGCCGCTATTACTCCCAATACGGCTGCTTTTATCTTGGAACCAATTCAAGGGGAAGCAGGTGTAATCGTTCCTCCGGCTGGCTATCTAAAATCTGCTCTCGAAATCTGTAAAGAAAACAACGTATTATTTGTAGCAGACGAAATCCAAACTGGATTCGGTCGTACTGGACAAGCATTTGCATGTGATTGGGAAGAAGTACATCCTGATATGTATATCATGGGAAAAGCGCTTGGTGGTGGTGTAATGCCAATCTCTGCCGTAGCCGCAAACAACGATATCCTGGGTGTATTTGAACCAGGCTCTCATGGTTCTACTTTTGGTGGTAACCCACTTGCTTGTGCTGTGGCCATCGCCGCTCTAGACGTATTAGCTGAGGATGAACTTCCAAAGCGTTCTCGTGAACTAGGCGAGTACTTTAAGCAAGAACTTGAAAAGATTCAAAATCCCGTTGTAAAAGAAGTACGCGGAAAAGGCTTGTTTATCGGAATGGAACTACATGAAAAAGCGCGTCCATACTGCGAAGCATTAATGGCAGAAGGACTTCTTTGTAAAGAAACGCATGATAACACGATCCGATTTGCACCACCGCTTACGATCACGAAGGAAGAGCTAGATCTCGCATTAGAAAAAGTACGTAAAATCATGGCTTAACCACCTATCAAAGAAGCTCACGCCAAACAAATTGGCGTGAGCTTTTTTCTTATGGAACTGTAATTTTATCTTTAAAACGTGCTAATAGCTTCTCTCCAATCCCTGGCACCTTCGCAATATCTGCTGCTCGTTTAAAAGGTCCGTTTTTCTCTCGATATTGAATGATTGCCTCCGCTTTTGCCGCTCCAACCCCAGGTAGCTCTTCTAATTCCTTACTACTCGCCGAATTAATTGCAACCTTGCCATTTTTACTACTTGCATCAGATTGTCCCACTAACGGCTGACTCTCTTCACCCTTCCGCGGGATATAGAGTACCGAACCATCTGAGATCTCTTGAGCCAAGTTTAATTTTTTTAAATCTGCATCATCTGTACTTCCACCTGCAGTTTCAATCACTTCATATAGTCTAGTTGCTTTTTTAAATTGATAAATCCCTGGCTTTTTAACTGCACCCTTTACATCTACAACCAATATCTGTACACTTTCCCGTTTTGGAGGTACTAATGATGTTTTTTCATTTTGATCCATCCAATTCTGAGGTTTCTCTGCATTTTTTACCTGAGTTCCTCCTGTACTAAGCCATCCCTCCCCTCTAAACAGAAGAACTGCCAACAAGCACAAAACCGCTACACTTAACGCCACAACTAGTTTTTTTTCTCGATCCGTCCATCTGGATAACATGCCGCCCACCCTCCTATATCCATATATTTCCTCAAACAAAAAGACAAACCCTGCAAAGGCTTGTCCCAGCTTTTATTATTCAACTGATTCGCTATACGTGTTTTCTGTTTTTCGAAACCACCTAAATGGGGCAAATTCCCGTTCTCTAGCCTTAAAGACCCCTACCCGATCTACATCCAGAAATACGCCTTTGCAACTAGATAGAGCCAGATCATATGTGCTTAAGAATGTTTCAATCCTCTTCTTACTACGGTACACCACCCGCTTCTGGTTATCTAAGTTAAGGATGATAAGCCGTTCAATCGACTCGTCATACCAAAACTTTATCTCGGACATATTTACCCACTCTTTCGCAAAAATGTGATATATGAACGTACAGATAAAGGGACTCGACAACTTCTTTCCTTATACTACCAAAAAACCGTTTTTATTTCAATTTTTAAAAAATAAAAAATCCCAGTAGCGCGCGTCCACTGGAATCGTTCTATCCCTTTATGGGAACATAAATCATAAAACAAGTCCCTCTACCCTTCTCACTAGCTACCGTGATCTTGCCACCGTGTGCTTCTACAAACTCTTTCGCAATCGCAAGACCCAGGCCTGTCCCACCCTCTTGCCTAGATCGATTCGTATCCGCTCGATAAAAGCGATCAAATAAATGAGGAAGATGTTCCGCATCTATACCCGAACCCGTATCCATCACCCTTATGAGAAACCCTCCTGCTAACGCTTTCAACGTAACGAGGATTTCCCCCTCTTCTGGGGTATAGGCAAACGCGTTCGACAATAGATTAACAATCACTTGTGTAATCCGATTTGGATCAACCTGCACAGATGTGGATTCATTTTCCAGCTCTGTTTCAAATCGTAATTGAATCTTCCGCTCTTCGGCTTCAAACTGATACATACTCGTAATCTGCTCCAGTAATTGGCGCAACGATACCGTCTTTTTCTCCAATGGTAACTTTCCTACTTCTGCCAACGATAACTGATGCAAATCTTGAACCAGTCGAGTTAGACGAGCCACTTCATCTTGAATCGGTAACAACGTAGAAGGCTCAGCTGGCTTAATTCCTTGTTGAATCAACTCAAGCTGCCCTTGAATAATCGTTAGAGGAGTCCGAAGTTCATGAGCCACATCCGCAACGAGATGAGTCCTTGCCTGCTCTGTTTTATATAGCTTTTGGGTCATCAGATCAAATGAATTAGCTACCTCTCCAAATTCATCTCGCGTGTCCAGCTTTAATTGCGTTTGTAGGTCTCCTCCTTTCACCCTTTGAATCCCTTGTAAAATCGTTCCAAGAGGTCTCGTGAAAATTTTGGTGAGCCAAGCTCCTAGCAACAAAGCGATAATCGAAGTACAGACGATTCCGGTCAGCGTCCCAAATGAGATCGTCCGAAAGACCTGTTGTTCCGCCATTATAAGTCCGATTGGTGTCGTCCCTGTAATTTCTACAGTTCCAACTTGCGTTCCCTCATAAAGAATGGGATATTGATCTGTTTGTACTTTCCCTTCCACTAAATTATTTTTCACAGTGGCAGATACCAATACATGATCATGGACATCATAAATTTTAATATCGCGAACCCATTCAGACGAATTTTTTTGCTTCTCACCTAAGAGCTTTTTATTGATGTAATTTTCAATACCCACCCAAGACTCATTCTTTTTGTAGTAGTTGGCAAGTTGCTTTGCATAATCCTTTTGACTCTCTTGCACATATTGGGAGAATAAATTTTTAGAATATAAATAGGAGATCCCATAATAAACGGTTCCCATAAAAACGATGAGAGCTAATAACGAAACCAGTAACTTTGTCCTTACTCTCATCGGTCGTCTCGGAAACGATAGCCTAAACCATGAACCGTCTGAATATAGCGGACACCGCTCTCCCCATCACCAATTTTTTTACGCAAGTGGCTGACGTGACTATCAATACTTCGCTCGTAGTTGATATAGGCATCTCCCGTCGTTGCTTGAAGTAATTGAAGTCGACTATAAACCACTCCTGGACGTTTAGCCAGTGTATATAGGATTTGAAATTCCCCAGCCGTTAAGAAAACCTCTTCTTCATTCTTCCACACACGCACTTTTTCCACATCAATAAACAAATCTCCGCGTTGTAAAATCTCTTCATCTGTTTTTTTGCTGCTTACCCGCCGAAGAACAGAGCGAATCCGTGCAGAAAGCTCCCGGAGACTAAAGGGCTTCGTCATATAATCATCGGCACCCATCTCTAAGCCTAATACCCGGTCCATCTCCTCGGTCTTTGCTGTCAGCATAATCACAGCAATTCCAGAAATCCCGCGAATCTCTCGACAAATATCAAGCCCGCTCTTCTCTGGTAGCATCCAATCTAGCACTACTAAATCAGGTTTGATCTCCTCTACTTTTCGAATCGCCTCGTTCCCAGTCGTAGCAGAAGAAACGCGAAATCCTTCTTGTTCTAAGTATGGACAGATGATATCAAGTACCTTTTGTTCATCATCAACAACTAAGATAGAATGTTGCATGAGAAACACATCCTTTATTGTTCTTAATCCCATTGTACAAAGTAAATTTGGTGGATTTATGGTAATCCTTTTATCAAGAGTTTGTCATTCGCTCATGCTTATAAAATAGACCTAGAAGAAGTCCCTCTAGGTCTATTGTTGTTAATTGGCTACAATGTTAATCAATTTTCCAGGTACAACGATCACTTTTCGTACTGTTGTTTCTTCCAACCACATTTGAATCGTTGGATGAGCTACCGCTTGTTGCTCAATCTCCGCTCGATCCACCCCAGCTGGAACCACAATCTTGCCACGCATTTTGCCATTGATCTGAACGACAATCTCGACCTCATCTTGAACGAGTGCCGATTCATCTGCTTTCGGCCATGTAGCTAGATGCACACTATCACTATGTCCCATCAATCGCCATAACTCTTCCGTGATATGTGGGACAAACGGTGCCAGCAAGACCACCAGTGCATCTAAGGACTCCTTCAATACAGCACGATCTGCATCAGCTGGATATGCATTGATGCCATTCACAAGCTCCATAATCGAACTAACTGCTGTATTAAAATGGCTCCGTTCTCCAATCTCATGCGTTACCTTTTTAATCGTCGCATGCAGCAAACGACGAAGCTCTTTTGCCGAACTGCTTAGCTCAGGAGAAGTCGCTAACTCTCGCTTAAACAAATCAAGGTGCTGGACAACCAAGCGCCACACACGGTTCAAGAAACGATAACTACCTTCTACCCCGCTATCACTCCATTCCAAATCACGCTCAGGTGGTGCAGCAAACAGGATAAAGAGACGAGCTGTATCAGCACCATACTTATCGATGATTTCCAATGGGCTAACTCCGTTCCCCTTGGATTTCGACATCTTGAAGCCGCCTTTTAAAACCATCCCCTGTGTCAACAAGCTGTGGAACGGCTCATCCTGATCAACCATCCCCGCATCAAATAATACTTTGGTAAAGAAGCGAGAATACAGCAAGTGGAGTACCGCATGTTCAATACCGCCAATATACTCGTCAACACCCATCCATTCGTTTGCCTTTTTCGAGTCAAAAGGAAGCATTTCATTAGCCGAGTCAGTAAATCGCAAATAGTACCATGATGAATCCATAAACGTATCCATCGTATCCGTTTCACGTCGTGCCTTCTCATGTCCACACTTCGGACAAGTCGTATGGGCAAACGTCTCTGACGTAGTGAGTGGATTGCGTTTTCCATCAAATACAACATCCTCTGGTAATACAACAGGCAGTTGATCCTTGGGAACCGGCACTGCTCCACAATCATCACAGTATACAATCGGGATCGGTGTACCCCAGTAACGTTGACGGGAGATCAACCAATCACGCAAACGATAGTTTACGGTCGATCCGCCTAGTGACTTTTCTTCCAAGTGACCGGCAATCGCCTTGATCGCATCACGATTTGCCATTCCATTAAACCGATCCGAGTTGACTAGCAAACCATCCTCTGTAAATGCTTCTTGCAGAGGAAGCTCCAATTGGCCTTCTGCTGGCTCAATCACGACTTGAATCGGCAGATCATACTTCTTCGCAAACGAAAAATCGCGTTCATCATGTGCTGGTACACCCATGACCGCCCCTGTTCCATAATCCATCAATACATAGTTGGCCACCCAAATCGGCACTTGTTGGCCCGTTAGCGGATGAATCGCGTATGATCCTGTGAAATAACCAACCTTCTCTGCATCTGTAGAAGTACGTTCAATGTCTGTTGCCTTTTTCATCTGCTGGGCAAAGTCTTGGATTTCTGCTTCTTGTGGCTTTCCAGCTACCAATCTCTCTACTAACGGATGTTCTGGAGCGAGCACGATATACGAAACGCCATATAAGGTATCAGATCGCGTTGTAAATACTGTAACTGGTTCTTCTTTCAGTTCAGGTATGGTAAACGTAGCGTGCGTTCCTTCACTCTTCCCAATCCAATTTCGTTGCATCGTTCGTACTCGGTCCGGCCACTTTGGTAAACGATCTAAACCTTCTATCAGACGATCGGAGTAGTCTGTGATGCGCAAGAACCATTGCTCCAAGTCCTTCTTCGTCACTTCTGAATCACAACGCCAACAACAACCATCCTCAACCTGCTCATTTGCGAGTACAGTCGCACATTTAGGGCACCAGTTGACAGAAGCTTTTTTGCGATAAGCCAAGCCTCGCTCATAAAACAACAAGAACAACCATTGTGTAAACTGATAATAGTCAGGCAGACAAGAACCTAGATAACGATCCCAATCGTATGAAACGCCTACTAATTCCTGCTCACGTCTGATTTTCTCCATATTGCGGATTGTTAGTTCTCTTGGATTTACTCCCCGCTCAATCGCCGCGTTTTCTGCTGGCAAACCAAATGCATCTGCTCCCATAGGATGTAGCACACGGTATCCATTCATGCGACGGAAACGAGCCACTACATCGCCAATGGAATAAACCCGCATATGCCCCATATGAAGGCCCTCACCCGATGGATACGGAAATTGCTCTAAAGCATAGTACTTCGGCTTCGATAGGTCCTCATCCGTTTTATATAACTGCGCCTCTTTCCATCTTTCTTGCCACTTCGGTTCAATCTCTTTTGCTGTGTACTCCATGTTTTCAAGTCCTCCTCATGAATTCTTTCTGCACCAAAAAACCTCTCGTCCTTAGCTTGAACACAAGCTAGGGACGAGAGGTTTGATCTCTTCTCGCGGTACCACCCTAGTTAGGATTACAAAATAATCCTCACTCCATTAATCCGTAACGCGGACAAAACGCCATAAGCTACTTACATTCACTTACAGAGCGATAAAGCGAGTTCATAAGAGTTTGCATATTGGCTTGCACCAACCGCCAATTCTCTAAAACGCAAACGGTCCTACTACTACTCTTTATCATAGCCTTCGTCTATAAATAGTTATTTGCCATTATAGGCAACCTTACTCGGATTGTCAATCTACTTCGCCCACAAGATTATTGAGCTAGATCGATTTTTGGCGCATCTCCCCAGAGGCGTTCGAGATCGTAGAAATCCCTTTCGTCTCGGTGAAACACATGAACCACTACGTCACCAAGGTCAACAAGCACCCAGCGTGCATCTTGGAATCCCTCGACTCCACGGATTTGAATTCCTTCTTCATTCATTTTTTCTTTTATGCCCGTTACAATTGCTTGAACTTGAGTTTGAGAGTTACCGTGGCAGACCACAAAGTAGTCAGCAAACACAGAAAGACCGCGAATATCCAATATGGTAACACCATGCGCTTTTTTTTCCTCAGCAACTGTGGCTGCTAGTTGTGCTAGATGCAACAAATTCAAACAGATTCCTCCCTTAGTCTCTTTCCAGACAACATTCGTTTCAACTCATCACGAGCGGCAATCGCCAGTGGATAGATCGGTTGTTTTTGTGATTGTAAAAATAGTATCGTATTTTCCATTGCTTGTAACACAGCTACATCTAAATCGATCTCGGCCAATCTACGCACTTCATCTACCCCCGGAAATTTTCTTCCCGGCTCGATGTAATCAGCCAAATACACCACTTTTTCTAGTATTGACATACTAGGCCTTCCAACCGTGTGTGATCGAATCGATTGCAAAATATCTTCATCCACTATACCAAATTCTTCTCGGGCCACTTCTGCACCAACAGGAGCATGCCAAATCTCCTTATGATATTGAAGGAGGTCCGGTGGTAACTGGCACCGCTTGATCCATTCCGTTAGCTGTTCACGAGACCAAAACTTACAATAGTCGTGGAGAATGGAGGCAACCTCTGCTTTAAATGGATCTGCACCAAACCGCTTGGCCAATTCGACTGCGGTATCCACTACACGCAAAGTATGCTCATAGCGTTCTGGTTTTAACTGCTTTTTAGTAGCTTGCAATAAAACATCAAGATCCATACAAGCCTTGCTCCTTTATATACTGGTCCACCAAATCAGGTACCATGTAACGAATTGATTTTCCCAAACGCACTTGTTTTTGAACAAAAGTAGAAGATAATCTAATTTCAACCGCATCCTCTATCCAACAAACATGTTTATCTACATAGTTTGGTATATCGTCTGCCTTCGTGCCTGGTCGATGTAGTCCAATAATCTGCACATATTGTAGTATTTCCTCTATTTTATACCACTCCGGTAAATTTTTCACCATATCCTCACCCATTATCAGAAAAAATTGGGCATCCGGATATTGTTTCGTAAGCTCCTGAATGGTCAATAGAGTGTAAGATGGACCTGACCTCTTGATTTCGATGTCTTTCACTTGAAAACATGGATGGTCTTCGGTTGCTAACTGTACCATATGTAGGCGATGCTTTGCGGGAGTAATGGTTTTATGCCTCTTGTGAGGTGGATCACCCGCAGGGATAAACCATACTTGGTCTAAGTTCATTCCTTCTCTCGCTTGTTCAGCGATTAAAAGATGTCCATGATGTATCGGATCAAAGGTTCCGCCCATGATACCCATTCGCATCGATGCCACCTCGTTTGTTCTTGTGTCGGGTTTGTTAATCCAACAACTTGTTTTTATGTATTTTGCACAATCAGTGATTCTTCCAATGCACTTCTCATCACATCAACGGGGGCTTTTTGACCTGTCCATAGCTCGAGTGCGTATGCCGCTTGATGGACAAGCATCCCTAGCCCATAGTGAACTTCACAACCCTTTTGACGTGCCTTTTGGATTAAGAGGGTTTCTTTGGGATTGTATATTAGATCACTTACTAACAGATGCGGAGAAATCCATTCTTCTGGAATGGGTAGTTGATCCACATTTGGATACATCCCGATTGACGTGGTATTAATTAGCAAGGTAGCTTGACTGATGGCTTTTTTTCCATCTTCCAATGAACACGCTTTTGCTGTAGTCCATCGTCCTAGACGACTAGCCAGCTCCTCCGCTCGAGAATGAGTACGATTCAAGATCTGGATCTGGGAAACACCCTCTTTAGCCAAGATCGTCGCCACAGCTCGTGCCGCTCCACCTGCCCCTAATATCACAACAGATTGGCCATCTACGGATATCCCCGTCTCTTGTTCCAATGAACGAAGATATCCCACTCCATCTGTATTATATCCAATTCGCTTCCGATCTCGCACAACCACCGTATTCACCGCACCAATCGTCCGCGCAGACTCATCTAAATCATCCACTAAATCCATGATCCCGATTTTATGAGGAATCGTCACATTAAAACCATCCCAATCCCCAACTGGATCTTGACCAAGATCCAGATATAATGCCTCTTTCGATACCGTTATCGCTTCATAACTAGCATCCAAACCCATATGAGCAAATGCCGCACGCATCATCTGCGGCGAACGAGAATGACCCACCGGATCCCCAATCAGCCCCAATCTCAACCTCTTCACCCCTCTGTTAAATCAAAGTTTTTAAACAAGTTTCCTGATCATGAACAAATAAATGAACATGGGATAGGAGGCAATGTATCTGATCACTGCGAGGTTAGTGAGCTGTGGTCAGATACATTGCCCCGAGCCACCTTCAAACATCTGTTTATTAACAACTTTGTTAAGTAGTGATCAAACAGAAACTCTCCTATCACCCACGACTTAGATAATCGCCGGTCGAATCCCCACCTGTACACCTTCCGGAGCCCAGACATCAATCACAGCCCGATCTTGTCCACAAGCAATCCAACCCAATCCCGCAATCACGATATCCTGCTTTTCCTTCCCATTTAGCTGAATTCGATGCTTCCGCCATTTAGGAAGTTGAGCCGGATCTTCCGGAGGAGTAAGAATACTCCCGCGATGCTTGGTTTGAATTTCATCTGCCTTTTCCAATTTTGTCCGGTGAATATACAGTCGATTCGAAAGGTACGTCACAAATGATTGTTTCTCTCCTTCCAAGAAATCAAATCGTACTAACCCACCAAAGAACAACGTTTGTTGCTCATTTAGTTGGAATACCTTCGGCTTAATTCCCGATTGAGGCATCACGATCTGTAGCTCTTTCGGTGTCACCCACTCACTCATTCGATCTTTCCGCACGATTCCGGGAGTATCGATAATCGCTTTTCCATCTTCTAATGGAATATAGATCGAGTCTAGCGTCGTACCTGGGTACGGAGAAGTCGTAATATACTCCTCTTCTTCGCCAAATTCTTTCAACAACCGATTCACAAAAGTAGATTTCCCTACATTCGTCACACCGATAATGTAGACATCTCTTCCTTTTCGATGATGTTCAATCGCTTCCACCGTTTGACGGAAATATTCTCCCTTAGCAGCCGAAGTTAGCGCAATTTCAATTGGGTCTACACCCAGCTCTTTCGCAGTTGCACGCACCCAATCTTTTAATCGCCCCCACTTAACAGACTTGGGAAATAGATCAATTTTATTCGCTAATAATAGGAGCGGATTATTCCCAATATGGCGATGAATCCCTTGAATCCAACTACCCGCTAAGTCAAAGATATCCACTACCAGTACCACTAAACTGTCCGTGTGTGCGATCTCCTGTAACTTTTGTAAATAGACATCTGGATCCTGATCAACTGGCGCAATATCGTTATAATGACGAATTCGATAGCAACGCTTACACACAATATGTTCTCTTTTTAACGCAGAAGAAGGCGCATAACCAGGACGGCTTTCATCTTCCGTCTGGATGCGCACCCCACAACCTTCACAATGATGCTGTTCTGTCTCGATCAACGAAGTTCCTCCTAACCTAGATAACCACGTTTCCTCATCCAGCGAAATGCGCCTCGTTCAATTAAGCGATTCACTTTAGTGAAGAAACCTTCACGCTTTGACACAGGGACGACTAAAATGGTCTTCAATCCCATTCGATTTCCACCTAACACATCCGTTAGCAATTGATCCCCTACAACGACCGTTTCATGCCGCTTTGTATTGAGCAACGATAACGCCTTTACAAATGCCCTAGAAAAAGGTTTTCGTGCAGCATAAATAAACGGAATAGCTAGCGGCTCAGCAAACTTTCGCACTCGTACATGATTATTGTTAGACACAATGATCACTTGAATGCCTTGTTCTGTTATTTCTTTTAACCAAACTAATAATTCCGGAGTAGCATCTGGACGATCTGACTCAACTAGCGTATTATCCAGATCAAAAATCATCCCTTTTACGCCATGCCCTCTTAATTCCTCCACATTAATATGGTAAATCGAAGGAACATAAGAATACGGTACTAATTGACGAAACATACTTCACATCCCGTCCAATCTGTAGCAAACAAGTAGGATCAACAATGCCCCTACAAGTCTTTTTGGCATAACTATAACACACCTGTAAAAGATGACGCAAAGACTTACCCGGTAGGTTGACAAAACACTTATTTTTCAAAAATATACATATTTGCTACCTCTCGATAACCTAAGGAAACATAGAGAGGATAACCTGTCAAACTAGCCGCTAAAACACTCGTCTGAGCCCCAAAGTCTTTGGCATCCATCAACATCGTCTTACATAGTGCCTTGGCGAGCCCCTTTCCTCGGTACTCCTCCAGTGTAATCACATGATCCAGACACGCCGTATCGCCAATTAAGGAAAAACGTCCATGTGTAACCGGGCGATTTTTTTCTACATAATAAGTAAACAATTGCTTATCCTCAATTCTCTCAGGATCCACAATCTCTTTTTGGAAACTATCATTCACCAATAAGACTTCACGAGGCTCTCGGATGAGGCTGACTAAATCCGATTTTGGTTCATTCATAGAAGATAGATCTAAAGTCATTAAGTACTCTTTATATTTAATGGTGTAACCATATTGTTTTGTAAATGCTTCGAAATCAAACCCCTCTCCTTGTTCAAAAACAGTCAGTCGATGTGGATCATAGAAATGGCTCGAATGAAGCATTTCTATCCCTTCTACTAAATTGGAATGTGTGACAAAAAATTCATTCGTTCGATTACAAACAGGAGACCCGAATACAATATGGTTCATCGGTCCCAACTTATCTAAGCGAGACTCGGATACAAATCGACAATAGGACCAGCCTTTGACAAAATCGTCTACCAATGCTTCATAAGATATCTCTGTATGTTTCATATTCTCTCTCCTTCATCTTTACCCATCCTTTTACAATTCGCCAACCGAGAGGCTAAATCCCTGTTTATTCGGACAATTTACAAATAAAAATATGTGCTTATATTCATCTGTGATACGAGACAATATAAGCACATTTATCTTCGTTTTCTTACTTCTCTACGATCAATAATTCTTTTGGAAAGCCTGTTAAAACGACAGGACCATCCGCTCCAACTACTATATCATCCTCGATCCGCACACCACCTACATTAGGTAGGTAGATTCCAGGTTCAATCGTAAACACGAAGCCTTCTACTAATAAGTCTTCATTGGTTTCGGTAATCGAAGGGAATTCATGAACGCTCATTCCGAGTCCATGGCCAATGCGATGTGGGAAGTAGTCACCGTATCCTGCTTCGCGAATGACATCACGTGCAGCACGATCGATTTCACCTAATGGAACGCCAGCTTTTACTCGATTAATAGCAGTCAATTCTGCCTCCAAAACAGTTTGATAGATTCGCTCTTGTTCGGGGGTGATAGAACCGAATGCGATGGTACGGGTAATGTCAGAGCAATACCCCTGCCGCACGACTCCTAGATCAAACAAAACCAGGTCTCCTTCTTTCAGTTTCCGGTCTCCGGGTGTTCCGTGTGGCAAGGCGGATTTCTCCCCAAATAGAACCATCGTATCGAAAGACATGCCCTGAATTCCTTGTTTCTTTAGCTCATACTCGATTTTGGCAACGACTTCTGTTTCGGTGATTCCTACTTGAAGCGCCTTCACTCCTATTTCAACACCTAGATCAGCCAACTTAGCCGCTTCTTTCAAAATTTGTAGCTCTTGATCGTCTTTCACTTGGCGCATCAAGTTCATTTGTTTCTCAATATCCGTAAACGATATCTCTCCTCCGAGAGATTGCACTCGCAGAGCACGTGAGTATGAGATTGAATCCACCTCGATCGCCACTTTCATAGCCGGCTGAGTAAAGGATTTCTCTGACAAAGAATCTTGAAGAATGAGCCAAGGATCCTGCGTATCATCATAGCTAATGATTTCTCCACTCCAACCTGATTGCTGAGCGGCAGCTTGATCTAGCTTTGGACAAATTAAGATCGGATCATGAAGTGCTGGAATTACGAGTCCTAATAGTCTCTCGTGGGGCTCTGAGTCAAAGCCAGTTAGATAGTAGATATTTCGCGAATGATTAATAAAAGCAAAATCAATACGTTGTTCTTGTAACCAGTTTTGAAGTTTACCTATTCGAAGATTCATCTGCTTTCATTCCTTCACGTTAAAATGCTTACCCTTTCATTAGAGCAAATCAATTCCATTTTGACAATTTTTTATTTCAATACAAGCCTTAACGCCGCTTCTCCTATTTCCATGATCCACCTGTTTACTATGTATATACTAGGGTATATAATGATATATATCATCTTACCTGTCCGGCTATCCATCCTGTTTGAAAAACATTTTTGATTTACAAAATATCTATTGGGAAAGAGAGGAATTCATGATGAAAAATTATATGTACTTGTGCGAACAATGTGGGCACTCAACGGCGAAATACGAAGCCCGCACGTATATGAACGGTTCGAATCAATTAGTTTGTCAGAAGTGTTTACACGAGCTAAAAGATCAATCACATAAAAAGAATGCAAATTAAAAGCTACTGGATCATCCCTGGGATCCAGTAGCTTTCTTTACCATAAACTACGCTCTGACTTTCTATCATCCATGACGTACTCAGACCACTTCTCTTTAAACTCTTCCAACGAAATCTTTCCAGACTGAATCTCCAGCAAATCCTGTATAGCCATACACTGAGATACATCTAACACGTAACCCAAGTCAAAAGACCCCCTCAAACCCTTTTCACAACTACACACCTACCTACAACCATTGAAATCCGAACCTACGCTCTAAAACGCGACCTTCCCACGCAAAAGAAAGGGCAACTGTTTTAGCATGCTCAATCGCTTGATACAAGCTGATATACGCTTCTTCCTCATCCGCAACATTCCAAATGGTAATCGCTTCATATTTTGTGAAGCCTACTAGTTGCAAAAAACGCCATAACGCATTATCCATTTTAGATTCCATGTACGGTTCTTGAAATGGATCAATGTAATAACGATCTCCAGTTGTAATATGGACAACTTCTCGCCTAGAAAAGTAGTTTTGAATTTGTTGTTCGTCCTGAAAAAAGCCGTGAATAGCCGAGCCAAGCTTAATCAAACTCGCTTGGAGATCGACATGATTTTCATCTGTCACAAAAAGATAGCGATCTGCTTCTAAAAACGAATGAATCCATTCATCTGATTTTTGATCAAGTAAGTGAACAGGTTGATCTGTGGTGTGCGGAATTGACTGAAGGAGAACATGCGAGTGTACTACAGAAGAAGTGGAAGGACCCCAAATAAATCGATCTTCAGGGCATGCAAGCTGATATGTCTCCAAAAATTTGTGAAGCACCTTTTCAACAGACTCCGATCGTTCAAAGGAAGAAAGTGCATGAAAAATAAAAACCGTACCCATATATCCTCCCCTTATAAGAGGATCAGTAGTACGAGGAATTTGAGAAAACTTGTTCGTATAGGAGTAAATGATAGAATAACAACCTTTATCCTATTCTACATTTACTCTCCAGTTCCTCTTCGATCCACAAATTTTTATATAGTCCATCTATATCAACTGTATCTGGATTTTAGAACTTCGGCAGAAGCAATCTAAAACCACTATCTTCGCTTCTTTTCACGTACATAATAGGAAAGAATGGACCAAACTCCTGCCGCCATCACTCCGAGTAGTAATCCAACCTCAATCCATGCAATCCAATAATTCCCCATCACTTGAAAAGCCAATGTGTTTCTCACAATATCCCATCCATCAGCTAGCGTTGAAATCATAATATAGAAAAAGCTAAAAATAAGGACCATTTGCTCTAACTTTAACCTTCGTTTACTCTCTTCCATCTCTAACATCGTTGTCATCGCATCCAGTTCCAAATGAAGCTCATCCATTAGTTCTTCTATTCGATAACTGCGACGAACCATCTCATACAGCCGGGCTATATGTGTAATGCGGCTTATCTGTTTAAAGGAACATCTCAGCGTAAAGAAAACCATTCTTTTCTTTAGTTCCCGTACCTCTACAAAAGCCTGCTTCTCCTGTCCATCCAACTGATGGGGTAAATGAGAAGCGAGAATCGAAAAATATTGCAACGAGTAAAATTGGTGTAACGTTAAAACATACATATAAAAGTAATTACTATTTAAATTTTGTTGATTTTCTCCTAATAGAAACTCATTTGAATCCTTATTATTTGTTAAGTGACATACATGAGCAATCCCCTCTACTGATACACGCCAGTAGCTATTTTGAAAAATCCTCATCGTCTCTTCATCTTCATGTAACTCGATTCGTGGAGGGTTATGTACCTCGTGATAGGTCCTACTCAGCAAATATAAGCTCTTCATAAACTCGCGGTGATCTGAAGGTTGATCCATTTCTTCTAATGTAATCGCGTTATACACCAGAACATTTTTCGTAGATCCATATCTCGATTCAAATAAGGTTGTTATCTGTACTTGCTTAAAAATCTGATGCATACATCTACCCAGATTACATTGTACTGGATATTGATTATTTTTCCGTAGCTTCCGGACAAGCCGTTCAGAGCTTTGAAGAAATTGCTTTACATAATAATTATGTTGAATGAGGTCAGATAAATCTTGGCCCTTGGGATATGCGATTGAAAACGTTACAAACCCAATCTGTGTCTCAAACAAAATTAAACTTACTTCACGTATATATAGTTCGTATTCATAATCCTTATGTCCAAAAGAAATGATCTGATTTTTATTAGGAAGATCATATTCAGTGCAGCCGTTTTGTGTTAATACAAAACGAGATCCAATCGATTGATTACCGCTCGGATCTGACTGAATCAGTCGATCAATGTGATGAAACAAACGCTTACCCGAGATATTTTTTACTCTCCATACCTTCCCATCCGTCTCCCTACCAACTTCTTCCTCCAAATCTTTTGTTAATTCTCGATAAGGAGCGTTGTAGGCAAATGGTATCATCATCTTCGTAATCTGTCGTTCCACTTTTGCCTTCATATACATTCTCCGTTAATAGATGGAATTATAATAAATACCTAAAGAATCATACTACCATAAAATCACAAGGCAAATAAAATCATCTTATCAAAATGGTTTCATCATTCTTTGTCGAATAATAACTATGGTAAGGAAATTATCACTTGAATTTCCTATTAAAACTAAAAAATCATATAAAATAGAAAATTTTATATAAATATACAATTCATTATGTTACAATTTACATGTATTAAATTAAGTTCACACATTTAGAGGAGGAAGTCTTTTGAGAAAAACAGGAACCATTGTGCTAAGTACCCTGCTTGCCGTCTCTGTTTCTAGCCTAGGATGGCTCTCTCCCAACGCACAGGCAGCTACATCAACAAAGTTGCCTAAGCAAATGGAAGAAAAGATTGCCAAATTGGCAAAGAACAAAGTGTCGAAATATATCGACACAAAATCCAGCAAGCCTGTTGATGTAATCGTTCAGATGAATCAACAACCAGTTGGCGAAGTGGTGAAAAATAGCAAGCAGTTGAAATCTTCTCCAGCCAAAGACTACCAAGCACAGATGAAAGAAGCCCTCAATCAAGCTGAAAAGAAGCTCACAAAGGTAAATTCAAAGGTAAAAGTGAAGCAGAGATTTGATACCGTCTTTTCTGGTTTTGCTGTTTCCATACCCGCAAATCAAATCCATAAATTAGCCTCAATGCCTGAGGTAAAAGCAGTCTATCCTGCGTTAAAGTATAAGGCTTTAAGCACCGGTGGCTCTACAGTAGGCGCACCCGAAGTTTGGAAACTGAAAGATGCACAAGGTCTTCCTGTTGACGGTAGAGGAATCAAAGTAGCCGTAATTGACACAGGAATTGATTCCAAACATCCCGATTTAAAGAACAACTACATCGGAGGATATGATGTAGTGGATCGGGATAATGATCCGCAGGACGAGCAAGGTCATGGTACCCATGTAGCAGGAATTATTGCCGCAAACGGTGATATCAAAGGAGTCGCACCCGAAGCTTCTATCCTAGCTTACCGCGTATTAGGAAAACAAGGTGGAACAACAAGCGACATCTTAACAGGGATTGAAATGGCAGTCAGAGACGGCGCAGATGTGATGAACCTCTCACTCGGTGCCAATGCTAACTATCCTGATGACCCTCTCGTTTCCGCGCTAAATCATGCAGCTAAGATCGGTGTTTCTGTCACAGTTGCAAACGGAAACTCTGGTGGGGATGCATGGACGGTTGGCGTTCCTGCAACTGCTGATAAGGTAATCTCCGTAGGTGCTTCTACTCTAGAAAAAGAATTTCCAAAATTCGAAGTAGTAGGGACGGGGACCTCCTTTGATGGGGCTCAACTCACCAAGATGAAATTCCCTAGCAACTCTCAGTTTGAAATAGTCGATGTTGGATTTGGCTCCCCACTTGATTACAAGAAAGTGAATGTAAAAGGGAAGTATGTACTTGTACAACAAGGAGCAGCCAAGCAAGACATCTATGTATCAAATGCTCATAAAGCCGGAGCCACTGGGGTTCTTTTATATGTGAAAGGACAGGAGCAAGAAGCACTACAAAATATCGAGGCTAGCTTAGATAATAAAATTCCTGCCGTACAATTAGCAGCCAAGGATGCAATCGATCTAAAAGCATCACTAAAAGCTGGGAAAGCAATTGCATCCTTGAAAGAATATAAGCCTTACGAGTTTATGGCCGAGTTTAGTTCACGTGGACCTGTTCATGAAACATGGGCAGTAAAGCCAGACGTGGTAGCTCCTGGTGTGGGTATTAAAAGTACTGTACCTGGTGAAGAAAAGTATGCAGAATACGATGGGACAAGCATGGCTGCTCCACAAGTAGCTGGAGCAGCAGCTTTACTCCGTCAAATGCATCCTGATTGGACGCCTGAAGATGTAAAAGCATCTCTTTCCAATACAGCCAAGACATTAACAGACATAACCGGAAAGAGCTATGATGTGATGACACAAGGAGCAGGTCGAATTGATATCCCGAAAGCAATTCAAGCAACTACACTCGTCACACCGAATAACTTCACATTTGGTCTCGTAAAACCAAACAGTGGAGAAGCAAAGCTTGAGAAGAAGCTCACCATTAAGAATACAAGTGGAACGAGCAAAACCTATACGAGCCGTGTTGAAATGGCTACAAACACGGGTATCCAAGTTCAAGCTCCAAATCAAGTAGAAGTTAGTGCGAATGGTCAGGAAGATCTTACCGTCAAAATCACGGTAGATAGCTCCTTGCCTCGTGACGTCTACTCCGGTTATCTCTACTTAACAGATGGGAAAGAAGAGCAAAAAGTTCCTTTTACATTTAGCATCGATCCTGCCAGCTACAACCGTGTGAACTACCTAGGTGTAAGTGACCTTATCTTCTCACCAAATGGAGATGGGAAAGAAGAGTCTACTACCCTTTCCTACTATGTTCCTACCGTTGCCAAACATCTAAACTTCTACCTACGCAATCTAGATGATGAGAGTAAAGTAAGTCTGATCCATCAAGAAGAAAACGTTGGATCCGGATGGCATGGTATGAAATGGACAGGAAACGCAGTAGATAAAAAGGCAGTTCCAGAAGGAATTTATGAAATGCAAGCGGTAGCATCCGATGATGAGGTAGAAAGCGCTACTGCTGCTCTTGTATTAGTGGACAAGACTGCCCCTGTCATCACAGCAAATCTCAATGAAGAAGCCTCCAAAATTGATCTGAAGATCGAAGATTTCTTAATGCAATACAATTACTTTTTCAAGATGTTTGGCTTAGCCCAAGATGATCTTGTAAAAGTAGAGTACATCCTTGAAGGAACGAACGATCGAGTACGTGTTCCTCTTAATGAAGAGAAAATGGAGATCGAGATCAAACCAGAATGGCTTGAATCAGGTAAGACAAGCATGACCATCCTTGCCACAGATGACGCTGGAAACCAAATGAAAACAAAAGTAAACCTTAAAAAATAAGGTAGTTTCACGTTACGTGAAAGAAACCACTGATCTGTGCTATGATCAGTGGTTTCTTTCGTTCCTTTATTTCTCAGCTAGCCCCGTTTTCTTCACTTTTAAGCGTTTTTCTCCAAACGAACCTGTAATCCTACCTTTTCAATTTCCTCAAAAAAAGTAGGACATGTTTTAGAGATACAACCCGGATCTAGGATCCTCACTCCTGCAACCTTCGCACCAATTAAAGCTAGGGACATAGCCACACGATGATCATCGTATGAATTACATTCAACTGCTAGCGGCTTACCAGGGTAAATGGTTAGCCCATCCTCACGTTCTTCTACTTGTATCCCCATTTTGGTTAGACACTCTGAAATCACACCAATCCGATCTGATTCATGTTTCCGGATATGAGCTACTTCATGAATGGATATAGGACCATCCGCAAAAGGAGCAATGGCCGCCAGGGTCAATGTCTGATCAGACATCTCTCTCATGGAGATTTCAAAGTTGCCTTTTAGTTGGGCCGTACCTTGTAATTCAAGGAATCCATCCCCTTTTATCGCAGTACACCCCATTCGTTCCAACACATCAACAAATTGAATATCGGGTTGCAATGTATCATAAGATAGGTTGTCCACTCGAACTGTTCCATTTGTGAGCGCCGCTAGGGCAAAAAAGTAGTTCACAGTTGACGCATCGGCTTCTAACTGGATATCTTGACCCTTATAAGCTTTGGGATACACCTTAATTGTACTGAGTGAGTCATCATATTCAACACGAGCACCAAACTGCTCCATCAGATCCAATGTGATTTTCACATAGGCATGTTGGACAATATGATCTACGACACGGATCGTCACTGGCACATCTGCATAACTACTCGCGATTAATAGGCCACTGATAAACTGACTCGACGTTTTTCCAGAGATGTTCACTACACCCCCACGAATACCCTTTCCTTCTAACTGAATCGGTAGAAAACCGTCCTCTTCCGAGTATTTGATTTGTGCACCCAACTCCTGAAGGGCGGTAATAAGGGTTGCCATCGGGCGCTTATTCATACTAGTACTTCCCTCCATCGTCCACCGACCGCCCTTAGATGCCGCCAAAAGACCGGGAAGAAATCGAGCTGTCGTTCCAGCCGAACCAATGTAGAGTGTCCCGTCCTTCTTAAGCCAATCTCCATTAACTCCTTCAATGATCACTTCATCTTCATTGATTTCAATCTGAACCCCAAGCTGTCGTAAAGTATGTATACACCAATATGTATCATCACTTTTGAGCACTCCAGATAGCCTAGATGTACCCTCCGCCATCGCCGCGATAATCAAAGCCCGATTCGTCCAACTCTTACTACCCGGAACGCGAATTCGGCCATTAATCGGTTGGCTAGCTGGTGATACCTCAGCTACTTCTACATCATGTAACGTCGCCCATTCCGATCTTGCATGTAAATCTGGCTTAAAATCCTCCATATGAGTACCCCCAGCGTTTATAAGAATCTTATTCTTATATCATATATAATTCATAGTAACATAGGGAAACAAAAGTGGATCAAACCGAAATCGCTTTTCCTTAAAAAGGAGAGTTCACTATCAAAACAGATAGATCACCTTATCTCGTAACGCAGAGCATCTTATTAAACGTTTGGTCTGAACAATCTAGCACCAAATTCACTCCAAAAAATCCAGCGCTCGCAACAATATCATATTTAGGGCAAGCCATAAAGTCGAGCATGGTAGCACCATGACCTATCTTTTTGTTAGAATAGTCCTCTATCTATGTCTAGCAAAGCGAGGTAGTTTATGAAATTGCAATCTAACAACCTTTATCTACGTCCTTTGGAAATATCGGATGCAGAACCTCTGTGCCAATTACTACTTAGAAATCGAAGTTTTTTTCAACCGTATGAACCCATTCGTCCAGAGTCTTACTATTGTTTGGATACACAGACTCAGCAGATCTCAGCCGCTATCCAGTCATTTGCAAACGACAGTGGTTATACATTCGGGATTTTTCGAGAGAGCGATCATACACTAATTGGTCGGGTAACCCTTTCGGCCGTTTCACGTGGACCCTTTCAAAATGCTTACTTAGGCTATTATCTAGACCAACAAGCAAATGGAAATGGATACATGACAGAAGCGATTAAACTGATACTTCACTACTGCTTCCAAGAAATTTCCTTACACCGTATTCAAGCGGGAGTAATGTCTAAAAATACGGCATCCATTCGAGTTCTAGAAAAAAATGGATTTCGTCGTGAAGGTCTTGCTCAAAGGTACTTACAGATTAATGGGCAATGGGAAGATCATCTTTTATATGCGATTACAGAAGAAGATATTGTATTGTAAAAGCAAAGGGAAGGGTTTGATAGTATGAACATCAACTACCAAACCCTTCCCCTTTGCCATAAGCTATTCATTTTCATCTCACATTTATAAACGGGTCTTAATCCCATCCAAGATCGAGTTAAGTTGCTTAATCACTTGCTCTCTCTGCTCCTGAATGAAAAAATGACCTCCGTTGTATGCATACCATTCACAACCACCAGTCGTATACAAGCTCCATTCCTTCACTAGATCCGTTGATACGTATGAGTCCTCTGTACCATAAAATACAATAAAAGGACAATCCATTTGTTCACGTTCAGCAGGTGGCTCATAAAGCTCAATCGCTTGAAAATCCGATCTGATGATAGGGAGAAAAATACTCGCTAGTTCTTTGTTAGTTAACATCTCAGCGGGTATGCCGCCGTAACCAAAGATCTTTGCTAAAAACTCTTCATCATCCAACTCATGAATATGGTTCCGTAATGAAACATGCGGAGGATTCTTACCAGAAAAAATACAACACATAGGCATAGGTTGATTTTCTACTTTTAGCCTTCTCATTACTTCAAATACAATCAATGACCCCATACTGTGACCAAAAAAGAAATACGGACCACTGTTAATCTCATTTTTGATACTCTGATAGATATCCTCAACTAACTCATTAAAATCTGAACGTAATGGCTCTCCAAAACGCTTCCCTCTTCCAGGTAATTCAACTGGTATTAGCTCAATATCCGCATGCAAGTCTCTCTTCCAATCTAAAAATACCTGTGCCGACCCTCCAGCATACGGAAGGCATAATAATTTAATTTTACTCATAAACGAAACCTCTTCTTATGTGAAATAAAATACACGATAACATATGCATTTAAAATGTGCAATTATAAATGGTAGCAATTTATAGAATTTTAATCATTGTTACGACTTATGTCGCTACTATTATTATAATAATCGATGAGGATGAATATAAGAAGTGAGGTCTTATCTATGCGTTTAGAACAAATCCTACTAGTAGATGATGAAGTTGGTATTACATGCCGATCCTCGTCAAACATGGAATAAATGATGCCTTCTGCTGTGACCCATTCCCCTAGAATATTCCTTCGATAGAACACCCCTGAAAATTGCCGTTTAAGCCTGTTAAAGACGGTATCATCTAAGCTTAAATTGTCCTTTAGTCGGAAGTGAAGCCTAACAAACTTCCTTTCTTGGTACTTGTCTATAAAGTCTGTTTTGAACCAATGCCGCGGACCTTTGGGTTGCAGTTAAAAAAGAGCTTTGCCCCATATACAGAGCAACGCCCCACACATTGATCAACAAAACTTCTCGGCATCAAAGCCACATCATCGAGATACATCCCCGCCGCTGTCAGCCCCTGCACCTTTACTCAGCGAATGTGCCATTTACTTCGCCTTGTAGAGCATCTAGATAAATTTGCACGTTCGGTGAATCAGGTGCTTTGTTCTTCTGCTCCAACTCTTGGCGTTTAAGTTCAATCTCTCTATATGTTCACGCTTTTTTTGTCTCCGTAGTCCTTCGAATTCGTCCGATGAACCCTTTACTAATTTGTGTACCGTACTAGTGGAAACTTGATACTTTTTAGCCGTGTCAGTTAGATTTCCACAACCTGCATAGTGAGCGAGAATCCCTTCTCGTGTCTCTTCTGATAACTTCTTTCCTCTACGTGCCACATGTTCACCACCTTACAACATGAAAAAGCCCCACCCTATACAGGAATGGGACTCATTTGTCATGTCTTTTGCTCTAACAAGAGCCGTGTCTATTCGTCTTCGACCTTCTCATACTACCATCTTAACACGGTAAACTTGTTCTTTGTTCCCAGATTTAACCCAATCTAAAGGGATTTCTTTTTCTCTCAAGCCTTGCGACACTAGTCCATTAGCCAATTTTCATTATTCGTAACGTAGCCGCCGGAGTGGATGGACCTGGTACAACTAGACTAAAAGTTCCTGCACCCGCCGACAAAGTCGAATTTGCTAATGAAAGTACAGTAGCTGGCACACTGATGATAGCTCCTGCAGATAGCTGGAATATTTCTGTTGTAGAAAGAGATGGGACTGACATCCTGTTAAATCCAAATAAATTGCCGGCTTCACGCAGTCCCAACTGAGGTACTTGCGTAGTTGTCCCAGTGATACCTAGTATATTTACAGTGTACTCGACAAAATAAGTTCCGGCAGCTAGATTTATTTGACCTGTAGCTGTTGGATATGATATATCTGTTCCAATACTTGCATATGGTGGTGCATCAAACAATACAGGATTAGTCCCGCCTCCTACTAATGTCTGTCCTGTCATTCGGGCCAAAAATAGGGCTGAATTCAAAAAACTTCCCGTATCGCCTTTGGGACCTGTAGGTCCCGTGGCACCTGTGACTCCATCGGTTCCGGTTGCTCCCGTAGCACCTGTGACTCCATCGGTTCCGGTTGCTCCCGTAGCACCTGTGACTCCATCGGTTCCGGTTGCTCCCGTGGCACCTGTGACTCCATCGGTTCCGGTTGCTCCCGTGGCACCTGTGACTCCATCGGTTCCGGTTGCTCCCGTAGCACCTGTGACTCCATCGGTTCCGGTTGCTCCCGTGGCACCTGTGACTCCATCGGTTCC
>NZ_JAUSUV010000001.1 GCF_030814315.1 Croceifilum oryzae | reverse complement strand
GCAGACGGCGTGACGGGGGCGACTGGACCAACGGGTGCGGACGGCGTGACGGGCGCAACTGGACCAACGGGCGCGGACGGCGTGACAGGCGCAACTGGACCAACGGGACCAACGGGCGCAGACGGCGTGACGGGGGCGACTGGACCAACGGGCGCAGACGGCGTGACGGGGGCGACTGGACCAACGGGTGCGGACGGCGTGACGGGCGCAACTGGACCAACGGGCGCGGACGGCGTGACAGGCGCAACGGGACCAACGGGACCAACGGGCGCAGACGGCGTGACGGGGGCGACTGGACCAACGGGAGCTGTTAACACCAGTAATATGCTGATTGCACGCAGTACTGGAATAACAGGTGTAACGGGTACGTCAGCTTCCCCGGTAGCTATTCCTTTAACTACTGTACTAGTTAATAATGGAGGAGCAGATATTACGTTTACGCCTACAAGTACCGATATTACGTTAACGAATGGTCACGTCTATTTAGTCTCTTATTCTGTCTTTGTTAGACCGACAACCACTCCAGGAGCGATATCCGTTGCATTACGTTTAAATAACATTGTTCAGAGTGGCTCTATGATGACTTTTGAAAATGTCTCTGACTTCCTAACAGGATCTCAAACGTATATTGTTGATTTATCAACAGACATCAATCCTGGAACCTTACAAGTTGTTAACACGCAAGGTACAAATGATTACGCAGTATTTGAAGAATCACTTGCTGTAACAGTAAACATTGTCAAAATATCTTAAATAAAAATACCAGACATTCGTTAATCTCACTATAAATAATCCCCTTGTACGGCACCTCGCCATATAAGGGGATTATCTTTTTACACAATCCTTTCACTACGATACCACTGAAAAATCTTCTTTCAACAACGAATACATATACATATCATCAAATTTCCCAACTGTATATTCATATTTCCGTAATAATCCTTCTCTGATAAAGCCGCTTTTTTCGCATAGCTTCTGGGAAGCGATATTTTCTAGTTCCATTAATCCTTGGATTCGGACAAGTGCCATGTGGTCAAATCCGTACTGGAGAATGGCTTGAAATGCCTCGGTCATGATGCCTTTATTCCAATGTTCTTTCGATAACTCAGCGCCAACTTCTGAGCGATAATGTTGGGTAGACCAGTTAAGATAGCCACAGCTACCAATAACTTGATCCGTTCCTTTTAGGGTAATGCCCCAACGAATCCCTGTTTTCTTTTGGAAAATGCTTGTATACCAATCGATTTCATCCAGAGCGTCTTGCTCTGACTCAAAAGGAGCAAGTCCGTAGTATTTCATCACGACTGGATCTGATAAGTAAGCAAGCATATCTCTCGCATCAGCAGGGGTAAACTGTCTTAACACGAGACGCTCTGTTTCTAGAATAGGAAACGTTTTGTTTGGTTCCAAATGAGTTGTCATATGTATATCCCCTTAATTTTTTATTTAGCATAAATGTTTGTACATTATACCATTGTTTAGATAAAGCAAGTCCTCTCCTCCACCTTACCCAAGTCCAAAATCCGACCATATTCCATCTTAATTACCCGATCCGCCAAATGAAAATACCCATCATCATGCGTAACCGCAATCACACATTTACCTCGATCTTTCAAATCAGGCAACAAAGTCTCGTAGAAGAATCGTCTAAACTCTGGATCTTGATCCGCTGCCCATTCATCAAACAAGTAGAAAGGCTTGTCTTCCAGATAGCTAATCATGAGAGCTACCCGTTTTCGTTGTCCCGTTGAGAGGTTTACAGTACTAAGCATCCCGTTTGCATCGACTGATATCTTATCTTCTATTTCTAGCAACTTGAGATATCGCTTTATATCAGCTTGTTTGCGATCTGCATGGATCCCGTATAAACGATCAAATAGATAGACATCGCTAAAAATAGTAGAGAAATGAGAGCCAATTTCAGCCGAATGAATCCGTTCATGATCCATCATAACTTGTCCGGAATCAGGGGAGTAAAGCCCTGTGATCAGCTTGGCCAACGTAGACTTCCCACTACCATTGCCCCCGGTGATAAAAACAATTTCGCCCGACTGAAACTCGTACTGGAGTGGCCCCACGGAAAACGTTTCCCCTGATTTGCTTTTATATCGATAAACCACATCTTCAATCTGTAGAGAGTGAACAGCCTTGCACTCCTGCTCCACACTTGGCGAAACTTCTTCCACCTGTGAGGTTGAAGCGAGGTCCAACGTTAATTCGTTCATTCGCTTCCAACTAATCCGGATCCGAAACAACTCTGGAAATGAGTTTAAGATTCCATGGACAGGTCCCGTCATATACAAGAAGACAAATACATAGCTAATCAATGATTCTTTTTGAATCTCCGGAAACAAGATCGGAAAGAAAAAGGCAACAGCCCCGATGACAAAGACAAACAACAACTCCCCAATCACAAAGACATTGACAAACTTCTTCTCTCCTAGAGCTCTTTTTGTTCGATAGGCATCACAGCTCTCTTCTATCGCTTGATGAAAGTCTGCTCGTTTTCCTTTTTGTAGGTACAGCTCCTTAAAGCCCCCCACAATATCATTGATAAATTTAAAAAACACATTTTGGATATCGCGTGTCTGCTCCCACATGAGGTTGGCAGAACGACCGATGATGAAATACAGCCCTACAGATAAAAGAATGACCCCGAGCGAAACGAGTAATCCGTAAAAATTGATAAACCCTAGATAAACAAAGCAAAACAGCAAGGTCACAGAGCTAGTAATCCCGGTAATCACAATCGTAGAAAAACGGCTTATGGTTTCGGTATCGTTGTTCAACGTGGCATAGATTTTCCCATCTGGAATTAACTCGAAATTTTGATAAGAGGTTCCGAGTATCTTCCCAATCAGGTCCATGCGCTTTTCGTAGACAATGTTATTGGTAATATCAATTAATTTGGTTCGCACCATTTTCTCGCCGATCACATAAATGGCAATTCCCATGATAAAGTAGCCAAATAAAGCCGGATTAAACCCTTTATCCGTAGCGAGAGTCGAATTAATCATAAAAATAATAAGCCCATTCCCCAAACCGCCAATTAAGCTAAGAACACCTAAATAAAAGATGGGTTTATCGTTTTTTTTTGGGAAAAGCTTTGCTAGCAAGGCGTACAGGCAAAACAAGATGCCCACGACTCCAAGTGAAAGAACGGCTGTCAGGATCGTCATCGGGCCCCATACAGTGACGAAGCTCCACGGAAGCCCTTGAAAGAAGACTTCAGGTAGATAGTACAGTGCTCCCAGAAACGCTCCGCCCATGATAGTGAGAAACACCATTGTAAGTAAGGCTGTACGCAATCGCACTCCTACAAAGGTACGTTTCCCCTTGAAGATTTGAATCGCGATACGAGATAAAAAGAAGAGTGTAATCAGTGCCATGGTCCCAAGAATAAACGTAACAGCTGTTGCAACTTGGTCCACTTTCACATACATATCAGAAGTGAGCTTGGTCACTTTTTTCGCATTCATCATGTCCATGATTCCTTGACCCATCGCAGCCGTATAGTCTGAATTCATGTTGGCTAAAACAGCTACTCCAAGTTGATCTTTTGGACGAAAGGCAAAGAAAGATGAGAAGTTAGGATTATTTCCACTATGAGCGATTTGTCCGCCCTCTCCATTTTGATAGACGGACCATCCTGCCGCATAAGAAGAACCATCTAGATCCGGTGCCACTTTTCGGTCTGGTTCATGTGACCTTGTGATTCGTTTGCTAACGGCTTCATTCACCTTCACACTCCCCATTTGAACCTTTAACCACTGCTCTATGTCATCGATGCTTGAAACAACATAGCCTGCTGGATGATTCCCTCGATAGAGTGGCGCTTTATATTCGAGTGCTCTCGTAAAGCCTGCCTTATATCCTGTCGCCATCCGATCCATCGGCACATTCCCTTGAATATATGTATCTTTTAGTCCTAACTCTGGAAAGAGATTCTTTTTCATATATTCTTCAAACGAAAGTCCTGAAACGCGCTGAATCACATATCCCAACACATCATAGTTGATAGTGGCGTACTCAAATTTCTCACCGGGACGATGTGATAATTCGACACCTACTAGTTTTCGGACCGTCTGTTCCAGCGCATCGTCTGCTGTAGAACTAGGGATTTGGCCAATGGTTTTAAACGGAACCCCGCTCGTATGGTGGAGGAACTGTTCTACAGTGATTTGAGAGGGCTTCCCTTGATACGTCATCGTAAGCCATGGGATATACTTCGTAATTAGATCATCTAAGCGAATGAGACCCTTTTCTTCTAACTGAAATAAAGCCTGAGCCGTAAATGCCTTACTGGTTGAGCCGATCTCAAATAGTGTATTTCGTTCGATCTTTTTTTGTTGATCGACATTGGCATATCCAAACCCTTTTTGATACAAGGTTTTATCACCTTGCGTTATGACAATAGCCAATCCAGGGATTTTCCCAGCCTCTTTTTGAGCGTTTATAAATTGCTCTACTTCGTCTACTGTCGTATGGTGTAGATCTTGTTGTGCACTTGCTAGTAGTGGGGTAAAGCTACCTAAGCATATAATCATACTTAGGAGTATCAGCCTAAAAGCTTTCATAACATCACTCCTTTTCTATGAATTTACGCTTCACATACGTAGACTGGCTCTGTATAGAAACGCAGACTATTCATCCACTTGTTCCGTAGCGTCTGCCATTGTTCCACTGGAAGTTGATTGGATTGAAGGATTTCCAATGGAATTCGTAAATTAAGTAAGCGACCTTCTACAATACAGCGGGTGATTCCAGCCGGCATCAGTCGATTGAATTCAACGACTCTCTTTAATCCTGCTAAGGTGTATTGTGGATAGCAGATAAAGATTTCTCCATGCTTTGGTTCAATGTGAGATCCATTTGGAATTCTACGAACATGACACCTATGTTGATAGAGTCCCACAATATGGTGCCAAGCTGTTAATTGATCCAACATATCTTCGCTATGATTCGTAGAATATAAATAGTATGTTTCTCCGCCCGGTAACACGACATGAGCAAGCCATTTGTGATCTAGCGGTTCTGTAGCCCACTGAATATAAGGACACTGTTGTAATTCCTCCCACCAAGAGTCCTGTGGGAGGAGATGATTCCAAGCACTTAAAAAGACATCCTTTTCTTCTACTAACTGGACCACGATCCGCTTACAATCGAGTGCCTTTAAGGCCATTAATCGATGAGCTCCGTCTAATAGAAGATACTTATCATCTGATAACTTCATCGCAATCGGCGGATTACTCAAATAGCCTTCTTCGGTGATCGATTTGCATATTTTTTCTAACCGTTCATTCTCATGTGATTCGTGGAAGTAAATTTGCTCCGCCGGTACTAACGCTAGCGAAGAAATCACACTATTCATGGTAGGACCCCCTCTTTACCCCAAAATCCAATCTATTTTCTGTGCCTAATCTTCCAATTGGACTCCAGACCCTGTTTCTACAGCTAATTTGTAATAGTAGCTAGCAATCGCTACATCAAAAATCGCCATTCCCATTGGGTTAAACATAACGGCTTGCTCTGTTGGGAGGCTGTTCATCGCATCGTGACAAACCACATCTACAATGGAGTATGTATCCTCTTTTTGTAGATTCCGTTCATGATGCATCACTTCGATATCCGTATTTTCACGACAAACCTCTTCCCAGTCATCCACAAGGATCGATTTCGTATAATCCAGAATCTGCGGCTTAAAGTCACGAAGCGATACATTTAGTAAGAGCGCGCCATCTTTCGGCTTCAGGTCAATATATCCTTCTGCAGCAACAGTGCATGTAATGAAAATGTCCGCATCCTGATACGCTTCTTCATACGAATCTACGATGTTGGTTTTAGCTAGAATCTCTGCCGGAATATGCTCTTGATTAACCCCTTTTTTATCGTATAAAGAGACGGATGCGATTTTGTCTCCTAGTAGACTCGTAACCATGCTAAGATGTAACTGGCCAATGGGGCCGAAGCCGATAATACCCACTTTTACATCGGCTAGTTCGCGTACTTTTGCAAACTCTTGAATGATAAGTCCTGATACCGAAGCGGTACGTATTCCACTCACGATCGCTGTATTAAAGGTAGCAAAAGGCTTTCCGGTATCGGAATCATTTAGAATCGTAACCGAATGGGCACGTTGTATGCCTTGATCAATATTTTTCGGAAAACTAGCAATCCACTTAATCCCTGCTGCTTCAAAATCGCCCCCAATGTAGGCAGGCATCGCGATGATTCGATTGGTTTTATCTTTAAATCGCAAGTAAGGCTTAATCGGCTGCGCGAAATGTTTTTCTTTCAAATTTTGGACAGCATTATGAATCACTCGCACTGTTCCATGCCAATCTACACCCATTTGTTTGATGTGTTTCGTATTTAAATAAAGCATGATGTAAACCCTCCATGTATGTTTGATTACGATATGAAAGCTGCTTGATTTGATAGCCACTTGATCCACTCGGTGTTATAAACCGTCTGCACATAAGGAACTCCGTTATCGGGGCATAGGAAGACGACATTTGGCTTTCGGTCGAATGTCTTACCTTGGAAATATTGATTGATCGCATAATACGATGTTCCAGACGATCCTCCCGCAAAGATCCCATGATTTTCAAATAGTTGATGGCATCCATCTACCGTATCCTGTTCCGAAACATGAACCACTTCATCGATCACCGCACGCTTCACTAGCTCAGGAACGGTACTTGCTCCGATACCAGGAATATACCGCTTTTTAGGCTTAGCATTGAAAATGACAGATCCTTCACTATCCACAGCGATCACTTTCACATTGGGAAACGCCTCTTTTAAGCGATTCGAAATCCCTGAAATCGTCCCACCCGTCCCCACTCCAATAAATGCATAGTCTAACGTTTCGAAATGTTGGACTAATTCGGTTCCGATTCCGTGATAGTGGGCATGAAAATTATCCGGATTTTGATATTGATTCGTCCAATAGGCATTCGGAATCGAGTGAAGGAGTTCTTGTATTTTATTTAGGCGAGTAAGTAAGAATCCACCTGTCTCATCCCGTTCCGTCACCTTCACCACTTTATAGGAGATGGAGTGTAATAAATCCTCATACACTCCGTTAATATTGGGGTCAATGACCGGGATAAACTTGATTTTCAGATACTGGCAAAACGTTGCTAGTGCAATCGCAAGATTGCCTGACGAAGATTCGATCAACGTCGTATCTTGGTGAATCTCCCCCCGTTTGATCGCGGATGATAACATATAATAGGCTGTTCGAGCCTTAACACTATTCATTAGGTTATGATATTCCAGTTTTGTATATAGATGGATCGATGGATGTTCTAATGGAACAAGTGGCGTATTCCCCACTAAATGACCCAGCTTTTGTAATTTCTCTAACATATGTTAGACGATCCTCCCCGTTCCCAACCCTTAAAAGGCGAATTCTTCATCAAGCGCACTTAAAGCGTCCGATGCATCTGTTTCTTGTTTCTCACGAATGGACAATTCCATAATGGTTTCATCCAGGTTCTCCATCATTTTTTGTAGCACCGTAAGGAAGTCTTGCCCCATCGTTTCGATCGTTTCCTGTTTAAACAGACTTACTTGATACTCCGCCACTAGAGATAGTCCCTCATCGCCTTCAATCGCCGCCCAAGTTAAGGCTCCTTGCGAAGTTTGTGACTCTTCTTCATACGGCTGGAACTGGAGTTGATCCACCTTAATCTCTGGAAGCTCCATGTTTTGCAACACAAGCATGGTATCAAACAATGGATTACGATTCGCCTCTCGGTCGATTCCTAATTTGAACACGAGTTCTTCTAGCGGGTACCCCTGATTCTCGTAAGCAGCGAATACTTGATTCTTTACATCTGTTATGAACTCTCGAACCGTCTTATACCCAGCTGGTTGGTTACGAATCGGGAGCGTGTTCACAAACATCCCCACCACGTTTTCTAAATCAATATGTTGTCTACCCGCGATGGGTGTACCCACGATGATGTCTTCCTGCGCTGTATATTTGTAAAGTAAGATATTGTATGCGGCGAGTAAGAGAATATAGAGAGTGGTCTCGTTTTCATGTGAGAATTGATGCAACAGATCGGCTTGTTCCTTGCTTACCTGAAACTCGATCGAATTTCCTGTGTGGTCAACAGATTCTAAACGTGGATAATCTGTTGGCAACTGTAGGGTTGGAATATCGCCTTGAAATTGCTCCAGCCAGTACGTTTCCTGTTTCTTCGTTATCTCAGACTGTAAGGCATCGTTTTGCCATGCAGAGAAATCTTTATATTGAATGCGTAATGGTGAGAGAGCTTCCCCGCGGCATAAGCGAATAAATTCCTTGATCATGATGCCGATTGAGGTTCCATCCGAAATAATATGATGCATATCGATGATGAATAGATGCACAGTAGGCTCTACTTGAATCAATCCAACACGGATAAGCGGCTCTTTCTTCAAGTCAAATGGGCGGATGAAGCGTTTCATCCATTGATCTACGTTCTCCCACTTCGCTTCCATCACTTCAATCCCAAAAGCAACTTCATCATGTACAATCTGAACCGGTTCTCCAGCCACGAGTTCAAACGAAGTACGTAGGGATTCGTGGCGCTGCACGAGTTGATTAAATATGTTTTCGAACCAACCGTAGTCAAGCTTTCCTTGGGTCACCATCGTACTGGTTATATTAAAAGCCGTACTATCAGGAGCCATTTCGTTCATGATAAACATCCTTTTTTGAGCTGAACTCACCGGATAATTGGCTTGTTTCTCAGTCGGTTGAATGGAAGAATAATCATGCGCTTCTGCGCCTCGGATATACTCTGCTATTTCTTTCACTGTAGGTCGGTTGAAGACCACATGCATCGGTAGCTCTACTTCTAGCTTTTTATGAACATGTAAAATGAGCATGGTCGCTTTGAGAGAATGTCCACCTAATTCGAAGAAATGGTCATCGATTCCAACCCGTTCTACGCCCAGTATCTCTTGAAAGATCTCGGCTACGACGATTTCTTCCTGATTGGTTGGAGCAATATATCTTTTATGAATTTGATCTTCAATATTTGGGTACGGTAAAGCTCGCTTATCTACTTTTCCGTTCGGCGTGAGTGGCAACGCTTCTAATTCCACAAAGTAGGAAGGAATCATATAATCAGGCAGAGACCTGGCTAGATGCTTACGCAATTCTGATAGAGTCCATTTACTATCTGAAACGAGGTAGCTACATAGAGAGTCAGCTCTTTCATTCTTATGAGCCACTACTACCGCTTTTTGAATAGCTGGGTGCTCTAATAGTTTCGTTTCGATCTCTCCAAGCTCAATCCGGTAGCCCCTAATCTTCACTTGATGATCGATCCGCCCGAAAAATTGGATGTTTCCACAAGGAAGCCATTTCGCGATATCACCTGTCCGGTACATCTTGGTACCAGGACGATGTGGATTATCAATGAAGGCTTTTTCGGTCAGATCTGGCTTATTTAAATAACCCCTTGCCATCCCTCTACCCGCTAAACACAACTCGCCCATGACTCCGGTTGGCTGTAACTGTGAGTGACTATTTACAATATATGCCTCCATGTTCGCAAGTGGTTTTCCGATCGGAACATAGATATGATCCTCTTCTTTGCTTAAAGGGTATCCGGAAGCATAAACCGTCATTTCAGTAGGTCCATATAGATTTATAAGCTGAACCGTGTTAGTAAGCTGATAAAACTTATGAATAACAGGCTGCGTAATCGCTTCTCCAGCAACAAATAAGTATTTTAGTTTATTTAACATTGCTAGCTTGTCCTCAGTGATCGTATCTAGAAGGATCGAAAGCATCGATGGGACAAGGTTCAGATAGGTTACCTGATATTGATCAATCGCCCGTAACATGCTAAATGGGTCTTTTTCCAGCCCTTGATCCAAGATGACAAGTCGTCCTCCGAAAAACCAGCCGAACAGCTCCGCCACAGACACATCAAAGGCAAAAGTGGTTTTTAGTAAATAGGCATCTGTTTCACCAAATGGGTATTGATCTTGCAACGCACATAATAGATTCACGATGCTATGATGCTCAATCATCACACCTTTGGGATTGCCTGTTGAACCCGATGTATAGATGACATTGGCGATACTTTGTGGAGTGTTAATGGATTCTAGGTTGCTACCATCGCCCTGATAAAGGGATTCATCTTCTAGATAGAGGGTCTCACCCGTAAAGTCTAATTTTCCTCGATATTTTTCCTGAGTTAACAGCACTTGCGTCTTGCTATCATCTAAAATGTAAGCAATTCGTTCGACCGGTAGGTCTGGATCTAGAGGCACATACGCTGCACCTGCTTTTAACACCGCATAGATAGCAACGAGCATCTCAATCGATCGATCCGACATTACCCCAATAAATTGATCCGACACGATTCCTTTATCCCTTATAGTTCGTGCAAGACGATTCGCCCGTTCATTCAATTCACGATAAGTAAGTTGCGTCTGACCATACACAAGAGCTACATGATCCGGCGTTTTATCTACATGCTCCTCAAACCATTGCATCATCGTTTTATGGGTTGGAGAATCCAACTTGCACCCTGATCCCAACGTAAGAAGCTGTTGTTTCTCTTCTTCTGTCACTAATTCGAATTCCAATAACTTCTTCTCTGGCTGAGATAACACATTTCGAATGAGGTTTTCCAAATAAATGGCAAGCTGTTTCACCGTTTCTTCACGGAATAGTCCAGTATTGTATTGAAGATGGAACTCTAATTCCTGCTCATGATCCAATACCTCAACAAACAAATCAAACTTAGCGGTTTTATTTTCTAATTCATAAGGGGTAAAGCTGAGACCGGCAAACTCAATCGCGGTTTTATCCGTATTTTGTACGGCTAACATCGTATCAAATAATGGATGTCGGCTTCGATCACGTGTAATCCCTAGGCGTTCAATCAACTCTTCAAATTGGAAGTCTTGATTGTCATATGCTTTTAGCGCATTTGTCTTCACTTCTTGTAAGAAAGCACGGAATGTTTTATCGCTTTTCGGCTCATTGCGCATCGCGAGTGTATTGACAAACATGCCTACGATTCGCTCAAACTCTACATGTTTCCGCCCTGCGATCGGTGAACCCACTACGATTGATTCTTGACCACTGTATTTTGCTAGTAGCAAGTTGTACGTTGCTAGCAAAAACATATAAAGTGTCACACCCTCTTGTCGTGCAAATGCTTGAATCTGTGCGGTCAATGCCGCATCAAGGGTAAACGAATGCCGATCACCGGTAAATGTTTGCACAGGGGGGCGCGGGTAATCGAGTGGTAGCTGAAGCACAGGAACTTCTTCTTGAAAGGTAGACATCCAGTACTCTTCTTGGGCTTTGATCTCTTCAGATTGGAAGAAATCATTCTGCCAAATCGCAAAATCCACATACTGTACATCTAGTTCTGGCAGATCCATTCCGTTGTAGAAAGCGAGAATTTCCTCCAGCATCGTTCGGATGGAAGTACCGTCGGCAATGATATGATGAATATCCATCATCAAAAGATGCTTCTTTGTTGAAAGATCAGCCAGTTCTACACGGAGCAACGGAGCTTTTTGTAGATCAAAAGGCTGAACAAACGACTGCACAAGCTTTTCGATATCCTTCTCTTCTACCATTCCCCGATCCATCACCGTCGTATCAATCGACTCGTATACCTGCTGTAACACTTCACCTTTTTCTTCTACAAAGCTCGTTCGGAGAGCCTCATGCCTTTGAATCAGCTTGTTTACTGCTTCGTTAAAGCGGTCTTTATCAAATGTCCCCTCTACCATCATCACGAGAGGGAGATTATAGGCAGTACTCATTGCTTGCAATTGATGAATCAAATAGAGTCGCTTCTGTGCAGAAGAAGACTCATATAGTTCTACGTTCGCCATACCTCTACTCCTTTTGCTATTTAAAGATGCTGGATGAGTAGAACCATCTATCCAGTAGGGACTACCCCACCCAACATCACTTCATAGGAAACTATTTTCTACTTCTGGTGCGTCGTTCTACTTTTTTGAAGGAAATTTCGCTAGCCGGTTGCGATTCTCGTTTTGACTCTACTAACTGAGCCAAACTACGAACGGTAACCGCTTGGAACAATTCTCGAAGATTAAATTGGATGCCAAATGCTTTCGTCAATCTCGTAACCGTTTGCGTTGCTTTCAGCGAATGACCGCCTAGATCAAAGAAGTTATCCGTTACACTAATTTCATCTAGCTGTAAAATCTCTTTCCATATCGCTAGAATCTCTTCTTCGGTTTTACTTTGTGGTAGGACGAACTCTCTTTGGCTATGAAGATGAAGAGTCGGCTCTGGTAACGCTAGCTTATCGATTTTCCCACTATTCATAAGCGGCATATGGCTGATAAACATGTATTGTTGCGGCACCATATACTCCGGCATGAACTGTTTTAGGAAGCTTTGGATCTTCTCGGGATTCATATATTCCCATGCATACGGTGTATCCGATGATACCGGATGCTCCATCCATACACTTGGATCCCAGTATTCTCCGACATCCTGCTCTAAATTGACCTCTACCTTTTGCAACGCATCAGGCACAGAGTAAGCGCCACTTTGGGTAAAGTGAGTCCCTGTCCATTGTTGCCAATCCGCGACGCTCGCTTTTACATATTGAGAGTGAGTTGCTACTTGGAGGATTTTTCCGCCCATACGTTCATGTGTACGTAGCCAGTTATCAATCGGCAGTCCATCTTCTCGGCGCAGTTCACTGTACTCCGTAAAGCTGAGGTCTGGGTAGGCGTGTTTACCCGTTGGACGTACAGGGACGATCAAACGCTCTAGTCCGTGTCCAAGTGCCAATTGTTTAAACGCTTTTACCAACATCGCAGCAAGCCCTTTACCTTGATACACCTCATCGACTACTCCAGCTAGGACGAGTAATGTATTCGGCTCCACATCCGCCTCTGCATCCGTAAAGCCTTTCACTAAGCCAGCATCCCAACCTTGTGGCAAGTCATCGTTCGTCCCGTTCCAGAAAATAGGAACCGTATTTCCTGCCGCTACCACATGTCCTGCTTGATCGATCAACGTAAATTGATACTCGGAGAATTGATGGAACAGCTTCGGCCAATATTCACGTTGCACTTCTTCCCCTGCGAAATAGGCAGGCCACGCTGATAGATGAAGCTCGTCCATGCGACTCTTTACGCTTGGAATCTGGGAAAGAGTGTATAGCTTCAACTTCTCTTCTCCCATTTGAAGCGGAATGCCCTCTTGGTCTAGCTCCACATAAGCCACCAATCCGTCCATTCGCTCATCTTTCATATGAATGACCGCACAGTTGGCGATGGAATCATGCGAAGATAACCAATTTTCTACTTCTTCCAGCTCTACTCGATTCCCACGCACTTTCACTTGGTTGTCGATCCGCCCCATATAAACGATGTTTCCATCCTCGAGATATTTGGCAACGTCCCCTGTTTTATACAAGCGTGACTGAGGATCGGTAGAAAACGGATTCGGCACAAAGCTTCGATTCGTCGCATCCACATCAAGCAAATACCCACGAGCCAAACCAGCGGAAGCAACATAGATTTCGCCTGGTACCCCTACCGGTACAAGATTCATCTGTTCATCCAACAAGTACACTTTGGCATTGCCAATTGGCTTCCCGATTGGCACCACGTTGCCTTCAAATGGCTCACTGCAATCAAACGTAATCGCGTCAACCGTTACCTCTGTTGGACCATAATGATTGCTTAGCTGACAGGTAAATTGGCTGCTAAACTTATCGCGTAACTCACGTGTGAGTAAGGCTCCACCACAGATGACATAACGTAGTGATGGGCTTTGTGGAAACTCGCCATTCTTCCTCGCATTGACAAACGCTTCTAACAATACCGGTACAAATTGGAGAATCGTGATCTCATGCTCTGCCACCAACTTACCTATGGCGATCGGATTCTTCAGCTCGTCCTTATTCGGGATAACTACTTTCGCTCCAAACATCAACGGCCAGAACGTTTCAAGTAAGGATGCATCAAAGGTGTACGGAGTCATAAACAGCGTTGCATCTTCACTAGTGAGTGAATATTTCCGTCCACTCCACTCAAATAAGTTGATCACACCACGATGCTCGACTTCGATCCCCTTCGGCATACCCGTTGTCCCTGAGGTGAATAACACGTAAGCCAACTGATTCGAAGCGACTGGTAAATCTAGGTTTTTCTTCAGTTGAATGTCGATTCGAGAGCGATCCGCATCCATTAGCACCAACTGTCCACTAAACCCTACATCACCGTTATCGAATTCACTCCTCGTAATCAGCACTTCAATGCCTGCCCGTTCGATAATCGTCTTTTGACGGTTCGTGGGAAGTTCTGGACTTACGGGTACGAAGGCAGCCCCTGCTTTTAATACGGCTACGAGTGCTACTAACATATCCGCGGATGATTCTAAGGTAATGCCTACCTTATGTTCTGATTTCACACCAAGTTCATGTAGCAAATGTGCTAATTGGTTGGCTTGCTCATTTAACTCGCGGTAGCTGAGGGTTTGATGGTTATACTGAACCGCTATATGGTCTGGTGTTTTCTCTGCCTGTTGCTCGATTTTCTCGTGGATACAGATATGCTCATGAAACTCGCTATCCGTTTGATTCCACTCATCCACGATCATGTGCTTCTCTTCGTCTGTTACTAACGAATAAGCATGGAGAGCTTTTTCCGGAGCCATCACAACTTGTTCCGTCAACAAGATAAATTGCTGTGCAATCCGCTCTGCGGTTGATTTCTTAAACAGATCAGAGTTGTAGTTCAGATTGATTTCAATACCACTTTCCAATTCGTCAAAAGCAAAGGTCAAATCAAAACGAGAACTACTTTCGATAAAGTCATAGATTTTAAAGTTGCAAGTAAGCCCTTCAAACTGAAGACTCTTCACGAGATTTTGCTTGTTATTTTGTAGTCCATACATGATCGAGAACAGCTTCGAACGCGATAGATCTACTTCTGCTTCGATCTGCTCTACCACGAAATTACTTGGATACACGTGGTTATCGTATGCTTCGATCGCCGTTTGTCTGCTTTGGGCAACGAGCTGTTCAAACGTCATCTCTTTTTCAATAAGGCAACGTAACGGTATCGCGGTCGCAAACAAGCCCAACATATTCTCAAGCTTCACATCGTCACGATTTTGAATCGGAGAGCCAAGGACAAAGTCCTGTTGCCCGCTCAAACGATGCATGTATAGGTTTAGAACGGCTAGCAAGAACATATACAAAGTGATATTGTTTTGCTGGCAAAAATCAGTAACCTGCTTTTGCAACTCTGGATGGAATCTTCCTAGAATCGTTCCGCCATTAAACGTAACCATTGGTGGTCTCGGATAATCAGTCGGGAGATCAAGACCTCGCGGAGCATCAGCAAATTTCTTCAACCAATATTGACGTTGCTCTTCTAGGTATCCTTCTTCTATCGAACGATTCATCCACTGGGCATAATCGACATAGTCAATCGAAAGCGTTGGTAATTGTGGCTCACGCTGGGTCACAAATGCGTTGTACAACTCATTAAACTCTCTCATCAAGTTCATCGAGGACGTTTCATCCCAAATGATATGATGACTTACAAACATAAAGAGAAACTGCTTACCTGGGAACTCTACTAATTTGGTATAAAACAATGGTCCAGTCTCGAAGTTAAACAATTGGTTCGCATGTGCATAGGCGCGTTCCTTCGTCACCTCGTGGATCTTCTCTTCTGCTACATGTGTATAATCTTCGTACAGATTCGCAAGTTTCATTTCCATACTCGGAGCCACGATTTGGAGCGGGGTTCCATTATCGTTGCGGAAAGAAGTTCGTAGCACCGCGTGACGATCCACAATCGTCTGCCATGCACGCTCAAATGCCTCTAGATTCATATCACCGTGGAACATCACATCAAAGCTGACGTTGTAAAATGGATTGTCTGGTTCAAGATGATGCAAGTACCACTCTGGCAACTGGACAGGGGCTAGGTGATACGCCTCTTGTTTCGGCATCGGCTGTAACAGGTTATTGCTCATCTTTTTGGCATCGTCCATGTCAGAGCTATTTAGATTCACAACCTCTGTATCAATGACCGCTGATAGCTCACTAAGCACTGGCGTGATAAACACTTGTTGCAACGCCATCTTGATTTGAAAACGATCCCGGATTCGGTTGATCACTTTAACGGCACTAATCGAGTGACCTCCGATATGGAAGAAGTTATCGTCAGCATGAATCTGCTCCAGCCCGAGAATTTCTTGCCAAATCGAAGCGATTTCTACTTCCGTTTGAGTCGTCGGCAGTGCTACACCTCGCCTTGTACCTTCTTCAATCTCCCACTTCTTTAATGCATTGCGATCTATTTTTTCACTTGTGAGAAGAGGCATTCGTTCGATGCGGATGATATGCGTCGGAACCGTATAGTATGGCAAAATGTCGCGTAGATAGCTTTGTAGCGTATTCGATTCTAGTAACTGTTTACTTGTGTAGAATGCAACTAACGTATTATCACCATCAGCCGCTTTCTTCACGATCACTGCTACTTCGTCTACTTGCGGGTGGTTGCCAATCGCGCTTTCAATCTCACCTAGTTCGATTCGGAAACCGCGAACCTTAACTTGGAAGTCGATACGGCTAAAGAATTCCACTGATCCATCTGGCATCCAACGACCCAAATCGCCTGTACGATATACGCGAGAATGGGACGGATCGACTAAAAATGGATTGGAAATAAATTTCTCTTTCGTGAGTTCTTCATTTTTCCAGTAACCATCACCCACACCGATTCCGCTAACCCAAATCTCCCCTTTTACCCCTACAGGAGCTAGGTGGTTATATTGATCCACAACATATAAGTTCAAATTAGAAAGTGGCTGCCCAACCGGAACGCGTTGCTCCGATTCAATTCGCCCAGACATCACATGCTGGGTTACATCGTCCGAGCACTCTGTAGGACCGTAGGCGTTCATCAACTTGATATGCGGATATAGTTCAAACCAACTGTTTACTAGCTTCACAGGAAGCTCTTCCCCCGTGGCGATCATCCAGCGTAACTGTGGCAACTCCCGATCTGATTCGCCTAGTCCTTTCACCGTATCAAGGAAGGCAAATAGGAGAGTCGGAACCGTTTCCAGTACCGTTACTTGCTCTTTGTGCAAGTGCTCTAGTAGTAAGGATTGATCCCTCGCCACTTCAAAGGAAACGATGGAAGTCTTCGCTCCGACTAAGAGCGCAACAAGTGCTTGCCACACGGAAATGTCAAAACTGACCGATGCATTTTGCACCACCACATCTTCTGCTCCGATGCCGAGACTTTCGAGTTTCGCGTACAGATGATTTATCATGCCGTCATGACGTACCAAAGCTCCTTTCGGATTTCCTGTAGAGCCTGATGTATAGATCATGTAAGCAAGATCTGTCGATGTATTTGCTATCTTCAGATTCTCAGGGCTATAGCCACTCAGATCTTGCTCGCCCAAGGAGATCATCGTTTCGATTATCTCACCGGTATAAGGTGCTAAACGCTCCACAAATGCGGATTGTGTAATCACTACCTTTGATTCACTATTTTGGACAATATAGGAAATTCGCTCGTCCGGAAGATTCGGATCGACAGGCACATACGCAGCACCACTTTTGAATATCGCGAGGATCGTCGTCAACCAATCTAGATTTCGCTCGCTTACGACGGCGACGAATTGATTCACGCCTACTCCTTGTGAACGCAGGTGATGTGCTAAGCGGTTAGCCCGTTCATTTAGCTCGTTGTATGAAAGTTCTTCCCCTTCAAAGCTAACAGCGATCGCTTCAGGTGTGCGAACTACTTGTTCCTCAAATAGTTGTTGTATCGGAACATGAACAGGATATGGGCTCTTCAAGTAGTTAAATTGTTCTAGAACTTCTCTTTTTTCCTCGTCACATAACATGTCAATTTCACATACATTTTGCTCGGGTTTCTCTATCACATGGCTGATTAACTGAACAAAATGACGGCTTAAGCGCTCGATCGTTTCTCGCCTAAACAAAGCCGTGCAGTATTGGATATAACCATCTATCTTTCCTTCTGACTGGAATAGCTCAAAAGCAAAGTCGAATCCAGAGTAACGGATATGGTCTAATGATTTTTCAAATGACAGCGTAAGATCCGAACTCACTGCTACTTCTGCATGTTTATCTGTTCGCAATGTATGTACTTCAAACATGACATCGAAAATCGGATTACGACTCAGATTCCGCTCGACCCCTAATTCTTCTACAATCCGATCAAATGGATATTCTTGATTTGCATAGATCTCTAGCACCGATTGTTTGATCCGTTTTACAAAGTCTTGGAACGATTCTTCTCCCTTCACCTCATTCCGCACGGGCAGGGCGTTAATAAAGCAACCGATAAGATTCGATACTTCAGGATGAACACGCCCCGAAAGCGAGGTTCCCACGATTATATCTGTATTCCGCGTGTACTTACTGAGAAGCACATTAAACGAAGCGAGTAGAAACATATAGAGACTAACGTCTAGCTTCTCGCAAGTTTCCTTTAGTTTCTGCATCAGCTCTCCCTCAATCTTGAGTGGAACCGTGTCTCCTTCAAACTTTTGCATCGACGGTCTCGAATAATCGAGCGGGAAGTTGAGATCAGGTAGCTCACCCGCTAGGCGATTAAGCCAGAATTGACGTTGGTCGTCCAGCTCTCCTCCGTCTAGCATCTCGTTGTGCCAGTGTGCAAAGTCGCTATATTGAATCGCTAGTGGTTCAAGTGGATTGGGTAATTGATTTGCATTCGCATGATAGAGCGATGCTAGCTCCGTCATCAGGATATCAATCGCCCAGCCATCCGCGATAATGTGATGTGCAACGATGAGACACATATGCTCTGACTCGGATAATTTATATAAAGTAGCGCGTAGTAACGGTGCCTCATTTAAATCGAATGGTTTGTTTAATTCAGCGATGACTAAGCGTTGTAGGAATTCTGATTGCGCGCTTCCCGTCTCTGTTGTGAGATCGATCATGAGTACGTTGAAGTCGATATGGGAGTAAATCACTTGTAATGGCTTGCCGTCTTCTTCGCGGAAGCAGGTACGTAAGGTATCATGACGGTTGACTAGCTCGTTTAGTACTTGTTGGAAGTGGGCGGTATTTAGATTTCCTTTTAAGGTAAATGCAGTGGATACGTGGGCCATTGCGTTTACTTTGGCTTCTTGTACAAATTCAAGTTGTTCGGTGAACCAAAAGCGTTTTTGGGTATGTGACAATTCATATTTACTGACTTCTTGATTGGTGCTGGTTAGCATGGTTTTCTTCCCTTCTGTTGTATTCTCTTACTAATAGAGTGCAATTGATTAGCTGTTTCGTTGAAGCAATCTCGGAGCATGTATCTGTCCACAGCTCAAATAGTGAGCCCACGAGGATGTGGAAAAGCAAGTCCGCTCCGTCCTTCTTCGCTCGGACAAGTGGCAAAAACTCGCAAAAACCGCTCAAACATTTGCCACAAAACTCCCTTTCTTCGAAGAACTGCGCTAGGTAGGCTCACTAACATCGCAGTGACCAGATACATTGCCCCTAGTTTGTTAATCATTTTCTCGCTCATCCAATAAATCGTTAACCAACAAACTTCCATCCAATACACAACCGACTAATACATAATCCCTAATCCGTCCCTATTTCCTGATTCATCAACAAGATTTTCATCTCTTCAGCATGCAACTCCAACTGCCCACAAATCATATCTACCAACGGCTTAATATGTGGTGGCTCAAGCATAGAGTAGTGATCACCGCCGGTTAATGAATATTTCACCTGACCCTCAGTTAACCCTGACCAAAGCGCCACAATCTCTTCTGCCCGCGCATCTTGAAGCAAGCTATCCTCTAGAGCTAAGAACAAGTGAATATCAGCGCGAATAGAACCTACAAGTTGGTACTTTCTAAGCGCAAGACCGTTAATCGCGTTGATACGTAGCTTCGAGAGGGACGTTTCTTCCTCTAGTACACCATCCGACACTTCTTCACTGATCAATTGTTGGCAGACTCGAAGCTGCTGCTCTTCACTCAGTTCCGCTAAACGGCTTTCGTCTAGTCCTTGAAGTAATGCGTACCGAATGAGCGGATCACGTTCTTCATCCCATGTTGACAACGCTTCGTGAGAGCGTGGTCTAACATCACACACAGCTAGATAAGCTACGGTTTCGCCTTGTTCCTCTAGTTGCTTCGTAATCTCATATACGAGGATCCCGCCAAAGGACCAGCCCATCAAGTGATACGGACCGGTTGGGGCAATTTGACGCATTTCCGCAATGTACCTCTCCGCCATCTGCTCTACATGTAACTCAATCGGTTCTTCGTCATCGTAACCAAGTGCTTGGAAAGCATAGACAGTCCGTTTCGATTCAAGCTCCTGAGCTAGATGGACGAAGTTGATGATTCCACCGCCTTGTCCATGAACCACAAACAACGGAGGAACAGACTCGTCACCTTCATTCAGCAAGATTAAGTTCCCTGAAGCATCGTCGGAATGAGATTGAAGTACCTCACATAACGAAGCCACGGTTGGATTCTTAAACAGTACGGATAACGGCAAGCTTCTATCGAACATCTTGGTCACTTTATTCACTAGATTGAGTGCTTTCAGTGAATGCCCGCCCATCGCAAAAAAGTTATCAAACACACCAATCGGCTCTACTTGTAGCACTTCTTCCCATAACTTCACCATGGTCTGCTCTAACTCGTTACGTGGTTCTAGGAAGTCTTGTTTATCGTACATCGTGGCAGAAGACTGATTTGGCTCTGGAAGAGAACGACGATCTATTTTTCCATTTGGTGTGAGTGGGAACGTATCCACTCTCACCAAAGCACTTGGAACCATATAAATGGGCAATCGTTTCGCAATCCACTCAACCAAAACCTCATTTGTCGCCTCACTACTCATCTCTACATAAGCACACAGATATTTCTCACCCTGCGTATCTTCTTTTATCAAGACAAGCGCATTTTTAACCGCCTCATGCTGTACAAGACGATTTTCAACTTCACCTAGCTCAATCCGATAGCCACGGATTTTCACTTGATGATCAGCTCGTCCATTAAATTGCAGGTTGCCATCCGGAAGCCATCTCACGATATCTCCCGTACGATACATCTTCGTCCCTGGATGAAACGGATTATCCACAAAGCGTTCTGCGGTAAGCTCTGGTTGATTCCAGTAACCTCTCGCTATCCCGTCTCCTCCTACCCATAGCTCACCCAAAATCCCTCTCGGAACAGGTTGCATATCTGCATTCAAGACATACATTTGTGTGTTCGCCATGGGCTTCCCAATCGGCACACTTGGATCCACAGAATCCTTCGATTGATAAAAATAACCTGTACAGATAACAGTCGTTTCTGTGGGACCATAGCCGTTCAACAGCATTAATTCTGGATTAAGCGCTACATATTTCTCCAGATGCTCTCCTTTGGGCGCTTCCCCACCTACGAACATCTTCGTAAGCGGAAATTTCCTACCAGATTCGATAAATTCATCGTAAAGTGGATTCAGCAATGCAGGAGGCATAAAGGCAACCGTTGTCTCCTTCTGTTCCATCGATGCCGCTAGACGCATCACATCAAACTTTTCACCTGCATACATCACAAGCCTAGCTCCTACTAGGAGTGGTAACCACGTTTCAAATATGCTTGCATCAAATGAAATATTGGTACAGACAAGAAAGCGATCGTGAGAATCGATTTGACCGTTATACAACTTTTCGTGCCCTACCACCAGATTATGTACAGAGCGATGTTCAATCATGACACCCTTTGGCGCCCCGGTGGAACCAGATGTATAAATCATGTAGGCTAGATCAGTCGCCTTATTTTGAAGCGATAGATTCTCTTTGCTTTCTTGGCTCGCTCCTTCATCATCTAAGCAGATCCATTCACCTGCAAAGTCGATCCCGGATAACAAACTCCTTTTCGTTAGTGCAATTAGGCAGCCGCTATCCTCCAACATATAGTGGATTCGCTCAGCCGGATAATCTGTCGATAATGGAACATACATCCCTCCCGCTTTGGTCACCGCTAAGATAGCGATAATGAGTTCAGCCGTCCGCTCCAACATAATCCCAACGGGCTGATTCACACGTACTCCTTTATCTCGTAACACTATCGCCCATTGATTAGCCGCTTCGTTTAACTCACGGTACGTCATTTGACGATCTTCATCATCAACCGCAATCGCTTCTGGATGTAGTGCCACTCGTCGCTCAAACAACTCCGCTAACGTTGCATTTCGCTCGTAATCCACACTCGTATCATTGCAATCCACAACCCATTGCCTCTTCTCCATCCCTGTTAAGAGATCAATTTGATGAACGGGAATCGAGGAATCGACCAAGACCGAACGAAGAACTTGCATATAATGCTCGAAGTACTGCTCAAGTGAAGATTCCCTATACAGTGCTGGATTGTACAGCCAGCGTGCAGATAACACGCCATCTTCTTTGCTAAACATCAGTGCTAAATCAGGAGCCTCTGCTTCGACGAAATCTGGATCATGAATTTGATCAAGTGAAACAACCAATTTCATCCACGGCAGGCGCTCATTCGTATTACTAACCCCTAGCTCATCCAATAGTTGGACAATCGGGAACTCTTGATTCTGATAAGCTTCTGTCAAACTTCGTTTCGTCTCTAGAATCACTTGCTTGGCTGATTGGGCTGGCTCCAGTCTAGAAACAACTGGAACCAACTTCAGAGTAGGACGGTGTGACGGTACACCCACCCCTATTTCGTACCGACCGCTATATTTATACAGCCAGATTTTTGCAACAGCCAATAAAAACGTATACATCAGCATATCCGAATCCTTACAAATGCGGAGTAACGAAGCCGTCACAGCTGGATCCACCGATACGGACAAACTTGCTCTCTCAGGCATTGGATCCGTTGACTGAAAATCAGATGGCACATCCGGAAAAGCAGGTTCACCGCTAAATGTATCCAACCAATACTGCTTTCGCTCCAACATCTCTTTGTCATAAACGATCATTTTGCCATCACACCACCTTTCTAGACTTGCTTATTGAATCGGCTTTGCCTTCGGGATCGATCTTATTTTTTGAGCGGTTTTGGGCTTTTGAAGGGAATCGAATATATGCTGACTAAGTGCTTGAACACTGTCGAAACGGAAAATGGTGTCCGCATCCATTTTCAAGCTAAACAAATTCGATAATTCTACCATGATGTCAATCCCTTGAATCGAATCCCCACCAAGCGAGAAGTAGCTTTCAGTTGGATCGAGTTCTTCATCCTCTTCAAACTCTAAGATCTCTCTCCACGATTTCGTAACCGCTTCCGAAATCTGCTCGAATGTCCACGACGCTTGGGCTTGTGATACTTCTGGCTTCACTAGCAATTGTGAATGGATTTCAAAGAAGGAGAGCCCACGAACTTCCTCGATATCTTCTTGATTCAAACCACTTACAAAAGCAGGACTTACATTGGCATCAAGAACCGCATGAAACGCAGCGACTCCATCATTTCGATTAAATCCAAGAATAAGCGGCGATAATCGCTTAATTTTGTCCACAGACGAATGGTTCTCTTTTTCTCTTTGTACATCGCCCATACCCGTGTTTTGCCATCCACCCCATTGGATCGAAATAAATCGTTTCCCCATTTGACGTTGCAGGGTTGTATAGCTATCTAGGAATGCATTGGCACATGCATAAGGAGCAATCATTTTTTCTGATAGAACGGCATCCACAGATGAGAATACGAGGAAGAAATCGACATAATGTTCTTTTAGCAACTGATCGAGAACAAGCGTCCCGTTCACCTTTGCTTCCATTACGGCTGTGTAATCTTCCAGTCCCGAATCTCGCAACGAAACAGGTTTCCCTAAAATTCCTGCTGTATGGATCACTCCATCCACTTTGCCAAATCGCGCCGCTACACCATCCACTACTTTCGTCATTTCGGCTAAACTCGCTACATCTGCTTGGTAGTATTGCACTTTTGAACCTAGCCCGCGAATCGTATTTATCGTTTCTACTTGCTGGCTACTCAAATTCGATTCACTCGTACGTCCCACGAGAATCATCGTTACACTATGTCTACTCGCAATCGACTGGCAAATCTCTTTCGCAATCCCACCTGTTCCACCTGTTACTAAGTAGACACCGCTTTCTCGGATCATCTCTCGCTTCGGCATCGATTCGATTGGCAGCCTCTTTAGCGTTTTCGTATATCGCTTTCCATCTCGGTACGCCACTTCCCGAATCAGATTATTCCTCGACACTTCCTCATAGATCACCTGAGCGATCGTATCGAAAGGACCTTCATTCACATCGATACAGAACGATTGAACCTGATCGTACTCCCTATTCATCGTTCTACTTAAAGCAAGGGTAGAACTATAAAGAGGATTCACATAGTGGTCATTTGCTCCTATCGAGTATGCTTGTTGGGTGATGAAGAAGGTGTAAACAGGGTGATTCACACCCAGAGTTGCGATACTCTTTACTAGATTTAAAGTTGGATGGATCGAAGCAACGAGCTTCTCTCCCAACTTTTCATAGTCCCACATAGACACATTTGCTAGAGAAGTAGATTGAAAACGAGATAGATCAATCACAGCTCCAATGGAGACTCCTGATTCTACTAATTCCTTCATCACTCTAGCAAAATGCTCTTCTTCGTACGGATGAATCTCCATCTGGTCGACAGCCATATTTCGATACTGTTGACCATACTGAAGCTGAATCACGCGATGCCCATGCTCTGTAAACTTCTCTACTAACGGAGCATGATTGGTTCCACTATCACGGTCTGTGATGATCAAGACAGCACCTTTTAAGCTTCGTGATGAAAGATTCGACGGTAATTCAGACACCGCCCACTCAAAATGATGCATGAGTTCTTCATTTACTTTAGTAGACTCCAACGGATCCTGATTGAATAAGGACGATCCACTCTTTTGTTTTTTCGATTGATCAAACCAATACGATTTACGTTGGAATGGATACGTTGGAAGAGGAACGGTTCTGCCTTTTTGAATCGCTTCAAAATGAAGGTTATAGCCCATTTGATACAGATAAGATAGTACGGATAAGAAGTCTTGCTCTTTCTTTTCCAACGTGAACAAATCGAGTACCTCTACACCGCCGCACTCATCCGACGCGAAGTCACTGGATAAACGACTCCCTACAGATAGAATCAGAGTATCTTCACCATATTTGGATAAATCCTCTGACATAGCCTGATTCTGCTCGCTCACAACCTGAGATCCGCCTACACCCTTCATCACATCTGCCAACGAACTGGTCCCTAGAATGAACTCCCTAGCCGCTACACCTAATCCTTCTCCCTCTATCTCTACTTCGATTCCTAGCTCACGTAGTAGATGATAGAGACTGGATACAAACGCTACATATTTCTCTTTCGGATCTGATGAATCATCTAGAAGTGGTTGGAGCTTGCTCGTGATGGATTCATCTAGCCAACCCGTTTGACTTAGATCCGCCCATAATTCTTCCATTCCCACTGCATAGTCTGGAATCCATAAAACGATCTTCTTCACTCGTTTGACCGGCTTCTTATCCATGCCCTGCATCTCTTCCAAGACCCGCGACAACTCTTCCTTATCCCTCACAACCGTTGAAAAACGATAGGAATCATGATTTCGGCGACAGTTTAAGGTATAGCTGATATCAGCTAGCTCACTCTGGCGATTTCTCGATAGATCTCGCTTTAGGTCGCTTATTTTCTCATGTAATACCTTCTCAGTCGGAGCAGATACCGTAACTAGATGCGCTTGATCGGAAGTTGTTTTCGGTTGCTCATACTCCTCAACTACCACATGCACATTGGTCCCGCTTAATCCAAATGAACTAATCCCTGCTCTGCGTGGATGTCCTTCTGGTTTCTCCCATGTTTGGAGGTTCGTATTGATATAAACAGGCGAATTTGCAAAGTCGATAAACGCATTTGGCTTCGTATAATGAAGCGACGGTGGAATCATGCCATTTTGCAAACTTAATACGGTCTTTACTAGACCCACCAGTCCTGCTGCACTATCCAAATGGCCCATGTTCGTCTTCACAGAACCCATTGCGATAAATTGCTTTTGATCGGTATAGGATTCATAAGCTTTCCGGATCCCCTTCACCTCGATCGGATCACCCAGCTTCGTCCCTGTACCATGTGCTTCGATATAGGAGATCGTCGTTGGATCAATCTTCGCATCTTTCCACGCTCGAACGATCGTCTCTGCCTGTGCATCCGGGCTTGGAGCTGTCATCCCGTTCGATCTCGCACCATCTTGTACAACCGCGCTTCCTTTGATCACTCCGTAGATATGATCCTGATCTGCTACAGCTTTTTCTAGCGGCTTCACCATGATACAAATGCTTCCTTCGCCACCGATCGTTCCATCTGCGTCATCCGAAAACGCCCGGCATGTCTCCGTTGGCGAAACAATTCCCGATCCCATGGCGATCTCTTTGCGAATATGATCAATCTCGATATGAACGCCGCCTACTAGAGCCATCTCACACTCACCGTAGCGCAATGCATTCATCGCTGAATGAAGAACAACTAGAGAAGAGGAACATGCGGTATCAATCACCATCGAAGGCCCATTTAATCCAAAATGATAGGAGACTCGACCTGCTAGATTAGCTGGTAGATTACTCGCCAATAGCTCATCTACTTTGACATCCACATGATTTATGTAGCTCGGCATAACCGATCCCATAAACACACCCACGTTTTGATTCATCAATTTCTCACGTGGATAACCTGCATCTTCAACCGTATCGTTGACCGTTTCCAGCATGATTCGTTGATTCGGGTCCATATCTTTTGCTAGCTTGGGTGAGATGTTAAAAAACTGCGGATCAAACTGATCAATTCCCTCGATATAGCCGTAGCGTAAGTACTGTTTTGCTGGATTTTGCCCTGGATCAAGCTGTTTCCTTGATTCAGGAATCTCCCGAATACTACTTTTCCCTTGGCGTAACAACTCCCACCACTCGTCCACATCGTCGGCACCGGGTAGTCTTGCACTAATTCCGATTATCGCGACATCTCGAGTCGTAGTTGCTTCAGCTGACTCGCCTAATTCCTCTCGCTCTTCCATGATAGAAACAGGCTTCTTCTCAGCCTCTACCTCATTTGGCTGATTCATAAAGTCCGCCAAAGACGCGATCGTATTATACGTAAATAAGTCACTAATCTCGAAAGATAGATCCGGAATCACCTTTTTCAACTTGTTAAAAACCCGCATGATTTGAATCGAGTTTCCACCTGTTTCGAAGAAGTTTGTATAAATCCCTACGTTTTCGAGACCTAACACTTCTTTCCATACCGCCACGATCTGTTCATCTAACTCATGACGCGCACTTGAACCATCTTGCTCATCAACCGCTACAGCAAGCTCTATCTGAGCTAATGACTTTCGGTCTACCTTGCCGTTTGGCGTTAGTGGGTACGAATCCACATACTCATAGTGTGTCGGGATCATATAATCCGGTAGCTTATCTGCCAAGAATGAATTCACATCATGCTTTGCTAGTTTCGACTCTGCTTTCAAAAAGGCACATATATCCGTGTTACTACTACCTTTTTTACGAGCAATCACGACCGCATCGTTAATTTCGGGATGCTTAAGAAGCACATTTTCAATCTCGCCCAGCTCCACACGGAACCCGCGAATTTTTACCTGATTATCGATTCTACCTACATACTCCACGTTGCCATCCGCTAACCAACGACCCGCATCACCTGTTTTATAGAGTCGATCTCCCGGAATCCCACTAAACGAATTCGCGATAAACTTCTCATTCGTCAGCTCAGGTTGATACAGATACCCTCTCGCAAGTCCCACTCCACTCACACAGATTTCCCCTGGAATCCCAATCGGGCATACGCGACCGTGCTGATCTAAAATATAGACCCGCGTATTATCTCTCGGCTTACCCACCAAGGAAATCTCATGCTCAGAAGTACCATCAAAATGATAGGTACACGTCTCCACCGATGCTTCAGCCGGACCATATCCGTTAATAATTCGTCCATCACGATTGAGATACAATCGGCAATTCTTCACTAGCTCAATCGGCACATACTCGCTTCCCAACGAAAGACAAGTTAAGTCCGGCAATAGAGGAAGCTCGTCCGATTCATCAATCTGCTCCATCAATACATTCATAATCACCGGAATCTCATCGATGTTATTAATTCGATTCTGCTTCAAATAGTCCAGATACTGACGAGCATCCTTTCTCACATCAGGATGAAGCAAATGAAGCATGCCTCCCGAAACAAGCGGCGGGAAGATTTGCTGAATCGAACTATCAAAGGCAAATGAATTGGACAACAACACTTGATAACCTAAGCGATGCTCGTATTCTTTTACCGCCCATGTCACAAACTCAACAAACGATTCCTGTTCAATCATGACCCCTTTGGGACGACCCGTTGACCCTGAAGTATAGATCACATAAGCGAGATCCTTCGGTGAAGAGATGACTTCCATCAACTCAGCTTCTGCCTGATGTTGAACATCATTTGCCTCACTGTCCAACACAATCACGTTGGAAATCACTTCGCGTGACGCATCTCGGAATTCAGTCGATGTGATGAGCAACTGCGATCGACTATCTTTTAAAATGTACTCAATTCGCTCACTTGGGTAATGAGGATCAATCGGCACATACGCCGCACCTGTCCCCAGCGCCCCCATGATGGCTACCACCATATCAATCGACCAATCTAGCTGAATCGAGATCACACTTCCTGGAGCAATCCCGTGATTTTGAAGTCTTCCCACCAATCGCTGAACCCGTTCAAATAATTGCTCATAGGTGATGCTTTCATCTTGGAACACAACCGCCTTCATCGAAGGAGACTCTTTCACTTGTTCTACAAAGAGTTGATATACCGTTTTATCTTTCGGAAATGCCTGCTCCGTCTGATTAAATTGGAAAACCGTTAGCTCTCTCTCCCACTCCGGAAGAATATCCAGATTCTGAACCAATTCATCTGGATGACTGATCATGTGCTTCAGCACCACTTGGAAATGTTCCGCCATCCGCTCCATCGTCTGGCGATCAAATAAGCCTTCCATATAATCAAATTTCATATGCGGCTCTCCTGCTAACAGAAACGCCACCGTCAAATCATAGTTATTCAGTTCCCACTCAGAATACTGGGTGATTTGGAAATCATGATACGCACCCTCAAGCAATTTCTCATCCAATGGGTAGTTTTCAAACACCAAAATATGATCAAAGAGCGATTCATTCCCACGAAGCTTAGCTGCTGAATGGATATCGGTTAGCGGTAAGTACTCATACTCTTTCATCTCAACAGCTTGCTTGTGCACCGCACTCATTAACTCTGCAACCGTTTGCTGTGATTCAGTTGAAACCCGAACCGGAACCGTATTAATGAATAAACCAACTGTCTGATCAACGCCTTGCATCTCGTCTGGTCGACCCGATACCGTTAGCCCAAACGTAACATCGTCACTGCCACTATAGCGTTGCAACATAATTCCCCATGCTACGTTTAGAATCGTATTCGGCGTTACACCAACCTCTTTCGAAAAATAGCTCACCTCAGTCATGATATCTGATAAAGGTGTTACCACCGAATTCATATGAAGATTGGCTTCCTTTTTATCATGCTTATACGGGAGTTTCGTTGTGGGTTCCCAGCTTTGCAGCACTTGGTTCCAAAACTGTTTTGCTTTACCCGTCTCTTGCTTACCGAGCCATTTCACATACTCTTTATATTTCGTTTTTGGATGTAACTTCTTCTCCACTTGATTCGATTGAAGCTGTCCGTATCGCCCAAACCAATCACTCAAAAATACCCCCAGCGACCAACCGTCCATCATAATATGGTGGAAGTTTACCAACACACGGTACTGCTTAGCCCCAACCTTACTTGCCGAAATCCGAAGTAACGGACCCTTTGTCAGATCGAATCCCTTGCTTCGTTCTTCCTCATCCATTTGAACGATTCGCTCATTCTGCTCCTGCTCGCTTAAGGCCGTCAAATCATGCTCTACAATGCGGTGGTCCATTTGACGTAAAATCACCTGTACCGGATGACTCAGTTTCTCCCATCTAAAAACAGACCGTAAACACTCATTTTCCTGCACGACCAGCTGAAGCGCTTTTTCCAGATTGGTCACATGAATCTGACCCGATACTTCTAGTGCCACTTGTCCAACGTACATTTGTTGTACAGAATCCTTTAGACAGTGGTATAAAATGCCTTCTTGCGTAGGTGTTAAGGTAAGAATGTCTTCTATTTGATTCGGTTGCACAGATTGTGCCATGAACGTACTCCCTTCTCGTTTCTTGTCTCTATACGTACTGGCGTGAATGAATCACTGCCTCTTCGATCTTCCGTAAATGACGAATAATTTCATCCACCGGATCGTGAATCAGCGTAATTCGGAACCAGACATCATCGGAAGTTGATTGCATGCCAAACACATTCCCTGGAAGCACACCGATCTTGGCTTCATGGAATAAAAACTTGAAAAACTCATTATCATTCTCAAACGCATACTCCGAATTGATCTTAATAAAGAATACATTACCAATATTTTGATTCGAATAATCGGAGAACACATGCGATTGCTCCACAAACTGAATCACTTGCTTTAATGCATCTTCTTGTACATCGTCCGATTGCTTCAATCTGGACAAATACTTCGGATACAACTCAAGCAACTCCATTTTGGTAAAAAGCTGCTGTTCATCCACAGCTTGTCCCCAGCCAAAGATCCCTTGAGAAAAATACTTCATATCCTCCACAGATGGCTCAGCTTCATTCAATGCAAGATATTTAAAATATAGATTCAGCGCGAAATACACGAGAGATTGCGTATTTAAACTATTCTCGGTCGCTGAAATGACGTATTTATACTTATCCATTAAGGCAGGATCTCCGAACCAATAACCCGTCCGATAACCTGAATAAAACGGCGTATCCTTCGAGCAGCCATACACTTTTACCACATAATCAAGTCGATCCGTCAGATTAAAGATTTCCGTAAACGGTCGGTTACTCGGAAACACTAAATCTTGATAAATGTTATCCACAACTAAGTAGATTTCATTTTCTTGGCAAATATCGACGATTTTCTTTAATTCTTGTACATTATCGCCCTCATACGTAGACTGCGCTGGGTTATTCGGATACGTGATCACCACTGCAACCGTATTCGGCGTAATCGCACTCTGAATTTCTTCAAATGTAGGTAAGAAATCATTCTCCTGCTTCGTGTACACATAGACAGGATGTACTTTTCCGTGTAAATTGGATAATTGCGCCGTATACACCGTATAGTTTGGCAAAATCAAGATCACTTCTGGCGCTTCTACCTGATCCGTTTCACGCTTCACTTTTAGAATCGAGTTAATAACCCCATTCATCACATTGGTACAGCCGTTCCCACAGCCGATACCCGCCCTACTGACCAACGATTTCGCGATCTCTTCACGATGCGGCTCTTGCTTGATGAGTCGTGCATACTCTAACGCGCGGATTAAATTATGCATTTCCGTATAACCATCTGGCGAAGTATATCCTGGTTCGATCGGATGGAAATCAGCGATTTCTTTCATCGTAAAAATCTCAGGAAACAACTGATTATTAAAGTTCATATTATCCAACACATCGATCTTTTTTTCCCGATCAAACATCATGCTCCAATACTGAATTAACCGTTGATACATCTCCAACTTTTCAATATCTTGATTGTAGTAAGCATTAAGTGACAATGTAAGATTCCTTCCATTTTGTTATAGGTTTTATATGCCTGTCAGCAAATCTAATTCCTCCTGACTTAGATTTACCGTTTCAAAGTCCGAAGGTGTAAACTGTGTTTGTTCCTGATTACCACATTGCTCTATGATCCCCCGCAGATGCCCCATCCATTGCTTCATAAAGGAGGAGATCGTCTCGGTATGAAAGTGACTTTCGCTATACGTAATAGACAACTGTAATACCTGATTCACAATCATAGCGGTAATGTCCATCACCGCCGTTAGATGATTCAATGGACCGATCTCAGAACCAGAAGACTCACTGGCAAATGTAAAGAATTTCGGATAAGCCGTTGCATCAAAATCGCCTAGATAATTAAAGCGAACGAGAGGCTCATCTCCATCTTGCAAATGATCAGACATATGCTTGAGAATCAGATAATCAAGCCCTTTGTTCGGAACCCTGCGAATTTGCTCCTTCATCGACTTCATCTGGGTAGAGAACGTCCCATCCTCTACTTCCAAAACAACCGGATACATACTTGTAAACCAGCCTACCGTTCTCGATAGATCAAGCCCAGGCGAAAATTCCTCACGCCCATGCCCTTCCATTTCGATACAAACCCGGCTTTGATTCGTATGTTCTTTTACCGCTAGAGCTAGCGATGTAATCAATAACTCAACTGGTTCTGTGTGAAAAGCTTCATTCGCACTGGTTAATAACATCTTTGTCTCTTCTGCATGTAATTGATCTTGAAGTGTCGACACTTTCTGCTGTACATGCTTTTGCACAACAGACGGTGAAAATCCAGATGTTCTCTTTCCCATCGACTTCCAATATTGAATATCATCTACTGTCAACGTTTCCACATATGAATTCAATTCATCTACCCAATACTGATATGAATGTGTCTTTGGCAGTAAACGATCCGATAGACTCGAATTTCCCAGTAACTGAACCATATCGCCCAGCAAAATTCTCCATGATACCGCATCCATAATCAGATGGTGCGCAGTCAGTAATAATCTCTTACCTTGTTCACCTAAATCAAACGAACAAGCATCCATTAAGAGATCCTCTTCCAGATTCATCGTCGATTTCAACTCTAAGCCAAGTCGCTCCATCTCCGCCTGTTGGTCTTCATACGAGAGATGGGATAAATGAACTCTCGTCAGTTGAAACGGTCTATGCAAATGAGCTGGATTGTAAAACATCGTTCCAGTCTCTCTGTTCACATTGATGCGCAGTGTATCATGCTGCCGAATCAATGCATCCATAATCGCCTCAATCTGATCGTCTTCAACCTGCTCATTTAGATGTAATAGAACCGATTGATTCCAATGATGCTCCTCTTGAAACGATTGTGAAAAAAACCAGGATGCGATCGGAGATAACGGAATCATCCCATCCGCCATCCCCTGATCAATCCTTTGTTCACTCTGATCCGTCTCTACACATGCCACCATCTCATGGATTGCAGAATGGGCGAGTATATCCTTTGCTCTGATTTTCAAGCCCACATTTTTCAGCTTCGAAGAAATCTGAATCGCTTTGATCGAGTCGCCACCCAATTGATAGAAATCATCCTGCAAGTGAACCGAATCGACCTGTAAAATCTCTTGAAGCACCGTAAGGACTTGTAGCTCTCGATCCCCCACTACTTGATCAGGGTCTATTTCCATAGCCCTTCGTTCCTCCATCGGCAACTGATTTCGGTCAACCTTGCCATTCTTCGTCAACGGAATCTGATCGATAAAGAGGAAGTGTGCCGGAATCATATACGCAGGCAGTACTTTCGCTAAGTCTTGCTTGATGGCGAGTGCTGAAATCCCATCATCAATCGCTTTTACGAGGTAGGCATATAGTTGCTTTTGACCTGTACTCAATACCCGATCAATCACCACCGCTTCCTTCACATAAGGAAGTTTCATCAGGCGGTACTCAATCTCAGTCAGTTCAATGCGATATCCTCTTAGTTTCACCTGCTGGTCTTTACGACCGACATACTCGATCAAGCCATGATCTAGAAACTTCGCTAGATCCCCAGTCTTGTACATCTTCTTACCTAATATAAATGGATTATCAATAAAGCACTGAGCCGTTAAATCAGGGCGATTCCAGTAGCCTCTTGCTACTCCATCACCCGATATATACATCTCCCCAATAGATCCCTTGGGAACAGGTCGAAATTTTTCATCTAACAGATAAATTTGTACATTATCCGCCGGAATCCCGATGGGAACTGCAGCCTCTTGATCGGTAGTAGGATTAAATCGATGAATCATACAACCTACAACCGTCTCAGTTGGACCGTATTCATTCAAAATCTCAACTTTTCCATGAAAGGCATCTTGAATCTTTTGCGCGAGCGACCCTTTTAATTCCTCGCCCCCAACAATCAATCTCTTTATCCTTGAGTTTGAAAATGTCTTCTCTTGCAACAAAGACAAATGCGCTGGAGTCAACTTCATAATCGACGCTTGATTGTCTTCTAAAATATCGTAAAGCACAAAATTCTCATCGCTTTCGGGGTAAACGCGAATTTGATTACCACCTATTAATGGCGTAAAAATAGAAGTGACTGTTAAGTCAAACGCGAGCGAGGAATATAATGCAAAAGAATCGTCAGCGTCTTTCACATACGTCTTTTGTGCCCAACAAATATAGTTACTTAATCCTCTATGCTCGATCATCACACCTTTAGGCTTGCCCGTAGAACCGGATGTGTAGATCATGTACACTAAATCACTTGGGAAGCATTCCACTTGTAGATTGGATCCATCACCTGTATACCATTGTGGGTCTTGGAAGTTGATCACATCACCCATAAAGCCCACATCTTCCGGCACTTCTCGATTGGTTAAGAGAAAAGAAGCTTCACTATCTACTAGAATCTCTTGAATCCTATCCGAAGCCGTTTGTACATCGATCGGCAAGTAAGCTGCACCTGTTTTCAATATTCCTAAGATAGCTACAGGAAGATCGAGTGAGTGATCTGCCAAAATCCCTACCATGCTACCTCGTCCAATCCCACGCTTCACTAAAGATCGTGCCAATTGATTCGCTTTCCCATTTAACTCTTCATAGGTCAAAGACTCATTCCGACAAGAAACAGCTATGTTATGCGGGGTACTTTTCACTTGTTCTTCAAACAGTTCCGTAACCGTTTTATCTTTTGGATATTCAGCCGCTGTATGATTAAATTCGTATACGAGCTCCTTCACTTCCGCGTCAGATAACAACGTTAAATCACAGATTAAAGCATCTGGTTTTTGTAAAATTTGCTCAGCCAGATAGATCATTCGAGCGTTCATCTGCTCAATATAATTTTCAGTAAACACACTTGTTCTATAATCAAAGTCAAGTTGCAAACTACCTTCTTCGGACCATTCCTTGACTACGATTTGCATAGGATATAATTGATGTCCGTTGTAAAGCTCCTCAGGATCAAGCAATTGGTTATTCGCTTGGAAATTGTAGTAGTTGACACAGAGCTGGAATAAGGAATCATAACCATGCTTCTGTAACTGAAGATCATTCGCTAGTAAGTCATATGGATACTTTTGATGCATATAACTCTGCCGAATCTCTCGTTTCACCGTCTCGAGATATTCGGTTACAGAAGAATCTACATCCACTTCACATCGTAACGGCATCGTGCTAGTAAACATGCCAATCGTCTCTTTCTCTTTCTTGCCAGAGCGATTATACACAGGTGTACCCATCACAATATCTCGTCGCCCTACCATCTTATGTAAGTAGATTTGTACCAACATAATGTACCACTCGTTAAGAGAACACTGGTATTTCTGCGCCAATGCTTTCATTTTCGTTGTAAGAGATGGATCCATGAGAAACGATTTGCGCTTCCCTTCATACCGATCTTGATTCTCAGCAAAAAGAAGCTCTGGCAATGTCTCAAACTTCTTCATCCAAAACTCTTTATTCTTCAGCAGTCTTTCAGACTGTAAATATTGTTGTTCCTTTGCAATATAATCAAGGTAAGATCCTGCTCTATGCCCATCCTCGATGCCTTCATACATTTCGCAAATCTGCTTGGCCAATATATGAATGGACCAACCATCAAAAATCAAATGATGAACCTTCACAAATAGTCCATAGCATGATTCGCTAGTCCGATAGATTGCTAGATAAAACAAATCATTGTTTATCATAGAAAACGGTTTTTCTATTTCTTGTTGAATCCATTGATTACAACGGTATAATGGATCTTCATCCTGGCTAAAATCGAAGAAATCTATTTTCTCCAGAGTAAAATCGCTTACCATTTGATATACTTCTTGGTTTTCCTCAAAAAAATGCAATCGAAAGGAATCATGTTTCTTCAAAAAGCAGAGAATCGTTTCTTCTAACCGTTTTAGATCGATTTCCCCTTTTAATTCAGCTGTACCACAAATATGGTGCAGAGGAGAATCCGAAATGAGCTTTTCGATATACCAGATTCGCTTTTGAGGATGCGTCAGTGGAAAAAAACGATTTCCTTCTTGGGACATCACGTGCTTAATCACCTCTATGCCTTGTTCTTCCTACTATGCTGCTGTGATTTCCTATAAACGGTTCCGAAGACAAAATCCCAGAAGGTAATATAAAAACCATAATTCCCTTTCACATAGTAATGATGGTTCATATGATACTCACCCACAGCAAGGAATTTCGTAATCGGTCCCTTAATACGAGGATTATGATCTAAAACCGTTGCAGCTAAGAAAACTTCATAAAAATAGTGGATTACGAATAATACGAGTCCAGGAACCGGATCCACCCATATCACAATGATGTGCGGCAGTGTGAGTGTAATCCAAACATCTAACGTTGCATGTAGATTGCCAAACCATAAAAAATAATTAGGCCAGTCAGGAAGACTTGGTTTTGCATCATCATACTTATTTTTATGATGTTCCCGATGAATGATAAAAAGCGGATTTTTCTTACTCGGAATATGAGCTAATCGGTGCATCACATATGAATAAAGATTGCACAACAAATAGTATCCAACTAATTTCAAAACAAAAACCATACTCAGAATAGTCTCCTTGGTGTTCAGATAGGTCAATCCTGTTTTATCTTTGTTCACTACATTCGTATCCAGACTGCTAAAGTAGTTACATGTTATCCTGTAAAAAAATAGGGATATCTTTCCCATGTAACTACGAAATAGAGCATATTAAATGCTAGTGAATTTTTTTATTTCATGTATTAATGTTGAAATGGAAGAGTATAAAGAACTGGTGTCCCCATAACCACAGCGACTACTACCATTGATAGAAGGTAATTTACTTTTTTCAAGATTGTCACCTCATTCTCTCTTTTTTCAAGCACTTGTGCCTGTTGAAAGTATTATAGATCGCCCTCGATAATCATGCGTTTGACACAGCAAGAGTTCCCTACACTTCAGGCATCCATTTCGCATCAATTCCTATGCTATGTCATGAAAAAAATAACTCTAATAATATAATTCAGATTGTGTTAAACAAATCATATTTGTAAGAAAATTATCAGCAATAAAAAGGGATAGTCCTTTCGCACTAGACGAAGCAAACTATCCCGATCAGGAAGGTATTATGTTTCCACTAGCCACCCGTTCCCATTTCCTCAGAAGCTGGATGATCCGATATCTTAGCAATTTCCGTCTCAACGTGTTGAATGAATTGCTGATTTTGTTGCAATTCAAATATTCGAATAGATTCTTTCATATACTGAATTGCTTTCATGTGATTCCCCACATTTAGCCAATTAAAGCCCGTATGATACATCAGCTCTCCTAATGAATAGAGAGTTTCATTAGAACGGCAAATTCGGATACCACGATTACAAAAATCGATCGACCTTTCATACTCGCCTGTTATCGTTAGACTCTTTGCATAGTTGTAATAGACGCGAACGATAATCGAGATATCATTTTTATACGGCAAGACTTCATAATGCTTAATTGCTTTTTCAAAGTATGTGTTTGCTTCTACATAGTTTTTCTCTTCACAATAGATAATGGCGATACTATTCAAGATCTCTACTTCTCGTAACGAAACAATCGCGCTTAAAGTCATATCCAAGGCTTGCTTTAAAAGATTCAAACATTCCTCGCTATTACTTTTCAAATAATAAAGACAGATCCCCTCATGCCAAATGAGAAACTGCTTGTTTCGTAGCGTTTGGAATACGGGATTTGTCTTTTCTGCTTTTACAATGCGATATATCTTCTCATAGTCGCGCTTTCTTTTATATTCCTGAATTAACAAAATCACCTCTTGAGCATAGTCAAGACGCGGTGTCTCACAAATATCAAAAAAGTAGTTAACATCCACACCTAACTTACGAGAGATTAAGTACAACGTAGTTGATAAAGGATAAATGGATCCATTTTCAATCTTGCTAATCTGTGCTTGTGTACAAATTCCTTCAGCTAGTTCTTTTTGCGATAAACCAAATGTCTTTCGCAACTGTTTAATATTATCCCCAACACTCGAAAAATCCATTTTCATTTTCACCTTCCAACATTCGTTCAGTCCTGGTAATGTTCCATTTTCAACCATGATTGTAAGTATTAAAGTTTGAAAATAACTTCTATTATATATTAATACAAAATTGATTGTAATTGAATAAAAATTGCTACATGTTTGTATCTATGAATCTCATTCAGAGAATCCCTTTCTTTACAACCAATATTTTTGTAGTGTAAGTTTGATAATTGTAAAGAACTCTTATACTAGGAGGTGATCTTATCGTTTGGAATAAAGGGAATCCTAAAAAAATCATTGCCTATCGCGAAATAGATAGTAGCTATATCGTCCTGCAAAATAATGGGCAAATCCAACTGCTAAACAACACAAATCTCCAATTATTCGATGCACAAAAGGTAGAGTCGAACATCATTCGCACAGACATGAATCATGTGAATCTGTTCCTGTTTTCTCCTACCGTCGCCTTTTTGGAGAATCATTCCATCCTAGATAAAAAGAGACCCATGGATGAAGGAGAGGATGGAGTTCGTCCTTCTTTCGAATCCTATTATTCATTCAATCATTCGATTCAGGAAATCATATGTAGCGGCACTGATTATCTACATGATCCCTATCCAATTGATACCTTAATCCAATCTACTCCTTACCCATTAACCATACAAATTTTGATGGATGACTTACAGATCCATGAGAATAAGTTATTTACACATACATTCACTTCGTTTCCTCTCTACTTTGATCTTATATTTAATCAGAAGAATCATGAGAGCCATAAAATAGACTTTCAAGAAATACGCACAGTGAAAAGGGACTTACAAAAATTGAATATCGATTTACGTTTGTTTATGTCGATTCAATTAATGGATTCGCAACAAATAGAAGAAACGATCCAATTATGTTTAGATCATAAACTACCTCGACCTCAAATACTTGAGACTCATCCGATTGGCAAGGCATTGTCTCAGTCAGATATTATTTTACAAAAGGAATATCTTTCGTTACTTGAGAGCATTACGCATCAGAATAATACGGCGTTAATTATCTGATTATCCTAACTTTTTATTGATGACTGGAGCAGGAGAGCCAGATATAGGATTTGCCTTTGGCTCAAGTCCCGGGGCATGTAACGAGCCACGGCTCAAATAGTGAGCCAACAAGGATGTGGAAAAGCAAGTCTGTTCCTTCATCCCCCATTATGAAAGATATTCAGAAAAAGTAATCAAACCGGCTCATCTTGTCCTTCGTTTCTCGCTACTTCACAAGCTCTACTTTCTCACACTAGGCATGTTCCCTATTCCTATACCCATTTCAATCCTATCCAATGCTTATAAAATATATCTACTTAACATTTTTTCTTAGCCATTAAAAAGGCTTCAGTCACTTAGACTAAAGCCATTTTCTTAGGTTAGTTTTGTACGCCATCCTCATCGTCCACGTCATTGCTAAATCCTGTATTTAGATCAAATTCCATCCTCCAAATACCCTCGTACTCTCGAAATGCGAGGTAATTCCCTTTGTCTTGTCCAGGCGCTTCATATACTATCTGAATAATCGGCGGAATGGAGTCTTTATGATAGACTGCTCTCATTTTTGCCTTACTTAAGGTTTTTGCCTTTTCCATTACTTTTGGATCTGCTTTCTTCTTCACATAGGCTTCACGTGTGGCAGGTGCTGAGATCATTTGATCTTTATCGACTTTAAATAGAACTTCATCTTTGGATGCTGTGGGTAGGTAAAGATCGTACTCCAATCCGTGATCCCCCATTCCCTGAGCGTGAATGAGTAATTTGGTTTGGGTGATGGGATCAACGCCTTTGAGTAAGGGATAATCAAATTTCTTTTTTAATTGATCGTATAAAGTCTGCTCGTCTTTTGATAGCTGAAACAGATCGATCTCTGTTACTTTGTTTAAATACTGCTCCACCTTTGGCTCATGAAGCGCTACTGGATCACTATCCTCTGCCGGTTGAACAGATGCCTGCTCCTCTTTTGGCTTCTCTGGTTTGGTTGCCTCCGTTCCACAACCGATAGCCATGGCACATAAACTTGCTATCAATGCACCTGAAATCAATCGATTCACTCTCATGTTATGCCTCCTATGAGATCATTTCTGTATTTTTCATTAGTTTTGATTATATCAAAAAGATTGTTTTTTTAATATAACACTGTCTATCTACACTCAAATACATAAAAAATCCCCTTGTAAAGTTACTTTCAACTCTACAAGGGGATTTCTCACATTTACTAGCAATATTTGTTGTAAGCATTGGTTAGATTGGCTGCAATCTCTTCCAATGAAACGCCTTCAATCTCGTGACGATGAATCATATGTACTAATTTACCGTCTTTTAAGATGACAAAAGAAGGTGAGGAAGGTGGTTGACCCTCGAAATATTGACGGGCTTCTGCCGTTGCTTCTTTATCTTGACCAGCGAACACCGTATAGAGGTGGTCGGGGGTTTTCTCATGTTTCAAGGATTCTGCGATTGCTGGACGAGCAAGTCCTGCAGCACAACCACAAACCGAGTTTACAACAACTAAAGAAGTTCCATTCGTTGCCTCACCTTGGAATGCTTCCTGCACTTCTTCTGGAGTGCGTAGTTCTTTTACACCAATTCGAGTTAGCTCATCTCGCATGGGTTGAACCATCATCTGCATTTGTTGAAAATAAAAGTTTTGTGACATATCTATCCCTCCTTCTTCATTTATTGTATCCAAATCGGGAAAAAACGTCTATGGATCGTTTTAGGTTCCTTTTACTACAGCCATCGGTTTACACTCTGCAACCACTGAAGCCAAACCTGCACCCGCAATTGAATCAATGATTTGATCCACATCTTTATATGCTTGTGGACATTCATCTAGAACCGTTTTCAAGGTACGATGATTGACTAAGATCTCTTCATCTGTCCCTACTTTAAGCGACTCGGCAAATTCATCCACCGTAACTAATTCCCTCGTCGCACGCCTAGAGCGTATTCGTCCTGCTCCATGACAAATGGAATAAAAGTTTTTTTCTCCCTGCTCCTCACCCACCATAATGTAAGAAGCAGTCCCCATCGATCCTGGGATCAAAGCAGGATGTCCAGTCTCTTTATAAGGCTTCGCATTCATGAAATGCCCTGCTGGCAGTGCTCTTGTCGCACCTTTACGGTGAACTAACATCGGCTTATTACGATGAATTTCCTTTAAAGCATAGTTATGCATAAGATCATATAGAACCGGGAATTCCATATCCTCACCAAATACCTTTTGGAATGCTTGATGAACACCGTATGCAATCATATGACGATTTACGACCGCATAATTAAGGGCTGCGTACATTAGATTAATATATCTTTGCCCTTCCTCCGACTGGATCGGTGCATAGACGAGATTCTTCTCTGGATTTTCAACACCCCATAAATCCATTGCATCACGAAACTCCTTGGTATATTTAGGTCCGAGCATTCCTCCCCAAGCACGCGATCCTGAGTGAATCATGACGACTACTTGTCCATCAAATAAGCCCCATTTTTCCGCAATATCACGTTTATCCTCTGAAATCTGTAGATACTGAATCTCAATAAAATGATTTCCTCCACCAAGCGTCCCGATTTGCCTCCAAGCACGCTTCCACAGTTTCCCCGAAATGTGCTCTAACACACTATGATCATACTCAAACTTCGCATGTTCAACGTAGGTAGTAGAGCGATCTCGATCTGATACATACTCAGGCGGCAACCCATAGATACCTTCTCGTACAATCTCTTCTACCTTAATTTCGTTATAATGGCTACCATCTCGTTCTTTTGTCGGGACAAATTTCTCAATCGCTTTTATTAACTTTCGCCTGATCTCTTTATCTTGTATATCTTCTTTTCGAAGAGATGTCAGATGAACCCTCATCCCACAACCAATATCGCTTCCGACAATAGACGGAGAAACAAAGCCATCTTTCATACTCCAGACTGCGGTAGTTCCAATACATGTCCCAATTCCTATGTGAGCATCTGGTGTATAGCTCATATATATATTTCGTGGAATCCGTAAATTATGATCTGCCATCTCATAGATACGATCTTCAAATGAAGCAAACACTTCCTCATTTGCAAACAAATGAAGTTGCCCATGTGGCAATGTTACTTCATGATGATTTTTACCATGATGTTGAAACATAATATCACCCTTTAATCATTCGTTTTCATTAACATAAAAGAAGCCTATTTTTAAAGAAAAATGTTACTGTACTTGAGTAAATGAAATGTTCCCCAGAATGCATAATGTAAACATGTTTCATGGATACATAACAAACACCCTCGAATCAACAAGACGCGTGTTCGAAGGTGTTTTGTTATGTATCCATGTTATTCATCCTAAACTAGCTTTCCCATCTCCTTCGCCGCTTTCACCAGACGAGGTACATATTGAATCATCTGTTCTTCATTCATACGCGAGATCGGTCCTGATAAGACAAGGGCCGCGATCAGGTTACCGGCTCGACTGTGAATCGCCACGGAAACAGCCGCTGTACCAGCTTCTCGTTCTTCCATACTAATCGCATATTCTTGTGTGCGAATTTCTTGTAATTGCTTTATGTATAAGTCTCGGTCAATCCCGGAAGGCCACATGGGATCAGAGAGAACTCTTCCCAATAAATCACCTTCTGTATAGGCTACGATCACTTTACTGGATGCACCTACCGATAGAGGCAATCGCGCACCAATTGGAGCCACTCGGCGAATCGCTTGCTGACTCTCCACCGCTTGAATCCGTACACGCTCTAGGCCATCTCTCACATATAAACTAACCGTTTCATCAATATCATCTCGGAGACGTTCCATCTCAGGAAGGAACAAAATGGCAGGATCATCAGAACGATTAATATGATTCGCTAACTCCCAGATCCGAAAGCCTAAGCTATACTTTTCTGTGTCAGGATCACGTTTGACAAAGCCTTTTGCTTCCAAGGTAGCGAGTAGACGAAAGACCGTACTCTTGCTTAATTCTGTTTTCTCCACAATCTCTCTCATCGCTAATTCTGGTTTCTCCACAAAACAAAGGAGGATATCTAACGCTCTCTCTGCCGCTCTGGTTGTGGTCTTTTTCTCTTCCATCCCTGTCCCTTCCTTCTCTTTAGTTCCATGGATCCTCTACATTGACTATAATAAGATGTAGCTTCTAAATTTGAAACAATGTTTCATTTTATTATACTGCTTTCTTCAGAGATTAGGAAAGGACTAAAAATATTCTTATTCTCTCTAGATAAAACACTATACAATTTCGTTTCGTTAGTTGTATAATGAGTACTGAAAAAGAAACGACGTTTCATCTGGTGAAACAAAATAACAAAACTTTAATGATTTCATTGCATTTTATAAAGGAGGCTTTTCAATGTCAGATCTCTTTCAATCTCGCTCAAAACTAACCGTAAATGGAAAAGATTTTACTTACTTTCGACTAGGTACTTTAGAAGAGCAAGGAATCGGAAACATCTCCAAACTTCCTTATTCCATCAAGGTTCTTTTAGAAGCCGCTGTACGTCAACATGATGGGAAAGCTGTAACCAAAGAACACGTAGAACAACTGGCAAATTGGGATACTGCTTCTTCAGACAAAGAAATCGCTTTTAAACCAGCACGAATCGTATTACAAGACTTCACAGGGGTTCCGGCTGTAGTCGATCTTGCTGCCCTTCGTTCCGCTATGGAACGTGTAGGTGGAAACCCAGAACGTATTAACCCACTTATCCCAGTTGATCTCGTTATCGACCACTCCGTTATGGTAGACAAAGCAGGTACGCCTGACTCGCTCGAATACAACATGCAACTCGAATTTGAACGAAACGAAGAACGTTATCGTCTCCTTCGTTGGGCAAAAGACTCTTTTACTAACTTCCGTGCTGTACCACCTGCTACCGGAATCGTTCACCAAGTGAACCTGGAGTATTTAGCAACAGTAGTAGCAACTCGTGAAGAAAATGGCGAAACCGTTGCCTTCCCAGATTCTCTAGTAGGTACCGATTCTCATACCACGATGATTAACGGTCTTGGTGTATTGGGTTGGGGTGTTGGAGGAATCGAAGCGGAAGCAGGTATGCTTGGGCAACCTCTCTACTTCCTCATGCCAGACGTGATCGGTTTCAAATTAACTGGAAAGCTAGCCGACGGTGCAACCGCAACCGACTTAGCTTTAACCGTAACCGAAATGCTTCGTAAAAAAGGTGTAGTTGGCAAATTCGTTGAGTTCTATGGTTCAGGTCTCTCCAGCATCAGCTTGGCTGACCGTGCTACAGTAGCTAACATGGCTCCTGAATACGGCGCAACGATGGGCTTCTTCCCAATCGACGAAGAAACACTTAACTACCTACGCAACACCGGACGTGATGAAGAGCTTGTACAACTCGTAAAAGAATACTACACCGCTCAAGGCATGTTCCGCACGGATGAAACACCAGATCCAATCTTCACAGACGTGGTTGAACTAGACCTTAGCACAGTTGTGCCAAGTTTATCAGGTCCAAAGCGTCCACAGGACCGTGTAGAGCTATCGAACATGCAACAAGAGTGGAACGAAACCCTTAAAAAGCCAGTAGAAGATCGTGGATTTGGTCTAACCGACGAGCAAATCGCGAAAAAGGCTAGTGTAACAGCTCCAAATGGTGAATCATTTGAACTAACAACAGGCTCCGTGGTAATCGCAGCGATCACAAGTTGTACCAACACCTCTAACCCTAGCGTTATGCTTGGTGCAGGTTTAGTAGCGAAAAAAGCGGTTGAGCTTGGGCTTCAAGTAAAACCATTTGTCAAAAGCTCACTCACACCTGGTTCAAAAGTCGTAACCGACTACTTAGTGAAGTCCAACTTACTCGAATCACTCGAGACACTTGGCTTCCACATTGCCGGCTATGGATGTGCAACTTGTATTGGTAACTCCGGCCCATTAGAAGATCATATCGGTCATGCGATTGAGTCCAATGATTTGACAGTCGCTTCCGTGCTCTCTGGAAACCGTAACTTCGAAGGTCGTGTACATCCATCTGTAAAAGCAAACTACTTGGCTTCCCCGCCGCTTGTAGTTGCGTATGCATTGGCAGGTACAGTAGACATCGATTTCGCAAAAGAAGCAATCGGTACAGGAAAAGACGGAAAACCTGTCTTCCTTAAAGATATCTGGCCATCTTCTGCAGAAGTAAGCCAAGTATTGTCCGAAGCAATCTCTCGTGAGCAGTTCATCGAACAATACGGCAAAGTATTTGATGCCAATGAGCGTTGGAACCAAATCCCTGCTCCAGAAGGCACTCTTTATGATTGGGATGCAGACTCTACTTATATCCAAGAGCCTCCATTCTTCCAAAACCTATCCGCGGATGTAGACCCAATCCAAAACATCCAAGGCGCTCGTGTACTTGCACTACTTGGAGATTCCGTCACAACCGACCACATCTCACCAGCGGGTAACATTAAACCATCTAGTCCAGCTGGACAGCTGTTGCAAGCTAAGCATGTGGATATAAAAGACTTTAACTCGTATGGTGCTCGTCGTGGTAATGACCAAGTGATGACCCGCGGAACATTCGCTAACATTCGTCTGCGTAACCTAATGGTTCCTGGCTCAGAAGGCGGCATCACGAAGCATATTCCTACCGGACAGGTAACTTCGATCTATGATGCTTCGATGAAGTATCAAGAAGCAGGTATTCCACTCGTGATCTTCGCTGGTAAAGAGTATGGTACAGGTAGCTCCCGTGACTGGGCGGCAAAAGGTACCAACCTACTTGGGGTCAAAGCCGTAGTCGCTGAGAGTTTCGAGCGGATCCATCGTAGTAACTTAGTAGGTATGGGTGTACTTCCTCTTGAGTTCACTAACGGTGTCTCTTGGAAATCTCTCGATCTAACAGGTGAAGAAATCATTGATATTCCGGGTCTAAACGATCAAGTTGAACCAGGTCAAATCTTGCAAGTTCGTGTAACCAAAGCAGATGGTTCTGTTGTAGAATTTGATGCAAAAGCACGTTTGGATAGCGTAGTAGATGTGGAGTACTACCGTAATGGTGGTATCTTACAAACAGTACTTCGTCAAATCCTTAGTACAGAAGTGAACGTGTAAGCTTTCGTTTAACCATATTGTATGATTTCATGCAAACAGCCTCTTTCGATGTGAAGGAGGCTGTTCTTTGTATAATGTGGATCATTTGGAGAAAAGTTTAGAGATTAGGGCTATTGATTAGAGTTGGTCCCGGGGCATGTATCCCATTTCCAATTATCGGATAATATTTCAAAATCGAAAACAACTGTTCGCAGGATTAGATGCTTACATCACATAAAATCAGCCGATTTTGTTCTTTTGAGAGAATCCTACGGAAAGAAAAATGGGTAGATCAACCCTTCTCTAGAGTTGTACACTATATCTTAGCCTTACGGATCCAATCTTACCAAAAGGAGTTATCATAAATTGAATAATACAGACCTAGCAATCTTAGAAAATTACCTATTCGAACTAGAAACAACATTACTCAAACCAACGAAAGAACTTTATGAGAAGTATCTATCTGATACCTATTTTGAATTTGGTAGTTCGGGAAATGTGTGGGTAAGAAAGGATTATGACATGATTGGCTCTCGTGATACCCGGAAGTTAACGCTTACTCAGTTTCAACTCCATCCATTGGCAGATGATGTGGTTATGGTAACGTATCGTATTCACGATGAAATCAGAGAGCTAACCACGTTGCGTAGCTCTATTTGGAAGCAGTTTAATAGAAAATGGAAGATGGTCTTTCATCAAGGAACTCCTACTCAATCCTAATAAACAGATAGGAGTGAGTCTACTTAGCATAATTTAAAGGGTAATATACTCATACAGTCCGTTTTAAACCAAGTGCCAGAATCTCTTCATCATGGCGAATGAGAATGGTTCGAATGTACTTGAGTCGTTCCTGCGTATCAGTTCCTTCCTGCTCGATACGGGTCACTTTTTGGTCAAATAAGCCTGCCACTCGATCTAGCTTCACTTCAACGTTGTTCGTGCCTTGTTTTAAACTGTCTACTGTCTGATCAAAATGATCCATTCGCTGTTCTAGGCTGTCCACTTTACCTTCAAGATTATCCATCCTGTTTTCAAGACCGTCCATTCGTTGTTCTAAGCCATCCATCTTGTTTTCCAGCTTGTCCATTCGTTGCTCTAGACCGTCCATCCTGCTTTCAAGCTTGTCCATTCGTTGCTCCAGACCGTCCATCCTGTTTTCAATCCGGTCCAAGCGATCTTCTATATTCCCAACTCGCTTATCTAATCCATCTATCTTGGCATTCATGATTAATTGTTGATCGTAGATGGCTCTCACCATCATCGTAAGTTCTTTTAATTGCTCTTCCATGAACTCACCTCTTTTTCCATATACAGACAATATATCAGGTAAGTAGACATAAAGAAAGATATTATTCCTATTATTTTGTCATCAAATAAAAAAGCCCAGCATCTACTAATAGACACTGAGCCTTCTCTCTATAAATATTTCCTACACTTATAGAGCTTTTTTAGCCGCTTCGATAGCTGCTTCGTAGTTTGGATGATCCGTAGCTTCGGAAACATACTCCACATAAGTCACTTTATCATTACGATCAACAACAAATACCCCACGTGCTAATAGGCGAAGTTCCTTGATTAGCATGCCATAGGCAGTACCAAAGGAAGCATCACGATGATCAGACACTGTTTGCACTTGATCAATACCAGCCGCCGCACACCAGCGCTTCTGAGCAAATGGAAGATCCATGCTCACGGTTAATACAACAGCGTTATCCAATTTAGCCGCTGCTTCATTGAAACGACGAGTTTGTGCATCGCATACTCCTGTGTCTACAGAAGGAACCACGCTGATCAGACGAACTTGTCCAGCTGAACTAGCGAGAGTTACTGGAGATAAATCATTCGCAAGCACGGTGAAATCAGGTGCTTGCTCGCCCACTTTCACCTCAGGTCCTACTAGGGTCACAGGACCCCCTTTAAATGTAATTGCTCCATGACGTTCTTGTGCCATATGTATTCTCCTCCTTAACAGGGTTACATTACAAAACTAATCTTACCATATTCCCATCATCGTAGAAATCATAGGATTTCCACTTACTTTCATGAAACGTGCCCACATTCCTCTCGTTGGGGATGTTTAGAACCACACTCTTTACTACGTCCTTGCAAACAAATGAAAACCTTCTATCATCTCACTAAATATTTATATACAATATATTTAGTGAAATGAGGTGAACAAAATGAAAATAACGATTACAGCCAAACTGAAAATTCTCGTGCTAGAAGATCAACAACCATTGTTTATACAAACATTTCAGGCATACCAAAACGGTTGTAATTACGTATCAGACATTGTGCATGAAACTCACAATCTCACTCAAGCCAAATTACATAATCTGACTTATGAAGAACTCCGATCCACCTATGGATTACGCTCTCAAATGGCTCAATCGGTTATGAAAACCGTTATTGCTAGTTACAAGTCAGCAAAAGAGAATAGACATGATTGGTCTCTTGTCAGATATAAACGCCCTGTCTATGATCTCGTATGGAATCGAGATTACTCATTAGTAAATGGACGATTCTCCATCAACACCTTGGAAGGTCGTTTAAAAGTTCCGTTTGAAACAAAGGGAATGGAGCATTTTTTTGATGGTAGTTGGTCGTTTGGCACAGCTAAGCTAGTTTACAAAAAAGGAAAATTTTTTCTACATATCCCCATGACCAAAGAGGTTTCCGACTCTGACCTACAGAGCATTCGTAATGTAGTAGGAGTCGACTTCGGCTTAAATTTTTTAGCGACTACTTTCGATTCAAAAGACAAGACCCAATTCTTCAAAGGTCGTTCCATCAAGGATAAGCGTGGTCAATACAAACGGGTTCGTAAATCTCTCCAACAAAGGGGTACCAAATCTGCTCGTAGACGATTAAAAAAGATCGGTGATCGAGAAAACCGTTGGATGACGCATGTGAACCATGCGCTATCAAAGGCACTCGTAGGGCAAGCTGGTGAAAACAGCTTAATCGTCTTAGAGAACCTAGAAGGGGTTCGTGCAACTACAGAGAAAGTACGGAAACAAGATCGCTGGTATACGGTGAGTTGGGCATTCTATCAACTTCGCCAGATGATCGAGTATAAGGCGAAAATGAATCAGTCTACTATAATAGCAGTTGACCCAGCCTATACTTCTCAAACGTGTCCTAAGTGCGGACATACGGAGAAGGCAAATCGTAATAAGAAAAAGCACATATTTGAATGTCAAACCTGTCAATATACCTCTAATGATGATCGCATTGGAGCAATGAATCTGCACCGTAAGGGAATCGAGTACCTTGTGCAGGAACTTAGTCAGCATGCCTGATTGAGTGCGGGTAGTGTCAACATGCCCTGATGTAGGATCAAATTAAGGTCAGAGTCGTAAGACGTTCGCATGACCGGATACCTGCAAGCTCACATTTCAATGGTGAGTAGTTGACTTTCTGCTATTATTTCATCAAGAATGTTCGACAGGAGGTCTACAACATGAAAATACAAATATCCGACTTAGCCGCGGCAAAATTACTTTATATTCTATATCAAGAACATGCAGACCAACCACTAGCATTTCGTGTGATGGCGCACACATCAGGTTGTGGCACTGCGTCCTTCGCTATCGATTTAATAGAAGTATTACCTCACTTTGAGTCGATAAAAATCAAGGATGTCCCCTTTGCTTGGATTCCTTCCGAACGTGCTTGGATGGATGGGCTCATCATCGATTTAAACCGCGACAATGGCAAGTTTATTCTCGCTCATCCTAATCCACCGTCTCAATCCCAATGTCAACTCAGCTAACATTTGGCCATCGCTTAGGAGGAAGATCATGAATACTATCAAATGGATCCTTACACTCTCCCTCTTCTTTGGCCTACTTCTCTTTTGCATCATAGGCTATTTCTATCTAAAAGCGTCCCAATACGATGATACTCCTACTCCATCATCGCACGCAGATGCTGGAGTTGTGCTAGGAGCCGCATTATGGGATGGGAAGCCAAGCCCTGCCCTAGTCGAGCGTCTAGAGGTAGCAGTGAAACTATACCAAGATCAAAAAGTAGATTATGTTATTGTTTCGGGTGGTTTGGAAAAAGAAGGAGTAACGGAAGCCCTTGCCATGAAAGATTATCTAGTACAAAAAAAGATTCCTAAGGAACGGATCTTGTTAGAAGATCAGTCCTCAAACACCCGGCAAAATCTAGAAAACACAAAAAAGTTACTAGCAAGTACCCAGATCGATAACATTGTAATCATCACTCATGACTACCATATGACCCGAGCTTTGCAATACGCTAAACAAACCGGATTAAACGATTCGCTCGTCGCCCCTGTTCACTCCGAAGTTTTATTTTTGCCCTATCATAAAACAAGAGAAAGCTTAGCTTTAATCAAGCAATCACTTGGATTTTAACTGATGAACGAGTTCTCTTAAGACTTCATCCAATATGACGATCTCAATCGGTTCAAACGGAACGGATGAGTCTTGCTCGATTTTGTCTTTTGACACAGACACATCTTGCCGAGCTTGCTGGACATCAATTCCCATCCAATGATTCGGGTAGTAAGCCAATTTTTGCAACGCCAAATCAAACATTTTACGAGCGCCACCTATGTTTTCATTTCGATGATGAAAAAGCCCAACTGCAATTTGAAGTAGTCCCTGATAAAACGGTTCCCGCGCTTCTTCCATCCACAAATCCTCTAGTAATTCATGACACTCGAAGTAGTCTCTCGTCTCATGAAATTCATACAAAAAACGAACATAGAGATCAGGATATAAACAAGGCTCATGGTTCATCTGACAAGCTCCTCTACTCATGTTACAATGGTGGGAAATAGTTAAATTAGAAAGGAAGTATTCTCCCTATGGATCGACATATAGCATCTGAAGAAAACCTCATTTGGGTTGTAGATGAAATCAAATCCAGCTTAAAACTGGTAAATGCAGCCCTTATCTCTCCACAAGACTTTCGACTCTCTCATTTCCAAGACCTCCTTGAAATCTATCAATTGATTCAAAAGAAACAAGGTCAGCTTACGATGATGGAAATCGAAGGGATCTTAGAAGAGCTTCGGGATATGAAGAAAAATAATTAAATCAAAAAACGATGATGCTTCTTAAGAGCCTCATCGTTTTTTAATCTTATGTAGCTTGGCAACACTCAGGGAAGTGCATTTGTAGCGCATCAGGAAGTGGTACGCTTTTTCTTGTACCTAAGTCGATGGTAACAGAAACAACCTGTGCGTCTGCAACGAGTTCCCCTTCTTGGTTGTAAATTTCATGTTTCAGTACAAAGCTGGTCTTTCCCTTCCGAAGCGGTTCTGTGGATATCGAAAGATGTTGTCCTAGCTTTGCCTCTTTGCGATAATTGATGTTAATATTTACAGACACCGTTCCCACGTTCATCTCTATAAATACATCAAAAGGCAATCCCACTTTGTTGTACCAGTCTTCTCGACTCCACTCCATGTACTCCAGATATTTTGCATTATTTACATGGCCCATGACATCAATTTCAGTAGGACGCACTTCGATCTCAATGTGTGTTTTCACAGTCAAAAGCCCCTTCCTTAAAATGTATCCTGATTGGAAAAGAAGCTATACAATTCATAAACAAAAGATTCTATTCTCAAATTTATTCCACTTTATCATAACTGATCTAACCTAAATGAGCAATTTTTTTATATTAAGTGTTGACTAGATGATGTAACGATGGTAAGATTCTATATGTTGTTCCGAAATAGTACATACAAATATCGGGATGTGGCTCAGCTTGGTAGAGCACCTGGTTTGGGACCAGGGGGTCGCACGTTCGAATCGTGTCATCCCGACCAATCGAACCTTCTCTAATTTAGAGAGGGTTTTTTTATTTTTTTCTCCTATCTTCTTGACACGAACAAATATTCGGGTATGATTAATATATATAAGAACACTTGTTCTGGAGCGTGATAAAATGAATATACATAAAGACTCTGATCCTGTACAACATACTTTTCAACATCACCACACACCATCCATGTTTAGCTTAGAACACACCATCGAATTAATTGATCGAATTCAAAAAGCATATGAAAACTACAGTCCTATTCTCCTTGTTTACCGCACACCTTTTGGTCATCGACAGTTTTGCGGCTTTGTCGATCGCATCGAGCCCGACGAGCGTACCATCCATCTATTCAATGGCAGTATAAAGAGAAAGATCGACTTAACGACTATGGTTACGCTGGAGTTAGTGTAAGAGAAATCAAATCGAAACCTCCTCCATAGCGGGGAGGTTTTCACTTGTCTCACCATAGGTTTATGAAGCTGTGGTCAGATATGCCCGGATCCATAATGAATTAACCATCCTAACCCTCTATGCAAATACAATTTGGAGAATAATATATCAGAAAATACATAAATTTGTTATAATTATATTGTGGTTCTCTATTGAAAGGGGATCGATTATGGAAGAGCTTTGGCAAATGTATACAGACCAAACGATTCTCATCACAGTCATCTTCCCCACGCTTGCTGTCATATGGGGAATGTTAAGCCGCGTGTTATTTCATAAATGGTGGCTTGGTCCTGCATTCACAGGTATCTTTTTTGCTCTCCTGTATTTATTCAACTTCAGTGATGGCTTTGGGTTTTGGATATTCATCTATATGTTGATTACAACCGTGATCAATTTGTCCTTACACGGACTCTTAGTATTTGTAAACCGATATAGAGATTAATAAAAAGAGGTTGAATCTACAAAATAGATTCAACCTCTAACGCGTTGATAAAGCCCTACATCCGGAGCTCAAGATAATTCATTAGACTAAGGAACTTTCATTTTTAGAGCTCTCAAGTTGCTTTTCAAAGTAATCATTGCTACCTGTTACTACGAATCCACAATCCTGATACAACTCAAGTGCACGCTTATTTTCACAGGCTACATCCAGAAATTGAGTTATCCCCCAATTCCCATGCTCTAATTTCTTGCCTACAGAAAAAGAGGATGAACCTATTTTCATAGATCCACCCTCTTTGTCCTAGCCAAATATATAACCTTATTATTTTTTATTCACCATATGGATTGCATGCCCAAGGATCCCCTCAGCCGCCTCCATGAAGGTTTCTGGAAGCGTTGGATGTGCATGGATGGTAAGTGCGATATCCTCTGCATTAGCTCCCATTTCAATCGCAAATACAGCCTCGGAAATCAAGGAAGATGCTTCTGGTCCGACGATTTGAACACCAAGCAGTTGCTTTGTTTCTTTCTCAGCCACCACTTGGACAAATCCATCCGCATTTTCCATCGAAAGCGCACGACCGTTAGCTGCAAAGGCAAAACGACTTGTTACGACTTCGTATCCTTCTGCTTTTGCTTGTTCTTCAGTGAGACCTGTGTAAGCAATCTCTGGATCACTAAAGATAACAAATGGCATTGCTTGATAATCGATTACACTGTTCATCCCTGCTAGAACTTCAGCGGCAATCTTACCTTCATAGCTTGCTTTATGAGCGAGAAGTGCTCCACCTGCGCAGTCTCCGATTGCATATACGCCAGACACGTTTGTCTTACATTGTTTATCGATTTTAATAAAGCCACGCTCATCTAATTCAACGCCGACATTATCCAAACCGATTTCTTCGGTGTTTGGCTTTCTACCCACTGATACCAAGGCGTAATCTGCCACAAACGATTTCTCTTCGCCTTTAACAGTAGCACGAACGGTTACTTCCTCTCCGTTCACTTCGCCACCTTGTACCATAGCTTCCGTAACGATCGTTACACCTAGCTTTTTCAGCTTACGGGTAACCATTTTCGTAAGAGTTGCCTCTGTACCAGGAAGCAGGGATTTCGTACCTTCGAGAATCGTTACCTCTGCACCTAGTTTTGCATAGGCAGTTCCTAGTTCTAGTCCAATATAGCCTCCACCGACTACAATGAACCGCTTCGGTACTTCTTGCAGATTTAACGCCTCTGTACTAGACAAGATACGTTTGCCATCAAAAGGAAGAATTTTCAACTCAGCTGGACGTGAGCCTGTTGCGATGATGACATCGTTGTATTTAAAGGATTGACTTGAATCATCTGTCATGACACGTAGTGAGTTAGGACCTGTAAAATAGACTTCACCTTTGGCTACTTCGATTTTATTTCCTTTGAGAAGCTGACTCACGCCGCCAGTCAGCTTTTTCACTACTCCGTTTTTCCATTCAATCAGCTTCGGCATGTTTACTGTTATATCGCCTGAAACTTCAATCCCAACATGGCTTGCTTCACGAATGTGCATCAAACGCTCGGATGCGCTAATGATCGCTTTAGAAGGAATACATCCGCGATTGAGGCATACGCCCCCTACTTCGTCTTTGTCCACGATAACAACACTTTTGCCGAGTTGTGCGGCACGAATGGCAGCTACATAACCACCAGGGCCAGCACCAACTACGACAACATCAACTTCTTGTGCTAGATCTCCTACTACCATGTGATCACATCTCCATCATTAAAAGTTTTGGACTGCTAAGCAACTTCTTCAGTTTGCTGATGAAACGAGCTGCTAGATCTCCGTCGATGAGGCGATGGTCAAAGCTAACAGAGACATGCATCATCGAACGAATCACAATCTCTCCATCTACAACTACTGGCTTCTGCTCAATAGAACCTACACCCAAGATGGCTACTTCAGGATGATTGATGATTGGCGTAAAGTTTTGTCCCCCTAGATTACCTAAGCTAGAAATGCTAAATGTGGAACCTTTTAGCTCATCCGCCGCCAATTTCATCTCACGAGCACGACCTGCTTTATCCGTTACTTCTTGTGCGAGTTGGAAGATCGACTTACGATCGGCATCGCGAAGAACCGGAACCATCAAGCCATTATCTGTAGCTGCCGCCATTCCAATGTGATAGTACTTTTTCACAACGATTTCTTCTGCCGCATCGTCGATCGAAGCGTTCAACATTGGGAATTCTTTCAATGCAGATACAACAGCTTTCATAATAAATGGTAAATAGGTAAGTTTTACATTTGCCTTCGCTGCTTCATCTTTTGCCCATTTACGAAGCTCGATCAATTCCGTTACATCGATTTCGTCCATAATGGTAACGTGTGGTGCTGTATGCTTTGATTCTACCATTCTCTTAGCAATCGTACGACGAATACCACGTAATGGCATACGTTCTTCCATACCATGGCTCTCCAATGGTGCTTTAGGTGCTGTGGTAGCCGGAGTAGATGGTGTTACTGGTGTAGTAGCTTCTACGGATTCTATAGCTGGCGCTGCTGGTGTTGCTTCTGTTGGCAATACAATTTCTTCGGTTGTCGTGCCAGTAGTAAATGCTTTTACATCCTCAGCTAATACGCGACCATTTTTACCCGTACCTTTAACACGGGTTAAATCTACACCCATATCTCTAGCCATCTTACGTACAGAAGGCATTGCTTTTACATTTATATGAGAAACAGCTTCCTCTTGAGCTTCTACAGGAGTAGATGGTTGTACTACCGGTGCATCTTCTGCCACTTCTTCTGCTGGCTTCTCTTCTGCTTGAGGTGCTTCTTCTGCTCCCTCTGATGCTGGAACTTCGCCTTCCGCATCGATTACTGCAATAACAGAATGAACGATCGCAATTTGACCTTCTTCTACTTTTAACTCTTTCACAACACCTGTTACAGGAGAAGGGATTTCAACAACCGCTTTATCCGTTTGGATCTCTGCAAACGGCTCGAACTCCTCGATTTTATCACCAGGTTTTACAAATAATTTAACGATTTCCCCCTCGTGAATTCCTTCCCCTACGTCTGGCAACTGAAATTGATATAATGCCATGGACTTGTTTCCTCCTTAACGATTCCTACGAAAATGAACCATCCAGCAAGTGTTTCACTCACAGGATGGGTTCCATCAGTCTAATTAGAAATTGCAAACTTCTTCGATTGCATTCACAATGCGTTTAGTATTCGGGATCCACTCATCTTCAATCAGTGGATGACCTAGTGGAGTATCAAAGCCAGTCACTCGCTTCACTGGTGCATCAAGTGAAAGGAGCGCATTTTCATTAATCACCGAAATTAATTCAGGAGCCACACCAGCTGTACGTTGTGCTTCTTGCACCACAATCGCACGATGTGTTTTCTCAACAGAAGAAACGATCGTTTCCACATCAAGAGGGCTAAGTGTACGTAGATCAACTACTTCTACTTTTTTATTTAGGTCTTTTTCAGCTATTTCAGCCGCTTTCATAGACGTATGAACCATCGCACCGTATGTGAAAATCGTTACGTCAGTACCTTCACGTACGACATTTGCCTTGCCAATTGGCACCGTGTATTCATCTTCTGGCACTTCGCCTTTTAGAGAGAAATATAGTTTCAAGTGCTCAAGGAAAAATACAGGATCATTATCTTTGATCGAGGATAGTAGTAATCCTTTTGCATCGTATGGGTTTGAAGGGCATACCACTTTGATACCAGGTGTCTGGATCAAGAGACCTTCTAAGCTATCACTATGAAGCTCAGGAGATTTCACACCACCGCCAAATGGGGCGCGGAAGGTGATCGGACTGCTATACTGTCCACCAGAACGGAAACGCATACGAGGTGCTTGAACCATAATGGAATCAAGTGCTTCAAAGATAAAGCCGATAAATTGCATTTCTGCAATCGGACGAAAGCCTTGCAAGCCCAATCCTACTGCCAAACCGCCAATTCCAGACTCAGCAAGAGGAGTATCCATTACACGATCTACTCCAAATTTCGCTTGGAGTCCGTCTGTCGCACGGAATACACCACCGTTTTTCCCTACGTCTTCCCCAAAGATCATCACGTTTGGATCATTTTGTAGCGCGATTCGCATTGCATCGTTGATCGCTTTTACCATCGTCATTGTTGCCATGGATTATTTCCCCTCCTTCGCCAAGTACTCTTGTTTCTGTTGTTCTAGGTGAGCTGGCGTTGTTTCGTATACCGTATCAATCAAGTTTGGAATCGACATCTTCTCGTATTGATCTGCTTTCTTAATTGCCTCTGCTACTGCTGCTTTCGTTTCTTCGATTACTTTATTTTCGTCTTCTTCAGTCCAAAGGTTTTTGCTTTCTAGATACTTACGGAAGCGAATGAGTGGTTCATTTTCTTCATAAGCAGGCGATTCATCTTTGATCCGATAACGAGTTGGATCATCCCCTGACATGGAGTGAGGTCCAAGACGGTAACAAAGAGTCTCGATCAAAGTAGGCTCGCCATTTAGAGCACGTTCTCTCGCATCTTTCACTGCTGCATAGACTGCAAGAACGTCCATTCCATCCACTTGAACGCTACGAATACCAGCTGCTAAGCCTTTTTGGGCAATCGTTTTTGCAACGGTTTGTTTGGATACAGGAGTGGAGATCGCATAACGGTTATTTTGAACAATAAATACCGCTGGAAGCTTGAATACACCAGCAAAGTTCATTGCTTCATAGAAGTCCCCTTGCGAACTTCCGCCATCACCGGTATACGTGATTGCAATACGCTTCTCGCCGCGACGCTTAAATGCCATTGCAACACCCGAAGTTTGGACATACTGTGCACCAATGATAATTTGTGGCATTAAAACGTTTACATCTTCCGGAATCTGTCCACCATGTTGGTGACCGCGTGACCAAAGGAACCCTTGATACATCGGATAACCATGGAAATGAAGCTGTGGAATATCACGGTATCCAGGAAGGATAAAGTCTTCTTTTTCCAATGCAAACTGACTTCCGATCATGGAAGCTTCTTGACCAGATACTGGAGCATAGAAACCTAAACGCCCTTGACGTGCCAAGCCAACTGCACGTTGGTCCCACACACGTGTATATACCATACGGCGCATTAGTTCGCGTAGTTGATCATCGCTTAATTCAGGAAGATTCGCTTCGTTTACCTTTCCATCTGGAGAGAGCACTTGAAACGCTTGCATTTCTTGAATTTGCAATTCAGCTCCTGCAAGACCGCCTCCACTTTTCGTGGTTTTTGCCATTTGTATCACCTCATAGTTTCTTTGTAGCACTGTTATAGTAAAATGGTTATTCTGTAGTATAACAGCTGTTAAATTACCTATAATGAGTCGGTATTCAGTACACTTTTTTATGTACTACAATTATTTATAAACCAATAATACACCAAGTAATGGGATTGTCAATGAATCCACTTGTGGTTATCTTTTGCAGGAAGTAGGTTTCTCATAAGCTGTGTAGGATAGAAATAGGATTTATATGTTGGGGAGAGACGTGTAGAAACCATATATTGGATCCTATATAGACCAGGACATGTATCTGACCACAGCTCAATAAGCCTTATCAGTGGATAATCTTTCCTTGCAAACAGTTTTTATACGATTTTTGTATAGCAATCCTGCTTCACTAGAGCTATTCAACATCACTACAGAGATCATGTATAATAAACTCGAAGAAAAGAGGTAGAGAAATCATGACTCAATCAATAAAACATAATCAGCTTACTCCTATGATGTGGGGAGAAAAGCGTTATCATACTTGGAACTCTCATTTAAGACAAGTACATGGACAGAAGATTTTTAAGGTCGCTTTGGATGGTGGATTCACCTGTCCGAATCGGGATGGAGAGATCACTACAGGGGGCTGTACTTTTTGTAGCGCACGTGGATCAGGGGATTTTGCTGGAAACCGCAGGGATGATCTCGTAAAACAATTTCAAGATGTAAAGAAAAAGATGCATGATAAATGGCCTGATGCGAAGTATATCGGTTACTTTCAGGCATTTAGCAATACGTATGCACCAGTGGAAGAACTGCGTGAGATGTATGAGACTGTGCTCGAACAAGAGGGAGTAGTTGGACTCTCTATCGCTACCCGTCCGGACTGTCTGCCAGATGACGTTGTCGAATATCTTGCAGAGTTAAATCAACGCACCTACTTTTGGGTGGAGCTAGGACTGCAAACGATGCACGAAGAAACGGCGGACCTAATCAATCGCGCTCATGACTTCCAATGCTTCCTCGATGGTGTAGAAAAACTGCGTAAACACGGTATTCGGACCTGTGTGCACATCATTCATGGACTGCCCGGCGAAACACGTGAAATGATGCTACAGACGGTTGAAGCTTGTGCAAAGATGGATGTCCAAGGGATCAAGATTCATTTATTACACCTTCTACGGAATACTCCTATGATGAAGCAATACGAACAAGGGTTAATCGAGTTTATGTCTAAGGAAGATTACGTACAACTCGTCGTGGATTCGCTCGAACTCCTTCCGCCTGATGTCTCTATACATCGTATTACAGGTGATGGACCGCCGGATCAATTGATCGGACCTATGTGGAGCATGAAGAAATGGGAGGTACTAAACGAGATCGATGCTGAACTAGCACGTAGGAATACGTGGCAAGGAAAGTACGCTAAGCCTCGTTTAGCCGAATCATGATCAAAACCTTATCTACCTTACAAAGTGCCAAGTACTATGTCAAACAAGCCATTCAAGAACAGAATCACCCTATCGTCGTAGATGCTACTTTAGGAAATGGTTATGACACACTCTTCCTTGCTCAAGAAGTTGGCACGCAAGGCAAGGTCTTTGGTTTTGATATCCAGTCCCTCGCCATCGAAACCACATCGCAACGTCTCCAGCAAGAAGGGCTTCTCGAACGAGTAGTCCTCTTTCATGCGGGTCACGAACACTGGGAAGCCTTTATTCCACATGAATACAAAAGCAAAATAAACGCGGTCATGTTTAACCTAGGCTACCTGCCTCACAGCGACGAAACCATCATCACCCGTCCGGAAACAACGATTCAAGCCATGGGGCATGCTTGTCAGTGGCTCGCTCCTAGAGGCATTATCACTATCGCCCTCTATGTCGGTCATGAGGAAGGACAAGCCGAAGTGGACCACGTAACCAGCTTTGCTTCCCAATTACCAGCTAAGCAGTTTCAAGTTACATGGACACAGATGTTAAATCGAACCAGTGCCCCGTCTTTGATTGTGATTGAAAAGATTAAATGAATAATAGTAAACATACGAAACTTTTTCAAAGACGCACTCCTTTTAACAGCATTGAACCTATTTAGGATGATTTCCAAATAATTAGAGTAGAACAGGGGTAGGTATCTGCCATAGTGATGTTAGTGAACCTACCTAGCGTAGTGATTCGAAGCTAAGGTGTTTTGTAGCAATGTCTGAGCGTTCTTTGTGAGTTTTGCCACTTGCCCGAAGTGAAGAAGGACGAATCGGACTTGCGTTTCACATCTTCGCAGGTTCACTATTTGAGCTGTGGACAGATACATGCCCTATCTATACTCCAATATCTAACTTGTACCCGGTTCGGAGAATAAATAAAGAATATAAATATCTTTCTTAATTTTCTATATAAATATATAATAGTGTTAGTAAGTGAATGAAAACAAAACAGTGAAGGATAGGTGGCCACCATATGGGAACCAAGTTAATCTCTTATATTATGTTAGATGGAAATGCGAGAGAAGCGATTGATTTCTATCAAAAAGCCCTAGATGCCGAGCTATACGGAATCCAAACCTTTGGTGAAATGCCGGAAAGCCCAGAGTTTACTATGCCCGAAGCGGCAAAAGAGCTTGTCTCTCATGCCATGATTAAGGTCGGCGATTCAGAGTTAATGTTCTCTGACGCATTTCCAGGTCACTCCCCTGAACGCGGAAACCAAGTTCAGATCTGTATCTCTTCTGCAGACGTTGCCCAATCGCAGAAATTTTTTGATGCCTTACAGGAAGGCGGAACTGTCATCATGCCGCTAGCAGAAACTTTTTTCAGCCCTGCCTACGGAATGGTTACAGATAAATTCGGAGTCACCTTCCAACTATATACAGAAGGAAAAGAAGAGTGCTAGAGCCATCCAATCGTGCTTACTAGATCTCTCTTAAAACACTCAAGTCATCACTTGAGCAAACATACATGTCTACTTACTTCTCATACCACTAAGCAAGTTGATGAATGATAGAATTGGAATAGAGGAAAATGAGAGTCTATTCGATACTTGCGATGTTAACGATCTTACTTAGCATAGCAATCCGTAGTGTGGGGCGCTTTTGGTGAAACATGTCCCCGCGCTCTTTGCGAGTTTGGCACCTGCCCTAGCAAAGGATTGCGGAGCGGACAGTTCTACATCTCTGCAGGATCGATATTTGAGCAAGTATCAAATAGATTCTCCAGTCCTCGATTACCAATTAAATAGCTTGTCAACAGCCTTCACCAACCTTCAATCCCCACTCTCTCCCTTCCCCTCATCCATCTTCTTCACTACTTTTGTTACCATCTTCCTCGGCATAAACTGCACCGAACGAGCTAACAAACGATTCTTCATCCCTGGAATAATCAACGGCTTATCCTGCTCATCCAGAAAGCGACGGAAAGCAAATTCAGCAATATTTTGCGCACTCATTGGCACTTCGCTCAGCCAAGTCGGAACTTCTTCTCGTGCGCTCCACTTGACTTGAGATAGCTCAGGACCCGCACATAATGTATTTACTCTCACTCCGTAATCTTTCATCTCATTATCAAGCGCTTGGCCAAAAGCAAGGATAAATGCATTAGTGGCATGAAACACAGCTAATTTCGGGCGTGGTTGGAAAGCAGCTGTCGATGCAACTTGTAAAATACGCCCTTTTCGTCTCTCTGCCATTTGTTTGATGAATAACTTCGTTATGGCGGTAAAGGTAGCGATATGTACTTGAATCATTTCCAGCTCTTGGGCGAGCTCTGTCTCTAAAAAAGACCCTGACAACTGAAAATCAGCATAATTAATCATGAAGTGAATGGGAATTTGCCGCTCCATCGTCCATTCATAAATGTGCTCTGCCGCATCCGGATTGGATAAGTTTTGTGAAAAGGTTTCAATATGCACTTTATATTTCTTCATCCATTCCGATGAAGTCTTCTTTAAGTCAGATGAGTCTGCATCCACTAAAATAAGGTCGTAGCCGTTCATAGCAAATAGTCGTCCAAGCTCGTATCCAATTCCTGATGTCGCATAGGTAATTAACACGGTTTCTCCCTTTTTTTCCCTCAACTTCTTACACCTCATCCATCTCTCATTCTTCTCTTACATATATTATACGCATTCCAAACAAAAACATCTCCCAGGAAACTAGGAGATGTTTTTGGCGTTATCCCAACAATCGCGAGATAACTATCTGTTTTTCTTTTGCTTTGCAGTAAGTGCTGAAAGACGCTCTTCACTGCTCTTCATCCACTTTTTCATCATGTCTTCAAAGTTCTCAGGGCTTTTCGCGCGACCACCACCACGGCGATCTCCTCCCCCACGACGTTCGCGAGGAGGGCGTTGCTCTTCTTGAAGGGCTTTGATGGAAAGAGAGATCTTACCTGCGGGATCAATGGAAAGGACTTTCACTTTCACAGTTGCTCCCACTTGAAGTTCATCTTCAACTTTCTCAACATATTTGCTGGAAACTTGAGAGATATGAACAAGTCCGGTTTCCCCAGATTCTAGTTTAATGAAGGCTCCAAAGGGTTTTGTCGAAATAACTTCTCCAGATACGATGGCCCCTTCTTTTAATTCACTCATTGTAACACTCCCGCAATGAAATTCATTCTGTACGAACATATCATTATTTTAAACCTTTGTCAACGTTACAGCCGCATGGAATAGGTTGATTACGAATTTTCTACGAATATAAAATTGTATCAATAAATGCGAAATGGAAATTAATGTTCCATCCTACCCCTATATATGTTATACTTTTTACCAAAGTGTTATAACATATATATAAATTCATTTATATAATATAGACAAAAAATAAAAAAGGTGGATGGAATGAGCATGACGATTCGTTCGATTACATCAAATCATTATGAGCTTCGTGGAAAACTTCATCTAAATTTATCAGTAGCAGAATTAGTAGAACAAGCACTAAGCCGAAAGGAAGCCGTTTTATCTTCCAATGGAGCCTTAGTTGCGACAACTGGAGAATTTACAGGGCGCTCTCCTAAAGACAAGTATATAGTTGACGAAGAGTGTGTAAGCGGTTCCATTGATTGGGGATCTGTTAATCAAGCACTAGAACCAGAAGCATTCCATAAGATTTACAAGCGTGTTCAAGATTACTTGAAAGAGAAAGAGCTCTTTATTTTTGATGGTTTTGCTGGTGCGGATACCACTTATCAACTCCCAATCCGTATTATTAATGAATATGCTTGGCATAACTTATTTGTGCATCAATTATTCATTCGTCCAACAGATGAAGAGCTACATACTCACAAACCAGAATTTACCGTGATCTGCGCCCCTAACTTTGTCGTTAATCCTGAAGTAGATGGAGTACGCTCTAAAACATTGATCACAGTTAGTTTTGAACAAAAAGTAGTCATCATTGCTGGCACACAATATGCTGGCGAAATGAAGAAATCCATCTTTAGTGTTATGAATTATCTCCTTCCCGAACAAGGCGTGATGCCGATGCACTGTTCAGCCAACGTAGGAAGTGATCAGGATGTTGCCTTATTTTTCGGACTATCTGGCACAGGAAAAACAACCTTGTCTGCTGATCCAGAGCGCCGGTTGATTGGAGATGATGAACATGGTTGGACAAATCAGGGAGTTTTCAACTTTGAAGGTGGCTGTTATGCAAAGTGTATAGGGCTTAGTCAGGAAAAAGAACCACAAATTTGGCAAGCGATCCGTTTTGGTTCCGTCTTGGAAAATGTTTCGTTAGATTCAAGCAGAACTCCTGATTATCATGATTCGACTCTTACTGAAAACACACGTGCCGCTTATCCAATCGACTCGATTCCTGGGGCTGTTATTCCAAGTGTATCAGGTCATCCCAATGTCATTTTATTTTTAACTGCTGATGCTTTTGGTGTACTACCTCCTATTTCGAAGTTAAGCAAAGAGCAAGCCATGTACCACTTTTTATCAGGTTACACAAGCAAACTAGCTGGTACCGAGCGAGGTGTAACAGAGCCTGAAGCTACTTTCTCCACCTGCTTTGGCGCACCATTTTTACCACGTCCTGCACATGTATACGCAGAATTATTGGGCGAGAAGATCGAGAAACATAATGCACAAGTTTTTCTTGTTAACACAGGCTGGTCTGGCGGCTCTTACGGCGTTGGGAAGCGAATGAATCTAACGTATACACGCGCAATGGTAACCGCAGCGATAAACGGTGCCCTAACCGATGTTGAATATATAACCGAAGAAGTATTCGGGCTCTCCATCCCAACAACATGTCCAGACGTTCCAAGTGATATCTTGAATCCACTGACAACATGGGCAAATCCAGAAGAATATGTTGAAAAAGCAAAAGATCTAGCAAGTCGTTTCCATCAAAACTTTACTAAGTTTACAGGTGTTTCAGATAGCATTCGATCTGCTGGACCACGCAATAAATAGAGATGGCTCTTATTCCATAAACTAAAACCTGACAGTACCTTTGTCAGGTTTTTTATGTTACCATCGTACGGATGAGATAATTCAATAAAGAGTTATTTATAAATGGTAAATGGATCGTTACTATGGAAAGGATCGACACAGCTATGAATCGACCGGTATTAATTGGTGTCGCAGGAGGCACTGGTTCAGGTAAGACCACAGTTGCGCGAAAACTCGTAGAGGAATTCTCTGATTCGGTCTTGTTAATGGAGCAAGACTCCTATTATGCAGACCAAGCTCACCTGACCATGGAAGAGCGAACCAAGATTAATTACGATCATCCGTTAGCTTTTGATAATAATCTACTGGTCGAACACTTACAGCAATTGATGAATTATCAATCTGTCCAGATGCCAATCTATGATTATACTGCATCCACCCGTTCCAACGCGTACAAACAAGTCGAGCCCAAACACGTTATAATTGTGGAGGGAATCCTGATTCTTGAGGATAAAGGTCTACGGGACCTTCTTGATATTAAAGTATTCGTCGATACCGATGCTGATGTACGTATTTTACGTCGCATCGAGCGTGATACAAAAGAACGAGGCCGTACGTTAGAGTCCGTTATTCAGCAATATCTACAGGTGGTTCGCCCGATGCATATGCAATTTGTTGAACCAAGTAAACGATATGCTGACATTATCTTGCCTGAAGGCGGGAGAAATGTAGTAGCCCTTAACCTTTTAATGAATCAAATTCGTATGTATCTACAAGAATTGGATTCATGAACTAATTCCCATACCTAACTTCGAAGGAGCATATCCATATGTCCACCGCAATCGAGTCAACATCTATCCAAACGGTACGCGATCAACTATTGAAACACCCCATCTATGAAGCGATGACGTCTCCAGACAGAGTCCGCATCTTTATGAAACATCATGTATTTGCGGTCTGGGATTTTATGAGTCTAGCCAAACGATTGCAGAACTCGCTCACAACCACTACATTGCCGTGGGTTCCCAGTCCAAATGCACATTATGCTCGCTTTATTAATGAAATCGTTTTGGGAGAAGAGACAGATGAGGATGGACAAGGAGGATATGCTAGTCATTTCGAACTATACGTAGAGGCAATGAAAGAAGTTCACGCCGATACGACATGGATGGACTCATATCTTCAAGATCTTGGAGCTGGGAAAGATCCGATAGATACATTGCAAAATAGTTCCCTTCCGTCTACGATTGTTCAATTTGTAACATACAGCTTACACTTGGCATTTTCAGCAGAGTCCCATGAAGTAACCTCGGCCTTTTTCTTTGGACGCGAAGATTTAATTCCTGAGATGTTTACACAGCTCCTTTCCGAACTGGATAATCATGAACAGTCTACGGAGCGTATTCGTTACTATCTCAATCGTCATATCGAACTAGATGGAGATACACATGGACCTCTAGCAGAAAAACTTTTAAACTCTCTATGTGAATCGGATCCAGAGAAATGGAAGCAAGCCGAGCAGGTTGCTCTCCGCTCCCTACAGTTACGGAGCCAACTTTGGGATGGTGTATTAGCAGAGATTCAAGAAAAAGGATTATAATACGTGAAAACACCTTTGATTCTGCAGAATCAAAGGTGTTTTATCTAAACGGTCCCCCATTAACAACTATTCTCTTTTGATATTTCCATGTTTCGTAGCTTTTCACTTAGCACTTTGAGACGAATTTTTAGGAGGTCAGCCCAATCGTAGTCTGGTTTACAGATACGTAGCAGATCCAAAGCAAGATCGATTTGTTCTCGTAAGATCGATTCTTGGTTATCCTCTTCCTCAAAGCTAAAGCTAGATTCTTTCCATTTTTTTAACATTTTAGGATCAATACGATCGTAGAGGGTGGTTTCTTTGACGCGATCTTCGATAGCATACTCTACTACCAACTCAAATTGTTCTTTCACAGCAGGATGAACGTGTCTCTTCTGGCAGACAGGACAATAGAGAACCGGTACTTGATGAACCGAAACCTGTTTTCGCACAATCGTTCCGATTTTGCCAATCATACTTGCACCGCAGCAGTAGATCATGCAATTCCCTCCTCTACCCTTCTGATAAATAGATTCATCTAAACATTTTGAAATAAGAGAGTAATGCATATATTCCCTTGTCACAGAAGCGTTAAACCTATTTTTCAAACTTTTTTCCGTATATTTATGCAGGGGAAAATATGAAAATAACCCCAGTAGATACAGTAGATCGCTGGGGTCTATCAATCTATCATCGTCCATTATTGGATGGATTCTTTGTACTGCTCGTCTGAAAGAAGCTCTTTTAATTGAGCTGCGTCGTCAAGCTCTACTACAATCATCCATCCATCTTCGTAAGGTGCATCGTTTACGTTTTCTGGGGATTCTTCAAGGGAGCCATTTACTTCTACGATGGTTCCATTTACAGGTGCATAAAGTTCCGAAACGGTTTTCACAGACTCTACACTACCAAACGGTTGACCTGATTCGATTTTGTCGCCCACTTCTGGGAGTTCAACAAATACGATATCTCCTAATTCAGATTGAGCAAAGTCAGTGATACCTACGCGTACTTTGTTATCAGATTCGGTTTTTACCCATTCATGTTCTTCTGTATAGCGCAACTCTTTTGGTAAATTCATGCAGGAACCCTCCCAAGGATTAAGATTGTTTTTCCTTTTCTTCGTTCAAGACACGTTCGAGTGGTTTTTTGAGCAAGGAGAGAGCTTTTTCACCAGCAGAGCGATGACGTAACACCCCTGTAGAATCAAATAAGTAGAATGCAGGTACAAACTCATTTTCAAACGCATCTACTACCTTGTGTTCATTATCAATCGCTTGTGGATGTTGCAAACCATACTGCTCAATAGTTGCTTTTACCTCATCGATGTTAGTATCTTTTTCAGAGCGAGGCATGTGAATCCCGACGAATTCAAGCTCTGGGGTCTCTTCCCGCATTTTCTTCAATTCTGGGAAGCTCTCCTTACATAAGTAACAACTAATGGACCAGAAATGAACCAAAACTGGCTTACCATTTAATGCCTCTTTGCCAGTTTCACTGTTCACCCACTCTGTTACTCCTGCTAACTCCGGCATTTCGGTACGTAGACGCATAGCCATGAGGAAACCCTCCTTCATAATATCGTAATTCCTGTTAACTGAATAGATGAATCTATTGTAAGAAAGGACCTAACAGATGTTTGTTAGGCCCTTTTATGGATGTGATGAACGTGATTACAGTGTTTTTTGACCTGGTTTCCAGTTAGCTGGGCAAAGTCCACCTGTTTGAAGAGCGTCGAGTACACGAAGGGTTTCGTCTACACTACGACCTACGTTATCATCCGTTACGACTTGATAACGAACGATTCCTTCTGGATCGATGATGAAGAGACCACGTAATGCAATTCCTTCGTCTTCTTTTAATACACCGTAGGCACGGCTTACTTTGTGATTGGTATCAGCAGCGAGTGGATATTGAATGTCGCCTAGTCCATTATCTTCACGGGAAGTATGGATCCATGCACGGTGTGAATACACGCTGTCTGTGCTTACACCCAAGATTTCGCAATCGCGATCGGTAAATTCATCTGCACGATCGGAAAGTGCTGTGATTTCAGTTGGGCATACAAAGGTGAAATCAAGTGGGTAAAAGAACATTACGAGCCATTTGCCTTCATAGTCAACTAGCTTTGCTTGCTCTTTCAATGTTTCTAGGTTTTTTGTGCTCTCCATTACGAAATCTGGAGCTGGAAGTCCTACAAGACGTGCTGTCATGAGTATTTCCTCCTCTATCGGTGAGTATATTTTCGAATCATGCCATTTGTTAATCTATCCAATAGATGGATCAGATAAACACAGTAGCATGACCCTGAACAAATTTAGGATAACATGACCATTATTTATAGTCAATATCAATTTGTATTAAGTATAATGTAAAAATAATTATTACAATTAGACAACTCACTCCGAGCCACTAAAGCTACTATTTTTGTGCAACCCAATTGGTTTCAAATTCGCTCTCTTTAAAGCCAATTGTAACCTTTTTTCCGTCTGTTACCAAAGGACGTTTAATCAACATCCCATCAGAAGCTAATAGGGCTAACTTCTCATCATCCGTCATCTCTTTTAACTTCTGCGATAAGCCTAACTCTCGGTATTTCTTTCCGGATGTGTTAAAGAATTTTTGGATTGGAAGTCCACTTACATCCACCATTTTACGTAACTGTTCCACAGAAGGAGGGGCTTCAACAATATGATGATCTTCAAAAGAAACATTATGTTGCTGAAGATATTTCACTGCGTTTCGGCAGGTTCCACACTTTGGGTATTCATACATGATAATGGACATCTGGTTGATCACACTCTTTCCATAAAGAATCGTTATGTTGTCTAGGTTTCACTAGAATCTGGAGGTTTATGAAAAAGCTTGTCCGCCTCGTATATATTCTACATCACTTACACCCGATCGGGTATTCGCCACACGTGCCACGGTAAAAAAATAATCGGATAAACGATTCAGGTAACGACGAACTTCTTCATTGGTTTCTTCTGACTTACAGAGGCTAACTACGCAACGCTCTGCACGGCGGGAAACGGTTCGACAGATATGGATACTAGAAGACAATGAAGTTCCTCCAGGTAAGATGAAACGGCGCAACGGGGCTAATTCCGATTCATATTGATCAATCCATTCCTCTAGTCGTGTTACCATGGCGCCTGTCACTTTGTATTGTCTTTCTTTTCCTACTTGAGCTAGGTCGCCGCCTGCGTCAAATAGCTCATGCTGGATCTCTGTGAAGTGACTAATTAGGTCAGCATGCTTTTCGGGAGACATTCGGGTGATGGATTCACCTACAAATGAATTTAATTCATCAATGGTTCCGTAAGCTTCAACACGGATATCGTCTTTGTCAACGCGTCCACCGACGACAGCTGTCTTGCCGGCATCTCCTGTGCGGGTGTAGATTTTCATAAGGCATGCTCCTTTCGGGAATTGTTCGTAAACGGCTGATGTAATATTTGGGGAACGCCTGTCTCGGGATGAGGAATGACCACAGTAGTGACTCCATATACTTGTTCGACTAAGGAGGCGGAAATTACCTCTTTTGGGGTACCTTCTGCGATGCATTTTCCATCTTGTAAGAAGAGAACACGATCGCAAAAGAGACTTGCCACATTGAGGTCGTGAATGACCATGACAAGTGTTAAACCCTTTTCCTTTTGCCAATGCTTGCATATATCGAGCAGAGACCATTGTGCTTCTAGATCTAGATAGGTAGTTGGCTCATCTAGCAGGAGAATGTCAGGCTCCTGTACCAATGCACGGGCAATCGCTACTCGCTGGCGCTCTCCTCCGCTTAACTCTGTAATACGAGTATGCCTGCGATCTAATAGGTTGGTTTGTTGTAAAATTTGATCTACTACATCGTGGTCGTGATCTGATAACGTTTCAAAGCGTGATAAATACGGATAGCGCCCCATTTCGATCATCTCTCGTACGGTGAAAGGAGCATCTCCGAGCAATTCTTGAGCGAGAACCGCAATCTTTCTCGCTCTCGCTTTCGGCTTTAGCTTCAATAGATTCTGTTCTTCTAACCAAATTTCTCCCTGATCTGGCATTAACTCTCCCGATATCATTCGTAAGAGCGTTGTTTTGCCGCTCCCGTTGGACCCTAGTATGCCAATGGATTCTCCACGTTTTAGCTGTAAAGAGATTCCATCTACCACACAGCGTGTATCATAGTGTTTGGAAACAGATTGTATGGTTAGCACGATGATAACTCCTTCTCTTGCAATCTATAAATTGCGTCGCCATTTGTAAAGAAAATAGGAAAAAAACGGAGCACCTAAGAAGGCTGTAATCACACCAACTGGTAGTTCTCTCGGATCGAAAATCGTCCTCGCGAGTAGATCACTCGCCATCATAAAAGTAGCACCGGCTAGAATCGAATATGGGATTAAAAAACGATGATTCGCGCCGATTATCATGCGGATCAAATGGGGGATGACAATCCCTACAAAGCCAATTACTCCTGATATTGAAACAACCATGGCTGTTAAAAGAGACGCTAGGATTAGTAATAGAAATCTCGTCTTCTTCACCGATACTCCAACATGCGCAGCGGTACGTGCATTTACAGCGAATAGATTTAATTCTCGTTGAGTAAACCACGCCACTGCCATCACGACTAGGATAACCGGGATGAGAATCCAGATATGGGTCCACTCTCTTAACGAAAAGCTCCCCATCAGCCAGTATTGAATTCGGGACATTTGTTCGACAGACATAGAAAGTAGAAACGTAATAATCGCTCCGAACAAGGCATGTATGACGACACCTGCTAGGATTAATGTGTTGGTTCTTAATTCTCTCCCTGCTAAAAGGAACACACTGACCGTGGCTATGAAAGCTCCTATAAAGGCGGATAAGGAAATGAACCACATTCCCCAGATGCCTGCTCCAATCCCTGATAGGATCGCGATAATCGCTCCTGTAGCCGATCCTGAGGAGACTCCTAGTATATACGGGTCTGCTAACGGATTTCGTAGCACCCCTTGATATAACACTCCAGCAAGCGCTAAACTAGCTCCTACTACCATCGCTAACACAACCCGTGGGAAACGAAGAGACCAGAGAACCGCATCTAGCGTCGGATCTACTTGGTTAGGGAATCCGATGGTATGGTGTCCAATCACGTTCCAAATCTCTGAGATAGGGATTTTTAAACTTCCTACGGTTACAGCCAGTATAAAGGTAAAAAGAAAGCAGAGGAACATTCCTCCGCCGATATATACATGTTTCTTGTTATATTTTCGTCTCATGATAAGCCTCGATATTAACCCAATATATTTTTACTTCATTGCCTCGGGGTACAACTTGGTTGCCATCTCTTTGATGCCTTCGATGATTCGAGGACCTGGGCGGCTGGTTGTATTCCCGTCGAGGGTGAAGACTTGTTTTTGTTTGACTGCTCCAACACTTGCCCATGCGGGACGAGCTTCGATCTGGCTTGTACTTCCGTAGGTTGAGAATATCACATCGGGGTTCCAAGCTGCCACTTTCTCTGCACCTACTTGTGGCCACCCTTTTAACTCTTTCGCTACATTTATACCGCCGGCAACTTCGAGCATCTCATTTAAGATCGTATCGCCACCAGCTGTCATAGGAGTCGGATCAATCTCGAGCCATACTTTTTTCGGATTCTTCTTAGCAATCGGAGTCACTTTTTGGTAGATTGCTAGTTTTTCTTTGGTCATCGTTCCAACTAAGTTATCCGCTTCGTGCGCTTTATTCGTGGCCATTCCTACAATTGTAATCGACTCAAATACTTCTTTGATCGATTTTCCATCTAGAACAAGGGTAGGAATGCCTAGCGATTTAAGCTTCTCGACTTCTTTATTCATCGTAGAAGCAAGTACCAAGTCTGGCTTGAGAGAAACTACCTTTTCAACGTTAATGGTGAAGTCGCCTACTTTTTCAAGCTTCTTCGCTTCTACTGGGAAGTCATCGTTGGTAGTACCTCCCACCATCTTATCTCCTAAACCGATCGCATATGCAATCTCCGTGTTGCTAGGGATAAGTGAAATGATTCTCTCGGCTGGCTTCTTGAATTCCACCGTATTCCCAGCCATATCTTTAACTGTTATCGGGTATTTCACTTTACTAGGCGTAACCGGTGTCGAAACAGGTGGCTTGTCCCCTGGTTGACATCCTACTACTACACTAAAAACAAGAAAAAGAGACAAACAGACTAGCATCCATTTGCGAATTGAAAGCCTTTTCATATGTACCTCCTAAATATAGATCATTCTCTACTACTTCAAGTGGTTGATAGACCACTAGCCCACCAACAGTCGACAAACATTCCTACTATTCGCTAGGTTCGGATTCATTATATAGGAAATAACCTTCTTCGTGAATCCCTAATAAAACCCTGGATATTTGACTACAGGCCACTTTTTCTTTCGTAATGAATGCATAAATGCAGGACCTACATGTAGATTATCTTCTACTAGTTGACGAGGTGTAAGCGCCATCCATTGATTCAGAGACACATCTTCAAAGCGACTGCTCTTAAATATTTCTAAGAACCATAAACTTTGGTCACCTGTGTTTTGGACATAGTGACCGAAAGCGCGAGGAACATAACCTACATCACCGGCACTGTAATCGAATGTACGTGCTGTCCCTTCACCCGCAAAAACAGTCATCCGACCCTTTCCGGAGATATAATACTGCCACTCATCTGCATTTGGATGCCAATGCATCTCCCTCATGCCACCCGGTTTCACTTCTACCAATGCCGCCGCAACCTTTTCTGCAATAGGAAAGTTAGTCGTATCCGCTATACGTACTTGCCCACCTGGAGTTGTAATCGGCTCTTGGGCTAGCAAACGATGGGTGAAGCTTTCTGATACGGTTCCATATGGAGAGATCACCCTTTGGCTATCTAGAGGTCCTGGCACTTCGGCTTGAAAGATGTATCTCTGGTGATTGGGGATGTTGTTGAAATTGTCTGGTTGGACACCAAAGTTGGCCGATAGCACGTCCTTCGGCGTATGTGCGAACCAATCTGAAATAGATAACGTATTCAGATCCGAGAAGGTTCCATCGTCGAAAACAAGAAGAAACTCGCATCCCTCTTCCAATCCTTGAATCGAATGTGGAATTCCCGGTGGAAAGTACCACAGATCCCCTACACCCACATCAGCAATAAAATTTCGCCCATTCTGATTCACTGCCGTAATCCGTGCACGTCCTATCAGCATGATCGCCCACTCTGCCTGTTCATGCCAATGTAACTCACGCACCCCTCCCGGAGTTAACGCCATATTGACTCCAGCCAGCGTGGTTGCAATCGGAAGCTGTCTAACCGTCACCTCTCGTGACCAACCCCCATGATTTAATTGCATGTACGTATCAGAAAACGAAAACTTCAAGTTCGGAAGCGTGCCTGCATCCGTTACCGGCGGAACGAGCATATCCGGGTTTTCTCGATCACGCATCACATTCCGCGGGCCAAAATCCCACCATCCACTGCCATCCGCCCTCATCGGCTGTGGAATACGACGATTCTCATCCAATGTCATCACCTCTGTTAACTGTATGCAGGAAATAAGGATTTTTGACAACACACATTTCATTCAAACAATTAACACAATTAAACATTCCATTTATAAATCATTAAACATAGCAAGTTATAATTTGGAAGAATCAGGTCAAAATGAAAGGGAAAGGGTGTTTCTTTATGTTGATAAGAAAGAGAATCTTAATCCCTGTATTATTGTTATGTCTCTGTATCATGTCGTTCTCTATGGTGGGTCACAGCTTCGCCGCAAGCCCTTACCTCTCCACTAAAAAACAATCGTATAGTACGGGTGAAGCCATTCAAATCAATTTTAATCAAGGTCCCGGTAATGCAAAAGACTGGATTGGCATTTATCGTAAGGGCGCCGCAAACTCACCCTCCTTGGATTGGGTGTACGTCAACGGATCGAAAACAGCTAGTTCAGGGGCTACTAACGGGTCGGTGACTCTGAATGGAGTCCTAGAAGCTGGAACCTACGAAATCCGTTTTTTTGCTGATGATGGATATACCAAGATCAGTCCTGATATTTCCATCAACGTGACCAATCAGAAATCTCCCGCTCAATCCTCTGAAACCGTGAAAATCATGTCTATGAATACGTGGAACGGTGGGGCCAATGTTGCCAATGGGCTCGAAAAGATCGTTAATGCTGTACGGTTGTCAGGCGCTGATATCGTCGGATTTCAAGAAAAAGCAGAACCCGTTACCGCCATAGCTAAGCGTTTAGGCTGGTACTACTATCAAGCTTCTCACGATGGCGGTGTGATCAGCAAATATCCGATCGTTGAAACATTTGAGTTCGAAGGCGTCGGTGCATCAGCGGCTCGTGTTCGCTTACCGAGCGGACAGGAAGTCATGGTCGCGTCCGCACACCTAGATTATAGAGTATACAGTCCCTATTTGGCCCATTTTGATAAGAAATCACCAAAGGACATTATTGCAAACGAAGAACGTAGCCGTGGCGTTCAAACGACCAACATCCTAAATCGATTAAACCCATATCTCTCTGCCAATATCCCGGTATTCTTACTCGGTGACTTTAATGCTCCCTCACACTTAGACTGGGTGGAAGCAACAAAGAACACTCATCAAGGTTACGTGTTGGATTGGCCCGTTTCCAAGAAGATTGAACAAGCAGGCATGATTGACTCCTATCGTGCCATTCATCCCGACCCAGCCGCAGACCCAGGGAATACTTGGTCTCCCGTTTACACATACGATCATCCTTGGGATACCAGCTATCCAAAGGAGCCTCAAGATCGGATTGACTTCATCTATTCAAAAGGTAGAGCACAAGCAACTGATTCGAAGGTGTTTATGGTGGGTAGTCCAAGACCCTACGGACAGCATCAAAACAATGATTGGCCGACCGATCATGCCGCTGTCGTGTCGAGTTATACGATTAACCCGTAGTTTAGTGGATTGGTATATTGAAGAGGAGCTCGCTTAATGTGGGCTCCTCTTCTGGTTGTAAAACAGCTGTTTTATATATTGTTCACAAATACATTAACGAAACTCAGCTATAACCTCAATAACTCCTTCGATATGTTGATTAAACTCTTCAAGCTCTTCGGCAGGAATCCAATATTCCTGATGCCCCGTTCCACCAACTGTTTGAACGGTGTAACGATTGATCAAGTCTTTACGAACCTGAAAGCGAGTCACATACCCTACATAACCCGATGTCTCATCTTTTGTATTCCAGTCACGAGCGATTTGAATCGCATACTCTTCATTTAAAACTGGATAGAAAATAGGTTGAAAGGAAAGACGTGGTGGGAAGGCACGATAGTTGCTAGCTTGAATTAAATCTAGTTCTTTTTGTCCTACCGGGCGATACAAAGTAACAGTTTCCATGTTGAGACTCCTTTTTAAGAGTGGTAAATTATTATGCTTACTTATAAAAAACTCTATAGAAACCTTATTATGACATAAAATTATTACTTTTTGGTATTTATTTGTATCATTATTCCACAAGGCATCATATAAGAAGAGGGGTTCAACTATCCTAGTGAACTCCTCTTCTTTAGTTTCCAGAAATAATTATTAGTAGAAGGTATTTTATCCCCTATATCAAACGAATTCGTTATATAGTAAAGGTAGCATTCTAACTCATAAAATTACATAGATAGAGTAACTAGAAAGGAAACCATATACCTATGAAACAAACTGGTACGCTTGCACCGCTTGTACATACGTGGAATCAGGATCAACCTATCGACTATCTACTCCAGCTTTCGGGTGAAGAAATCACGCTTAACGATTATCTAGGGACCGAAATCACGATCTCATTCACTGGAGAGATTCGCTGTATACACTGTGATAAACGAATTAAAAAAACATACGGCAGTGGCTACTGCTACCCGTGCTTTGCTTCTCTTCCGCAAACGGATCTTTGCTTCGTGCGGCCAGATCGTTGTCATTTTCATGAAGGAACTTGTCGTGATCCGGAATTCGGGATGGCTTATTGTATGACACCACATTTTGTATACTTAGCGATCAGCAGTGGAGTGAAGGTAGGAATCACGAGGGCAGGGAACGAAACGCGACGCTGGATTGACCAAGGGGCTGTTGCGGCGGTACCGATTGCTTGCGCTCCAACCCGTAAGGACGCAGGAGAAATCGAGGCTCTCTTAAGTAATCATCTACCGGATAAAACGAATTGGCGGCGTATGCTCACAAGTCAAGGCAGTGATGTCGATTTAACGATTGTGCGTGAGGAAGCGCTCGGATACATACCAGAACCTTATCATCCTTATCTATTATCGGACGAGGAAATTCGTCATTTTCAATATCCACAAGTAGAAATCCCTGAAAAAGTAAAATCGATCAATCTCTTAAAGCAGTCGGACGTAACAGGAAATCTACTAGGTGTGAAAGGACAATATATCATTCTCGATCAAGGCGTTCTTCAAGTGCGTAATCACTCTGGATACCATATATCTTGGGAGGCATCTGGAACCTAAAACAGCTTATAAGGTGGCTTGATTTTCGGTTCCATTCCTTTTTGGAATCGGATCCAATGATCTTTTTGCTGATAGATACAACCTGCTCCTAGTCCAAACAAGATCACCCACACTGAAATTTGCGAGACGAAAAATAAGGATAGCAGGCAAATCCCTGCAATGGCTAGCCATGTAGAGAGAAAGGTAAAGCGAGTGAGAAAAAGGCTTACAATAAAGATCAAGCCCCCTACTATAAGGAGAAACGGGCTTAACACAATCAAGCCTCCTACACAAATCCAGATTCCCTCTCCCGGCCGAATGGATGGGTAAAAGGGGTACCATGTTCCTAAAACAGCGAAAATGAGTGCTGCCCACGCCCCCATCCATCCAGCAAATATCAGACCAATGCCTACTGCTACTAACCCCCTCACTACATCCAACAAGATCCATGCCACTCGAGTGGGATAACGAACAGAGCAAATTTGAATACACCACTTCGGAGATAAACTTCCAATTAAATATGCAATGATGACACCAAAAAGGAAACCCAATATCGTTCATCCTTCCCTTATCCGACTTTTTGCTTGGGAGTAAATCGATACAGCAATTGAAACATGATAATGAATCCACAATAACCAAACAGCGGATATAAAATATGTACCAATGTAGAGAAACCTGCTAGAGAACCAGCATACGCAATCCCAAAAATGGCTAGCATTACATGTGTCTGACGTACAGGGAACACTCGCTGTAAATTTGCTGTTAAACCGTACACATTACTTACGAGTGTCGTAAAAATCTCCGCCCAGATCACGATCAAGAAGAAGCCCTGCATCCACTCCCCTAGCTGTGAAACCATCCATGCCATCGGTAAATCGTATAACTTCACTTCATCCATATGAAGCTGCAACGCATAATTACTAGCTAGTAGCATAAACCCGAGTCCAAGTCCCCCAATCCAACTACCTAACCGCAGTACACCTTCATCTCTGATTTCCGCACCAAGTGGCACCAACACGGCTTGTGCCATCACAATATTAAAAGCAACATAGGTAATCGCTGAGATGAGCCAATGTCCATGTTCTCCATTTGATTCTTGTACCGCAATCACTTGCCAATCTCCGTAATACCAAGAGTACAAACCAATCACGATCAAGAATGAAAACATCAAAGGGACCACGAATGAGTTTACTGACATGATCCCGTTGATGCCCTTCTTACAGACGAAATACGTGATGGCAATCGTGAGCATCACACCTAGATGAAACGAAAGCCCCAATTGCTCCTGAAACAGGGAACCTACTCCTGATAGCATCGAAGCGGTCACACCGAACAAGACGATGCTAATCATCGCGCTCATCACAGGTCCAAAACGAGGTCCAAATACATATAGATTAAACTCCTCAAAAGAGTGAGCCCGAAGCCTCGATCCAAAGATCATCATGCGAGTTCCAAACCATGAAAATAGAAAGGTACTAATCAATATCGCTCCTATCGCGTATCGACCGTACATGGAGAAAAATTGCAAAATCTCTTGTCCGGAAGCAAATCCTGCTCCCACAATCGTCCCACAATACGTAAATCCCACTCGAACCGCTAAGGAAAGACGACCTCGCACAAGTCTCCACAACCTTCCTGACAAACATGGCTAGGACTACTATATGGGACAGGTCGTTGGATTAGAACACAAAGAGAAAAACCCCAGCTCACGAGTGAGTCTGAGGTTTTTCTCTTTGATTGGCTTAGGGCCGGTTGCCACCACCAGGACCTGGTGGTGGTTTTGGTCCTCCACCATTATTATCTTGGCCACCACCACTATCTGGTGGCTTATTTGGATCTGGTTTATTTGGATCGTTACAACTCGGATCATTTGGCGCACATGGCGGCTTATTTGGATCCGTTGGTTTATTCGGATCCGTTGGCTTATTCGGATCATCTTTACACTTCGTCGGATCCACAGCTGGATCACATTTCGTTGGATCCTCCGGTTTTGGTTTCGTACCTGAGAGCGACAGCGTCTTTTCTACCGTCTTGGTACCGCCCTCTTCATCTCCGTCACCTTTTACCGTTGCAGTCACTTTGTAAGTAAACTTCTGGTTCGGATCGTTTACATCAACCGTCGCACTTGAATCTACTAGAGAACCCGCATGTCCTTCTTCAATTACTGTCGTATAGCCCGTACCGTCTTTTCTCTCAACTTTGTAGACGGCATTTGGTGAGCCACCCGTGATGTTGATCTTAACTCCTTGACCATTGGACGAGATCGAGAAGTTAAATCCTTTTATTTCTTCACGAGGTTGAGGTTCTTCTACACCTTCTGGCTTTTTAAATTTACTTGCCGGAAGATCTTTCAAGACCTTACTCATAATAGCATTCCATAGTTGTGTCGGCTGAATAGCACCTGAGATGGGAACAAATTCAGGATCGCCTTCTTTGTATTTGTAATCATTCACTACAAAGGCAGCACCTACCAAGTTATTGGTAAACCCGACGTATGCCCCGGATTTATTATCATTGTTGGTTCCCGTCTTTCCTGCAACTTCATGGTTTGCGATTTTAACATTATGATCCTTCGCTACTTCTTTCAACATCAGCAGTGTATTATAAGCTGCTTTTTTGGAGACTACTTCGTCTCCTGGCTTAAAACCTTCTGGATTCTTTGGCTCAATCTTTTTTCCTGCCATATCCTTGACTTCTAAAACGGTATGGGCTTGTACAGATGCTCCATTATTTACGAAAATCGAGTACGCTTGTGTCATCTCAGGAGCTGTAACACCGTTATTTTTAAATCCACTTCCCAAGGCTAAAGCAGAAGGAACCTCTCCGTTTACCTTTAAGCCCATTTTCCGAAGATAATCTTCTGATTTTTCTAGGGTCACCTTATCAACCACTATTCTAGCGGCAGCTTGGTTATTAGAATCAACCAACGCTTTAACCAACTGCACTGACTCTTTAGCAGGAGGAGTTCCCGATGCATTTTTAGGTCTCCAACCTCCAGGACCAACAAATTGTTCGGTACTAATGGTTGAATACATATCAAGCTTTTTATTCAGATCAAGGTAAGGCGCGTATGCTGCGATTGGCTTAATGGATGAGCCTGGTGAGAAACGACTCGTTGCATAGTTTAACGCTCCTACCTTATAACCTCTACCACCAGACAATGCTTTAATCTCTCCTGTTTGAGGTTCTGTGATGGCAAAAGATGCCTTTAAAGCTTTTCCTGATTTGCCCCGAGAGTTTTTATTCTTATAGTTCTCATCGTTGTTTACTTCTTGATCCACAATATCATCCATCTTGGGATCGATCGCAACTTTAATCTTATAGCCCTCATTATTGAGACTTTGAGGATTAATTCCGTAGCGATCTCGTAATTCATCTTGAACATAGTCTATATAAGCCGCGTGTTGTGTTTTCTTTTGGAATTCGCCCGCTAACTTATTATCTTCTCCCGTACGTAATGTCGACTCAACCGAATTCCCAACCGCCTGCTCCGCTTTGTCCTTCGTCAGTAAGGCAGGTGAATACTCGGAATCAGTCATCTTGTTCTTCAAGATCCAGTCACGACGTTCTTTTAACTTTGCATGACGGCTCTCTGAGAGTGGGTTAAACGTATTCGGGTTGTTTGGAATCGCGATTAAGGTAGCCACTTCTTCAGGTTTAAGTGTATCCTTGGTTAAATCTTTTCCAAAGTAAATTTTAGAAGCCGCCTGTACCCCTTGGATGGTCGTTCCAAAGTCAATATAGTTTAGATAGCCTTCTAAGACCCCATCTTTACCCACTGTCGGATCACCAACTAAATCCCAAGCAACCTTCATCTCTGCCACCTTACGGTTAGCCGTTTTCTCTTTGTTCTTTAGGATGATGTTCCGCGCAAGCTGCATCGCAAGTGTACCACCACCGCCACCTTTACCCGGATTTAAAATATTTTGGTATACAGCCCTTCCTAAGCCTTGATAGTCAACACCACCATGCTTATAAAACCGAGCATCCTCTGTTTTCACAAGGGTTTCGACCAACATCGGATTATGTTCCTTCAAGTCTTTAAGCGAGACAAATTGTTGTTTTCGATCTCCAATATTGCCAATAACCTTATTATCTTTGTCCATTACAACACTCGAACTCTTGTTAGCTTCTTTTAATTTATCTATCGACATCGGTGGTACTGATACGAAAAAATATGTAAGAACTCCAGCCCCGATGAGAAATAGAATCCCCAAGGTAGCCCCGATCGTCTTCAAATTAATATACTTTCTCCAGCCACTGCGTCCCTTCTTGCCACCTGTCTGTTGGGAACGTCTTCCACCTGCTCCCTTACCTGCTCGACTGGCGCGACTCCGAGCCCCTCGCTCCGAGCTAGATGATACCGAATCCCCATCTTGACTCGAACCATTTATCGCTTGAAGTCGGCTCATTCGTCCTCCCGAACGACTCGTACCTGCTCGAGATGACTCTTGGAAGTTGGAGCCTTGATGGTTATGGCTACGCGAATTGCGTGGATAATCACTCATTTCTTCAACCTCCTATGTAAAAAAATTCAATTTTATTCCGATTTTTAACATTTACAAAAAGCATGTTATCTGATAGGAAATCCTTCATCATTACACCCCTTATTTTCTTCATTAGAGTACATTAGACCGCTCAGAGATGCAACCGAAGAATTCCCCATTCTGTAGGCAAATTCTAAATATGCGGTGACATTTCCTTGAACATTGATAAAAAAGCTAGGACCTCAAAGGTATCCTAGCTTTTTCTTCGTTTTTCTCTACCAATCAGTTAGCCAGTCAAAGAAACCCTTGTCTTTCTTGCTTTCTTTCTGTTCTCCTGATCCAGATGGGGTCACAGTAACTGTATTAGAATCTACTGACTGCCCTGTCTCTCCATCAATCACCTTTACTTTAAACTGGAAGCTGTTACCTGACTCCCCGTCTAATGGGACTCGAATCGAGGTATCACTAAAGGCAGCATCTTGGACTTTCTTCTCTCCACCGTCTATACGATAGATCTCATAGCGAACACGAGGCGTTTGCATATCTTGCGGTACAGACCAATTCAGAATGGCTTCATTCTTAACAGAATCAAAGTTACCAGTCAAATTCACCTTGCTCAGCTCAAATGGTGGGTCTGGATCTTTTACTCCATCTGGGCGGGTAAATTCAAGAGCCTTTTGACCTTTTTCTGCCGCTTGAATAATGTCGTTAAATACGCTAACCGGAACTCTACCACCTGATAAAGCAGTTACTTTCTTCTCAGGCTTCGTGTTATATACCATAACCGCCGTTACATAGCGCGGTGTATAGCCGACAAACCAAGCTACTTTGTTTTCGTTGGTTGTACCTGTCTTACCGGCAACAGGCTGATTCCCTGATTTCACACCCGTTGCTGTTCCAGATTTCACTACTTCTTGTAGCATCTTATGAGTATAGTAAGCCGCTTGAGGTTCATAAATCTTTTTATCTTCCAACCTCTTTTTCGCCTTATCTTCTAATGGTTTCTTTTTTAGCTTCCCATCCGCAGGCTCTTGGACTTCCACAATCGTCCGCGCATGCTTCATAACTCCATTGTTAGGGAATGCGGTGTAAGCTTGAGCCATTTGTAAAGGAGTTACCCCTTTACCAACGCCGCCTAAGCCGAGAGCACCCATATTTTTATCCGTTTTGGGGTCGAGTCCTAGCTCCAATTTTTCCGTATATTGGAACGCTTTACTAACTCCCACGTATTTTTGTAAGGTGTCTAGTGTCCCTAAGTTATAAGACTTCTTAGCCACTTCTTGTAGGGGAACCGTACCATGCTCTCGTCCATCTGCATTATCTGGAGAGTATCCACCGCCGAAATCCTGTTTACGGTCTTCTACGGTCGTATACGGATTCACTTTATCCTTGTTTAAATCCATCGCAGGAGCAAATACCGTTAACGGCTTAATCGATGAACCCGGTTGTTTCGGATCGCTAAATGCTTTATTTAAATCACCCGGTTTATAATTCTTCCCACCACCGATGGCAACGATATAACCATCTTTATCTAACGTAACCGTTCCTCCCTGGAGCTGGGAACTGGTTTTGTCGAGATTATTGAGTGCTTCTTGCGTTTCTTTCTGCACATTTTGGTTTAGACGGGTTTTAATCTGAAGCCCGAGTGTACTTAAATTCTCAACTTCTTCGTCTGAATATCCGTAGTCCTCTTTTAGTTCTGCTTTTACTTGCGTGATAAAAGCAGAATTTAATTGTGAGCTTTTACCAGCTAAGTATTTATCCCGATAATCGGTCGTCCATTTGAATTTATGCTTCTTTGCTTTTTCGTATTGATCCGTGGTAATAATCGGCTTTGCGCCATCATCATCATGCGACATTACATATAAAGTCGTTTGTGCACGTTTTTCGCCTCGCTCAGCATTTTCCTTCCCACAAAAGCCACAATATCGGGTTGGGGCCTTAGGTAATCCTGCTAAATAGGCAATCTCCGCGACTTCTAATTTATCTTTACTAATATCTTTATTAAAATAGAAGAGGGAAGCTGCTTTGATTCCACGGGCTTTTCCACCGAAGCTAATATAGTTGAGGTACGCTTCGAGGATTTTATCTTTCCCCGCTTCTAACTCCAAGTTCCATGCGGTTCCAATCTCCATCAATTTCCGTGAAAATGTCTTCTTCCGGTCATTTAAGATTACATTCCCCGCAACCTGCATCGTGAGCGTACTACCACCTTGCCTTTTTTCCATCGCAATGAGGTTCGTCACCATCGCACGACCCATACTCCAATAATCGACACCTTTATGCTCATAGAACCGGTTATCTTCCACCTTCACAAATGCTTGTGGCAAAAGTGGGTTTACCTTTTTTATATCATCTAATGAAATATAGTCGCGATACTCGTCATCACTAACCGGAATCTTTTTCCCGTCTGCATCTTCGAGTACGGATGAGGCCAAGATCTGATCTAATTTATTAATCGGATATACTACACCCATCGCCGAAATCGTGACATACATCCCCACTACTAGTAACATAGCGGTAGCAAATACGATACCGATCCATTTCAGTGTAAACAATTTTTGAAAACCAGTTTTGCCATTCGAGCTTCCACCACTTGATTTTCTTCTCGCGATACGAGAGCCCGAGGCACGTTTCGTTTGAGATTGAACCAATGGTGCCGATCCCGATGATCTGGAGCTCTGACTAGTGTCTTTACTCCTCCTAAATAGATTCATAGATTCAAACCTCCTTGAAAAATTCCCAACTTCGACTCCCATAACTTACTTGCAAAACAACGTCTAGCCTCCCCCTACTGGCTTGTTATCCATCTAAAAAGCACTTATGATAGGGAATGAGGTGAAGAATATATGAATACGAATGCTGCTGTTTTTGCATGTCGTTTTACAGGAATCGCAGGGATCTTACTGTCTATCTTTTTAGGGTTTACGAGCGGATGGGACCTATTTTTCTATGGTATTCTCTTTTCTGCTTTCTGGTTTTGCCTGTCTTGGTATTTTAAGAGACAAGAATAAGGAAAATAAGAACTAATTTTTATTATATCGCAATCTACTCTTACCCGACTATATATCCCCTAAAACTTGCCTGTAGGGTACCGTTTATGAGTCCTTACGAAGTGTATGAAGTAATTGCTTCATATCTTCAGGGATCGGTGCTTCCCATGCTACCCAGTCCCTTTTTCGCAGATGGTAAATTTTAAGCGACTTCGCATGTAGTGCTTGCCTACCGATCAGATGCTTCTCTTCCTCTCCGTGCCCATAAAGCTCATCTCCGATAATGGGATGTCCAATGGAAGAGAGGTGAACCCGAATTTGATGGGTTCTACCTGTTTCGAGCCATAGACGCAAGACAGAAGCATGGGGAAATCGTTCGATTACTTCATAGTGGGTAACCGCCCTATTTCCTTCCTCGCTAAAGTCAATAAATCGGAGCAGAGGTACATCCGGAACTTTTCCAATGGGAAGGTCGATCGTTCCTCTGTCATGAATGAGATTCCCGTGAACGATCGCGAAATAACTTCGTTCGTATCGTTTTTTTGCCATTTGATCTGCTAGAAAGGCATGACCGTAAGCATGTTTTGCTAGTACCATCAAGCCAGATGTATCTTTATCTAATCGCGTAACCGGACGGATCTTATGATTTTCTCCCCGCTGTTGCCAATAATAAATTAACCCATTTGCAAGTGTTCCGTGTTGATGAGAGCCAGTAGGATGAACGACTGTATTTGGTGGCTTATTTACCACGATCAGATCCTCATCTTCATCGACCACTGTAAAAGGAACCTCTTCAGGAGAAATATACTCCACGTCTTCCGCAATATTCAATTCAATTCGAATCAGGTCCATCTCTTTCACCCGACTTCGAAAGAAAGTCCATTCTCCATTTACCCAAACTCGCTTCTCATGCTTAAGAACACGCATCATCCGCCTCGAAAACCGAAATTGCTTTCGTAAAACGGTTTCGAGCAACTCCCCATCTTCTTCAGGAGTGACAACATGTTGAAATAGGGTCGTCTTAGACATCCTAGTACACCTCCGAATATGACGATATCCGTCAACTCGTGTAGTATACCAAAGGAATGGGTAGAACGCACGAAATCCTCGTTATATAAAGAATCTCTACTCTATCCTAAAAGAAACCAACTATCTGTTCTATCGTTTTATCTTACAACATCCTTACTTCTTTGTTATATTCCAAAGTCTGTTAATACAAAAAAACCATATTCACACCAATCCTTGATGAATGGTATGAATACAGTTGATCATTTTTAGTAAATAACTTCAGATTTCTTATGAGTCTTATTAAAAGAAGCGGGGTTTGGATTAAAATAGGATGGGTCATACGCTTTTACAAATTTCTTTCCAACCGAATAGCCTGAACCCCACGTCGGATCCATCGTAATCCACTTATCACCAATTTTCGCCTCAACCCAAGCATGAGGCTCCCCTGCATTGCCTCCAATATATCGGGCAGGAATTTCACTGGCACGGAGCAGAGCAATCGTCGTAAGGGCATAATCATGGCATATGCCTTTACCCTCTCGTAACGTCTTGATGGCACCATCATCCCAATAGTTATCTTTCTTTTTCAAATCATAGGATACATTCGTAGCAACATGCTTATAGATCGCTCGCGCTTTCTCCATTGGCGAACTCGCGTTGGCTGTGATTTGTTTACTCAGAGAGATGATCTCAGGATTATCAGACTCCATACCGCTTCCTGGTAACAAGTCACGTAAATCAGCCGTTACTGAATTCTTTACTTCAAAACTTACAACAGGGGAATAATGCAAGTCTCCTACAGTAAGTTGCACTTTATAATCTCCAGCTCCAAATCGCAACGGGATCCATTGAGAAAACTTTTGATCTTTGACTGGAATGTAATAATTTGATTTGTCTTCTCCTTTATCCGCACGAACAACGAGATACTTTACTGGTTTCGTATCTTTGGAAGGAGGCTCTACAGATCCTTGCAAGAGCACTTTGCCATCATAGATTTTCCCACCTGCAATGGGTTGCTCTAATGTAACCCCATACTCTTTATAAAAGCTAGGATTGTATCTCATCGGGACTTGTTGTATAGAAGAGGTATTTTCTACAGTAAATCGAGCTGCGGAGAAATAATAGTTTTTCTTAGAAGGATCAGGAATTAAGATTTCAACCTCGTGCTTCCCCTTCCCATAGAATAGGGGCACTGGTTGACGAAATTTTTTATCCTTAATGGAAATAACCTTCTCCCCAACCTGACCCTCTTTGGAAATCCGGACTAATAATTGATCCCCTGCTTTTGTTTCTGCAATAGATCCTTGAATGAGAAACTCATCTTTCCCTATACCTGCTCCCGTTGTCGGTTGTTCTAATAGAAACCCACTCTTTTTCGCCTCATCTGTGTATTCAATCTTCTTACTTCCGCCTGTTTCATGTTCAATTGAATCCACAAAATTGGATATTGCATTTGGTAGCGCACACGAAGTTAAGGTGCTACCTAGTAAACAAAAACCTAACATGATTGCAAGTTTTCTCAACTATACCTCACCCTTTATCTTCTCAGCTCTAGTAAAAAAGAGGAATTACCATTACGGTGTCCCTCTCCTCTTACCCCTTTATTCTTTGATTAATCGATTTTAGTAAATAACTTCAGGTTTCTTATGAGTCTTCTTAAAAGAAGCGGGGTTTGGATTAAAATAGGATGGGTCATATGCCTTTACAAATTTCTTTCCAACCGAATAGCCTGAACCCCATGTTGGATCCATCGTAATCCACTTATCCCCAATCTTTGCTTCTACCCAAGCATGAGGTTCCCCTGCATCGCCCCCGATATATCGCGCAGGAATTTCACTCGCACGCAGAAGGGCAATCGTGGTAAGGGTATAATCATGGCATATTCCTTTACCCTCTCGTAACGTCTTTAATGCACCATCATCCCAATAGTTATCTTTCTTTTTCAGATCGTAAGATACATTTGTCGCAACGTGCTTATAGATCGCTCGTGCTTTTTCCATCGGTGAGTTCGTGTTGGTCGTAATTTTTTTACTCAGAGAAATGATTTCAGGATTATCAGACTCAATACCGCTTCCAGGTAATAAGTCACGTAAATCAGCCGTTACTGAGTTTTTCACGTCTATGTCTACAAGAGGAGTAAAATACTCGCCGCCCTCATCTAACGAGAGACCTACTACATACTCCCCAGCTCCAAATCGCAATGGAATCCATTGGGAGAATTTTTGATTCTCGACTGGAAGATAGTACATCGATGTGTCTTTGTCTTTTTCTGCATGAACAACCAGATATTTTACCGGTTTTGCATCCTTGGAAGGAGGTGCAACCGTTCCCTGTAATAGTACTTTGCCATCATAGGTTTTCCCACCTGCAATGGGTTGATCGAGTGTAATCCCATTTGCTTTATAAGGCTTACTATATTTTATAGGTGTTTGTTGCACATCGGAAGTATTATCTACTGTAAATTTGGCAACAGTTACGTTGTAACCATTGGTTTCCATCATGATTTCCACCTGATGACTCCCCTTACCATAGTAAAGAGGAATGGCTTCATGAAACTTTTTATCCTTTATCGCAACTTTTTTTTCCCCAGATAGACCATCTTTTGAAACCCAAACAGATATTTTATCTCCTGCTTTTGATTCCGCAAGAGATCCTTGAACTAAGAACTCCTCTTTCCCTATGACTTTCCCCGTTGTCGGTTTTTCCAATGTAAATCCATTCTTTTTCGCCTCATCCGTATATTCAATCTTCTTACTACCATCTGATTCATGTTCAGTTGAATTTATATAGTTGGATATTGCGATTGGTAACGCACACGAAGTTAAGGTGCTACCTAGTAAACAAAAACCTAACATGATTGCAAATTTCCTCAACCATACCTCACCCTTTATCTTTTCATCTAACATTAACGATACTTCTATTCAAGAAAAAAAGAGAATTACCGTTTGGCAATTCCCTTAAAATAATAAATTGACAACCAATGATCCAACCAATTTTCGATTTCAAATTCCATTTTAAAGCATTACTATCATACACCATAATAGATATATATAGTTAATAAATATTTTTGATATTTTTCTACTTTATTTCATGGACATAGATAGAAAAGTAGCTTCATCTAAAATATTTATTCCTAGTTTTTCTGCCTTATCTAGTTTAGAGCCTGCCTTTTCACCCGCGATTACATAGTCTGTCTTTTTGCTAACGCTTCCTGTGACAGTCGCTCCTAGTGTTTCTAACAAGTCTCCTGCTTCACTGCGAGAGAGGGTTTCCAGTGTGCCCGTAATCACCACTGTTTTCCCGCTGAACGGACTCTCGGCGACTCCTGCTGCACGGACTGCTCCTCCAGTGAAAGTTAGGTTCACTCCTGCTTGGCGCAATTGCTCAATCATGTGACGCACTTCTGGATTGGCAAAATAGGCAACAATGCTTCCCGCCATCTTAATTCCAATCTCTTCGAGTTCGATGAGCTCTTCTTCTGTAGCAACCATGATGGCATCGATATCCAGATAATGCTGGGCTAGGATTTTCGCTCCTTTTGCCCCAACAAAGCGGATCCCTAAGCCAAAGAGTAGTTTCTCTAGAGAGTTCTTTTTACTCTCTTCGATCGCTGAAAGCAAGTTTTGCACCGATTTCTCACCCATCCGCTCTAAGGAGATAAGTTGTTCTCGGGTCAAAGTATATAAGTCGGCTACTCCTTGAATCAGACCCGCTTCAAATAACTGGGTGACAACTCTGTCTCCTAAACCATCAATATTCATTGCGCCACGGGAGACAAAGTGAATGATTCCTTCTCGAGTTTGAGCAGGACATTGCGGATTAACACAGCGAAGAGCCACTTCCCCTTCTAAACGTACAAGGTCACTTTGACACTCTGGGCAATGAGTAGGCATCTCGTAGGGATATTCATTTCCAGTCCGTTTATCGGTTAAAACCATTACTACTTCTGGAATAATATCCCCCGCTTTTTTGACGATGACATGGTCACCGATCATCACCCCTTTTTCCCGAATGAAGTCCTCATTATGAAGGGACGCTCGTTTGACCACAGTTCCCGCCAAGCTTACAGGGGCTAGCAATGCAGTCGGGGTTACAACACCCGTACGACCTACATTGATCTCAATTCCCTCTAAGATCGTGACAGACTCTTCTGCTGGAAACTTGTAAGCAATCGCCCAACGGGGGCTTTTTGCGGTAAATCCTAACTCTTCCCGTAACGCAAGATCGTCCACTTTAATCACGATTCCATCAATTTCATAACCGAGATCAGGACGTTTTGCCTGCCAACTCTCTATGTATTCGATCACGCCATCGATATCATCCACTGTACGGAATTCTGGATTTACTTTGCACCCCAGATGGGTCAAGAAGTTAAGGGACTCTGTATGAGTGTGTATATCAAGCCCTGACAGGTCACCCATTCCGTACAAAAAGATATCTAACGCACGTTCCGCAGCCAGCTTGGGATCTAATTGCCGAAGCGAACCAGCCGCCGCATTACGAGGGTTAGCAAATAGTGGTTCCCCGCGCTCCTCTTTTTGCTGGTTAATCCGTGCAAATTCTTTTTTAGGCAGATACGCCTCGCCACGAACCTCGATCGAAAGCGGCTCGGTCAAACGCAGCGGAATCGAATGAATCGTTTTTAGATTCCCGGTAATATTCTCCCCGGTTTCACCGTCTCCACGAGTGGCTCCCAGTTCAAAGCGCCCATCCTCATAGCGTAATGAAACAGCTAATCCATCGATTTTTAATTCGCATACATAACGAATAGTAGCCTCACCCGTCATCCGCCGAATCCGCTCATCGAAATCACGGAGACCTTGTTCATCGAATGCATTTCCTAGACTCAGCATCGGACTTAGATGTTCTACTTTTTCGAAATGAGCGAGCGGAGTCCCCCCTACTCGCTGGGAAGGGGAGTCTGAAGTTAATAGCTCTGGGAAACGATTTTCGATCTCGACTAGTTCACGCAATAACTGGTCATACTCGCTATCCTCAATCGTTGGTTGATCTAACACATGGTATTCATAGTTATAACGATGGAGCAAACGATGAAGCTCCTCCACACGCTGGCCCGCTTCTTGAATCGTCAACGGTTCAGACCTCCTGATTATTCAGCTTTGGTAATCGGGGCAAACTTAGCAAGTAGCTTCTTCACACCCACTGGCGTAGGGAAGGCAATATTTAACTCGGTATTTTCTCCCTCACCCGACACTTGAACCACAGTCCCCGTTCCCCATTTACTATGTTCCGCTTTATCACCCACAACCCAGCTACCAACTGGCTGAGCCTTCGTACTCATAGGGCGGCGTTGTACCGTAGTCGTCGTACTTGTGCGTTGATTGCCGATTCGCTCTACGATTTCAGTTGGAAGTTCCTTTAGAAAACGAGAAGGCAGATTCATACTGGTACGTCCGTAAATAGAGCGAGCACGAGCATATGTTAGGTGTAGCTCTTTTTCTGCACGCGTAATTCCGACATAAGCAAGGCGCCTCTCTTCCTGCATCTCAGACTCATCATCCAATGAGCGAGAATGCGGAAAAATGCCTTCCTCCATCCCAACTAAGAACACATGTGGGAACTCTAATCCCTTTGCACTATGCAAAGTCATCATTCCAACTTGGTCACCTTTGTTACTCTCATCTACCATGCCGTTTTCATCTAATTGATCCACATCTGAGACAAGTGCTAAATCACTTAAGAATGTAATGAGCGTTTTATCCTCACTCCGCTTCTCAAATTCCTGCGCAACAGACACAAACTCATCAATGTTCTCTAGACGGCTAGCTGCTTCAATCGTTTTCTCTCGTTTCAGCTCTTCACGGTAGCCCGATCGTTGGAGAATCTCTTCCGTCAACTCCACGGCTGATAAATACTCAATCATCGCGTGCATTTGTTGAATCAAGGAAGTAAACTCATACAACGTGGTCATGACTCGCTTCGTAAGTCCGATCTGCTCTGCTTCTAGAATCGAGCGGAATAGGGACAAGCCTTGTGCCGTAGCATACTGAGCAATCTTCTCCAATGTTGCCGCGCCGATTCCTCTTTTAGGCACGTTAATCACACGTGTAAGGCTTAAATCGTCATCAGGGTTTACGATTAGACGCAGATAGGCTAAAAGGTCCTTAATTTCCTTTCGTTCGTAGAACTTAATTCCGCCTACTACTTGATACGGAATATTTGCTTTTAGCATCACTTCCTCTAACACACGAGACTGCGCATTGGTCCGATACAAGATCGCAAAATCTCGGTACGGAACTCCCTCACGATGTCCCTGTAAAATTTGTTCCGCTACATAATACGCTTCTTCATGTTCATTTCCGGATTCCATCACCATGATTGGCTTCCCAGCATCATTATCCGTCCACAGACTTTTAGGCTTCCGCTCTGTATTATTTGCAATCAGGACGTTAGCCGCCTCTAGGATTTTTTGGGTTGACCGATAATTCTGCTCCAGCTTGATCATCGTCGCTTGAGGATAATCGCGTTCGAAGTTCAAAATATTGGTGATATCTGCACCTCGGAAGCGATAAATGGACTGATCGCTATCCCCTACTACACACACATTTTGATGATGTTCAGCCAATAGTTTTACCAGGGTATACTGTACATGGTTGGTATCTTGATACTCATCCACATGGATATATTGAAATTTCCGTTGATAAAACTCTTTCACTTCTGGAACGGTAGAAAGCAATTCCACCGCTTTCATCAGTAAATCATCAAAGTCGAGAGACTCATTGGTTTTAAGCTTATGTTGATACTTCTCATAGATTTGTCCCGCCACTTCGTCTAAAAAAGTAGACGCATGAAGTTGCATTTGCGCAGGTGTTCGTAGAGCGTTTTTAGCGGAACTAATTTTATTTAAAATGGTTCTGGGTTCAAATTTCTTCGGGTCTAAGTTTTCCTCTTTTAATACCTGCTTAATAACCGTCAACTGATCCGATGTATCTAAAATCGTAAAATTCCTCGAATATCCAATTCGATCAATATCTCTACGCAAAATCCGCACGCACATCGAGTGAAAAGTAGAAACCCAAATATCTTCCGCCGCAGAGCCTACAAGCTTACCAATTCGCTCCTTCATCTCCCGTGCCGCTTTGTTGGTAAAGGTGATCGCTAGGATATTCCATGGATGAATACTTTTCTCTGCCAACAGATAAGCCACACGATGAGTAAGAACTCTCGTCTTCCCACTGCCTGCTCCTGCGATTAACTGAACAGGCCCCTCAGTCGTTTCCACTGCCTGCTTTTGTGTCGGATTTAATCCGTTTAAAAGTGTATGTATAGATGAAGTATATGATTGCATATCATGATCGCGCCTACCACGAATCAGTAAACGCTGCCCCCTTCCCCTTATCGAATCCGTTTCGTCTCTTTAACCCACGATACCGTTTGAAGTGCTACTTCTATATCATCATAAATGAGATTCCCCACCACTACGATATCGGCAAACTGCGCCATTTCTCTCGCTTGATTTTCTAAGCGAATCCCGCCCCCATAGATGAGCTTCGTATTCTTAAGCTTCTGAGCGGTAGCTTGTACCACCCGGGCATCTCCGTACACCCCACTATATTCTAGATAAAAAAAAGGAAGGCGAAATAGGTGCTCCGCGATCTGCGCATATGCCAAAATATCGTCATGCGTTAACGACGTCTGTGCTCCAGTTAGTTGTGCTACTTTTGCTTCGGGATTTAGTACGACATATCCTTCTACTGCTACTTGATTCCACGGTATCCACTCACCAAATTCCTTCATGGTTTTTTGATGAGCCCCGATCAACCATTCGGTATCGTTTGTATTCAATACAACCGGGATACAAAATCCATCGAATCCAGGAACCACGGCTTTCGCATTTGAAATTTCTTGTACGCACGGAAGTGAGGTTTGTTTGACCCGTCTCATTAAATCATGTGTGTTTTGATAGGTAATGCCATCCGTTCCACCAACGATAATCGCATCCGTACCCGATTGTAGCAAGCGAATAATCATCCCTTCTTCAATCGGACGATTGGGATCTAGCTTAAATACATGACGCCACGTTTGCATCCGCTCTACTAACATATCATGACCACCGCCATCGTCTTATCCCATATTATACCATCACAAGAAAAGCCCCGCCAAAAAAAGCGGGACCCCTAACCTATTTCGTTAATCCTCTTTCTTTAATAAGCCATCTTCACGAAGGCGTTCTAGCGCCAACTGATAGCCTTCTGTTCCATAATGGAGACAGCGCTTTACACGTGAGATCGTAGCAGTACTTGCTCCTGTCTCTGATTCAATCTGGTTATACGTACAGCCTTCTTCTAGCATTCTCGCTACTTCTAATCGTTGAGCGATCGATTTCACTTCTCCAACTGTACACAGATCATTAAACAGGCGATAACATTCTTCCATCGTCTCTAGTTTTAAAACGGCATGAAAGAGTTGCTCAAGTTCTCTTTGTTTTAACTTATTCAATTGCATGGGTAACCTCCTCAGAGTAGAAGGAAACAATTTTTTCTTTTATTTTTCAAAGCATAAATTCAACAGAAATACAAAAATACCTTTTTCCTATATAATTTACCGCCATGAAAAAAAGAACCAGGTAGTGTTGGTTCCATTTTCAAAAACCATCTTCTCTGTTAGTATTTCCAACTTTATCTTAACATAGTTGCGATCGATTTAGAAATATGATAATAGGTTCAATTATCGACGCTTTCAAGCCAAATATTGGAGCAAAAAAGAGAAGCTAAGGGCGTGATATGATCGCCCTTAGCTTCTCTTTTTACTATCCTTGTACACGGATTTCTTTAATGCCTTCGCCTTGTCTCATGTTTTGTGCGTGCTCGAGTCCGCTGGTAACTTGGCCGAACACAGTATGTACACCGTCTAGATGAGGTTGTGGTTCATGAACGACAAAGAATTGACAAGAGCCTGTGTCTTTTCCTGCGTGAGCCATGGATAAAGCACCTGCTACGTGTTTATGTGGATTTCCTGCTGTTTCACATTTGATTTGGTAGCCAGCTGAGCCAACTCCTGTACCTTGTGGACAGCCTCCTTGAGAAACAAAGCCTTTAATGACACGATGGAAGTTAAGCCCGTCATAAAAACCTTCATTTGCCAACTTTTCAAAGTTAGCTACTGTATTCGGAGCTGCTTCATCATAAAATTCCAGCTCCAATTTGTTACCATCTTCTAATAGGACATAACCCTTTTTCATACTCTTCCCTCTCCCTTCGTCTTACTATTCTATAGTACCATAAATAGCCAATCGCGCACTCCCCTTGATTGTGTAACAAATGGTAGAAAAATAAAAGCACAGACTCACTCTTCCTGTAAGGAAATAAGAGTGAGTCTGTGCAAAAAATAGTATAAGTCCATTAAAAAGAATCGAGTGAATCCTTCGTCTGACATTCATAAATACTTGCCAAACCACATGCAATACATTTAGCATACTGATCTCGAAAAGATAAATCACTAAATAGTTCATCATTTTGCCCCTTTGGCAAAGAAGATAGCGCTAACGTAATCGCTGGCATATCAGCACTACGCAATTCAATAATCTGTCCACCTTTTGATTCCGTATCATTCCGCTTTCCCAAATCACATATTCCAAACCTACGTAAAAAACGAGTAACTTGATTATGCAAAAAGCACTGTACTCTACGAACTTTTGACCCCGCAATCACACTCACATACGTACTAAATCCACTTTGATCTCGGTCTAACATCCCATCCGCATGCAGGCTTACAAATAAATCAGCCTTCCTCTGGTTAGCCCAACCAGCTCTCTCGTTATTCGTCAAGTCAACATCATATCGACGAGTGAGAGTGACATCGATGCCTTCAAATTTCTGTAGCTCTCTCTCAATCCGATGAGCTAAATCTAGGCATACGTCCTTCTCTAAAAACATGGAGCCCACCATCCCACTGTCTGTCCCACCATGACCTGGGTCCAAGCATATGAGGACGCCCATTACATCCACCACCTACATGTTGTGTTCTAGTCGAATGTATTCGTCTTTACATCTACACTCATTCTTTCTCTTTATAACCCTTCGATAAACCTACTTTTTCTATTTTTTAGGAGCTATATGCGACACACTAATAAGCGCTTACACATTGCTTTTTCCTAGAAATAACACGATATTGTCAAAAGGTCAAGTAAACTTTGAAACATTGATTCATTTACATTTCCCTATTGACAGTTTCTCAATTCATCATATAATGAAATTGAGAATCATAATCAATAGCGCCACCCATTCATTTTTTAAGCAAAATGAATTACAACTACACTTCCATAAGAAAGAGTTATCCATTTATATGGGTAACTCTTTTGCTTATGGAAGTCTTTCTATGTGGGTTAGACAATATACTTAGTAAGAAAATAAAAAATGGAGTTAATGAAAAATACTCCTACAGATACTGAGGTGAGATCGTTTTGAAATATGTTTCGTATTTTGAGCAAACAAACCGGGATAGCATCGATGTCGTGGGTGGAAAAGGAGCCAATCTCGGCGAATTAACACAAGCTGGCTTTCCAGTTCCGCCTGGGTTTTGCATTACCGTGGACGCTTATCAGCAAATCCTGTCCACAAGTAAACGAATGAATGATTTCCTTGAGATGCTCGACCAAACGGACCCTGAACACCTCGATGTCATTCAACTCGTTTCCGAAATGATCCGCGGACATATTTTAACTCTGCCAATGGATCCAACCGTTGAATCCGAAATCATCCGTGCTTGGGAAGATCTTGGGACAACTGATTCTTATGCCGTTCGCTCTAGCGCAACAGCGGAGGATTTACCTACTGCATCCTTTGCAGGACAACAAGACACCTATCTCCATGTAAAAGGAAAGGATCAATTGCTCGATACCGTTAGGAAATGTTGGGCCTCTCTCTTTACAGACAGGGCAATCATTTACCGCTCTAAAAACGGTTTCGATCATCACTCTGTCTTCCTATCAATCGTCGTACAAAAGATGGTATTTCCCGATGTCTCAGGCATTCTCTTTACTGCTGACCCCATTACGGGACACCGAAAAACGACCTCGATTGATGCTGGGTTTGGACTTGGAGAAGCGTTTGTCTCTGGGATGGTAACCCCTGATCTTTATAAAGTACGAGACAATCAGATTATCCACAAACAAATTTCTAAGAAGGATAAAGGAATCTTCGCTCAAGAAGAAGGCGGAACTGAGTGCAGGGAAATAGATCTAGAATTACAAGAGACCCAAGCACTTTCCGATCAAAAAATCAAAGAATTAGCAACCATTGGGCGGGAAATTGAACAACACTTTGGTTCTGAACAAGATATCGAATGGTGCTTGTGCGGTGACCAATTCTACATCCTTCAAGCCCGTCCCATCACTTCCTTATATCCAGTCCCAGCTCCTCGGGATCAACAATACCGTATTTTCTATTCAGTCGGTCATGGTCAAATGATGACCGATTACATGAGACCACTCGGTAGATCTGTTTGGAAGACCATGTTTCCTTACGGAAAAACAGCAGATCGTACCGAAAGCTCCGTCTTAGTAGAAGCAGGCGGTCGATTGTTTATGGATATCTCCGAATTCCTTTATATCAAACGTGCTCGCCAAAAAATTCTCCAGAATAAAACGAAGGATGCGAGTCTCTCGGCTCTTAAAAAAGCGATCTTAGATGGAGAAATCGAAAAGCAAGCGCCTAAGCGAGGCAAGTTACGAAAAGCGATCAAAACCTATAAATCCATGATTGGATTCTTTACAAAAATGATTCCGCGCTCGCTCAAAGTGATTTATTTTGAGGATCCCGATTTGATCCAAACACGTGCTAAATCAGACTATCAGGCTGTGCTAAACAAGTATACAGAAGAAGTATCTCGCCGATCTGGAGTCGACCGCATTCGATATATTCAAGAATTACTAGGCACCTTCTTTGGTCCCAAATGTTTTGGTAACGCTCTGACCTACACATATGCGGGCTTTATGACGCTGGGTATCCTAGAAAAGAAAGTAGAAAAATGGTTACACGAAAAGCTAGACCCCGCTATCCACAAATCTCCACCTGGTAATATAACCAGTGAGATGGGCTTAATGGTGGGCGACTTAGCCGATGTGTTAAGAGATCACCCTGACGTGATGGAATATTTAAAAACAGCTGACAATGGTACGTTTTACGTGGGATTACACAATATTCCAGGTGGAGATGCATTTCTAACATCATGGATCCAATTCATGGAGACCTATGGAATGAGAGGACCGGGTGAGATCGATCTAACGCGATCCCGTTATCGAGAAGCCCCGATGATCTTGATTCCAGCGATCCTCGGCCACATCCAGACCAATGCTCCCGGAGAGCACTGGGAGAGATTTAAACGCGGGGAACTGGAAGCAAACGAAGCAATCGATAACTTGTTAACACGTTTGAAAGCACTTCCTGGTGGATCACGAAAAGCCAAAAAAGCATCCAAATTGCTTCGCATCTTCCGAAATACGGTAGGCATCCGTGAGTTTCCCAAGTACATCATGATCCAGTATTTCGATCTTTTTAGGAAAGTGTTTATAGGAGAATCCGCTACGTTATGCCAACAAAGCCAGCTCGATCATATAGAAGACATCTTTTATTTATCTCTAGACGAAATCATCGCTCTTCTAGAAAATCATTTACCCGATGCCAAAGAACTCATTCAGTCGCGAAAAGAGCATGAGTCTCGGTATCAAAAATGTACGACGCCCCACATCATAACAAGCGATGGAGAGATTTTCACACCTGAACAAAGCAACGAACACGCCCCGCCCGGTGCTTTAATCGGAATCCCTGTATCTGCTGGGGTTGCAGAGGGTTATGTAAAGGTCGTTCGTAGTTTAGCAGAAGGGCAGCTAAACAAAGGAGAAATCCTCGTTGCACCCTACACAGATCCGGGTTGGACTCCGCTCTTCCAATCGGCAACAGCACTGATCACCGAAATAGGCGGCTTAATGACACATGGATCTGTTATAGCAAGAGAGTATGGAATTCCGGCAGTTGTCAGTGTAGAGAATGCGACAACGAGATTGAAGGATGGGCAGTATATTCGGGTGGATGGTACGAATGGATTTATTGAGATTCTGCGGGATGTAGGGGAAGAAGCAGTTGTAGATAGTCAGAATGATGGTGATTTTTGATCGTTAAGCAAAATCAAGCATTAATATAGAGGAAGAGAGAAAGCTGTTTAGCCACTGCGTCCTACTTTGCAGTAATTAGCGAAACAGCATCTCTACTTCCTTTTTCCTATGTAAAGTTGTGCTGATTCCAAGAGTTTAGTTTAGTGGGAGGGGAGTGTCTATTTGACTTCTGCGATGTTAGCGATCCTACTTAGCATTACATCTCCCTATCCACCCTCAACCAGCCCACAATCCATAGAAAGCAATCCCCACGAGTCAACCCCGCTTCATCCACGCCACACACTCCACATGACCTGTCTGCGGAAACATATCCACCGGTTGAACCTCCACCGTCTCATACCCTAACTCTGCCAAATACTTCGCATCCCGCGCAAGAGTCGCCGGATTACAAGATACATAGACAACCCGCTCTGGCTTCATTCCCACTACCGCATCTAACAGCTCCGAATCACAGCCTTTCCGAGGTGGATCCACAATCACTACTTCGGGACGAATTCCTCGATTCAGCCACTTCGGCATTACCTTCTCCGCTGCCCCTACCTCAAAATGAACATGCGACATCTGATTTCGCTTTGCATTCTCCTTCGCATCCGCAATAGCCTCTGGTACAATCTCCACTCCGTACACTTGCTTCGCCTGATCGGCTACATACATCGCAATCGTACCAATTCCGCAATACGCATCTACAACCGTTTCTTCACCTGTAAGAGCCGCGAATTTCCGAGCTTGGTCATAGAGAACTTCCGTTTGAACCGGATTTACTTGGAAGAAAGAATGAGGCGAAATCGCAAATTTCACATCACCGATCGTATCGTAAATTACATCTCTTCCCCATAATAGGATGTTCTCTTTTCCTAAAATCACATTTGTCGATCGATCATTCACATTTTGCACAATCGATTGACACTGAGGAAATGCTTCTCGAATCTTGGAAACGAGTATCTCCTTATGAGGTAGCTTTTTGCCATTCGTGACGAGGACGACCATGATTTCATTTGTATGTACACCAATCCGCACCATCAGATGCCGAAGAATCCCTGTATGTGTCTTTTCATGATAAACAGGGATTGATAACTCTCGTACCAGTTGTTTCACAAAGCGGATCACAGCATCATTATCTGGATGTTGAATATAACAAGATTCTAAGTCAATAATTTCATGTGATTGGTTAGCATAAAAACCCGCTACGATTTCCCCTTGTGGATTCTGTCCAAAAGGAACCTGCGCTTTATTTCGATAGATCCAAGGCTCTTCCATCCCTAAAATCGGATGAATCGCAAGGTCATGGAAACCTCCAATCCGCTCAAACTGATCACGGACTTGTTGCTCTTTTAAGCGCAACTGCTCCGGATAGCTTAAATGCTGGGATTGACATCCCCCACATTCTTGATAAATCGGGCACCTGGGCTCCATTCGATTTTCATGTGCTTCTATTACTTCCAGTAGATCCGCTTGGGCATAATTTTTCTTGACCAATGATACTTTTGCCAGCACTTTCTCCCCCGGTACCACTAGTGATATGAATATGGTGAATCCGTTATATCTCCCGACTCCAGATCCATTATGACCTTGTCCATGGATCTCTACTTCGATCACTTGTCCTACTTGGACGGGTGGCTTTCGTTTCATGCAAACTCTCCTTGTTTCTCCTCAACATAAAAGGCTTATCTCTTTAAACGCTGGTGGGATTGCCATAACGAGAAGCCAAAGAAAAGACCTATAATTCCTGCGAAGATACTTCTCTCGATAAAGAATTGGTAAATCCCATCGACCACCAACAAAATAGTCGCTAATAAATAAATGTTTCGTCCAAATGGCTTCTTTAAATAAAGTTCACTCACAATGACGTGACTGAATAACAAAAGGAGAAAATAGTGAACAGCTAGGGATGCCTGACCAGAGAATAAGTGGGTAATCCCATTTACTAAAAACAAGACGCCGATAACTACATACAGTAAATACAAGACATATCACCCTTAGCCGATAGATAGAAAAAGGAGCCCGTCCCAAAAAAAAGGGACGAGCCTCTCTTACAAAGACTCATTTATAGCTTGCTCAATTCTTCTCGAATCATTTCATTTACCATCTGTGGATTCGCTTTTCCTTTGGTCGCCTTCATCACTTGCCCAACTAAGAAGCCTAACGCACGATCTTTTCCATTTTTAAAATCATCAATGGACTGTGGATTTGCTTGGATGACCTTCACCACTTCAGAGCGAATCGCCCCTTCATCGCTAATCTGCACCAAGCCTTTTTCTTCCACGATCTTCGTTGCTTCTTTACCTGTCTCGACCATTTCTTTAAAGACCGTTTTTGCGATCTTACTGCTAATCGTTCCTTTTTGCAGTAAATCGACCATTCCAGCAAGCAAAGTAGGCGTTACGTTCGACTGATGAATCTCTAAATTATGGCTATTTAGATAGCCCATCAAGTCCCCAGTAATCCAGTTCGCCGCCAGTTTCGCATCGGCCCCAGCTTGTACAGTTTGCTCAAAATAGTCCGCCACATTACGCGTAACGGTCAATTGGTCCGCATCATAGCCAGAAAGTCCCCAATCCTTGATATAGCAAGCTTTACGGGAATCCGGAAGCTCTGGAATCGAGCTACGAATCTCTTCCTTCCACTCGTCACTAATCACCAGACTCACGAGATCTGGCTCTGGGAAGTATCGATAGTCATGCGCTTGCTCTTTGCTACGCATCACCTTTACCTCATTGGTTTCTTCATTCCAACGTAGCGTCTGTTGGGTAATGGTCTCTCCCGCATCTAACGCCTTGGCTTGACGAACTTCTTCATATTGAAGAGAGCGCTCGATGTTACGGAAAGAGTTTAGATTCTTCAGCTCTGTCCTCGTACCAAATTTCTCTTGCCCGTAAGGACGTAAGCTGATATTCGCATCACAACGAAGAGATCCCTCTTCCAACTTCACATCGGATACACCCGTATACTGAATAATCGATTTCAGCTTTTCTAAGTAAGCTTTCGCCTCTGCTGGAGAACGGAGATCTGGCTCCGAAACGATCTCAACGAGTGGCATGCCTACGCGGTTAAAGTCAACTAAAGTTGCATCGTCGTCATGCGTCAGCTTCCCTGCATCCTCTTCCAAGTGAAGACGTGTAATCCCAATCCGTTTTTTGACACCATCTACTTCAATCTCAAGCCAACCATTCTCCCCGATCGGTTGATCAAACTGAGAGATCTGATATGCCTTGGGACAATCAGGATAAAAATAGTTCTTACGATCAAATTTAGAGTGAGTTGCAATCTCACAATTTAGCGCCATCGCCGCCTTCATCGCGAAATTCACCGCTTCTCGATTCAGAACGGGAAGAACACCCGGATGACCTAGACAAATCGGACATGTCTGCGTATTAGGCGCTGCACCAAAAGTTGTAGAGCATCCGCAGAAAATCTTACTTTTGGTATGAAGTTCGACGTGTACTTCTAATCCTACTACTGTCTCATACTTACTCATGCGCGGCTCCCTCCTAACTTTGGTTCAGGCAGACGATCCGTTGCTTGCTCAAACGCATGTGCGACACGCAAGAGTGTGGATTCCGCAAACGGTTTCCCGATAATTTGCAGTCCCACAGGGAGACCGTCCGACAATCCACAAGGCACACTGATTCCCGGAAGCCCTGCCAAGTTAGCCGGAATGGTACACATATCATTCGCATACATCGTCATCGGATCATCGATTCTCTCATTCAACTTAAAGGCTGTCGTCGGAGTCGTCGGTCCCATAATCACATCATATTTCGCAAATAATTGCTCGAAGTCTTGAGCGATTAACGTACGAACTTGTTGTGCTTTTTTATAATACGCATCATAGTAACCAGAGCTAAGTGCATACGTCCCAAGCATAATACGACGTTTCACCTCAGGGCCAAACCCTTTGCTACGTGTCTCATGATATAGATCAATCAGGTTTTCACCATATTTCCGAGCCCCATAACGAACGCCATCAAATCGAGCCAAGTTCGAAGAAGCTTCCGCTGGAGCAATCAAATAGTAAGTAGCTACCGCATACTCCGAATGGGGCAAGGATACTTCTTCAATCGTAGCACCGAGACTCTCTAAGGTATCCAACGATTTCTGTATGAGAGCCTTCACTCCTGGATCAATGCCTTCGCCCATCATTTCCTTTGGAACCCCTACTCGCAGCCCCTTTACATCACCTGTCAAAGCAGACAGATAATCTGGAATCTCTACATTCGCCGAAGTAGAATCATACCGGTCATGTCCCGCAATCGCTTGTAACACATAAGCCGAATCTTCCACATTCTTCGTAAGCGGTCCAATTTGATCGAGTGAAGAAGCAAACGCCACGAGTCCGTAACGAGAAATCAAGCCATAAGTAGGTTTCAAACCAACGGTACCAGTAAACGCCGCTGGTTGACGAATCGAGCCACCTGTATCCGAACCAAGCGCAAAATATACTTCGCCAGCCGCCACAGCAGCAGCAGAACCACCGCTCGAGCCACCCGGTACTGTGCTCAAATCCCATGGATTATGTACAGGGGAAAAGCTCGAATTTTCATTGGAAGAGCCCATAGCAAACTCGTCCATATTCATTTTTCCTATGGTGATCGCATCTGCGTTATGTAATTTCTCTACTACTGTTGCATTGTAAACAGGTTGATAGTTTGCTAGTAACTGACTCCCGCAAGTAGTCGTTAAGCCTTCTGTACAAATATTATCTTTTACACCAACAGGTAAGCTCGCCAAAAGCCCCCGCGTACCTTCTTTGCTATATTTTTCATCTAACTCGTTTGCTCGCTTTAAAGCTCCCTCTTCATCCACTAACAAAAAGGCGCGAACATCTCCGTCTACTTCTTGAATCCGCTTCAATGACTCTTGAACAAGATCAACTGAAGTAATCTCCTTTTTCGCTAGACGGCTATGAATCTCTTGTAACGATCCACGTAATAGCGACATATCTCTTCTCCCCTACCCCTCAAATACTGCTGGCACACGAACCAAACCATCTTTTTGATCCGGCGCATTAAGTAGAACTTTCTCAAGCGGAAGCGAAGGACGAACCTCATCTTCCCGCATCACATTTGCCATCGGCAACACATGGCTTGTTGGTTCAATCCCAGTTGTATCTAGCTCATTTAACTTCTCTGCCATTTGCAAAATGCGGTTCAACTGATCCGTAAATTGCTCCGTTTCTTCTTCTGTTAATGTAAGGCGTGCCAAATTCGCAACGTGCTCTACCTCTGTTTTGGTTATAGCCAAACCTCATCCACCTCCGTACATACTAAAAAATCAATTCTAGTACTATTCTAGCCAATTCTCATACCACACAGTATAGCACATGCATTCCGAAATGAGTGAACGACATAGATACAAAACTGCAACGATATACTTCAGCATTTGCGCGGCTGAAATTCTAAAAATCGAAGAAATCCTTCTAGCATGAAAGAAGAAGTAATCATCCCCTCATTCCCTTTTTACATTCCCTTTTTACATTCCCTTTGCATTCCACAACCCTTTTCTGATTGGCATACATCCTCACCATCATAAAAAGGCCCAATACGAGATAAAGCACACCCATCGATCCAAATATCATAGAGGAGTTACCGAAAGCTAAGAGAAAGCCAGAAATGATAGGACCAGCGGCCATCCCCATATATCGGACAAAGTTAAACATACCGATGGCACTCCCTTTTTGTTGCTCGAATTCATTTGTGATCATCGTTGAAAAAAGAGGCGTTAGTATCCCTACTGCCATTCCATGAAGAATCAAGGAAATCGATATACCCACTAAGGAAAATAGATGAGTGAAAGCAAACAAGAGAACGCTGGACGCCATCACCACATTTCCCCATAAAAGCACGCTCTTAAGTGGCTTTCTGACTTGGATATATTTAAAAAACACACTTCCAAGCATGGTACTGAATGCCATAGGTAGGTAAAGCAAGCCTACTATTCCTAAGCTCAGATGATATCGATCCGTTAACACGATAGGCAGATAGACAATCATCGAAAAATAAAGGAAGAAGGCAACAAAGCTTAGAATCAAAATAGAGCTTCCAACCCTACTTTTAAAGATCGCTTTGTAATGGGATAATGCTTTCCCTATGCGGATAGGCTCTTGCTTACTCGTTTGACCTTTCGGGAAGTAAAGACTATTGATCCACAGTAAGATCACAGATATAACCGTAATAAACCAGAAGATGCCGGGATAGCTGTACTGATTCCCAATAAATCCACCTACTACAGGCGCGACAACTGGAGCAATCGATAACACCATCTGATACGTCCCCATCGCTTTCCCACGCTCACTACCTTGAAAGAGATTGCCAATCGTCGTTGCCGCAATTAACGGAATCGCAGCCGTTCCGAGTGCTTGCAAAGACCGACATACCAGAAACACCGTGAAGTCCTGTGTAATCGCACAGCCGATGCTGGCTATAATTGTCAAGATCATCCCTGGAATCAAGATGGACTTAGCCTCTTTAAAATCAATGACAAACCCAAGCACGATCTGCATGATGGCAGTAATCAAAATAAAGATCGAGACAGAAATATTCACCATCGTTACAGACACCCCAAAAGAGTCTTTGATTAACGGAATGATAGGAGAATAAATATTTTGGCTTAAAGATGCAAACAGCGCACTCATACATACCAGATACAATACAAATGTAGATCCTCTGTTCATCTGTTCCATCATGAATCCTCCCGCCCCTCTTTTTGCTCCTCGGTTATATGCCCCGTCAATTCCCGCAAGAATTTTAGAATCATCTCCTGCTCTGTATCCGAAAACGAATCGAGGAACTGATAAAACCGCTGTTCCTTCTCCACATGCAGCTTCTCATGCAAATCACACACACGCTTCCCCTTAGGCGTTAATCGGAAATAGATTTCCTTCTTGTTATCCGTTAATTGGAACCGCCTAATAAATTCCCCTTGCAACAACTTCGTACTGATTTTGGTGATATTAGCCTTCGATAAATTCATCTGCTTCGCAATCGCTGTATTATTAATCGGTTCATTTCGACCAATACAATCAATCACGTGGACAGCTGTCATGTTTTTCGGAAAATGGGTTAGATCGTCATCTGTAGCTTCTTTTAGAAAGGCATGGAGATCAGCATCCATCCTCTGTTCGTTAAGGTGCAGAAAACGCATATAGGTTCCATGGATGAATGGTTTGACTGAATCAGGCATTGTTAGACGACATCCTTTCACTATTCATTTTTTGTTAACCAATAAATAATATTCATAAACGCAACCAATATTATATCCAAAGGATATAACAAAAATAAATGTGGGTTCATGCCATAACAGCATCTCCATTATAGTTTACTAGTTAACAATAATATAACCTCTGTATTTCAGTTTGTCAATCTATATTCCGAGTCGTAGGTAGGAAAAACGAGTAGCAGAAATGAATATACCAATGTAAAGGTAATTATTCTCTATGCGAATAGTTACCTTTTATCACATGGAAAGGATGAATAACAAAATGAAACGAATCGGATCTATTTTAATCTGGATGTTCATTTCAATGCTGGGAGCGGCAGGTTTTGCCATGATTGCCCTCTACAGCGGAGAAAGGGTAAACTCCATTTGGCTCTTAACAGCGGCTGTGTGTACCTATGCGGTTGCCTATCGTTTTTATAGTCGCTTCCTTGCTAGGAAAGTTTTTCAATTAGATGATAATCGAAAGACTCCTGCCGAGATTCATAACGATGGCAAAGACTTTGTTCCTACTAATAAGTGGGTTCTCTTTGGACATCATTTTGCCGCTATTGCAGGAGCAGGTCCTTTAGTTGGTCCAATCCTCGCCGCACAGATGGGGTATCTCCCCGGAACTCTATGGATCATCGTGGGGGTCGTATTGGGAGGAGCCGTACAAGATTTCATCATCCTATTTGGCTCGATGCGCCGTAATGGGAAATCTCTTGGTGAGATCGCACGGGAAGAAATCGGACCTGTGGGTGGATTAACAGCCCTCATCGCTGTACTCAGTATCATGATTATTCTGCTAGCTGTACTCGCACTCGTGGTTGTGAAAGCGCTTGCAGATTCACCATGGGGCATGTTTACAATCGCGATGACCATCCCAATCGCCCTATTTATGGGAGTCTATATGCGTTATATACGTCCCGGCAAAGTATTAGAATCCTCACTCATTGGATTTGGTTTACTACTACTTTCACTCGTCCTCGGACAATATGTATCCGTCCATCCCACACTCGCCCCTTTGTTTACCCTAGACGGAAAAACAATCGCTTGGCTTTTAATCATCTACGGCTTTATCGCCTCCGTTATCCCTGTGTGGCTACTACTAGCACCACGAGATTACTTGAGCACCTTTCTTAAGATCGGTACCATCTTCGCTTTAGCACTGGGAATCATCTGGGTCGCGCCTGAGCTTCAGATGCCAGCACTTACAAAGTTTATCGACGGGACAGGCCCTGTATTTGCAGGAAATCTATTTCCTTTTGTCTTTATCACCATCGCTTGCGGAGCTATCTCTGGATTCCATTCCCTCGTCTCTTCCGGAACCACTCCGAAGATGATCGCTCGCGAATCTCATGCTCAGCCGATCGCTTACGGCGGAATGATTACGGAATCATTTGTCGCCATCATGGCACTCATCGCCGCTTGTCTCCTAACTCCAGGCGTCTACTTCGCGATCAATAGCCCTGCCGCCGTGATCGGAGTGGATGTAAATAGTGCCGCCACTGCCATCTCTAACTTTGGGTTTACCATTACGCCCGAGGAATTAACGACCACCGCAAAAGACATCGGCGAAAATAGCATCCTCTCCCGAACAGGTGGCGCACCGACTCTCGCAATTGGTATGGCTCATATCTTTTCGAGTGTATTAGGTGGCAAAGCGATGATGGCGTTCTGGTATCATTTTGCCATCTTATTTGAAGCCGTCTTCATCCTCACCACGATTGACGCAGGAACAAGAGTGGGACGATTTGTCTTGCAAGATTTAATCGGCAACTTTGTTCCCAAATGGAAACGAACCGATTACCTTCCAGCCAATATCCTCGCGAGCGCACTCATCGTAGCGGGTTGGGGCTATTTCCTTTATCAAGGCGTGATTGATCCCCTTGGTGGCATTAACACCTTATGGCCTCTCTTCGGGATAGCCAACCAGATGCTCGCTGTCATCGCCCTAGTAGTCGGAACCACCATCCTCTTTAAGATGGGCAAAGCCGTCTATACATGGGTGACATTGATTCCTTTTGTCTTTCTAACGATTGCTACCATGACAGCAGCCTATGCCAAGCTCTTTGATCCAAGTCCGAAAATTGGCTTCCTCTCCGCCGCTGAGAAGTATCAAACCGCACTCGATGCAGGTCAGCTTCTCGCACCTGCTAAAACAGTTGATCAAATGAAGCAAATCATCCTAAACAACCAAATCGACGCATGGGTAACGGGCTTATTTATGCTACTCGTTGCTATTATCATCCTCGATGCGGTCAGAGTTTGGTATAAAATCCTGTTTACCAACAAACAACTCCCGCTTCGTGAATCTCCCTATATTTCGAATGCTCATTCCGTAAGGGGGTAACCCATCATGTGGTCTAAGCTTTGTATCTTTCTCCATGACATCGCTGGAGTTCCCAGCTATAAGCGCTACCTCGAACATTTAGCTAAGCATCATCCTGATCAGAAGCCTTTGAGTGAAAAGGAGTTTCACAGACAAGCAACAGATGAGAAGTACGGTGGAGGTAGTATTCGGCGTTGTTGTTAATAAAAAAACCAAGCGTCCCTTAGAAGGACACTTGGTTTTTTACCATTACCTGTTTATCTCATGACTAAATCAACGCACTATTTCTGAAAGAGATTGTAAACCCTTTCATTTTGATTTAATCGTTTTATACGTTGGGTTTTAGTCCATATTCTGTACGATCGCTATGATTCCCCCACAATTGGAATGGACCACCTTCATTTTCTACATTCACGTAAACATGTTCTACTTTGTGTGTATTTTTCTTTATTTTCAAGTGCTCTTTTTGGAGAACATAAATTTTTTCGATCCCCATCCAGCATGATGCCATGTAATCGAGAATTTTTAGTTCTTTAGAAGAAACAAGAAAACAGTTAGGGGTTTCAAACGTATTGATCTGTTTCGTCAATTTCGGTATAGCCGTAAAAAGACGGTCACTTTCACAGGATGCGATGATGTGATGCGCCTCATCAAGAAGATAGAAATGATCAGGATTGAGAGTTGCATGAAGATCATCAGGCAATAGCGAAACGGGAACAGAAGGTTCTTGGTCCTCTTCTAGAAGGGCTTGTTGAACATAGAGAAAATCATCTGCAAATCCAGCGTTATCTGCATCTTTCTTGTTACTAGAATAAGTGGATCTACTAATTCCTTTTTCCTCCATAAGAGCATTACACATCGGACACGGGTAGCACGAGGTAAAGATCTCACCATTTTGTAGAGACCCTACTCCATATTTCTGTTCATGATTTCGAATCGCTTGCACTTCTGCATGCGCGGTCGGATCTAGCTGATCTGTCACACGATTACATCCTACCACTTGCTTACTTCCGGACTCATCAACTGCAACTGCACCAAATGGCCCGCCGTTCTCTTGTATATTCTGAATAGCAGCATCATTTGCTTTTTTTAGAAGCTCTATTTCTTTGTTTATCATAAGAACACCTCATTTTTTAAGGAAATGTATTTCGCCTTACTGACGGAATCATGCAAGATATTTATTATTGATTTTCAATGCTTTCATTTATAAACTATAAATATATATTATTGATATGCATAACTCTATTATAATTTTACACAAATAAAATGTTGTGTCAAATACAATTTTACATAAAGCAATTGGCATGTCAAAGGTTACTTTGAACCTCATATGGACACAGGTAAATGTGCTGTATGAATTGAATCGTTCTTACAGTGACTATTAATCTACTAAACCCAGCAAATAGGTCAACAACTTAGGCTTGTATTTTATGTACATAAACGATTAGAGCGGAATTACATCAAACTTGTTTTTTCATTCATCTATCTTCATCGTCTTTCTTAGAGCGATAAATTTTTTAATCAGAACAGCAAATTTTTCCAACCTCTCCTTTCGAACGAATTCTTGAATACCCATAAGATGTTTTTACTCATCCCCCTTAAAAGGTATATGAAGGAACTCCAAACAGTTGACAAGAATATAATAATAACCTATATTATAAGTTTACTTATAATATAGGAGGAAGTAGCCCCATGATTCATTTCCCTTCCAAGTTTGAAGACGCTCATCAATCTATAGGCTATCTATTTATCAAGGTTTATCATTTATGGCATCGAGATATGAAGCAAGCGTTAAAAAAGTTAGACCTTACACATCCTCAATTTGTTATCCTAACTAGCTTGGGTTATCTTTCTCAATATAATCAAGAGGTAACACAGGTCATGATCGCAAAACATTCCGATGTGGATGTTATGACCGTATCAACCATTCTAAAAAACCTCCAAAAAGGGAATTTGATTAGTCGGACCGCTTCCCTTACTGATACCAGATCAAAAGTGGTTTCTCTTACTTTGCAAGGAAAGCGATTGCTGGATGAAGCGGTTCCCATTGTAGAAAGCATAGATGAGTCTTTTTTTTCCACATTGAAAGAACAGCAAGAAGATCTTCGATTATTACTGCTACGGATTGCATTAAAGGAGGGGAATGCCTAGATACTGCACACAAAGTACGCTTGGGTGATGCAGCGAGATTTGACAAGCCCATGTTTTCGATAAATAAGGAGCCTTCTCATTTCTTAGTAGGCTCCTTGGGCTATTTTATATATATTTATTGCACTATCTTTTTCTTTTCTTCTTTGTATATTTTATATTCCATCCAAAGATTCCAAGCCATATAAGCTGTCCCGAGTACCATAGCTACTATTCCAAGGGTTGTAAGTGGTCGGAAGTACTCAGAAAGTGTAAGACTCACTAATAAAATCCATACTATTACATACCAGAATGATAAAAATTTCAATTCATTCACTCCTATTTCTCTCATCCATTTTGTACATAAATGAAAAGCCGAATTCTTAGCGTACAAGAGATCGGCTTCATTATATCTAAAATTGTCTAAACGTACCATTTTCCCGGATTGGTACCGTGACCCTCTACTCCACGAATCCCCCGCCAGCCCACATTCCGCTATTCCGAATCAACTTACGCGCGGGCTCTACTTGGAAAGATGGGAGATGATGTCCCGGCATCAGATTTACCACGCGACCAGAACCATATGTATGTGCCCACGCAGCAGGCCAACGCTTGTCATCATGTTCATATTCGGCAAGGATAACCGTCGATTCATGTGGACTCAGTTCGTACCGAAACGGCTCTTCATCTATCAGAAAATCGCTTAAACTCTCCACAATAGGGTGACTTCCTTGATTATATCGGATAGGTAGGGATGTATATTCCGGATGTCCCGTAACCCTGCCGCCGATTAACTTTTCTAGCTCTTTGTTTTGCTGCAGAGAGATACCGTTATGGATAACTAGCAACCCTCCGCCGTCTCTCACATAGGAGATAAGCGCTTGCGCCTGCTCTTCCGTTATCTCCAGATCTGAAAATTCCGCGTACGATATGAACAAATCGTAATTCTCAAGTTTATCGTCCTGAAGCACGGCGTAATCATCTGTACATTCAACATCCATAACACCTTCAAAAATGGATTGTAGTTCGTAATCAATAGATGTGAAAGGATGATACTGTGCTCCCTCGTATTGTCCAAGTACAATGGCTTTCATATTCATAGTCTCCTCTCTTGCCCATTAAAAGGATGGATTCATTCTTACGATCCAACAAAACCCGCTCCTCCTAATTTAGTTTACCTAGCTAATTAATAGTATAAGTGATGAAAAAAATGAATGTCAATAGAGAAACATGTTCAATGAATCATGATTGAAACGTGCATAAGGTTTAATTTATGTGCATACATAATGATTACATTACTTAGCGAAAAATTGTTCCATCATCGGTACATCTGAGATATATGTATCGATTTGTATAATGAGTCCAGCTTCAACAGTAAGGACCGACGCTAGATGCTCATCTAGGATTCGTCCGTCGGGTGCAGTGGCAGTATTATGCAGAGTAATCGTTAATCCATGTTGTCCGACGAGTATATGCTGAAGCTTTGTGCTCACGTTTCCATTCGCGATTGCATTAAAGCGGTCGATTACCGCATCGACACCTACTGCGGTTCCGGAGATCACTCCAGTACCAGGGAGTGTCCATTGTACGTTAGGGTTCATCAAACCTTGAAGTTTTTTCCAATCTTGTTTGCCCAATGCGGCTAGCAAAGCCTCTGCGATTTCTCGATTTGCGGTGTTTTTCATATTAGCCCCTACTTCCGGTATATTATAAGTACACTTATAATATAGATTATTATTATATTCTTGTCAATGTTTAATGGGGTTCCGACAGAAATAAGGCTGTTACTTTGTGTATATGTATACAAAGTAACAGCCTTTTGGAATTAAGAATAACGATTAGCCTCTTCATTTGAACTTTTCAACTATCACTTTCAGTAATCCTATACGTATATGTACGTAATCCTGGCCGAGAGAAACCAGCTACAAATGTGCCTATAGTAGTAGGTTCATCTTCAATTTCAATTTTGACCCTTCTATGACGTAAAGCTAGGTTATCAATTTTTGTTATCAGCTTAATAGTAGATATTTCTTCTCCAAAACGATCTTGATAGGAACTCTTCTTGAACTTTAATATCTTAACCTTTTGATCGTTTACCAAAATAGTAAAGTGTTTTTGTATTTTTCTTTTAGTATGTTTTAAAAACTTATCATCTTTGATATAAATCATCCTCGGTTTGAGTATAACTTTCAGCAATCTAATTACATTAAACTTGATCATACAGTTTTCCTTGCAACCGCCTGTTTTCCTCTTTCATAACTTATTTTCACTCTCTAATTACCTGATATGTTCCCGTAACAATATAATCATAGCACCCTTACTCTCATGGCGCTTAATTGAACAAATAGTACATTATTCATTTTTTGCAGCCTCCGTTATTGTTCAAGATAAGTTCAGCAAATAAGTCAACAGCTCGGGTTTATTTTTTAGATAAATAAAAGATTGCGGCGGGACGACTTGAAACCTGTTTTTTAATTCACTCATTTTCATTGGCTTGCTAAGGATAACGACATTTTTAATAGGCACAGCAACTTTACCTACCTTTTCTCCCCGAATAAACTCTTGAACTCCTAACCCCTCCTGTCCAATTAATTCCCTAGGTTCGTGAATAGGTGTTCCAAATTCAAGCGCTGCCTGAATCTCTCCAACTGGCTGGGTTACATAGATAAAGGCTTTGACCGGTCTGTTAGGAAACCTTTTTCGATATTCATATTTTTTCTCTCTAGAAAGGATTAGCTGGAAATACTGGGGCTTTAGACTTATTAGGATCACATCTTCATACTTTTGTTCTTCAAGTGCGCTCTGTAACACTAGCCGTTCATCTCCCTTTTAAAGGTTTAACTCTACTAATGGATGGTAAGCCAAAGAATAATCCTGAAACCAAGCCACTCCCACTTCCTGTGCTAAAAGATGCGCCGAAATTCAAGCATTTAAAACCCAATGACACCATAGAAAAACAGAATGGTACTAAATAGTTTTTCTACTACTAGTATCCATTCTGTTTTTTCGTTAGTTAAACATAGAATCCATTACCTTAATCAACTCGGATTCAGGAAGGTTCTCACCACGAACCAAGTAGTATTTTCCATCTTTCCATAGCATGATCTTTATAAGATCGTCCATCGATATAATCCAAGCATCAACACCAGCAAGAGTTACCTTCTTACCCTCACTTAGATCACTCTCTGGTTTTTTGGATCCATCATCATTTGATTGAAGAACAAGTAAATTTCGTCTTTCGTTTGTTGGATCAACCCATGCTTGTTTTGTAATATATAGACTATCACTCGACAATTGTCCTACTTTACTAACTTGCTCCGGCACGGCATTTAAGCCTTGTGGGATATATTTTGGTTTCTTCACCTCATAGTTAGCTTGGTCAACTACGGCCCTTTCATTTGTCTCTTTTGAAGCAATCCTTTGCTTCTGCGTGGTAGATTCTCTCGCTTTTGCAAATGCAACCTGATAGAGTACAATTCCTAGAACCATTACGAGCGTTGTACCAATCGCAATCCAACTTCTTTTCATAGAAATCCCCTCCTAATTATTGAGACTCACATACAAATGAAATGTTGCCTTTCAAATCCATGATCAACCTTCCAATATTCAAACGCCTTGTTGGTTGTCTCAATATCAACGAACCAGCCGTAACATGCATCCCGACGATACATCGCTGGAGAATTGTCCTGTACGTTAAACGTAAATTGATATAGATGAGCAGAGCCCTTCGCACCTACATATGACCGATAGGCCTGAAATCGCGACCATGTATCGCTCCCTACAATTCCATCTGCCCTAATCTTTCGGTTCTCTTGGAACTCAGCAATTCCTTTTTTTGTATTTTTTCCATAGCGACCATCAACACGACTATATCCCCATGGTGTTTCAAGTAGCATTCGTTGCACCGCCTGTACATAGCCACCAGAAGAAATATATCCTGATCCAACATAGTCATTCTTAGACCATACATCTTGCATTGGGTGGGAAAATGCAGTAATGGGTACCATGACAATCAAAACTATAAATAGAATTGGTACTAAACGCTTTACTCTACTTTTCATTCTCCTCGTCTCCTATTCCTTTCCATTGGTCAAATAAATTAAAAAATTCATCTCCGGGTAAACAGAAAATTGACCTATCTATCCCCCATCCAACTCATCCTCATCTACCATCATCGCCATCTCCACAGTCCCGTCTTCCCGATAAACCACGATCCGGTTCAAGCACAGCTTGCGATCTTCGGTTACGACTCCGTAGGCTCGTAGCATCTGCCATTCTTCTGGTTTGCTCATGAGGCGGTTCATCCAGCGAAGATATCATAGTTTTTTCCTCGAACAATCGTTAAATCTCCTGACTTAAAGGACATGCTATCTAGGAGGGCAATATCAAATTCCTTCCCTTGAACAGTAGTCAGTTTGACGATGACCATTTTACGTACCGTCGGTTTTAGAAGGTTGGTCGCGACATCCAGCTTGATGATCTCTGTATCGGTCGAATCAACAGCTTCATGTACCATTTCTTCTTTCTGCACGTCAAATAATGCCTGTTCCTTTAGATAGCTAACGAACGCTTGAATCTCTGGCGATTGTCCTGAGATATTCAGTTGTAACATGCGCTACACTCCCCTTACGTAATAAGAATGAACATGTATTTCTCTCCACCCACAATCTTATTCTTCCACATTGCATACCTTCCGACAAATCTGTATATTTAGAAATATAAATGAATATTTTATCCTCTTATCCTGAATAAAAACCAAATCGCCACAGATATCCGGAAAAATAAAAATACATCCAGCCATCTCGAGACTGACGACGTGAATATGGACAGAAAATACGGTTTTTAGGTCTGAAAATATTTTTTAGAGGTGAGCCTATGAAAACAATCGATCGTTTCTTTATCCCTTCTGAACTGGGCGAAGTATTCCGCAAAGCAAGAGAACAGAAGAAAGTTACCCAACTAGACCTAGCCCTAGAAACCAACCTTCACCAATCGTTTATATCCAAAGTAGAACGCGGAGCCTACCAAGCCAACCGAGATCGGCTACAAGTGTTATGTGAATCCCTAAACCTAAACTGGGATCAGCTGGATCAGTATGTAAAGCAAGCCCCTGACGACGAATTGGACATACAGTTACTTCTTATGGAGATTAGACATAGCATTAGCTTTGGCGATCTTGATGAGGGTCTCGAGAACCTACGAAGATTAGAAGAAACAAGGAGAGTAAATATCGAAAGTAATAAAGATGTACTAACTCCTACATTCAATTACTTACGGGGCAGATGCGCAGAGAAAAAACAAAAATGGCATGATGCTTTGGAATATTATGCCTTAGCAGAAAGGACTTCTTCTCAATTTCCTGAATTAGAAAGCTCAAATCTACTCGCAAGTAGTTGTAATGCTCTGGGAAGGATTTATAATCGCGTCAATGACTTACATCAAGCCCTTTCCTATCTAGATCGAGGAATTGAAGTGTATGTTGCAAATGGTCAACGGCAATACATTATCTACCATCTAAAGATTACGAAGGCTATTGTCTTAGAAAAGCTAAACCGAGACATGGAAGCGTTATATCTAATCGAAGAACTATGGACAGAAAGACATCTAGTAACAAGCTCTGATGCGCGTTTAAGCATCACACAAGTCCGAATTGAATTGTTCATTAAGCTCGGACGAATCGACGAAGCCATCCAATTAGCATTAGAAGATTTAGATGATGCCCGGATAAACTCCCTGTTCAATCGCTGTTTTGAGCTATGGTCATCATTAGGCGATTGCTATACCAAGAAAAAGTTATTCACAAATGCACAGCTCTGTTACCAGTCCGCACTTAAACTAGAGAGGAACATGATTCGAGGTCAGCATTTAACAATCACTACCTATACCCAACTAGGAATTCTGAACCTCATCCAAAACGCATATCAATCAGCCCAATCCAACTTAGAAGAAGCTGTAAAACGAGGAGAGCTTTATCGAGACAATTACCGTCTGGTGAAGGCTCTAAGTGCTTTAGGTTCTTGTTTTATCAAACAAAGCGAGGAGACCAAAGCCTTACAGTTCCTAAACCAAGCTCTTGAACTAGCCAGTAAACACTCCTTTGATTTATTAAAATTTGACATTCTATTGGACTTAACCGATATTTATAAGAGAAGTAATCCCACTATGTATCAGAATTATTTGGACCAACTTCAAGATGTTGCTATTCAGTTACGAAGGGAAGTTGGACTTAAGTGACAAGGCGCGTAAATATAACGAAAAACTTTGTCATCTCTAATCCACCAGAAAGGAAGAGAATCAGCAATGACCAAATATGTTGTTATAACGAAAAACTCTGCCATCTCTGATCCCCCTGATGAAGATTAATAGAACCAATGATCTCCATTCCATGTAGAAAGGGGACAAACCTAGAATGAAAGGCTATATAAATATAACGAAAAACTCTGCCATTGTCGATCCTCCTGAGAATTAATACAGGAGGTTTTTTATTGCAATCCAATTCCTTAACCATGGACTAGGGGCAATGAGCGATGTTAGTGAACTGTGTTCAGATACATACCCCGATGCCTGCGTCCCCAAACAAGCCCAATCCCCTCTATCATCAACAAGCCTACATCCTAATTCAAAGACTTTCCTTATGGTACTCATTATTTTATGGGTTACAAAGCCCTGCTCGTATAAATTGGATGGTATCCTCTATGATTTCCTCCGCTACTTGCTGTTCGCCCTCCATTAATGGCTGTGCGATTCGACGCACGTCCATCATCATGATACAGCTCATGACTAGCATCATCGCCCGATCAATCGAACGGAAATGAAACACTCCCTGTTCGCGACCTATTATAAGAGTTTCTTTCAGTTCTTCCCAAGTCGGCAAAACAATTTTCCTCAAACGCTCACTCCTTGCTGTTTCAAAAAACGTTTCTTGCCTCAAAATGTGAATCAGTTGCTGATTTTCCATCCGAAACGAGATGATATTCCGGATCAGCTTGGATAACCTCTTTACTGGATCTTCCTCATTTTCTTCCGGTTCTTTTTCCTCAAGCTGAAAGCCAAAATACGTTTCAAACAAAGCGTAAAGAACCTTCTCTTTCCCACCGAAATAGTAGGATACCAATGAAACGTTTGCTTTTGCCTCCTCGCAAATATCGCGAACCGTCGTCCCCTCAAACCCTTTTTCTGCAAACATCTTCAGTGATGCTTGCAGGATGCGTTCTCGTGCATCTGTCTGTTGTTTGGACATGTTTGTTTTCCTCCTTATGCTACTTGTGCCACACTCTTCTTCTTTTTCAGCGCAATCACGTTTTTCAGTGCGACTACGAAAACTCCTGCTAACAAGGCAAGTCCTGATGCTATTAATAGATACCAAACGTCTTGGGAGATGTCTACACCACCAAATAATAAATCCATTAATCCTTCCACACCATACGTCGCTGGAAGCCAATTACTGATGCCTTCGAAGAATCCGGAAAACAACTGTCTCGGAACCATCGCTCCTGAAGTAAGGAGTTGAAGAGAGAACAATGTCATGTTCACAAGCATGCCCTGGGTTCCGAATAGTAGAAGGGCGATTTGATTTAGAGACAAGAAGGCGAAGATCATCAAGCTTAAAAACAACCAGACAGAGATAAAGCTTCCTGCGATTTGATCACCCAATAAGAAGATAAAGATCGTTCCTACTGCGGATATGACGAATGATGATCCAGCATTGATTATACAGCGTGCGCCAAACTGTTTCCATTTTCCCATAGCGCCAATCAAGGACATAGCAGAGATCTGGATATTTAGACACATGATCATACTTCCGACATAGGAGGCCAAAATAAGCATCAACGGTGCCATTTGCATGGAAAGATTCTCAACCGGGTGAAGGGAATCCACTTTGGATGATATCGGTTGGACCAAACGTGGTGCCATTTGCTCTGCTTGATCTTTCGAAACATGAAGATTTTCCAACGCAATCGAAGTTCCTTGTGTAGCCGCCGCTCGATTGATCCCCTCTGTTAATTTCTGGACGACACTTTCCATCATGCTTTTCACCATGGCAGGATTCGATTCATTAATCGCGTATTGTAATACCGCATTTCCATTCTTCATCTCTTTCGTAAAGTTCTTAGGGATGGTGACACTCATTTGAATTTCTCTTTTTTCTAATGCATCACGGGCTTCCTGTGGTGTTCCCATAGACACAATTGTAAATGGCAAGCTTTTTGCGATAGAATCTGTCTTCTCTTGTTCCCACTCTGTATCCTGATTGACAAATGCGATATGAAACTTCCCTACGTTATCGTTTACCTTCGAATATCCGCTCATCCAAACCAAACTAAAGATAAGCTGAAACATAATCGCTGTAATGATCCCTACAATCGTTGTGGGTCTTTTTAGATATGCTAGAACCGTGTTGAACATAATATACTCTCTCCCTCAAACATATATTTAAAATGATTGTTTAAAACATTTGTTTGATATTAGATTACGCGAATCGGTAGCCTTTGTCAACACAAAAAAACGATAATCGTCATTCATCTACGCTTATCGCTTCTTCATCCTATGAGTTGACAGAAATGTCAATATTATTTAAAAAAGTCACTATACATTTTAAATCTACCCTTGTTAAGATTATAGTGATGACAATTTAAAGGGGGAGTTACCGAAATGAGAGCAGGTAGATTTACAGGTTATACGCTAGGCGGTTTCCAGAAGGATGTAACTTCAGGGATAGTTGTGGGGATTGTTGCACTTCCTTTAGCTATGGCATTTGCGATCGCATCAGGAGTAAGACCCGAATATGGAATCTATTCTACAATCATTGCTGGTTTTTTCATTTCATTTTTTGGAGGATCTAGGTATCAAATTGGCGGTCCTACAGGAGCCTTTGTTCCAATTCTCTTTGGGATTGTGATGCAATATGGCTATGAAAATTTGCTAGTTGCTGGATTCTTAGCTGGTATACTGTTGATTATCATGGGTCTCCTGAAAATCGGTTCATTCATACACTATATTCCACGTCCTGTTACGATCGGTTTTACGGCAGGTATCGCTGTACTGATTTTTGTAGGACAAATTGCCCCGTTTCTCGGACTACAAAACCTAAAGCCTCAAGAAGAATTTATTCTGAAGTTCAAAGAAATTCTGGTCAATCTAGGCTCGATTAACTTTTACGCTCTCTTGACCTCCGCTATTTGCTTCGGAATGATTCTCGTTTCTCTTCGTTTTCTTCCTAAGATTCCATGGGCATTACTTGGACTCGTCCTATCTACTCTCGTATCTACGCTTTTTTTCCCAACTGAAATAGCTACCATCGGTTCCACTTTTGGCTCCATTCCAACTCACTTTCCACCTTTTCAGCTTCCCGATCTTTCTTGGACCAAGATGATCGAATTATTCATTCCCGCATGTATTATCGCGATGCTCGGAGGGATTGAATCATTATTATCCGCACTCGTTGCAGACGGGATGACGAACCACAGACATCATAGTAACCGAGAGTTAATCGGACAAGGCATTGCCAATATGGTTACTCCTTTATTTGGAGGGATTCCTGCTACTGGGGCGATTGCACGTACAGCTACCAACATCAAAAGCGGAGCTGTCTCGCCCCTGTCCGGTATGATCCATAGTTTATTTGTGTTAGTCGTACTCGTCTCTCTCTTCTCCTATGCCTCCCATATTCCTTTGGCTAGCATGGCACCGATCCTGATGGTGGTGGCTTGGAATATGAGTGAACGGAAGGAGTTTCGTCATGTGTTAAAAAGCAAAACCGAGGACTCCTTGGTCCTATTGGCTACTTTCTTACTTACCGTCATCTTTGATTTAGTTGTCGGCGTATTGACGGGTCTCGCACTGTCCTTCCTCTTGTTTACGATTAGAATGAGCAAAGAATTTCGAGTTCGAAAATTGAATCTAAAAAGCCCGAACCAAGAGCAAAACGTCATTCATTATTCAGGGTCTAACGTACAGGTTTGTCTTTTAAATGGTCCCATCTTCTTTGGAACAGCCAAGCAACTCCACCAACTACTCAAAACGCAAGAAAACGGAATCCTAGTCCTTTGTATGGATAAAGTCCCTTATATGGATACAACGGGCGAGCAAATATTCTCCCACCTCTTTAGCCATATTCATAAGAAGGGGAACAAGTTGATTATCACAGGAATTCAACAACAGCCTAAAGATGTAATCCAAAAAATTTGCCATTTGAACAAGATTGATGAGAACGAATTTTTTAGTACAGGAATGCAAAAAGAGTTGGATAGTCATATCGACTTAACACACTTATGGAAATGTGCTCAAAAAAGCAACTAACTTCACTCTCTTGTAAATAAAAAAACACCACCTTTTCAAATCACTAGAAGGTGGTGTTTTTATTGTTATGTAAATCGTATACAGTGTGGTAATAGGGATAGGGGCAATATTCACCACTACACCGTACGCCATACATTCGAATTCGCTTCAACAAAGTCCCGCAACGAGCGCGGAGCCCGGCCTGTAACTCGTTCTACTGTATCCGTAACCCGATTTTCCAAGCCCTTCCGAATCCCTTCCTCCATATTAGCTAAAATAGAAGCATAATCCTCCGGCATTCCAGCCCCAACCATCATATTCCGAAGTTGCTCCGTGGAAACATCCACATGTTTTATCTCCCGTCCAATAATAGATCCAATGATATCGGCTACCTCCGAATAGCTCAATGCATCCGGACCCGTTATCACATGACTCGTATTATGTGGTTTTTTATCAGTCAAAGCACATACCGCCACCTCAGCGATATCATCAGCGTCCACAAATCCAACTTGTCCATTTCCTGTCGCCGTAATCATGACTCCATCCTGATTGATCATGATCGCATGTGTCTGGATAAAATTCTGCATGAACCAAGATGGATGTAAGATCGCCCACTCTGGCGCACGCTCACGAATCTCACGCTGTACCTTACCGAATATCGGACCATCATCCTCGACTACCGCGGAAGAACTGAGCAAAACCACACGGCGCACTCCTGATTTGAGGGCTAAGTCTAAGAACGTCATCATCTGATTCGTAGGATCCGCTACTAAAGTAGGTGCCACTAGATATAGCTTATCGACGTTCTCCAATGCTAATCCATAGGTTGTTTCATCATTCCAATCAAATCGTACGTGTTCAATAGAGATCCCTTCTTCCGGGATAATTCTTCGGCTAGCGGTACGAACTGGATAACCAAGGTGAGTAAGTCTTCTAGCTATGCGTTCTCCTGTATGACCAGTACCCCCTGTTACAAGAATCATTTTTTGATTCGTCATCATAAAAACCAGCTCCTTTTCTTTTCATAGCTTCCAGTACATTTCTGTTCTATTCTAGATCAAAAGGTCTAAAATGATTAAAAGATAATGGAGCAATTGACGTTGCTCCATTATCACTTCCACTATCTTATCTTACCCTTTCCAGATCAATCAGTCAATAAATAATTTTGGGACTCGTAAGAATTTCCTAAATCACCTTTGAAAGGGTCTCACAAAATCTCGGCATATTCGCAGTGCTAAGACTAGCAACACACATCCGACCCGTATCAAGCAGATAAATCCCATATTGATCCCGCAACAAATCTATTTTTTCTTCTGATAGATTCAGACAAACAAACATCCCTTGCTGGTTCCGATAGGTCAACACTTCATTCGCTATACCGATTCGGCCCAGCTCAGAAAATAACGCACCACGGCGCCGATGAAGGTCACTACACATTCCTTCGAGTTCCTGTTGCCAACGGGAAAAGCGAACTGAATCATTTATGATATGACTGACGATAAAACTACCATGTACCGGTGGCATCGAATAGGTATTCCGAATCAACCCTTTCACCGTTCTATGCCAATCTGCTCGTTTCGCTTCATCTTTAAAAACCAGTGTTAACGCCCCAGTACGTTCATCATAAATGCCCATGTTTTTAGAGAATGAATTACAGACAATAAACGTCTCTAGCCGCTCACTAAAGGGAACCAAAAATTCCGCATCCTGCTCGATGGAGTCTGCAAACCCTTGATACGCAAAATCGAATAAAGGAATAAGCTCTCGTTCTGCACAAAACTCAGCTAACATCTTCCATTGGGCTGGGTTAGGGTCGATTCCCGTTGGATTGTGGCAACAGGCGTGAAGCAAAACAAAGTCCCCCGGCTGTGCAAGCTTCAGATCCTCTAGGATGGTATCGATACACAATTCATCTGGATTCGCAGGTTGATACCGGTAATAGCGAATATTGTTACGGTTACTATTTAAAAGTGCCGTATGATTCTCCCATGTAGGTGAGCTTAACCAGATACTGGATGTGGGGGCATAGTGATAGATTAACTGCCCCGCCAGATATAAGGCCCCACTACACCCTACTGTTTGGATCACCTCTATATGATCTTCCAACCCACTTCCTGTAGCTGAGAAAAGCAGCTTGCGAACAGCTTGATGAAATTCAGGTGCGCCAGCCAGATGAAAGGAAGCTTTATTGGTTTGATTGCTTACACGGTAATACTCAGCATCCCGCACAGATTCAAGGATGGGACAACGTCCAGATTCATCCGTATAAACCCCTACCGTCAAATTCAGCTTATCTGTGCGTGTATCGTGATTATAACGTTCCAGTAGTTGCATAATGCTGTTTTTTGACTTGGTTTGAATCATATTTTTCTCCCCCTCCTTGAACGATATCTGTGGCGATCGCATCGGCATCGATCATGAAGTCAATCCACTTATGTGGTCGGCTACTGCCTGACTGCATAAACCAGCGTGTGTGCTCCGTTGGAATTCCCAGTACATATAGCTTGTCCGCGATGGTTTGATTCGCTCGGATCGGATGGAATGGGGATGCGGTGACAGAAACTCCACCGGTTTCAAATACAACATCCTTTTTCCGATTCACAAACGGGGTGTAAATCCCTTTTTCAAGGAGCGACTGGGTTAAGCTTGAGCGATCCCTCGTAATGTCCGTTGTAGGAATTCGCCCATCAATTACTACTTTTACCGTGACAGTTGAATCCTGCACGCTCGGAGAAGACATAACAATACCGTTTTCGCCTACAGCTGGTTCAAACTTCACGGATGGGCCTATGACAGTCACAATCCCTGCTTTGATCAATGCTTGCAGTTGAAGGATTCGAAAGACAGGAGGTCCCGCAGAAAGAAATCCACTGACAGGCGAAAATTTTCGTAGAAACTCATTTTGATGGGAATGAGGATGTAGACCGCCAAAATCAACAAATAAACGAATGACCGATCTCGAATTGCGGATCACATCTAGTGCCGCCTTCATTGGTGAATCGACATTGCCCCGCATCGCTTCTTCATAGTCAGCTGCGAGCAAGGAGTGCAAGACTTCATTGAATGAATCAATCGATGGAAATGTACATCCACGAAATGGATTTGCGAGTTTATAGAGATCAATCGCCATCGGATGGGAGAGTCCGAGTATATGAGCAAAGGTGCTAACCCCTTCTACGGAATCTACTTGATGGTTAATCACATATTCGCGTAATCGACGAGCCTGATCCTCACCCTTCTTTAGACGCAGTTTCGTTTCAGCATAGACTAAACTGATTTCTGCTTCTAATAAAGGGAGAACATCCCGATCAAAGTGCACATCTCCATTTTGAATAATCCGAAACGCTCGCTCGCTCGTAAATATGGCTGGATGATATTCATAGTCAGATGGTTTCTGATTGAAACCTCGCGCTGGTACAGGCATCCCGCTCCGACTACCCACATATATACGTGGCTCACAACCAGATGCGTTATATCGCATCGAACCATCTGATTGGGGTATAAATTCTCCACCGCGTCCCATCGTCAGCTCGGCTACTAGATCATAAAAAGTTAAGCCCATGCCGATGATTCCTACCTTTTGCTGGGGCTTTATTTCAGAGAGATTCATATCAGCGACGGAGTCTCCTGCCATAAAAGCAACACCTTCTGTGCGAGTAGCATAATCATGGAGAGTCTTCTCAAAGCCTTGTAGATGATTACTCGGATGCCCTGTTGCTAATACGGTTCGATCCACTTCCAGAGTCTCGCTATTCGAAAGATACAGTAATTGAGTTGCATCCGCTTCCTCCAAGCTCTCTACACGTGCAGAAAGTTTATCTAGAGTAACATGTGGTGGAAGAGATCGCTCTACTGCCGATAACACATATAACAAATACTCTCCATAGTATGCCCGTGGACCATACCCACCGAATTGTGAGTAGTCTTCACGGTGCAATTTCCACCACTGTGCAAAGGAAGGACCATTCCCGGGACGTGCCTCTATGCCGTCCCAGGGTCCAGAAAAAGCAGATATTTCTTGGGCAACTGTGTTCATAAGTAGGTGAGGAGATTGTTCGGTAGACCATACTCTCCCTGTTCCGATGTATCCATCATCTATTAGAAAGATTTCAACACTCTCTCTACTATCTGCCTCTATTAATCGAGCCACTAATCGTTCTAGGACTGACATCCCCCGCGGACCGCTACCGATAATGGCCACTCTCATCGCACTATTCATTGCTTCTACCTGCATGTGAGAATCTCTCTACTCGATTCAACGTAGTAGCCAAGTGGGGATTTCTTGCCGCTTCATATGTATCAATATTTCCTACATCTTCAAGGGTCAACGAAATATCATCCAGATTTAGAATATACTTCTTTTTAAAATGTGGATCCATGATGGCGGGAACTGACCCACCTTCAAAGCAAATCACTTCTTTTTCCAGATCGATTTGAATGTTTGACTTAGGGGCGTGAATCAATGTCTCCCACAACAACTCGATGCCTTCCTCCGTTGTCTGGAGCGGGAGCAAATCATTGATAATAGCGTTTTTATAGAAAATATCACCGAAGCTTTCGGCAATCACAACCTGAAAGCCGTAATCTTTTATCGCCCAAACAGCATATTCTCGTGAGGATCCCGTTGCAAACTCACTACCGGCAACCAATATCGTAGCATCCGAATAGCGCGGATCATTTAATACAAAAGATGGGTCCTGACGCCAGTTCCCGAACAACGATTCGCCATGACCGATCCGTTTTGGTTGGTAACAAAAGCGAGCAGGGATAATTTGATCTGTATCAACATTGTTTCGTACTAAAGGCATGCCGTATCCTTGAATCCGTTCCCTTCCCATACTCTCATCCTCCGTTCTATAAATCCGAAGCTCTACTAATTCGACCTGTAATCGCACTAGCCGCCGCCACAGAAGGGGAAGCAATATGCGTCATCGCCTCTGTACCTTGTCTGCCTTCATAATTCCGATTACTGGTCGAAACAGAACGTTGTCCTTTTCGCATACTGTCTTCATTCAGACCGCAACACATCGAGCATCCCGGGAAATGGCGGAAGTCAGCTCCAGCTTTTTGGAACACTTCATCCAATCCTTCTTTTATGGCAAGGTCACGTACTTGTGTAGAGCCGGGAACAATCACCATATGAACATCGGAGTGAACCGATCTCCCATCCAAAATATCAGCCACGATGCGTAAATCTTCGATACGCCCATTCGTACACGACCCCACAAATACCTTATCGATCGAGATATCGGATAGGGACTGACCTGGTTGCAGATCCATGTATTCAAGTGCACGCTTAGCCGCTTGTTTTTGGCTTGGATCTTCATAATCGGTGAAGCTTGGGATCTGTTCATGAAAGCCAATATTTTGAGATGGATTGGTACCCCAAGTCACATTCTCCTGAATCGTAGCTCCGTCGATCACGACTTCCTTGTCAAAAGTAGCATCTGGATCACTTACATAGGTACGCCATCTTTCGATTTCTTCCTCGGCGAGGGGCTGACCATTCAACTGGTACACATTGCGCAAATAATCGAGGGTTTTCTCATCAACCCCTATAATCCCAGCACTTGCTCCTGCTTCTACCGACATGTTGCACAAGGTCATACGGGCTTCCATACTAAGAGAATGAATCGCTGATCCCGCATATTCGATGACGTGGCCGATTCCACCACCCGTACCTAGATGACGGATAATGGAAAGAGCCAAATCCTTAGCGGAAACGTTATCTGGCAAATCATTTTCAACGGTGACACGCATCGATTTAAACTTGTGGAATCGTAATGTTTGGGTTGCTAGGACATGTTCCACTTGGCTCGTGCCAATCCCAAACGCAAGCGCCGCAAATGCACCGTGTGTGGTTGTATGTGAATCACAACAGACGAGTGTGGTTCCTGGGAGGACGAGCCCCTGTTCAGGTGCAATTACGTGGGTGATCCCTTGACCGGGTTCACCCAACTGAAATAAAGGAATATCGAATTCTGAGCAATTGCGCCGTAATAAATCAACCTGTCGTCTACGTACGTCGTCCGATTCCAATGTTGCCACAGAACGAGTCGGCGTATTATGGTCTTCCGTCGCGATCGTTAAATCCGGTCTTCGTACCGTCCGATTCGTTTCACGTAATCGATCGAACGCTTGCGGTGTATTGATTTCATGCAGTAAATGCATATCAATATAAAGTAAATCCTCTGTATCCCCGATCTGCTTCACACAATGGGAGTCCCAGATTTTATGAAATAGCGTCTTAGCCAATACTCTCACCTTCTTTTGCAACAAGGTCTGCGTTTTTCTTCACAGGTTGGGCGAATTCCATCATCAGTGGCAGAGCCAGCAAGGAAGCGATCCCGACAAAAATCCATACACCGTTCCATGATGACATTTTTAATATGAATGGAATCATGTAAGGAATAACGAAAGAGACCGCAAATACCGTTGCTCCCATCATCCCCAGTGCTCTACCTGCATAACGCACACCAGCGGCTACGGCAATCTCCGTATACCCCACACCGTGCCAAGCATTTCCGGCGAGTCCTGTAATGATGAGTAAGCCGACGACTAGGATTTCATTTTGTCCAGATAGCAAGCCGAGCAAAATACCCGATATCCCAGCAACCACCGCAATCATACAGATCATTTTACGACGATTTTGGTGCTTATCCGAAATCCGCCCTGTAACGAGTCGTAAAACTCCGCCACCTAATTGAATCGAGAAGGCAATAATCGAAACCACGAACAAGCTCAAATGATGTTGGTCTGTCAGAAATACAGAAGCAAAGGTAAGGATAGACATCTGTGGAAACGTTAGTGCTGCACCCGCCAGCGCAATTTTCCAAACAGACATACGCTTCAATGGCGAAATCGCTTCGCCGGATACATTTTGCGTTGATGCTTCGGGTATTTCCAGCTCAACCATCCAAATCCACACAACTAGCGTTACGATGAGACATAGGGCTCCAAGTGTAGAGAAGGCGATTCCAAATCCATAAGACGATGCGATGAAGGGAATCGATATGGAACCAATCGCGGCACCAACTGGAATAGCGGTCTGACGAATACTCATCGCAAAGCCACGTTCATGATCTTTAAACCATGTCATGACCGCACGGCCGGAGGAGGAGTTAATACTACCTCCTACAGCACCCGCTAAAATTAACAATGACCCTAGTGCTCTATAATCCGTGATTCCTCCCGGAACAAATCCATATGCAATAATCGCGTAGGTAACGCCCATGGAGGCGAGCCCAATCATCAGAACCACTTTATCCCCCAGCTTATCGGTCAATATCCCCCAAACGATTTCAGAGATCCCCACACCTAATCCCATACAGCCGAGGACAAAACCTAACTCGCCCATAGAAAAGTGATAATCACTACGCATCACCACTCCGGATAAAGGAATCCCAGCAAATCCGATGGCAAATACGATTTGGGCAAGGACACCAATGGATAAAATAAACCATCGATATCTGGTTGAAGAAGAATGTATTGTTTTCATTTTACTCTCCCTTTCACTCTTCGATCGGTTGAGGCGGCTTTTCCCAAATAATTAAAGCCAAACAGCCTGCTTCACCACTGCGCGAGCTATGTCGACTCCCTGGTGTAAGTAGCATCATTTCATTCTTTTTAACTGTACCTTGGCTTGTAATCATCTCTCCTTCCAATACGTAAGCAAGTTCAAATCCGGTATGCAGATGAGGAGGAGATTCTCCACCTGGCTCATAACGAATAATCGCAGCACCTGTCCCGCCCGTTTGATCCGGGCGGAATAACCAATGAACAGCAGATTTGGAACGTTCAATTGCTTGAAAAGGTGTAAAGGTAATTTCGGTTTCAGCTAGAACACCTGACTCATTCTCTTGGAGAAGGGTTGGCAATGCTTGCATAAGGTTTGTCAACGTATCGTTCATCATACATTCCCTTCTTTCACTTTTGGTTTATCACTTACACAACCATATACACCATTTACCCAATAGTCTTCAAATGTATCGGCTACTGCATGGTCTCTAAATGTATATGTTTTTAACAGCCAACGCTTAGCTGTATCTTCTGGATTATTCACCTCAATGCGTTCTCGATTATGAAGCCCAAATTGATTCGCAAAAACAAACAAATCTCCATATTCCAAGCGATGACGGGTTTTTGGTGATTTTGTAATCGCATCCTTGAATGCAAGCAACGCTTTAACCGCCTCGATCGGTGCATCGTCTACCGGTTGCGTGAGCGTATCTTGGAAACAAATCATTCCGTCATTTAAAATCGCATGTGTACTGGATTTCTCCCAATCCTTTACCTTTTCCTTTGTTAAATCATCCACTTCGGTGAAATACCAATCTTCACTTAGGACCTGAATCTGTTCTGGCGTTAGGTGCCCCATCATATCTTGACCGTCCACATATGTGGTATAGACGAGATCATTGGATGGACAGCGCACACCTAAAAGGGTGATATAATCCGCTCTCACAGGATGACTTGACCGGTCATTATGGAAAATTAAATCGCCATCAGTAAAACCGGTACGTTTTCCCTTAAATCGATTAATACTAACAACGTCCGTAAAGAAGTCACCGTTATTACGGCTGGCATACGAGAGCAATGGGGTTTTAAGCAGGTAAGCAAAGACACCTAAAAATGCTTCGCCCAGAAAGGTTTTCTTCAAACGATATTTATCGTTCACCGGATCATCATGATCCAGATCAGGAACTTCCAAATCAACCGGACAATTCTTCAGCACATGGACATGGAGACCGTTTGCTCGATCCGAGCGGATCCGTTCACATAGCTCCATAAAGAATGTAGGGAGAAGGCCGTTTTTTACGGCATGAATCATGGTTTCTTCGAAACGAGAAGCATCCGTATAGGGCGAAATAGTAGAAAAGCTAGAGAGTGACAAGCTAAGCTCATTCAATTGTTCATCTGTAAAAATATGATATGCGTTCACAGTTTCACGCCCTCCTCAAGGGTTAATTGTTCTAAACTATATACATCCGACAGTTTCTCAATGATGGTCATCGCACAATCATGGCTGTGAGAGTCACTGGATGAAATGCAATCTGCTAACGGTCTAACCGTATATCCTCGGTCATGTCCACCCATTACCGTGCTCAATACAACAAATTCCGTTGAAACTCCACATAGATAAAGGGTATCGATCTCCATTGAACGTAAAACCGTTTCTAAATTCGTATTATAGAACGGATCGATACGGTTTTTCGTAATGATCACCTCGTTCGGTAAAGGTTGGAGTTCAGCATGTACCTGAGTTGCCCATGTGCCTAGCAGAACCTGCTGTTTGCTCGGAACATGACGGAACAGTTTCGAACGCTCGCTCCATTCAGGATAGCCTTGACTAAAGCCCACAATCACATAGATCACAGGGATACCCGCCTCCCGACAATACTTAATTGCTTCAGCGGTATGAGCCACAGTTCCTCGTTCCTGTGCCTGTTCATAAAAGCCATCTTTTCCTACACTTCCATCTTCATGAACCAGATCATTTATCAAATCAAGTACGAGTAATGCTTTTTTCATATGGCTCCCACCTCGGTTGTCTGAAGTTCTAATTCATCCTTTATCTTTTGGGTAAAGGTAGTTAGATCATCACAGAAGCTGGCTCTGTTGATAAACTTCTCATACAAATGATTGATCTCTTCATCAGAAAACGGAAGTCCCTGCTCCTTGAGTAGATGACGAATAATCGTTCTCCCTGAATGGCGGGTTACTAGCAACTGTCTTTCTCTACCTAGGGTCATAGGCTTTACATACTCATAAGTGTCTGGGTCATTTAGCATTCCTTGCTGATGAATCCCCGCTGCCGTGCTAAACACGTACTTGCCAAATAAGGGCTGCATGCGCGACTCTTCCAATTCAATAAATCCCTGTAGCATGAGATATGTTTTATATAACAAATCAAGACGAATACTCGTTTTTAACCCGTAATCATCTCCCTTGTAATAAAGGATGGCCGCGATTTGCTCGAGAGAGGTATTTCCCGCTCGCTCACCAATCCCTCCCAAGGTTGCCTGAACCTCATCTGCTCCCGCTTTAAGCCCCTCTAAAGCATTTGCGACGCCCAGACCGAGGTCATTATGACAATGAGTGGATACTTTGATATCCGGTCCCACGATGCTACGGATAAATCCAATTAAACTTCCAAACGAAGACGGAGTGGCATATCCGGTTGTATCTGCCAGAATAATTTGGTTGGCGCCTGCCTCTATCGACGTTCTAGTCATCGCTTCCATATAGTCATACTCAGCACGACTAGCATCCTCTATGCCCACCGCTATATTGGTAAGACCTTGTTGTTTCGCATACGTAACGGCTTCTCTTATTTCCGCAAGCCCCTGTTCACGCGTGATATTGCGCTTATTTTTTAGATGCAAATCGCTACCTGTAGCGACTAACATTACAAGATGTCGATCGCTAACTCCTCCAGCCTCGATCGCGATTTTCACATCTCTCACTTGCGCGCGTGAAAACGTAGCAAATGATGCCGTTTCTAGCTTGGTGCTAATCATCTGCGTTGCTAAAAAATCAGCATGGGAGGATGCGGGAAAACCCGTTTCAATCGTATCTACTCCTGCCTCTTCCAGCATTAACGCTAGCTCTAATTTCTGCTCTGGCGTCATCGCATTACCGGGTGCTTGTTCCCCGTCCCTAAGCGTAGTATCAAGAAAAGTAATTCGCTTCTTCATCCCATCACACCCCTAATAGAAAATGTTTTCAACAAAAAAAGGGGCTCTTTCGATAAAATCGATTCCATAACAGAATCCACTTCGAAAAAGACCGACCTCGTGAAAAAGCCATTCTGTTTACAGAGTTTGTGCCATATAGTTGTCGGATCGATTATTCAGTGATTAGCATGATTCTTACTATCATTATCATCACTTAATTTTACAAAATGCATTTATTTCAGAAATATATACATACTGGTCTAGCATTCACATCACAAGCATTGACTATATTACTAAATGGGTTGGCCAACCTTACCCCTATAGTAAATGGCATGATTGATTTAAACAATACTACATATGAGTTATTCTCTTCCCTTTCCATATATTTGAATTTAGAGAAACGAGTCTGGATTTTGTGTACCACTATAGACCTCAGACATGATTTTGATCAAAGCATTTGTTTTTGAGTGAACACCTAGTTTCGAATGGATATTTTGAATGTGTTTTCGCACGGTATTATTAGACACGCCAACCCTTAATGCAATTTCTTTGTAGTTATAGCCCGCGATCCATAAGACCGTTATCTCTTTTTCCCGCTCAGTAAGTCCAAAAGAGATAATGGTAGAATGTATTTTCTCCTTTAATGAAACTGAAATGTTCAAACTAAAACCCTCCCATAACCTGTTCACAATCGTAATTTACTAATACAGTTCATTTCATTCTGTGAAATAAAAATACTTTTTTATTATATCATAGAAAAACAAAAAACCCCCTAGCCTATAAAGACAGGAGATTTCGTACTTATTTTTGCTCTGTATTGGTTGTATGAGAAGAATTCATAGTCGTCTGTTGTGGTTGTGTTTGCACAGGTGTTGGAGTTTGAGTGGACCCTGACACCTCAGGCTTCTTCTCCTCATCTAACATCCCGCTCGTCGCCTTCTTAAACTCACGGATTCCCTTACCAATCGACTTTCCTAGCTCTGGAAGTTTCTTAGGTCCAAATAGTAGTAACGCCGCTACAAAGATGAGAACCCATTCTAAACCAGAAATATTCATCCACAATCCCTCCTCTTTTGAGACGATTCATCATCGCACCTAATTATACACGAGACTAATTTGAATTCCGCCTCTTATTTATCATCCATTTCATTCCAAAGTATAGACCAAGTAGAATCACGATTGCAATCATCGCTGTCTGTACATAAGGACCTGCTACTTCCTTAATCTTTTCTTGATTATCCCCAAGTTTGTAACCCAAGTAGAGGAAGAAGATCGACCACGGAATCGCTGCAAGCGTTGTCAAAAGTGTAAAACGCTTCCAAGACATCTTCGCAATCCCGGCAGGAATCGAGATCGCATGCCGCACAACCGGAATAAATCGTGCCCCAAATATAACGCCAGCTCCATATTTCTCAAACCATCTCTCTGCTAGATCAAGGTGTGAAGGTTTGATGAGCACATATTTTCCGTACTTCTCAATTAACGGACGACCACCGTAATACCCAGCCCAGTATAAAAATAACTGCGCAATCACACCACCAACTACACCTGCTATGAGTGCACCAATTGGTTCCACTTTACCAACTGAGATCAGATAACCACCGTAGGCAAGAACAATTTCACTAGGGATCACTTCAACCATAAGTCCGAGTGCAATGCCGAAGTAGCCTAATCCCGCAAGCCACTCTAAGAAAGAATGAATAATTTCTGCCATGTTTGCCCTACCTTCAAATCATTTTTACTCATCGTACCAATCTATTATCTAGTAAGTCTAGTTCCATAGTCTGATTGTCACACAAATATGCGATTCATGTGAGAAAGATTCTAACAAAATGGTCAAAATCCTCTTTCTTTACATAGTTAGAAGTTGGCCCAGGAAATCCAGACCAACCTCTTTTCTCTTAACTATATCATTTAACCAGCCAATCTCTTTTCAAGTTGGCGACTTAATAGAGATAAACTATAATTCACTACAAAATAGATCAACGCGACAAGTAGTAAAATCGGGATCGTAGCATTTACATAGCTTGGATTTGAATATATAAGTTTTGCTTCATGTAATAACTCAGGCAATGTAATCGCCGCCGCAAGGGACGTATCTTTAATCAAGGTAACAAACTGCCCCACGAGAGGCGGAATCATGCGCTTAAGTGCCTGTGGTAAGATAATATGAATCAGCGTTTGCACATAGCTCATCCCTTGAGCACGAGCCGCTTCAATCTGGCCGATAGGAATCGAATTTAATCCACTTCGGACGATCTCGGCGATCAATGCGGACGTAAAGACCGTCATCCCGAAGATCACGATCACGACAAGGGAATCAAATTTATCCAATAACGTATTAAATGCAAAGAAGATAATAACGAGCAATGGGATATTCCGTACGATTTCAATATACAAAGTAGCCAGTTGTGAAAGAACGGGTATTTTGGAATACCGTAAAATCCCTAAAACAATCCCGATGAGAAAGCTTAAAATGATAGCAACAACCGCAACCTCTAAGGTTACCCACAACCCTTTCAACAATATCCCCCACGTATTTCCCTCGAGCAGTTTACTAAAATCCATATGGTTCGCCTCCTAACGTGTACCTTGTTTCGCCCAACGACGCTCTAGCAAGTTGACTCCTTGTGATAGCGGAATCGTAATAATAAGATAGAGTGCCGCTACAAATAGCTCTACAGAAAACGGATCGTATTCGGAAATCGCTTGCTCTCCCACATATAAGATATCTTGAGCGGCAATAACCGAGAGAATCGATGAGTTCTTAACCAAATTGATAAATTGATTACACATAGGGGGAACAACTAATTTAAATGCTTGCGGCAACACTACATGGAACATGGTCTGCAAAAAGCTTAATCCAGATGCCCGAGCCGCCTCTGTCTGACCATGTGGCACAGTTTGAATCCCTGCACGGATAATCTCGGCAATAAAAGCCGCCGTATAAATTGAAAGGCCCAGCACCCCAATCCAAAAATCAGTTAACTTATAACCGATAGAAGCAAGCCCGAAGTAGAAAAAGAAGACTTGTACCATCAAAGGGGTATTTCGAAAAAACTCTACATACGAAGTTCCAAAAGCTCGCAATGCTTTGTTACTCGATATTCGAAAGATCGCAATAATCGTCCCGATAATCAGACTTAAGATAAGTGCAGTCAAACTTACTTTCAAAGTTAGAAAAAAACCATCGATAAATTCAGTTCTATATTCTTGAATAAATCCAAAATCCCAATTCATATCGCTAAGCTCCTTTACTCATGAAAAAGGAAGGATGGTGCCTCATAGCTCATCCATCCCTCCCGTTTCTAAAATGGTATGAAATTAGCCATCAACACCTGGTTGAAGTTCAAGTACTGCATCTCGTGGCAGGTCTTTTGGTGCATCCTGTCCAAACCATTTCTTATACAACTGATTGTATGTTCCATCTTTTATCGTATCATCCAAAAACTTATTCATCGCTTCCAATAAGTCTTTGTTCTTTTTATCAACCGCAACGCCGTAAGGCTCTTTACTGAAACGATTTCCGACTACTTCATAATTTGGATCTTGCTTTGCCATACCAGCTAGGATTCCATCATCCGTGGTAACCGCATCGATGATTCCACCACGTAGTGCCTGGAACGCTTCTGCATAGTTGCTGTACTCTTTCACAACCGCATCTTTATTGATCGCTTTCAAGTTTTTACCGCTCACTGCACCCTTAGCGGTACCTACTTGTTTCCCATTTAGATCTTTTACATCTTTGATCGGGCTACCTTTTTTCACTAGCAACGCTTGCCCTGCGAGGAAATAGACACGAGAGAAGTCAGCCGTTTCTTTTCGTTTCGGCGTAATCGTCATCGTTGCCGCAATCACATCAATCTCGCCAGATGTCAGCATTTTTTCGCGTGTTTTAGAGGTAACTTCTTTCAGTTCAAGCATATTTACATCGCCAAACGTACGCTTTGTAAATTCTTTCATCAAGTCTACTTCAAAGCCTTTTACAGTCTGGTCGGCAGGATCTTTAAAACCAAATAAGTTCGAATCGAATTTTACACCCGCTATAAACTTACCTCTTTTTTCAATCTTTTCTTTAAATCCAACACCCTTTGCATCTGTAGAAGCACCCTTATCGCTACTACAAGCAGCTAACGAGACAGCGGTAACAATCGACAGGGCCATAATCGCCCATTTTTTCAATTTCATTCCATTCGCCTCCAAATTTAGTGTTTTAAAATACGGGACAAAAAGAGCTTGGTACGTTCATTTACTGGATTATTGAAAAATACATCTGGTTCCGCCACTTCTAAGATCTTTCCTTCATCCATAAAAATGATCCGATCTGCCACTTCTCTTGCAAAGCCCATCTCATGCGTTACAACGACCATCGTCATTCCTTCCTTAGCCAAAGTTCTCATGACATCTAGCACTTCGCCAATCATCTCTGGATCTAGAGCAGAAGTAGGTTCGTCAAACAACATAATTTGCGGTTTCATCGCCAATCCTCTAGCAATCGCGACACGTTGCTGTTGTCCACCTGATAACTGATTAGGGTACGAATCAGCCTTTTCTGGAATGCCTACTTTTTCTAAATATTCGAGTGCCAATTTCTTAGCCTGCTCGCGCTCCAACTTGCGAACCTTCGTTGGGGCTAGTGTAATATTTTCAAGGGCTGTCTTGTGAGGATACAAATTAAAGTGCTGAAATACCATTCCAATCTCTTGGCGCAGTTGGTTGATATTCGTCTTACGATCATTCACTTTGACACCGTTTACGACAAGCTCACCTTTTGTAATCGTTTCCAAACGGTTGATGCATCGCAAAAGGGTACTTTTACCCGACCCGGAAGGGCCTAAGATGACTACAACCTCGCCTTGCTTAATTTCTAAGTCTATCTCTTGGAGAACATGGAAATTTCCATACCACTTATTTACTTTCGAAAAACTGATTATCTTAACCACTCCCTAAGCTATTCCAATCAACGAGTACTTACAAAATTCCTAGAGTAAAACCTAAGATCGTTCGGACAGACCCTCATCGTATGTAGTAGAAAGTGACACATAAATCTTAGTATTGATCAAACTTAAAATTTTCAACTAACATTTTATAGTAAATATATGATGAACATTGAAACATGTCAAGGATTCTATTGCATAACAGAATAAATTGCTCTATATCACAGAAAGAAATGGTGTGGATCGTTCGGCTTTTCTTGATAAGTAGGCAGTTTTCACGGCTTAAATACTGATAAAAAACAGCTATTGGGCTAATCAACAAATCCACTCCATACAAAATAGCAGCACACATAGAAAAAACCTCTAGCACATCAATCACTAGAGGTTGAGTAAATCTAATCAATCTTATTATAGAGCTTCCGAAACCATTTTCGCTTGTGTAAAGAGTAGCAAGTAGTCACGTCCACCTGCTTTGGAGTCTGTACCGGACATGTTGAAACCACCGAATGGATGAACACCTACAAGAGCTCCTGTGCACTTACGGTTAAAGTATAGGTTCCCTACATGGAACTCTTCACGAGCTTTTTCTAGGTTCGCACGGCTTTTCGTAAGCACTGCACCTGTTAAGCCGTAGTCTGTGTTGTTTGCAATCTCAAGCGCATGATCGAAATCGTTTGCTTTGTGGAATGCAACAACCGGTCCAAAGATTTCTTCTTGAGAGATACGAGCTTGTGGATCCACATCTGCAAATACAGTTGGTTGGATGTAGTACCCGTTCCCTTCTGCTTTGCCTCCACCTGCCATCAGACGACCTTCTTGCTTCCCGATCTCAATGTATTCCAAGATTTTGTTGTACGCTTTATCATCTACTACTGGACCTAGATCCACTCCGAGGTCAGTTGTGTTACCTACTTTTAGTTCCTTCGCTTTCGCTACAACGCCTTCAAGAACTTGATCGTATACATCTTGATGGATAATCGCACGAGAACATGCAGAACATTTTTGTCCAGCAAAGCTAAATGCTGCTTTCACGATGGAATCAACTGCGAGGTCTAGATCCGCATCGTTGTTTACGACGATTGCATCTTTACCGCCCATCTCTGCAACTACACGTTTAATCCATTTTTGACCTGGTACCGTTTTCGCCGCAAGTTCGTTAATGCGAAGCCCTACTGCACGGGAACCAGTGAAGGAGATGAAACGAGTTTTAGGATGTTTAACCAAGTACTCGCCCACTTCAGCACCAGGACCTGGTAGGTAGCTAACAACGCCTGATGGACAGCCAGCTTCTTCGAGAATCTCCATAAATTTAGCCGCGATCACGTTCGTTGGGCTTGCTGGTTTTAGGACAACGGTGTTACCTGATACGATCGCCGCTGTGGTCATTCCGACTGTAATCGCAAGTGGGAAGTTCCAAGGTGGGATGACAACACCTACACCAAGAGGGATATAAGTAAGCTCATTATCCTCACCCGGAATACGTGTTAACGGTTGGCTTTCACTAATGCGGATCATTTCGCGGCCATAAAACTCCATGAAATCGATTGCTTCTGCTGTATCTGCATCCGCTTCTGCCCAACTTTTTCCTGCTTCTAGCACCATCCATGCTGAAAATTCATGTTTTCTACGACGCATGATAGCTGATGTTTTAAATAAAATACGCGCACGTGCCGCTGGGCTATATTTTTTCCAAGTTTCGAAAGTGGATAGAGCCACTTGCATTGCTTTTTCAGCTAGCTCTACGTTTGCTTCATAAGCAACTCCAACTACTTGATCTAGATTAGATGGGTTAAGCGATTTCATTGTACGCTCTGTTTTAATACGCTCGTCCCCAATAATAATTTCATATTCTTTACCAAGCTCACTTTGTACTTTATCAAGTGCAGCTTGAAATGCTTTGTAATTTTCTTCCTTCGAGAAGTCTGTGAAAGGTTCATTGCGGTATTCTTGTAACATGAATAGTTCCCCCTCAAAAGTCTAATTTACTCCTTTGTCATTGTAACGTAGGTAACAAAGGCATGCAATCGTTTCCATTGATAAGATTTACCAGTTGTTTTCTTAAGAAAAAATGGAGCTTAAAAGCATTTCTTTCCTTTTGTCATTTGAAACATCATTGTATAATGATTATGTAAAGCACTAATTTTATCATTTTATCTATCATTAAAAATTATCATGACACTTGTGATTGTTGTCGAAAGTGAGGAAATTGTTATGTCTATCAGTCGTAGCCTAGTGCTTACGTTAGCAGGCAATCGAGTTGTTACTTCTTTTGTATCGAAATATGGGATGAAGCTAGGAGCTTCCCGCTTCGTTGCTGGTGAATCGCTGGAAGAGGCTGTTCGTTTTGTCTCCGGGATTAATAAAGAAGGCTTAATCGTTACTCTTGATCACCTCGGAGAAAGCGTTTACACCAAAGAAGAAGCTACCCTAGCTACTGATGAATCGGTTCGCATCTTTGAAGCGATTGAAAAAAGCGGTGTGAACTCCAACGTATCTGTTAAGCTCACTCAACTCGGGCTAGATATCGATCCTGAATTCTGCTTTGAAAACATGGATCGGATTGCCGCTAAAGCGAAAGAGTGTAATAACTTTGTCCGCATTGATATGGAAGACACACCCCGACTTGAGGTTACCATCGATATTTTTAATCGTTTACTTGCTAAGTATGGCAAAGAGCATATTGGATTGGTTATCCAGTCTTATCTATATCGAGCTGTCGATGATGTCGCAAAGTTAGGCGAGAACCAAGTAAATCTACGGATCGTAAAAGGGGCTTATAAAGAGCCTGCAGCAGTAGCATTTCCAGAGAAGTCCGAAGTAGATGACAACTATGTTCGTCTAGTACAAAATCATCTTCTGAGCGGTTGTTACACGGCAATTGCCACACATGACGAGACAATCATTCATATACTAAAGAAATGGATCAAAGAAAACCACATTGACGACAATCTGTATGAGTTCCAGATGTTATACGGGGTACGTAATGGGCTACAACGCGACCTAGTAAAAGAAGGTTATAAAGTGCGCGTTTACACTCCTTATGGAAAAGATTGGTACCCATACTTCACTCGCAGAATTGCAGAACGCCCTGCAAATGCGCTGTTCATCTTAAAGAACTTCTTCAAAAATTAGATCGGGTTCACCACTTTAAAGGAGAGATGGGAGCGAACCATAAGTGATTATCCAGTTTCTATATGAAGATGGTCGTAGCCAAGTTCATGATTTTCTTCAGTCGATTCGCTTTCAAGCAGAGGCTGATTCTGATTATGCTCATACATTTGAGGGCATGATGAAAGTAATTGCTCATCTCCACCAGATGAAATGGCTTCCTTATAATTTGAAGAATTATTGGATCTCGTTGAAAACAACGAATGGATATAAGAAATTTCATCCACTCCAGTCCATTCCCAGTCCATCTTATCATTTGAAACTGTACGAAATTCGCTATAATCACATTTACTCCACAGACCCTCGCACCTTGCATTGGGGCGCGCGTATTTTTTTCTTTCGGGAGCGGGTTAATAAACAACAAATCCTCTTCCTTACACGTGCCCTGATGGTATATGATACACTTGACTTAGAACTAAATCGAAAATCCGAAGAACTGTATGAAGTCTGCCGTCAGCTCTCATTTGAAATCTATATCGATTTTCTCGAAAACCCAAGTAAGTACTTGTTAAGGGGGAACGACTCGTGAAGGATGAAAAAGAGCTTGATCTAACAGATCACTATCATGAAATACGAAATATTCTCCAACAAATTCCCAGAATTCGAGAAGCAACCGAATCTTATCGTTTCCAGTCAGGATTAAAATTGCTGGCTTATCGTCAGGAGCAAGATCTTACTTATCTACAAATGGCAAAAAAAGTAAATGATCATTTGAACTGCGAGCTAAACGAAAATACGATTGCGATGATGGAGTTTGGAGATTCAGCTATAGATGAAACAAAGTACAAAGAGGTTATGAAGGTACTCGGATTAAAAACAGAGTTAGAGCGAACCGGCAAGGTTATTTAATGTAATCCTATTGTGAAAACCGTTGCAGAGCAGCTTCAAAACAGCTGCTTTTTTTGTTTGGTCAAAAGAGAGATTATCATATATAATAGCGGACAAAGGATTTTGACCATTAGGAGGTAGCAGATGACTGACTTGCACTTGGAAATACTCTCTTTATTTGAAGAGAATGCACGACTTACCATAGAGCAAATCGCTCATCTTGTTAACGAGCCTCTGGAAAAAGTCCAAGCCATCATTCGTCAACTGGAAGATGAGCAAATCATTTTAAAACATCGTACCATCATTGATTGGAAAAAAGCCGGCAGACCAAGGGTTTCCGCGCTTATTGATGTAAAAGTCACACCCCAACATGGGTACGGCTTTGATGCTCTAGCACAGAGGATTTATCATTATCCGGAAGTAAAAGATGTGTACCTCATGTCTGGTGCATATGACCTGTCTGTCTCGCTGGAAGTTTCCACCATGGAAGATGTAGGACAATTTGTAACGGAAAAATTAGCCCCTCTTGAATTTGTAGTTAGTACAACCACTCATTTTGTGCTAAAGAAGTTCAAAGAGGATGGCGTTATCTTGGATAAACCAAATCAAGACCGTAGAATTTCCATCATTCCCTAGACTAGACTTACGAGAAAGGAGAAAGGTGCCTCATCGAAGCACCCTAATCACAACTATGAATCTAGAAGACAAACTATCACCTATCGTACGAAATTTAAAGCCGTCTGGAATTCGCCGTTTCTTCGATCTATTAAGCAATGCACCTGATGCGATCAGTCTCGCCGTTGGGGAACCAGACTTTGTCACCCCATGGCACATTCGGGAGGCCTGCGTCACTTCACTCGACCAAGGAATGACAACCTATACTTCTAACCAAGGAACACCCGAGTTACGGGAAGCAGTTAGCAAATATCTCGAACAACGTTTCCAGCTTCATTATCAATCTTCGTCAGAAATTTTAATTACCTTTGGAGCAAGTGAAGCGATTGATCTAGCATTTCGGGCCCTTTTAACCCCCGGTGATGAAGTGCTCATCCCAGAACCTTGCTATGTCTCCTATGCTCCTTGTGTAGAGTTAGCTGGCGGAGTTCCTATAGCTGTTCCCACTCATGCGCGATATGGCTTTAAACTACAGGCAAAGGATGTAGAAAAAGCAATTACATCACGTACCAAGCTAGTAATACTCTGTTATCCTAACAATCCAACTGGGGCTATTATGACCAAAGAGGAATTACAACCGGTAGCAGATGTCATCAAACGGCATGATTTACTAGTCATCTCAGATGAAATTTATGCCGAACTCACTTATCAGGGACAACATTTCTCCATCAGCGCACTTCCAGAGATGAAAAACCACACCATTCTCATTAGTGGCTTCTCAAAAGCATTTGCGATGACAGGCTGGCGCGTTGGTTATGTATGTGCTCCTTCTATTCTGCTTACCGGGATGCTGAAAATTCATCAATACGCGGCTTTATGCGCCCCGATCACTAGCCAAGTAGCCGCATTGGAAGCCTTAGAAAATGGTCTAGAAGAATGTAGGGCGATGGTATCTCAATATGATCGTCGCCGTCGTTTCATGGTAAAGGCTCTAAACGACTTAGGTCTTACTTGTCACGATCCTCAAGGCTCATTCTATGTATTTCCGTCTATTGAATCCACAGGGATGGACGCTACCACTTTTGCAGAAGAGCTGCTAAAAGAAGAACGGGTAGCCGTGGTGCCTGGAGATGCTTTTGGTCCGAGTGGTGCAGGTCATATTCGTTGCTCGTATGCTAGTTCGATGGAACAATTAGGAGAAGCGATGATTCGAATCGCCCGCTTCGTAAAGAGCAAGCAAGCTTCGATTCCTGTACTAACGACAAACCAAGTTGGATAGATTTACCTAACAGTATGTATAAATGGAGGGTGTGCTATGAAATTCTTACGGATGCGAGAACCTGTTAATACATGGACTCATTTTGCTTCATTCCTTGCGGGGATTGTCGGACTTGTATTTCTCATCGTATTAACCTATCAAAACCCAACCAAGCTACTAACCATGATCATCTACGGAGTTAGTCTCATCGTTCTATTTGGAGCTAGCGCCCTCTATCACTGGTTACATGTAAAACCCAAAACCAAACTAGCTCTGCGCAAATTTGATCATATCGCCATCTACTTCTTTATCGCTGGAACCTACACACCCGTTGTATATGTTGGACTTGAAGGTTCTTGGCGCTTAACGATGCTCATCTGCGTATGGAGTTTGGCCATTGTTGGAATGGTGATGAAATTATGGTTTATGAATGTACCTCGGATGGTCTCTACCATTTTCTACGTCACACTCGGATGGTTAGCCATCTTACCCTTTGGTCAATTTATCGATCATCTACCAATCAAAGCGATTATGCTACTCATTGCTGGCGGAGTCGCTTATACCGTTGGAGCTGTCATCTACGCCACCAAAATATTTGACTTCATCCCTAACAAGTTCGGATTCCATGAAATCTTTCACATCTTTATCATGCTCGGTTCTCTGGCACATTTCTTGATGATTTCGATGTATATCGTCCCTCTATAAACATATATGCCCATAAAAAATAGAAGTAGGTATTCGACCAGAATACTCACTTCTATTTTTTACTAGAATTAAGATTTTGGCTTACTAGGCCAGATAAAGTTGCTAATGGTAATGATCAAATCAATCCCTAGCACTACAGCCCAACCTCTCAAAATCCCACTAAATGCCTCTGTCTGAGACGGATCATCTATCACATATATCATCCCTGCTAATAATCCAGCACCTATCAGATATGCGAGAACATGTCTAATCCAGCCTTTTAGATAATGCTTGGCATACTCCGTCCCAAACCTCTTAACGGGCTTTTCTCCTTGCTTCAACACATAATACCGAAAACGCTCATCGGTCCACTGAATCAACCTTTCCCCAAATGCTATGGAAATCCCGATATATACTGCGGCAATCCCATGCGCTACGGTCGCGGTGGCTCCCTTATATAAATCGATCCCCGTCATGATGAGCAAAGCCAGATCAATGATAATCGTTAAAGATAGGAAAAATAGACCGAGTCGTTTCATCTTCCATACGTAACGCGTGACTAACCCTAATCCAATGACAACCCAAAACATGATTTCACATGTGACAATCATCCAAGCAATAAAGTTCAACAGGAATTCCTCTCTTTTCAGTTATTATTTCTTCTATTATACATTGTATTTATAAAAGTAATAACACGTTGATAAGAGAAAAGAACAAGACTGATCCTTTAAGTTAGCTTGTTGGGTATATCTCATACCATTTCGTATCTAGCAAAAGCCTCATTGGTCTCTTCCACTTCGATCCACTTCATGATTGGATGATTCTCCTTCTGATTACATAACTGCTGTATACGTCCGAAGAAAACTTCAGCTACTTTTTCCGTTGAAGGAGCCGCTCCACCCATCTCTGGGGAAAACTCCGGAAAATCATTCAAGTAGTGATGATCAAATTGTTTTTCGATTGCATGTTTCACTTCTCTAAAATCGATTAACATATGGGAGGAGTCTAATTTATTTCCTTGGATACAAAAAGTCACTTTGTAGTTATGACCGTGTATCCGTTCACACTTCCCAGCCCCCGGAACGCTATGGGCACAGGATATCCAGAAATGTTTCACTAAGGTATACATCCCTTGGCTCAAGCGAATCAGCTCCAATCAATCGGCATTTGATATTCAATCGGGTCAGCGGCTTGATTTTGTTTGAATCCTTCGATTCGCAGTAAACAACTATCACATTTACCACAAGCTTTTTCCATTCCCTGATAGCAAGAAGTGGTTAAATGATAAGGTACTCCCAGCTTCATCCCCATCTCCACAATCTCTGCTTTCGTCTTGTGAATGATCGGTGTTTGAATGGATAGCTTTTTATCGGTTACACCCGTTTTAGTTGCTAATAAAATCGTTTCATTCATGGATTGGATAAATTCCGGACGACAATCTGGATACCCACTGTAGTCTAACGCATTTACCCCTGTAAAGATTACTTCTGCACCAATTACTTCTGCATATGCAGTAGCTAATGAGAGGAAAATTAAATTTCTCCCAGGCACGTACGTATTGGGAATATCATCTGTTAGACCACTGGTTGGAACATCAAGGGAATGATTTGTTAATGAACTACCTCCAATGTCACCGAGGAATTGAACATCGACGATTTTATGATCAGCTATTCCGTAATGTTGTGCGATTAGACGGGCTTTTTCTACTTCATGTTGGTGACGTTGTCCGTATAAAAAGGTGATCGGATATACGTCCCATCCCTCTTCTTTGGCAATTCCTACGCATGTAGCACTATCCAATCCTCCACTAAGAACAACTACGGCTTTCTTCATAAATATTCTCCTCCTAAATTAGACCCCTCTTTTTTCCGGATGCCAAATAAATTTATGTGTTTGCAAACTCAACTTAACCGAAGATAGCTTATTTGCCAGCATCTTCTCAACCAATAGGGCGGGTTGCATGGTTTCAAATACGGGACTAAACAAAGGTGTACCTCGTTCTACTTTTTTCTCTACCATTTCTTTGGCAATCTCAAAATCCACATCATTTCCAATGACAAACTTTATTTCGTCCTGCTCTTCTAATAAAGAAAAATTGGTGTGAATCATTTTATCAAGCTCGCCACTGGTAGGGAGTTTAAAGTCGAGAACAAAACGTGTTTTTGCTTTCACTAGTGAATTCTCTTCTCTTAGCTCTTGAAAAGGTTGTAAATCGATTGCCCCATTGGTTTCGATATGAATATCTTTGATATAGTCGATCTCAGCTAATGCAGAAATAAGCTGGCGTGATTTCTCACCATGAATGAGCGGCTCACCACCCGTCAGGCAGATGTATTCGTTCGGATATTTCCGGACCTCTTGAACAATTTCTGCTATCGTCGCTTCAAATACAGGTTTAGCAGGTGCATAGCTATACGGGGTATCACACCAAACACAGCGTAAATTACAATGAAATAAACGAATAAACGTTGTAGGAAATCCTGCAGCAGCCCCTTCTCCTTCTACAGTTGAGAAGATTTCAACCATAGGGAGGCGAATTTCATCCCGATCCATTTATCTTTCCTCCTTACGCACTTTCGACCTTACTTTCTTCGCTTTCTCTTTCCTCACCCAATCCGATTTTTCGTAGTTTCGGATAGTACGCAAATGTGAGAACGAGAATCGTCACCCCGCAAAAGAGCAGAGCATAATTAATGTTTAGGTCCGACATGTAGCCAATAGCTGGGTTGAGTAAAACGGTAAATAACGTGCCTATCAGAGTCAACAGAGATAGTGTAGTAGCCCGTATCTCGGAAGGAACCAACGCATTGGACGCACTTGACATAATAGGTGCACGCAGAGCCACACTTCCTAATAAAACACCGATGGCGATTGTTAATAACACTACATTGTGAATCCAAACCATCGCAAAGAAACTACCGGCTAACAATACAGAACATAATAAAATAGATCGAATACTTCCTAGTTTCCTTTGTGAGTACTCAGCACCCCAGGAACCTAGTAGCGAAATCAGTGTTGCAATTGCCATAATCAAACCGAAATACGTAACCGCCACATCTAACCGTTTAAACAATATCTGATTTAAATAGTGAATGCTATTGGAGATCACCCATACCGCTGGACCGCTTAATGCAAAGAAGATCAGGGATGGTGTTTTCCATATATGAATCGCACTCTTCTTCAAGATTTTCCAACCTGTTGCTGTCATCGATTCACCCTCTTCTGCCTGTTCCAGCTTAGCGGGAAACTGACTCGGTAGAAAGAAAGTAAATATCCAACCAATTGTTAGCGCAAAAGCACTTATCCAGATCGGGAGGGCGTAGTCCATTTGGGTAGAGGCGATATAGCTACCGATAATAGGTGCCACGAGTGCCGCTAACGTTGTTGCGATATGGAATCGACTATAGATTCTGGTTGCATCCTGATCACGACCACTCTTTACTAGTTCATCATAGACATAAGCTGACTGAACTCCTGAAAGCATTGCGATGCTAATGCCATCGAGCGTAAATGATAGGATAAAATGCCAGTAATCTGATGCCATAGCCATCGTAAATGCACCTGCTACTGCTAGTCCATTTCCTATAATCAGTACATATTTTCGATTAATCTGATCTGCCCAGATGCTAGCGGGGATATCGCAAAGAAATAGCACAATCGCGAGTACTGACTCTAGTGCAAAAATCTGTGTTAAATTCAGCCCCTTAGACTGCATGAAAAACGTAGAAATAGAAGTATAAAATAATAAACTCATAAACACAGAGTTCATTAACAGGAATAGATAGACGCGATTCCAACGCTTCTCCATCTGTCCTCCCCTTTCGATCTATCGGTCTAGAGCCCAAATACTTCTGCAAAAGGAAGGTTCGTTTGCATTCCTCGATACGAATTCAAACCATATATACCTTCTTTTAACTTCAGTAACTTGAGCTGAGAAGAATAACATTCTAATGACTTTAACTTCAAGTCCATAAAGTCTTCAATGTTATTTACTACTTGAAAACTCTTCATTGGTGTCCATACCTCGTACTTCAAACAACACCTGATGGTATCCACCTTCTGACCTAGGAAGCCTGATTGACAAAGTAATAAAGATTCTTTCATCAATTCATTCACCACTTGGTGCTCCCGATCCGATTCCTCGCGGTGAGGATAATAGACAACTGTCGGCTGAAACTGTTGAATTAAGTAAACTAATTGTTCCACTAATCTTCTGCTATAGACAAGAGAACGATCTGGCTCATCTAAAAAAATCACATCATGTACCCCTAAAACCTTACATGCTTCGATACATTCTTGTTTTCGGAGTGCACTCGATTCTTCAGCAGAGCCGGGCATACCACTAAAGTCGCCTTTTGTTAAAATGACAACTTGTACATGCTCTCCATTTTGAATCGCCTTCGCCATCGTTCCTCCACACCCTAATATCTCATCATCATGGTGTGGAGCAATTACTAAGTGACGCGCTTTTTTACTCATGTTTGCGTCTCCTTGCTTTCCGTGTGTGATGCGACAACGATCATAAATTCACTGCCATTGCGAAACGGAGCACGGTTGTAGTTACCGTAGAACTCATCCACACAGTATCCGCAATTTTCTAACAGATGATACATTTCAGATGGCATGATATAGCGGGATAGGAAGCGGAAATTATATTTATCTTGTAACTTTCCTGTTGGGTCATACGCTTCAAAGAAGGAGGAAGTAAAGACAACTTGGCGATAATGATCAAACTTGACTTCATTCCAAGAATGAACCAGCCCTTCTGTTGCATTAGGCGTTTTTCCACCGCCATCACCTTGTCTGCTACTATAAGGACAGATTTGAGGAGGAGAAATGATATCCATCACGAATTTTCCATTTGGTTTCAATAACGATTTCACTTTGTCCAATACTTTTCTCTGTTCCTTGATTGTTAACAAATACTCAAAAACGCCACCTGTAATAAAGATGAAGTCAAACTGATCCTGAATCTGTAGTTCTCGTATATCACTAACCCCAAAGGTTAACTTTCCTGTGAGATCGGTTCGTTCATTCAACTTTTCCTGAGCACGTCCAATCATCCCTGGAGAGATATCAAAAGCGTGAACTTCATGTCCTTGTTCAGCTAACGCAAATGCTAACCTACCCGACCCACATCCAAGGTCCAAGATTTTACTCTTCTTCTTAGGAATATCTAGGTAGAACTCAATCATACCGGCTGGTTCTGGAATAAACTGATCATATAATTGGGAAATATCATCGTATTGTTGTTTGGTTGTCAACGTAATCCCCTACCTCATCTAATTAGTTTGATTCTGAAACTGTTTACTTTTATTTTGATAGCCTTTATAAAACGCCCGTTGCCAGAACATCATATAAATAGCCGTCCATGTTCCATACTTCTTTTTGATCAGTTGAAACATCTGTTTTTTTTGTTTCCAACTATAAGGTAATACGGGCTTGTACCACTGAATGTTCAGATGTACCCCTTCTGCATGACCCTGCCCATAGTGAAACGAACTTCTTAGATCTTCTCGAATCGTCAGTTCTGGATGTACAATGCGAGCTGAATCATCATACGAAATCGGTAGATTTGCTTTTTTGACCCGCGCATCGAAATCAAAGTCTTCTGTCCAAGATAAATCAGAATGGAAGAAGTATCCTTCTATATCAGATAAGATCGATTTTCGAAAAGCTAACGGAGGAGAATATGCTTTTTTACCGGCTGTGTGTATATGCCTTACCCGAGCCACGATTTTATGAACAGAAGACTTAAAGTTAAATAACACTCGTCCCTTTGCTAAGGGCACCTCTTCTAGTTTTTCGTATAATTTTCGAATGGTACCCGGTAAAAATACACAATCCGAATCCATAATCAGCACATTCGGGTGACTAGCAAGCTCGATGCCGTGATTATACGCTTGTGGCAGACCAGGTTCTGACAGTCTACCAATGACCACATCTTTATGCTTCTCTGCAATCTCTTCCACTTCTCGAGTCGCTCCATTTAGCACTACGACTACTTCTACCTGTTCGTCTATACTATTTAGACATTGTTCCAATCTAGGATCGCGATAAGCTGGTATGATGATCGATATCGGTAACATGTGAACTCACCTGACTTAATAGCATTTTTAAGTCTTCCAACACAGCAGGGTGTGTGAAAAATTCACCAATATCCTGCAATTGTAAGATTTCCTCTTTTAAACTACGGTAAGTAGCTGCGCGCGGAGCAACCATAAATGGAGTCCCCAGCTGATTACAAATTTCTTTATATTGAGGGCTCATCATATTGAGACTCGGAATCCCTAGTAATATGACGGCTTGATACGTATCTTTATGAGCGCTCAAGTAGTTTTGAAGCCGATTGGTTAATACCTGCCTGTATTCGGCTATAATCTCTTGCTGTTCTTGCTCATCTTGGGTATAATCAAACTTCCAGTCGTAAGCACAAAAGGTAGGATTCAATTGGTACTCATAGGGAATAATCCCAGCATTAGATAATACAATCCGATGAACGAGTGGAAATTGATCCGTGACTCCTTTGATTTTTTGACCAATATAAGATTGATCATACGGCTTGCCCCACGTGCAAGTATGGAGAAGGGCAATCTTCTTTCCAACAGGCGGTTGATAACTTTCACTACAAAAATACTGGTGCCAAGTAGCGAATTCTTCGTGGTGAATATATTCTCGATTGGCTCCTCGTTTATAAACAACCTCATTGGAAGGAACGATTTCTTTTAAAATATACTCAGAATAGCCAGGGTACGTTTGTTCACTCATTTCTGACTCCTCCATACAAGTCTTATTTTTGAATCAAAAATGGCCCTAAAATCAGCGCGTCGATGCCAGAGGCATAAAATGACTTCAATGCATGGACTGGCGTGCAAACGATTGGTTCTGGACCTATATTAAAGGATGTATTCATCAAAGTAGGAACTCCGCTCATATCAGCAAATGTGGTCAGTAAATTCCAGTAGCGCTCGTTCATCCGTTTGTCCACTACTTGAGCACGTGTAGAATAATCTACATGCACGATTGCTGGCACATGATCTCTTTGTTCAGATCTCACCTCTGAACTGAGCAGCATATGAGGGGAAGCTTCCTGCTCTACTAGCACTCGATCCTTTAATTCCACAGTCATACTCGGAGCGAGCGGTCGCCATTGCTCACGTAGTTTGATATGATTTACTCTTTCTAGCATCTCTTTACTAGAAGGGTTTGATAGGATACTACGATTTCCAAGAGCTCTTGGGCCCATTTCCATTTTGCCATCAAAACGAGCGACTACCTTGTTGTTGATCAATAATTGAGATACTTCCTCTTCTAAATGGACCGGTTTCTGAAAGGAAAGATGGAATTGATTTAGTACCTCTAAAATCTGAGCCTCTGAGAAAGAAGGACCCGAATACACATGGTCTAGTGGTACCGTTACATCAAGTCCACATTGTGCTGAAAGCCATGCCGCTGCACCAATGGAAACGCCTGAGTCCGAAGAAGCTGGTTGAATATAGAGTCCACTTACTTCAGGCAGGTTTGCGACCTTCCGATTCGCCACACAGTTTAGTGCAACTCCGCCTGTTAAACAGACTTGCTTGATCCCAGTTAACTGGACCGCTTCTTTCACGATTTGAACCAAGCTATCTTCTAAAGATTGTTGCGCTGAAGCCGCGATTGAGGCGTACGATAGGGAATGATCTTGTTTCTGCAACGTTCCATAAAGAGGATCAAAGTCATATCCAGGAACTTTTGTTTGAGATTGAAAATGGCTTTGTAAATAAGTAAGCCATGCCTTTAGTACTACATCGTCCCGATTTTGATCATCGGTTAGTTGAGGTGGACCTTCCAAGAGAGTAGGAAATGTATGTACAGGATCTGCATAAGAAGCAAGTCCCATGGTTTTTCCTTCTCCAAATTTGCCCAGTCCACAAAACAAGGTCACTGCTTCATAAAATATTCCCAGTGAACTACGTAGTGGATAGGTCTTCAGTATTTCTACAGATCCACTTTTTTTATCGCCCCGTGCAATCGAAATCGATTCATTTTCACCAGATCCATCAACCACAACGATCGTAGCCTGATCAAAACCTGATTCATAAAATGACGCTGCTGCATGGGACACGTGATGCGGGATCAAATGGAAATCAGGGTCTTTCATTCTAGGGAACATCTGCTTAGGAAATACGATATCTAGCATTTCCGTTTGCTTCATGCCCTCTTTCCCGTAATATTGATCTAATTCTGCCAAATTCCAACCTACTGCGATATGGGCAATCTCATCTGCTGTAATTCCAGCTTCTTCTAAACAATAATTCATCGCTGCATAAGGTAATGAGTTAAACGCATGCTTCCTTCTACTAAAACGTTCCTCTTCTGCTGCCGCAATGAGCTTTCCATTGTAAAACAAAGCAGCACTCGCATCATGTATGCCACGAATCCATCCGTTCACACCTAAAATATACACATCGCTGCACTCCTTAGATGAAACACCTATTCTAACCTGAACTCACACTATAACTGCCTACGGAAATCAATATAATCTTGTGGCCAGAGCCTTTGGCGATCTTGTACCCGTTTAAAAATAAGGAGATCAGTATAGATGAAAAGCTTGTCCAATTCAGCTTTATCTACATCTAGCTCTCCTAAACGATCCGTAAGTGGATCGACTTGAAGGTACGGTTCATCGATTACTGGATATTGGCTAAGACTGTGATGAATATGAGTTAAAGCAAAACCATTCGAAAGCAAAAATTGCTGAAGGTCACTCATTCGAGGTCCTAATCGATTCATACTCACATTTAGAAAGATTTGATCCCCGATCTGTCCAGTAAGTAGCTCAAATGCACGAGTAAGCCAAGCATCAAGTCCCGAACCATTATCTAGCGGATCACAATGAAAGGCATGAAAGCGATTTCGTAATTCAGCAGGTGTTTCGTTTCTAACATCAAACGGAATCGATTCAATTGGAAAATGAAATGTTTCGGCTATTTGTTGTATCGTTTGTAGCACTTGCTCATCTACATCTCCAACTGTGATCTTTCTCCCTTGCTCCGCTGTAGCCAAGCTCGTAAAATCATCATCCCCACAAAAAAAGATGTCTGACTGCCATGGAGATAGTGAATCACGCATCATTTGGGCTCGGTTTAAAGAACTTTCCCATGTACATCGAAATTGCCCAAACTCTCTTTTATTAATAAACGCTTGAATTTGATCTTGGATCAAAACAGGATCGATCATTGCCTGCTCTCTCTTTTCGAGAGGCTGAAGCCAATTCCAATTTCCGTTATGATCTATTTCGACCAAATCATTCTGTTTTAAAACTTGCAAAAAACGGAGGGACATATGTAAAGTTCCTACCACACGGATGGTATCTTGGATATTACCACCATTCTTCATTTGCCAAATCCAGCTTAAGAATTTGGATTGATGAATCCGATTCCAAGTCAACCAAATATGATGGGTAGGAGAATTCTTTTTAAATGGGAGTTTTTTTTGTTCTTCTAATTCATCTAATAGAATAAATTCTTCATACAATTGGGTTATATTCAATTAGAGTGACACCTCCACATATTAAAGTGATTAAAAATGTTCTGCGACCTTAGATCGCAGAACATTTTTTTTGGTATTAGGAAACTTTTCCACCTTGGATGTCGATAAAGTTAACAACGTCTTGATCTGCCAACTCTAAATCTTCCCAACATAGGTTTTCTAACTCTACTAGGTTGTTTGCTTGCATGTTTTCATCTCCTTTCTGCATTTTGTAATTTGAATTTAACATAAAAATTTTTCTAAGTCAAATATTTTATTTTGTTTATTATACTTTATATAATGCAAAATCTATACAAAATAAATATAAGTATTTTATTTTCAAATATATAGTTATATCACTTTTTAAATGCCCTTGTCTATAACTCTCTCATCTACAAAAGCACAATAACCGCCAAAAGCCCCGAAAAATAAGGAAAAATAATTGAACAATCACACTCCTGTAAAAAGGGCAAAGATTGGTTCGATGACAACAAATAGCCCTCTGCTTTTTTTGCAGAGGGCCCCAAAAAATTTGTTTATGAAATTAAACGGTGTACTTTTCGGCGTCAAGCACACGTTTTGCGATACGGCGTTTGAGTGCTACTTCGTTCAAAGGTTGAACACGTGTAAACTTTTTCAACATAGAAAGAGTGGTACGTAGTACATCTCCTTCTTCCATTGCAGCCAATGTGTGGCGTGCAAATGCATCAACTTTTTGGAAAGATTCATAAACAAAACCGACAGTAAGATCGATCTTCGCTTCTTCTTTTTCTTCTCCATTTTTAGCAATCGCTTTTTGTGTACGAAGGAGGGCAGATTCCATCGCAAAAATTTCAATTGCGATATCAGCAAGGTCACGCAAGATTTCTTGTTCGCGCTCCAATGCTTGTTCATACTTCTGAACCGCAAGACCTGCTACCATGAGGAAGATTTTCTTCGCATGGGAAACAAGTTTTGCCTCTTCTTCCAATACAGCCGCATCTTCGTCTGGAAGAGATGGCATATACTCAAGAAGCTCTTCTTGTAGTGCCATAGCCGCTTGTAAGAGTGGCAATTCACCCTTCATAGCCATTTTCACAAGAGTACCTGGAATGATGAGACGGTTGATTTCGTTGGTACCTTCAAAGATTCGGTTGATACGGGAATCACGGTATAGATTTTCGATTTCGTACTCACTCATGAAGCCGTAGCCACCGTGAATTTGTACTCCTTCGTCTACTGCATAATCAAGCACTTCGGAACCAAATACTTTCGCAGCAGAACACTCAATTGCCAAATCACGTACTGCATCTGCAACAACTGCTCCTTCTGCTTCCTCTACTCCATCTAAACCAGCATCAAACATACCACCAATGCGGTATACCAATGATTCATTCGCATACGCTTTAATCGCCATATTTGCTAATTTCTCTTGAATCAAACCAAATTTTGCGATAGGTATGTTAAATTGTTTCCGTTGGTTTGCATACTTCGCCGACAGCTCAATCGCACGCTTCGAAGAACCAACTGTACCTACTGCCAATTTGTAACGACCGATGTTTAAGATATTAAACGCGATATGATGACCTTTACCAACTTCGTAAAGGAGATTTTCAACTGGTACTTTTGCATCTTCTAAGATCAGAGTACGAGTAGAAGATCCTTTGATACCCATTTTCTTTTCTTCTGGTCCTGTTGAGACACCTTCAAATCCTTTTTCCACGATGAAAGCAGAAAACTTATCGCCATCTACTTTTGCATATACGACAAACACTTCCGCAAAACCAGAGTTGGTGATCCATTGCTTTTCTCCGTTTAACACATAGTGAGTACCATCTGCTGACAACATAGCTGTTGTTTTTGCACCCAATGCATCAGAGCCTGAGCTTGGTTCTGTCAATGCATACGCAGCAAATTTACGACCTGTAGCTAGATCCGGTAGATATTTTTTCTTTTGGTCATCGTTACCAAATAAAACGATTGGTAGACAACCGATTCCTACGTGTGCACCGTGGGAGAGAGCAAAAGAACGACCTAAAGCCATCTTCTCAGTGATCAACGACGAGCTTACTTTATCCAAAGCGCTTCCTTCATACTTCTCAGGCACATCTGCTCCTAGAAGTCCTAGATCCCCTGCTTCTTTTAGCAAACGAACACTATGTTCGAATTCATGATTCTCGATTTTTTCGAGTTCTGGCATTACTTTCTCTTTTACAAATTCCTCAGTCATGTTGCCAATCATAATCTGTTCTTCGGTGAAATCCTCAGGAGTGAAAACCTGTTCTGGTTTCACTTCCTCAATTAAATAGGAACCGCCTTTTACTTTATAAGGGTTGCTCGCAATCATTATTACACTCTCCCTTTTTTATATGGTTGGTCAGTCTATAATGATCCCAACATGGTGCATAGATTAGGGCAATGTATCTGCTCACAGTTCAATAGTGAACCTGCATGTGAAATTCATCCTTCTTCTTACGAATGACTACGCTAAGAAGGCTCACGAACATCACTGAGATCAGACACATTTGCTCTTATTCCATTTCAACTTATTGGTTCATCAAAAAGACTACTAGTTGTTATTCCTTTATATTCGCTCAATCAGGCCTGCTGCGCCCATTCCGCCACCGATACACATCGTGATGACACCGTAACGTTTTCCTTGGCGAATGAGTTCGTTGATCATCGACACGGTAAGTTTTGCTCCTGTACAGCCGAGTGGATGTCCTAGAGCGACAGCTCCCCCGTTTACATTTACCTTGGATGGATCAATGCCAAGCTCACGAATAACCGCTACAGCTTGGGAAGCAAATGCCTCGTTTAGCTCAAACAAGTCTACATCGTCCACGCTAAGGTTCAGCTTGCTTAAAAGTTTTGGAATCGCCTCTACTGGACCAATCCCCATCACTTCTGGAGCCACTCCACCAAGCATGAATCCACGGAATACAGCAAGAGGTTTTACACCAAGTTCTTCTGCTTTTTCACGGGACATAATCATCACAGCCGCCGCGCCATCACTAGTTTGAGAAGAGTTACCTGCGGTTACAGTCCCATTCAATTTAAAGGCAGGACGTAATTTCCCTAACGCTTCCGCATTGGTACCTGCACGCACTCCTTCGTCGGTATCAAAAACAATCTCTTTTTTTTGCAACTTACCTTTTTCATCTACAAAGTGCTCTACTACTGTAACGGGAACGATTTCATCTTTAAACTTTCCAGACTGAATCGCTTCAAATGCTTTGCGATGAGACTCAACTGCAAAGGCATCTTGATCCTCACGGGTTACATTATAGCGTTTAGAGACTTCTTCCGCTGTATGTCCCATTGACATGTATACTTCAGGAGCACTATCCATCAGAGTCGGATTTGGAGATGGCTTGTAACCACCCATTGGCACCATACTCATGCTCTCTACTCCACCCGCGATAATGATGTCTGCAAAGCCTGACATAATACGCTCTGCCGCCATCGAAATCGTTTGTAGACCAGAGGAACAATACCGGTTTACAGTCATACCTGGCACATCATGTGGAAGACCTGCACGAATTCCGATAATCCGTGCAATGTTCATCCCTTGTTCACCTTCTGGAAAAGCACAGCCCATAATTAAATCTTCCACTTGTTTTGGGTCCACTTGTGGTACACGCTTCAATACATCGGAAACCACAGCAGCTCCCAAATCATCTGGACGCGTATTACGGAACGAACCTTTTTTCGCTTTACCGACAGCAGTACGGCTAGCGGCTACAATTACTGCTTCACGCATATGTTCTCCTCCTTTAACGCTTAGTTGCGTAATGGTTTCCCTTTAGCAAGCATGTATTGCATACGTTGTTGTGTTTTCGGTTCACCAATTAAGCTTAAGAATGCTTCACGCTCGAGGTCTAAGAGATATTGCTGACTAACAAGTGTTCCTTCGGCAACGAGACCACCTGCAAGTACATAAGCTAATTTGCTCGCAATCTTGTAGTCATGCTCTGAGATATATCCACCCCACATGAGGTCTTTTGCTCCCAAACGTAGCACGTTGTAGCCTGTTTCACCCACCACTGGAATCTTACGCTCTTTCGGTGCTTTATAGCCTGCGTTATATAGACCGAGTGCCACTTGTTTCGCATCATGGATGAGGAAATCATTGTTAGCGGTAATCCCGTCCATTTCACGCACAAACTTGTATTGACGCGCTTCTTCGCCACTGGTAGATACTTTTGCCTGCGCCACAGTCATAAACACATGGTTTACAAGCGGTTGCAATGAAACTTTATCTCCCGGGTTTACACCTTCAGTCCAACGGAGCAACATTTCTTTGTTACCGCCACCGCCAGGGATCAATCCAACTCCTACCTCTACTAGGCCCATATAAGTTTCTGCAGAAGCTTGAATACGGTCAGCTGGCAATGAAACTTCGACTCCACCACCAAGCGTCATTCCAAATGGAGCCGCGACTACTGGTCGATCCAAGGTACGAAGGGAACCCATCGCTTTTTGGAATTGACGAACCATCATGTCTAATTCTGGCCAGTTATGATCTTGTGCTTCCATCAACATCAGCATCAAGTTCGCACCTACACAGAAATTTTGTGCTTGGTTCCCGATTACGAGTCCTTTATAGTTTGAGCCAACTTCTTTCACCGAGTGGTTAATCATGTTAATGATATCTGCACCAATTGCTTGTTTCGGTGAGTGGAATTCTAGAACCGCGATATCGTCTCCAATATCAATTAAGCTCGCACCTTTATTCCCTTTAATCAACTTACCTTCTGCTTTCAACTTAGCCAGATTGATCTTCTTAGCATCTTCTTCAATTTCCGTGAATTTGCCACCAATGCTAAATTGATAATCTTTACTCGCTTCTTGCTTATAGAAAGTTTGATTACCTGTTGCAAGCATCTCTTCGACCCAAGCTGGGATGGTGTCACCTTCTGCTTTCATCTTCGCAATCGACTTCTCAACGCCAATCGCATCCCACAACTCAAATGGACCTAGATCCCAGTTGAAGCCCCACTTCATCGCTTGGTCAACTGCTACGATATCGTCAGCGATTTCACCTAGCTTATTAGCAGAGTAGAGTAATACCTTTTTGGTAATCGTCCATGCTAATTCACCAGCGGTATCTTTCCCATACACTAGAGCCTGTAGACCTTCTGCCTTGCTTTTCGCACGCTTAGAAGCTTCCAAAGAAGTAGATTTAAACTTACTCTTTGGCTTATACTCGAATGTCTTGGTATCTAAAACGAGAATTTCTTTTCCAACTTTCTTATAGAAACCTTGCCCCGTTTTCGAACCTAGCCATTTATTTTCTACCATCTTGACTAGCGTATCGGATACAGTAAACGCATCTTTATCCACAGCGTCTGTAGCGGTTGCATGGACATTATTCGCTACATGAACAAACGTATCAAGCCCAACTAGATCAAGTGTCCGGAAAGTAGCACTCTTTGGTCTTCCCATCGCACGACCCGTGATCGCATCTACTTCATCTGCGTTTAAGCCCATTTGCTCCATGGCTTGAAGCGTAATTTGCAAACCATAGGTACCAATACGGTTGGCAATAAAGTTGGGTGTATCTTTCGCAATGACAACACCTTTACCTAATACCGTTTCCGCAAACGCTTTCATTTCGTGAACCAGATTCACGTCTGTATATTTGGTTGGGATAATCTCCAGAAGTTTCATATAGCGTGGTGGGTTGAAGAAGTGCGTACCCAATACATGCTTCTTAAACTCTTCTGAGCGTCCTTCAACCATATCGTGAACGGAAATCCCTGAAGTGTTCGAGCTGACAATCGTTCCTGGCTTCCAAACACCCTCAATTTTCGCAAATAAATCTTGTTTTATTTTCAAGTTTTCTACTACTACTTCAATAATCCAATCCACTTCCGATAGCAATTGGAAGTCATCTTCTAAATTACCTACTTGAATCAATTCAAGGACATCTTTGGTATAAAGTGGGGAGGGCTTTTCTTTGGTTAAGCGCTCTTTCCCCGTTTGTGCAAAGCGATTACGTACTGCTTTGTGTTCTAGAGATAGACCTAACTTTTCTTCTTTGTCAGATAATTGACTTGGCACGATATCTAGGAGATAGGCTTTGATACCTACGTTCGCCAAATGACCTGCGATCGACGCACCCATCACGCCTGAGCCTAGAACGGCAACTTTTTTCATGCGTAACAAAATAACTCCTCCTCTCGGGATGAAGAGACAATTGAATGTGAATGAACAATCATTCATTGTCAGGGTAGAAAAAAACACCTTCCTCAGTTAGGTGAACAACAAACTTATTTCATATAGGGTTTCTATGTGAGAACCACACAGAATTTTTCCCCGTTTGCAATTGCTTTCAATACTATTATTTATCTGTTTTCTTTCGTCGTCAAGAGGGAAAGTACCGATTCAGCACGTTTTTTTCATATTTAAAAATAGAATTAATCCGATCAAATTCAGATGATTACAAGGTTTATCTCACCTCTCCCATGATTACTTATTTCTCTTTCTTCGTATAATAAAGTATTATGACGAAGTGTAACAAAATGTTCTTCGCCTCCTGCTTCATTACGTTGATATAATGATCTCAGATGTCAAATTAACTTGATTCACAACTAAATAAGAGGTGCTTTCAGATGAAAAATAAAGTGATAGTAGCCACCTGTGGCGTACTTTTTATGGCTCTAATCACAGCGGCAGTACTAAAGCCAGAAACTATCCATTCTTTTTTTCCGGCTGAGCAGTCTATCCCTCCCATATCCTCGCCTAGAGAAGAGGGCTTTCACATACTACCATTGAAAAAGAAGCCTGATCCACAAAAGCAGTTGGTATTTTATTTCGTACCACATGCCGATGACGAAGTCCTTACCTTTGGAGTTCCTATGATTCAAGATTTAAAACAAGACAAAGAAGTGTATGTCATCCTGATGTCCCACGGTGATATTACAGGTGCGAGAGCCCGAATCAACAAACGAATCAATCCTGATTTAACCTCTAGACAACTAGGACAAGCCCGAGTAAATGAGTTTACAGAAGCGACAAACCGAATGGGAATTGATGATAACCATCGATTAGTTTATGACTTATTTGTGGAAGGCGGAGACAGAGACCTAGATTATGAGCGAGCTAAAACCATTGTTGCGGCTTACGTAAAAGAATATCCACAAGCTGAATTTAAAAGTATGAGTGTATTTGATGTTCACCCTGAGCATGCAATCCTTGGGAAAGCTATCCAAGAATTAAAAAATAGTAACAGCCTACAAAACTCACAAACGTTTGCTTCGATCAATATCATGCGTACATGTAAGAAGTCGCCTCGTTGTTCTAGCAGACAAGAGAAAATCGGAATGCCTACTGTTGAAAAAGAAATTCAATTAACAGAGCCAAGAGATAAGCACGTTTTATCGAAAGCCGCAGATGCCTATCGAGTCTGGGACCCTAAAATGGGTTGGTATTCGATTGGTGAAATTAGTGTACCGGGACAATTTAGGGAATTAAAAAGAGATCCTACTACCATCATTGTAAAAGAATAACAGGAAATGTCGACTGATGAACCAACTATCAGTTGACATTTCCTGTTATTTTATTTGATTTTTCAAAAATCTATCCTGGTTTTTTGGTCATGATTTGGATCCATTGATAAGTAGCGTACACCAACCCTTGTTTGTTGCGATACGCTTGATTATATAACTTCATCATCCGAATCAAAATTTTCCTAGCCTCAAATATACTTTGACGATTCGATCGATAATTAGCCCCGGTTGCCTTTATCGATTGTAAAAGCTCCCGGCAATCCTGGTACACTTGTCGTAGCCAATGATCCTCTATCTCCGTTCCTTGAAACCCTGACTCCTCTAGGCGAATGGCCCAATCCTCCATGGAGGTTAGTGGGACGAGATGCTCTGTAGGCTGTACCCCCAACTTCTTCTCCACATATTGAAAACTAGATCGCAATTCTAAAAACGTATCAGGTCCCAGGGCTGTAGAAAGATAGCTGCCACCAGGCTTTAGCAACCTCATAATTCCATCTAAAAAGCAACGGGGTCGTTGCAACCAATGGACAGCTGCATTCGAAACGATCAAATCATAAGACTCTGAAGAGAATTCACTTAGCTCTTCTGCATCAGCGAGTACAAATTCTACATTTGCCTCTTCAATCTGTTCTTGTGCTTTTTGAATCATATTTTCAGCTAAGTCGATCGCTGTAATCTGTGCATCTGGATATGTCTCAGCTAATAATTGAGTAAAATAGCCTGTCCCACATCCGATCTCTAGGATTTGATCCACACGATCATTCTTTTGACGAAGAGTTTGAATCAAATGATGAGCTATTTTCTGTTGGACCTGTGAATATTCATCATAAGTGTGAGCTGCTTTATTAAAATTCTTCTCTAAAATATGTTTATGTATAATCATTTTAACGCAACCTCCTACATAGTCGGTTACGATTCCCTCCCTTAAAAAAAGTTTGTATTCAACGGGTAAACTAGTCGAATTTTGTCGTTTTATATCAATAAAATCAATCTGTTTCCTTTTGAATTTTTATTTATATATAAGTTATTCTATCCGTCACAATATTTCCTTCTTCGTCACTATTTGTTCACTTTTTTGTCACAATATGATTGAGTAACACGAAATAGAAAAACCATCCTCCTCTGTAGAAGATGATGGTTTAGTTTATAAAAATATTTACTTGCGAAGTTGTGGATAGATCATACTAAATTTATTTTGTAGGTATTCAACATATGGATCAATTGAAAGAGCCTGCCCCGTTACCCGTTTAACCAATTCATCGGTTGTATACTTTCTACCGTGGGTATAAATGTTGGTTTGTAGGAACGTGTGAAGTTGCTCGAAATCCCCTTGTTTCATCATTTCGCGAACATTTGGGATTGCCTTCTCAGCCGCAGCAAAAAATTGGCTACTTAAGATATTTCCTAATGTGTAGCCTTGGAACAGACCACCAATATGGTCAAAATACCAATGGATATCTTGCAAGACTCCATTTGCATTCGTAGGGGATGAAATACCCAAATCAGATTGATATCGCGCACGCCATGCCTCTGGAAGATCTTTTACTTTTAAATTTCCTTCAAGCATCTGTGTTTCTAAATCGAAACGAATGATCACATGTAGGTTATATGTAACTTCATCCGCATCCGTACGAATCAGCGATCGGGACACTTTGTTCGTCTCACAATAAAACTCATCTAGTGAAACATCTTTCAGTTGTTCAGGGAAAGTAGCTTGTAGCTGTGGATAAAAGAATGTCCAGAATTCATAGCTACGACCGACTATATTCTCCCAAAGCCGTGATTGACTCTCATGTACTCCAGAAGAGGTTCCGTGATGTAGAGGGGTACCTTCATAAGCCTCATTAATTCCAAACTCATACAATGCATGACCTGTTTCATGAATGCTACTGAAGAGAGCCTCTCCGAGATAGCTTTCATTTACCCGAGTCGTAATTCGAATATCATTATGCGCAAACTTTGTCATAAATGGATGTGGGGCGTAATCCTGGCGACCACGTTCCCAATCAAACCCTAAGCGAGTAATTACATTTTTGCCAAATTCAATTTGCTTATCTGCTGGGTAATGTTTCTTTGTCGTGAATGCACCTGTATGATCTTTCGACGTGATCGCTTCCACCATAGGGACTAATGCATCACGCAATTGGCTAAACAAAGGACGAATGGTACCAACGGTCATACCATAGTCGTTTCGTGCAATCAGCGGATCGGCTACATGCTCATACTCGAAAAACTCCGCGTAACGACGACTTAACTCCAGTGTCTTTTCGAGATGAGGTTGCACAATCGAAAAATCATCCTGTTTACGTGCCTTCACCCACGCACTATATGTTTTAGCTGTATGAGCGACAAACTCAGCGACAAACTCTGGGGAAACTTTCGTCTCTGTATCATAATCTTGTTTTGCCACACGAATCAGTGCTGCTTCGTCGGAGTCGTAAGGTAGACTTTCTGCCTGAACAGATAACTCATCTAGCAAACGACCCAATTCCGGATCTGTCTGTCTTTGATGATGCAATCCCGCCAACACCGCTAATTGATTCCCACGAGATTCAGCCCCTAAATTGGGCATAAACGTACCTTGATCCCACTCTAGGATCGCTTTTGCCGAATGTAAATGATAGATCTCTTGTAGTCTAGCTCGTAAGGCTTTTAATTTTTCGTTCATTCGCAAAATGCCTCCTATTCAAAATTACATATATGAATAAATGCCTGTACCCTTTTATTTTGACATATTATAAAGCAAAAAAGCAAAAATAATTAGGGTAACGTAATGGTATAAGATCCCTCTTACATAGGGAAATCTTTTTAGGATATGATAAAAAAGAATACATACAGAAGGGAATTTTTTTCATGACAGAGAAGACAGTTGTGATTCAGAATTCAACGGGATTACATGCACGCCCTGCCGCACTCCTGATCCAAAAAGCAGGTAGCTTTAAAAGCTCCATTAAAATAGTCAAAGACGGACGAGAAGCCGATGCGAAAAGCTTACTAGGCGTTATGTCCTTAGCGATCAAAGGAAATGAGTCGATCACAATTCGTGCTGAAGGTGAAGACGAAGCGGCCGCCATCGAAGCAATGACTCAATTCCTCGAAAGCCATCAAGAGTAGCGAAGTAATTTGGAGGAAATTATCTTGGAACAAAACGGAAAAGGAATTGGCGCTGCTACCGGTTTAGCCATCGGTACAGCTGTCATTTGGAAAAAAGAAGAAGTGAGCGTCCAAGAACGAAGCATAACAGACCTCTCTTCCGAGTTACAACGTTTTAAGCAAGCTATTCAAGCAACCAAAGAACAAGTACAAATTTTACGAAAGCAAACAGCAGATCGGATGGGAGAATCCGAAGCTGCTATTTTTGATGCTCATCTAGCCTTTTTAGACGACCCTGGATTTATAGGCGAGATGGAACAACGGATTAACACACAAAAGCAAGCCGCCGATTGGGCTTGTCAGTCTGTAACAGGCGAATTTAGTTCCTTATTCTCTAATATGGAAGACGAGTATATGCGAGCTAGAGCCGATGATATTCGTGATGTAGGGAATCGACTATTACAAAACATTATGGGAAAGCCTCCTTTAGATCTCGGCTTGTTAAAACCTGAGAGCATCATCATTGCTGATGAACTTACTCCTTCCGAGACGGCACAATTCTCAGAAGCCATTATCGGTATGATCACAGCACGTGGGAGCAAGACGGCCCATGCGGCTATCATGGCTCGAACGCTTGGGATTCCAGCAGTACTCGGATTAGGAAGCTTTATTCAGCAAATCAATGATGGAGATACGATCATTCTCGATGGAAGCTCCGGGGAAGTCATCGTGAACCCAAAGGAACTATTACTCTCTCAAATCCAAGAAAAGATTTCGAAGCAAAATCAACTTCAAGCATCAGCCCTACAAGAAGCGGCTGAGGATGCTTATACGTCCGATCGGAAACGCATCCAGGTATTAGCTAATATCGGAAGCCCTCAAGATGTACAGGATGCGCTAGCCAACCATGCGGAGGGAATCGGACTATTCCGCACAGAGTTTCTCTATTTAGAAAATGCAAACTGGCCAACAGAGGAAGAGCAGTTTTCCTCCTATAAACAAGTCTTAGAAGCATTTCCATCCAAGCCTGTCATCATCCGAACCTTAGATATTGGCGGGGACAAGCATTTACCTTATGCGGAGCTTCCGAAAGAAGAAAATCCATTCCTCGGTCTCCGAGCCGTTCGTTACTGTCTCGCAAATCCTGATGTATTTAAAACACAGCTTCGTGCACTCCTCCGTGCCAGCGTGCATGGGTCACTCTGGATCATGTTCCCGATGATCGGAAGCGTATCGGAAATTCTACAGGTGAAACAGGCTCTGGAGGAATGCAAACAGGAATTAGCAACGAAAAAAATCCCTTACTCGGATCAAATCAAAGTAGGGATTATGGTGGAGATTCCAGCCGCGGCAATCCACGCTGACGAACTGGCCAAAGAAGTCGATTTCATGAGTATTGGTACCAACGACCTCACTCAATACACACTCGCAGCAGATCGTGGAAACGAACAAGTGGCCCATCTCTATGATCCGACTCATCCAGCCGTGCTAAAACTCGTCAAAATGACTTGTGCTGCCTGTCATCGCGCTGGAATCCCGGCCGGAATGTGCGGGGAACTAGCGGGTGATGCCAGCATGACCGAAATCTTAGTGGGTCTTGGTTTGAACGAACTATCTATGAGTGCCAAAGCGATCCCACAAGTAAAACAACAGATTCGCAAGATTGCATCCGCGGAGGCATCTAGCTTAGCACTAGAAGCACTTCACAAAAGATAAAATAAAATAAAACGATTAACATAGAAATGAAATCAAAATATAATAAACCCCCTCTCTACCATCGTTAGAGAGGGGGTTTGTATTCATTTAGTCAGTTTTAGACAGCCGCTAATTTCTTCGAACCAACGTGCTCTGGTTGTACAACCTCAATGGGTCCATCCCCGCGTCTGAGGACTTTGGAAACTGCCTGGGTTGGTTGTAACGCTTCAAGCATGTACTCAATAGCAACCATGGGATCAACCGTATGACCACAAGTATAACAATCAAGTGCGGCAAAACCTTTTTCTGGGTAAGTATGAATCGAGAGATGACTCTCCGATAACATAACAAGTACCGTCGCACCTTGGGGATCAAATTGTTGAGATTGAACGGACAAGATTGTCGCACCACAAGCAACTGCTGCCTGCTCCATCTTCTCGCGTAAAAACTCCGCGTCGTTCAACAAATCAAAATTTACACCCCATGCGTCCATGGCTACATGCCTTCCGAAAGTAGAAAATTCCATCTCTTTCGGCCCCCTTCCTAGCAAAAAGTTGGTGTGAGCCAAATTCCGCTAGGATCAGCTTGTTCACCACAGGGGGAGGTTAGTCCAGTGAGGTCCCAACCCTTTAAGTGAATCTGGATCCTACTAGCTCAGTGAATATCACGAAATATAACATATCATATTATATCTAGTACATCAACCAATAATTTTTATGGACTTTCCCAAATAGTATATTTGCTTCAATCAAGCAGCTATCATTACCAACTTGTCTTTTGATGTTGAATGCTATCAGTCGTTCGAATAAAGATGGTGTTACTATAGATATTTTTACACAAATAAGCCTCAGCACGAAAACTGAGGCTTAGAAAAAAGATGATCCTTCTTTTCTAACAATAGACGACTGTACCCTACATACCCATGATGTTATATCCGCTATCTACATGAATCACTTCTCCTGTAATCCCACGAGACATATGGCTCAAGAGGAATACAGTCGTATCCGCCACTTCTTCTGGATCTGTCCCACGACGAAGCGGTGAACGCTCTTCAATGACGGATAACATGGAGTTAAAGTCTTTTACACCCTTAGCAGCTAGTGTACGAATAGGACCTGCTGAGATCGCATTCACACGGATGTTAGAAGGACCTAGATCATGCGCTAGGTATTTGACTGAAGCTTCTAAAGCCGCTTTAGCAACCCCCATCACATTATAGTTTGGAATGACTCTTTCTGAACCCATATAGGTCATCGTTACGATGCTACCACCCGCAGTGAGATACTTACTTGCTTCACGGCTCACAGCAACAAGCGAATAAGCACTAATATCCTGTGCCAACGCATACCCATCACGAGAAGTATTTACATACGCTTCGCTCAAATCCTCTGCTTTGGCAAAGCCAATACTATGTACCACACCATCTAACGAGCCCCACACTTCATTGATCTGTTCAAATGCTGTTTCGATTTGCATATCATCTGTAACATCACATTCCACCATCAAAGAGCCGGGCATTTCCGCATCTACCAATTGTCCTACAGACTTCTGGAGACGTTCTCCTTGATAGGTAAAGGCTAATTTTACGCCTTGTTGATGTAATGCTTTTGCGATCGTCCAAGCAATACTGCGTTTGTTTGCAACCCCCATGATGACAACTTTCTTATCCTTCATCTTCATGTATATACACCTCTTATAAATTAGATATAAGATCAACTATTAGTACCAGATGCTAAAATCGTAATCAAAAACGGGTTCCCTGTCAATACAAACACGATCCGAGAAATCTTCTACCATCCAGCTTTGGGATGCCTCTGTAGCACAATATCGTGAATTTGTAATAAATTTGTACTTTCGGTAACCTCTTCCAACTCTTTTGAAGTAATAAATAAAGAAAATGATTCATGAGATCGTTCATCGCGTAGTAACATTCCCGCATGTTCCTTCGGGAAAGCAATCGCATATTCTTCTCCACTTACACATTGAATGCAAAATAGGTAGGCATCTTGCTCTCGATCAAACATCCAAACAAAGCGAGCTGTCTCATCATTGGACTCAATCATTTCCTGCCATTCTGGAATCGATAAAAACAAAACAGGCTTTTCTAAATAAGTAGCCCATACACCATCCTCTGGAATGGATGCTTCTTGAATCTGGGGTAAATAACGTTCACCGTTCATCTTTTTTCCTCTTTCTGGCTTTTTTCATCTAGTAGCATCATTATACCTTAAAGCCTACTTTAATTGATTAAATACATAAAGTTCCGCCCATAATAGATGGAAGGAGGTGGAAATAATGTACTATGTAATACGTGATTCCGAAAAATTACCCCCTTCCATCATTCACGAAGATCATTACTTTGCTTGGTATAATCCCATGAAAAAAGACCATCGTGTTGAGTTTCGTGGAACCATGAATCAATGTTATGACTTCATGGCTACTCGCCCCACCCAAGTCCGCAGTCAATCTTTGTAATTCACAGAAAAAAAGCCGAAGGAATGAATCCTCGGCTTATTTTTGTTCTGATCTCTTCTTACGTACAGGCGGTAAGATTCGATGTATCTGCACTTTCCGAGTTGTATCCCAAGTACTTGGATCATTTTCATCATATTGATCCAAAAACATAACTACTTCGCGGGTAATAGGCGTTGGTGTCGAAGCTCCCGATGTAACGGCAACTTTCTTTTTTCCTTTTAACCAATCTAGTTGGATCTCCGATACATCCGAAATTCGATATGCTTCTACCGAGGCGATCTCTTCAGATACTTGTGCTAGACGGTTGGAGTTATTACTTCGAGGATCCCCTACTACGAGCAAAAGATCCGCTCCCGGCACATGATTTGCTACCGCTTCTTGCCTGACCTGGGTGGCTAAACATATCTCATTATGAACTTCAACAGTAGGAAACTTCTCTATCACTCGATCCATCAAATGTTTAATATCCCACTGACTCATCGTGGTTTGGTTTGTCACGATCAGGCGATCTGTATCTACTTCTAATTCATCTAGATCCTTTTGATCTTCAATTAAGTGAACACTCTCTGGAGCAATCCCGATTGCCCCCTCTGGTTCAGGATGCGCTTGTTTTCCAATGTAAATGATCTCGTAACCCTCATTCACTTTCTCACGGATTAAGTCATGTGTCTTGGTTACATCGGGACAAGTGGCATCAATTACATATAGTCCACGTTCAGCTGCACGTCTTCTCACCTCAGGAGAAACTCCATGTGCAGTAAAAATAACCGTTCCTTCTGTAATCTCGTCTAATAAATCCAAGCGATTATCTCCATCTAGTGTAATGATCCCTTCTTCTTCAAATGCATCCACCACATGGCTATTATGAACGATCATCCCTAAAATATAGATCGGGCGCGGTATATCTTTATTCATAGCCGCTTCACGGGCCAATACCATAGCATCTACCACACCATAGCAGTATCCACGAGGCGTTATCTTCAATACTTCCATAATCAATCTCCCTCCCCATTTACAGGGCTAATGAATCCATTATACCGCATGTTGAAAACTTGACCAAGTTTCATGTCTTAAAGATAGGCTAGTCTCCACGGTACACTTGCACCATTTCCCGAATAGGATGGATTGTCAACTAAAGGAAAGGAATGTGATGGCTGTGGAACAAAGACCTATGCCTACACCAGTACCAATGCCAATGCCGCCGAAAAAGACTATGCCTGCACCAATGCCAATGCCTCCAACTTATCATCCACCTTCATATCATCATGGTGTACCTTGTATCCCCTGTGACTATAATATGCTTACTCAAATGTACCACCATATGAAAAGATGTCACCGTTATGAAGAAGAGATGATGAAGAAGTTAATGAGAATGTGCAAGAAACATAAACATAGACGTAATTGCGATCCATGTGAATCTTCCTACGGACGCGATCGGTATTGCGAATCCTCTTCTTATTGCGAATCCTCTCATCATCATCGTTGGAGACGTCGGGAATCCTCTCATCGTCATCGTCGCGGGGACTGTGAATCTTCCTACCATCGCCGTAGAGACTGCTATGAATCTTCTTCCTGCCGTCCAAAAAATCCATGTGATGATTGCTAAACCCAAAGGGCTCTCTTATGAGGGCCTTTTCCCTTTTGAAGACAAAATAAAAAAGCCTCCATACGTGTACGGGGCTTCTCACAAGTATATGATTTCAGAATAGGCGGCACTAGTTATTCTCCTTCGATTTCATACGTTCACGAATATATAACGTTGCTAAAACCAGCGAGATCCCCATAGAAAACAAAAGTAGAGCGGCAGAATCCAATAAGCTCTGGTTCATCTCTTTGAAACCTCCCAATTATCTACATATACTATACGAATCTCCCAACGCAACGATTTCAACCGAATATAACCGCTCACAATCGAACTTTTTAATCCCTATATAACATATGCCCAAATAAATAATTCGTTCTGTCCAAGTACGCCCATTTCAATTCATAGTATTTTCATCGGAAAAATTGACTTTTATTTATTATGCGGTTAAAGTTAGAGCAAGTACGAAATCATAATCGATCAAATTGAGGTGCTACCATTGATTTTAGAAAGAGCAAAGTTCATTCATAAATTTGTACAATCCCCTCGAGAAATCGGCAGCATCACCCCTAGTTCTCGCTTTTTAGCCCATGCGATGCTAAAAGAAATTTCGTGGAACCAAGCGAAAACAATCGTCGAATTAGGTGCAGGTACAGGTGTTTTTACTCGGGAAATAGCTAAAAAAGTATCTTCGTCTACCCAAACATTCATCTTTGAGCAAGATGATGACTTACGTACTGATATCGAAACACAAATGCCGCAATTTACCTATTTAAAAAAAGCCGAAGAACTGCAAGATACTCTAAGACGGTTTCACATTTCACATGTAGACGCAATTATCTCTGGATTGCCATTTTCGAACTTCTCCCAATCTTTCACCCAAGAAATCCTTGACCAAGTCCAGTCCTCTCTAGCTGAGAATGGTTCCTTTATTACATATCAGTACTCCTTGCAACTACGCAAAGAGTTGAAAAATAGATTTAAGCATGTACAAATTGATTTTGTCCCTTGGAATTTACCTCCAACCTTCGTCTATATCTGCTCCAATTAAAAAACGAGTGAAGACTACTGCTAAATCAGTAGATCCACTCGTTTTTATTGTTTACCAAACATCAAACAATGCCTGCTTCTGATCAACTTTTCGCTGAGCCTGATACATCTGATCGATCGCTTCTTGGAACCTTTTCTTATCGCCAATGGAATCATAACAACTCGCTAACTCATAGCATGCTAGGAACTGTTTTTGCGAATAATCATGTTGTTCAGCAATTTGAGCGGCTTGTATCAGATATTGTACTCCCTCCTCCTGTTGCCCCATCGTTTTCATCAAACGTCCCATAATAATGAGAGCATTACTCAATTTGAGAGCATCATTTAACTTCTCAGCCCAAGAAATGGCTTGTTGCAAAATCCGCTTTGACTCATCGCTTTTGCCTTGTAGTAAGTAGAGATTTCCTAGGGAACAATAAGCTCGTACTAACTCTTGCTTTTGTGCAACGCGACTTTCCAAATCTAAAATGTACGAAAAACACGTCTCCGCATCATTCAAATTGTTTTGCTCTACGTAGATTGTTCCTAAAATTGTCCAAATTTGGAACATCTCGTTATAAAAAGAGCTCGTAGTAGCAATTTGAATGCCCTCTCGTGCATAGCGAATCGCATCTGAATATAATTTCATTCGGCGATACAAATCGGCTCGTAGCGCGTACATAGGAAGGATGATTTCTGTCTTCCGCACAATGGGCAGGTACACCCACAATTCATCTAACCGTTTTAAAGCTTCATCGGTTTTCCCTAGCTTCTCTAGGTATATAACCCGATTCGTCATCAATACATACTTGATCTGCTCTGGGTCGACCAATTCTTCACGATAAACATCAAGACCTCTCTCCGCATAGATCAATGCTTGCTGTAAATCATTTTGGATATACTGCAAGTAAGCAAGATAGTTAAAATTGATCGCCTCAAGATTATTCTTTACTTCATTTTCCTGAGAGATAAAGCGATTAGAGTCAATTAGCTCTCGCTCTGCCTTCTTCCACTCACTCGTTTTCAGAAAATAACGTCCCCGTAGAGAGTGAAACATAGATGCATACTCTTCCCTGGTCGCATCTGAGATGTTACATAACTTCTTATAAGCTTTTTCATGCTCGTCCATACGGATCATGCTCTCGATGGCCATAAGCTTCAATTGCATGGTTTCCATATTTTCTGTATCTCGCATCAACATACTTGGTAAATCGTTAGCATTTAACCCCAGTTTCTGCATTAGATAATAAACCTTCTCTTTGTTGACATGGGGCACGCCACGTTCGATGTTACTAATCGTAGCAGTTGAGATTTGTTCATCAGAAAGGTCTTCCAGACGAAGGCTACGTTCCTTTCTAACTTTACGTATAAATTTACCAATTTCACTAATTTCGAAAACGCTCATGTTAAGCCGCCCTTTCCTTCTAAACCTTATTCTCTCCCTATAGTGTAATCGATTTCACTTCTATTAGAAAGATTCAGATCTCATCTGACATCCAAAATTAGGATTGAAAATCTTACAGATTACAGGTGAAGTAGAATAGAGATTGTAATCTTTTTGTTTTGAAGAATATTATATTACAATTGGTTTGTAAGATAATATCTATTTTTGTCAAATCACTATTTAAATAGTTTCGGAAAAAAGAATCAAAAACCTTCTGAAAAGTAAAAAATAATTTTGGTGAAATAAAAAAAGTGCATAATCTGCACCATTTATCTATCATATTCTAATGTATCTTCTACCATTACTACTTGCAAAGCAGGGCTTTCACTCACTCTTCCCAATGTAAAAAGCGTATAGTCCTTTCCAGGCTTCAGCGTTATATTCGGAATCGTAAATTCTGCTTGCTTCCCACCCGCAGGTCTTACCTCCCATGTGTAGATTCCTGGATTTAGGGAGATAAACCGAGCTTCCCTGAAATCTACATCTGAAAAAAGGACATTCCCCCCTTTTACAGAAATATCAACCCGTTTCATATCGGGAGATACATGGATGAGGCGAACCTTAGATCTTCTGGGAACTTTTCGTAAGTCATCTTCATAGGAAAGTAACTCCACACCCAAATCTGTCCCTACATCGGCCGTATTTAGAGTATAGGCTCTCCGACTTCGTATCGTAACAGATTGGGATAGGATTGCTTCATCCTGTCGTCCAGCTGGAAACATCTCCACCTGATATTCCCCCGATGGAAGAGAGACGTATTCGGTAATCCCACTAAAGGGTAAGTTGCGTACAACTGGCTTCTGATTTACATACACATCTACCGGAACAGATTCATAGGTAGATGCATGCAGAATTCTCATAGATCCCATCTCATCCGATTGGTCTGAACCCGCTTGATACATAGGATCCTGACTCTGCTCATATTGACTTACAAACGTCTCCAGATCTTTTTGATACGCTTCATTGTATATTTTATGCTTGGACTCATCTCGATCAAGATAATAATCAGCTAACAACTTATTTCGAATAGCTTTGCCAAAGAACTTTTTCCAAGACAAAATAGTAACCTCCTCTAGCATAGGTACCTTACTATTAGCCTATGCTATGAGGAATCGATTCTTCACTGTTTTCTTTAACGATCGTGCACCATCAGGAGACGATCTCCCTGCTCAACATCTCCTAAATAAAAAACGGTCACCACATCTTTTGAAAATAAGGGAAGGGTAATACTCTCATGATCCGTATTCATCATCCCTGTAACCTGAACCTTCAGCTCCAAACGCTTCGGGTGAATCGGTACATAAGGAGTTAAATGAGTAAAGGGAATATTATTAAAAATCACTCGATTATTTATTACTAAGTCTACATTCGACCCTTGCGAATGCAGGTGTACAAATCGAATCTGTCCCATCTCTTCTTCTTCGTTTTCTGTGTGGTCTGGAATCGTTATTAATTTAGGATTCTTTTTCGATACATTTTCTGAATCGATGAGAGCAAGCGTACAAAGTCTCCCATTCCGAACGGATAATATCTGTGATACAACTGTGCCTTCCGTTTGATTTCGATTCATTTGTAAATAGCTATCCCCACTGTGTATACTGACATAGTTCGTCATAGCTCCGTAGGGAAGACGACGAACCATTCGCTTTCCGTCCAGATATACATCCATATCCTCCTGCCACCTTGTAGCGGCGTGCAAAATTCTAACTCCTGCAATGCCAGCAAGGGGCTGTGAAGCATTCCTGGAGGATGGGCTGGTTATCGTTTGTTTTCCTTTACTAATTCGGCTGGACCTCTTCTTTTTTCCCATTTACGTCCCCTCCATTCTCTCTTCATTTCCTTTCTTTAAAATATGCAATACATAAGGAACCGTGAGCCAAACAACATAGAAAAAGCGATCCTTTTCCACAAGAAAGGGCTCGCTTACTCTTTTTCACATATATGTTGATACAAAATCCTGCGGGAGTAAAACCGAATAAACGGAAATCCCCAGTTCTCATGTACATTTTCTTTCAGTAACTGACAATTTTCATTATAAAAGGCAAATCCCAAGACAGGCTCTACATAACATTCCCGAAGATATTTATGCAAATTAATCATATAATGCATTTTTTTCAGCCTATTTTGTTTCATTTGATTCCATACACTGGTTGCGGAGAGAAATGATTCGATATTTGCTTTGCATTCGACCATTTCCATTGGTACATGATCCTGTTCATAAAATACCACATCCATCCGACACTCGTATCCACCAATCATCTCTCCATCGTCATAGATCAATGGCTCACGATAAATCTCGGTGTAGGAAATGGTTGGATGAATAGGACCATATTCTTCGATAATCGCTTCTAAAAATGCAGACCGTATCTGTTGGAAAGCAGGCTGCCTATAGATTGCCTTTAGCATCTTCAGCAGCCTTTTCCGAGTCTTTAGCCGAATACGAAACCCAGGCTGTTTGATCATCAGCTCAATCTCTTCATCAAATCCTTCTTTATATGCTTCCTTATCTGTTTTATATCGATCGAAAATGCGCGCCACTGTCCGAAACACATCGGGTTCTTGTTTCACCAAACGAACTAATTCGTGTACAACCGTAAGCTCTGAAGGCTCCTTTGTCTGGTGGAAGGAAAGTGGCATAAGCTATCCCCCATATACAACTTTTTGGTAAGGTGGCAAAAGTAAAGGACGATAGCCCATTCGTACCGTCATATTACTAAGTAACTCCCTCGCATACGCCCACGCATCTGGTGCTACAATTTGAGAGCCAATTTCCATAAGTTCAGCCTCTGGAATCGTCTCAGCAAGCTCTTTATAGTAAACGATGTCAATCTCCAGCTCAATAGTAAAGGTGCGATCTTCATCTAATATCTCGGCGGGATCCTCTTTCTTCTCTCCCTCATAAGTTAAAACAGATAGAGAAAATAAAAATGAAATATCTACTCCCGTTTGTCTTAGCAGTTTTGTCGAATAGTTAAGTAGAATATGCTTCTCAATATCCAGCTCGTATTCTTTCCACTTCGTACAATGTAACGTGCGAACACTCACTTGTTCCAAATCCCAACGCTCCAACCAATCAAATTGATTCGTCTGGCTCATCCTCGTGCTCCTCCTTTTGGGGTTTCTCGTAATTAGGCAGAGAAAGTGCCATCTGAGAAACCATGATCGGTTCAGGTCGATACGCATTACGAATCTCATCCTGAATATGAATACGATCGATTTGCAAATCTTCTTCTAGATCAAAGGGAAGTTCACGCAAATGGTTTAACACGATCTCAAGGTCATCTAGGTCGGATTTAGGATGAATTCTACAGAAGGTGCGTTCTGTAATCCGTAGATGGTAAAAAGCAATTTCGACTAGTAACTGCATATCATCTGCTGATTTAGTCTGCCAACGGGATGGATGTAGGAAAGAGTGTAATTGTTGATATCCCTCTTGCTGTAACCAACTTTTCGTTAAAGTCAGATGTTCCTCAATCAGATTCATTCCTTCTTGATGCTTCTTCTGATCTACCAACACTTCTAATTGCTTTATGGCAATGGGAATGGCCAGAAATAAAGCTTGAAGGTACGCCACATACCTGATCGTGCTAGGAAGTTGTATCACAGTTTGGTTCGTAAGATTCGTACAGGAATCATAAAGAAGAGAGTTTCGGCTACTCATAAGACCTCTTTGCATCTGATAGACTCCCTTTTGTACATCCAAACAGACCACTTCCTCTCTATTCATTATAATATATTCAGCCTTTATTTGTCTGAATATACTGATGCCTAGTGGAGAAAAGTTTTATTGGACGGAACGATTGAAAAAGAGTAACTCCTAGACGGAGCTACTCTTAACCTGATTAAGATGCTATTTATCAATATACACAGAACGGACTAAGGTACGTGTATATTCGTGTCCATTGTTATTGCCTTTCAGATCAATGGTGATGTTGTAAGTACCGGATTTCGTTACTTTCGGTAGCCAGCCTTCCAGAGAACCGTTGGTTAACTTACGAGTTTGTTTGGTTTCGGAGATTAGATTTCCTTTTTCGTCGACTACGCGGATCATCATCTCCACTTCTTTGTTGGGATTATCGCTTTCTTGTTTCATGAAGAAATTCGCCTTGTCTTGTTTGGCTTTTCCCGGCATTACCAGGGAGAATGGTGTCTTATCATCAAATGTGCCAACAAATAGGTATGCATCCTCTTTCGTTGCATTTTTAAATTGAACTTTCCATTTGCCCGCTTCCATCCCTTTAAGTTCGAAAGTCTGTACATATGCTCCGCGGAAAGCATCTTGATCCTGACTTGTAGCCACTTTACTGTTATCCTTGGTGAAGACCTTCCCTGACGGAGAAATAAACGTAACTTCTGTCTGATTCGTTGCAGTTAATACCGATAGAGTAGCATTGGTCAATCGATCCACATCAAAGCTCTTCTCACTAACACTATTTTGTGTAAGTGGACCCCCAACGATCACTTGATTGTTAGCGCTTTCAATTTTTTCAATTTCATTATTATTGGCAATATTTTTGGTGGATTTTATAGCAGAGAAGGTAGATGTACGTAGGTAAGGTTCAATTCGAGAGAACACACGTGAGCCCATTCGGATACTATCATGATCCAAGCTTCCATCCGTAAACAGATGGACTCCGTAATTTAATTTGGTGCTCCATTCGTTTACAAGACCGTCATTCGAGCCATGCGAGGATAGGTACAAACCGCCCGTTGCCAAAGCGGAAAGTGCTGGACCCCAGCTAGTACCCGCGACCGTATAATATTTATTTTTGGATACGTTTGGATTGGAGTCTGTAGCGGAGCGGAAATTTGCCATTTGACCCGTTTGTAAGGAATATGTGCCATCATCCTTTTGCCCTAATAGGGACGCTAACCATCCTGCCCACCAACTATAAGAAAGATCTGCTAGATGTGATCCATAGTGCGGTGAACCTAGGGTAACTACCTTCCCTACATATTGGTGTGCTCCATAGTAGACCAATGCCGCTTGCGTATCTGGACCTCCTTTGCTGTGAGCAATGATATTGACCTTCTTCCCAAAACGACTATAAATTTGACTCAGCATAGAAGCGAGTAGCCTTCCATTATCATACTGAGATTTTGATCCTTGTCTGGCCGCATCGTATAGTTGAACAAACACGGTTTGGTATCCTTTTTTGTAAGCGCTTTCATACATGTCGTTAGCACCATAATAGGTGGTATCTGTATACCAATCATTCGCTGCGCCGCCCTTCCCTTGTACAAACACAATCGGGGGCTTATTAGGATCATAATTAGGTGGCTGAGCTCCTAGATACCAAGTACCCGGGGTAAACGACTCATGCGGCGGAAACAGCTTACCTGCATGCACCTCAGTCGGAAAAGCACTCATCGGCACAAACGAAAATAAAGCAACTACCACTACCAACATCACAGCTGTCAAACGACGCAATCTCATCAAACAAACAGCTCCTCTCGTAGGCATCTATTATCAAAAGACATTTTGTCACTCTATAATATTCGGTATATATACAAAAAAACCTTTTACGATAATGGTTAAAAAAGAAATTTTTTTAATGTTCATATAATAGGTGATAAGCATAAAAATACTACCTTACCAACGTTAGATAATTTATCCAACACTGGTAAGGTAGTTCATGCGCTTTATTCCGGATTCTCTGGATGGCGAACTTTATATCGATTACGGTTCCGTTCCCACCAAAAGTAACCGATTAAACCCAAGAGAGTTACAGAAGAGATGGCTGTTCCCAGAAGGAGATACGGAGTAAAGTACGATAGCTCGACTTTGTGCTCTCCTCTTGTAATCGGAATACCCACAAAAGTGGAGTTAACTTTCATCGTCTCTACTTCTTTTCCATCAACCTTTGCCGTCCAGCCTTTGCTGTATGGAATTGATAAGTACAAGATTCCATCCTTGGCTGCGTTGATATCACCTTTTACGTGAGTCGAATCAAAGGAAACATTTTGTAAGGATTGCTCCCTTTTCTGCTTTACAAGTTCTGGATACGGTTCGAGTGAATTAAATTGAAGTGATAGTCGATTTAATTCGTAGGTACCTGGAGAAAACTCTAACCTAATTTCGTCCTTTGCTTGCTCATGACCTGTATTAATGACAATTTGTTTCTTAGGATAGTTGTACATATTGTCTTTCCCAAAATCCCAGAACATCTTATCATTTGCCTTGAACCTAAACCACGTTTTTCCATCATCCCGCCTAATCAGCTTGATCTCTGCTTCCACCAAGCTTTCCCCTAGCTTCTTCGCGAATGGATTGGGGATAGTTAAAACTGCTCCACCCTCTGCAGTAAGAACATTGCCTTTTAGAGTAGCTTTTTCCAGCTTGATGTTTTGATCTCCCAACTGTATATCTTGATTGGTTATAACTTTCTCTTGTACTTGTAGTTGGTTGGTTGGAAAGGTTGGGAGATTTACCTTAGAACGGTTATCTACAACTGCTGCACGTAAAAGGAGTTGATCTCGTTCGGCAAAATTTAACTTGTCAAATGTCTGCTTGTCCACGATAGAATCGTATAGAAAACCAATTGGTAGAGCGTAGTCATTTCGATAAATTTTAAATTTCTTTGTTTCCTTGATTAAGGTGTAGCCATAAGGCTTCCAAGAGGGGTCCTCCCGAAAATAAACTTGAGTATAGGTATAAGGCTTCCATGAAGAATCCTTGGGAACGACATAATACTTATTCCCCAATGCCGTCTCGATATATAAACGATTATCGAGATTCGTAATCACGCTCGGTGTATTATACTGAAGCACATTGTACTCGTTTTTAAAAAAACTGTGTACAGTCCCAGAAAGCAAACTGTTATAAGTACTAAATCCTCTATACCCATACACCATTGGGGCATTAAATTCCGGTATACCCTCCCACATGGTACGGAAAAAGGTGGGGTCTTCTTTTTCAATCTCCTTAAACATCTCTACATCTTTTGGTTGGTCATAGGTGTTGAGATAATGTTGTTGTCGTTGTGCTATTTTAAAATTATAAGGTTCCACTTTTTCATTGGGATCTACTTGAAACTCAATCTCAAACATCAACCAGTTGGTAAATAAGATATTTAAGGTCATAAATCCAATCAGTAACGCTGCAAAAACCTTAAGAGGTAGCTTTCTCATTGCAAAAAAACAGCCGATGGTGAGCAGACCTAGAGCACCGATAACAAACTCTTGTCTACTATACGGCAACCCTGTTATACCTGGCTTGAATATCACCATTATAATTAAAAACAAGGCTATCCCTGTAAAATATAACTTTGCCTTTCGATGTGGCTTCTCTAATAAGTGGTCCAAAATAAATGCAGAAGTCTGCGCCACTACAAACAAAAAGAGGTACAGCCATCGATAATGAATACCCGCAAAGCCATGAAAAAAAGCATATGTAAATGGCAACAATAAGAGTATGAAGAAAAATGCCACAAAAATCATGCGGTACCGTACTTGCTTCTCTTTAATCAAAAAGCCATAGAAAATGAGCAACAACACAATAATCGGCATTACGATAATAAACTCCATTTTCTCAGGAAACAAGAAAATTTGATGTAGTAAGTTCTGATAAAAGGACCAATCAAAAAATAATGGTATGGATAGTTTGTAATAAAAGCGATCGATCTGGAGATACTTGTCAATTACTGGTAATAAGGCAAATAAACTTAGCAATACGCCTACGATATACCATAACGAAATTTGAAGATAATACTTAAAGAAATCGCCCCAGCGATACTCATTCCTAATCAAAAAGTACTTGAGTGCTGCATATAAATAAAGAAACACCGTACTACAAAAGGCCAAATAGAAGTTTGAACAAACGATTAGGAAGACAAGCCCTACAAACATGCCCTTCTTTTGATGATCAATCATTCTTTCAAAACCAAGGATAAGAAGGGGTAACCATACTAACCCATCCGCTAGAAAATCAAAACGGAGTGAATAAAACATGAGGTACAGAGAGCCACAATAAATCAAGCTTCCTACAATTGAACTAAGTTGTGTTCGTTTATTATAGCGCAGTAGATGATACATAAAGATCATGGCAACAGCTACTTTAAACATGCTAACGAAGATTCGTATGTGAAAAGCATCTTGTATCGTTGCTATGTCTAAAGGCATCGTCAGCCAGAAAAATGGCGAGGTGGCAAAGTAAAAGATAAATTCACTAAACATATCTCCGCCTAAGCCATTGTTCCAAGACCACATAAAATTCCCTTGTGAGTATTCTTGATTTAAGAATGGATAGAAATGAGCAATCTGCATTCTAGAATCGCACTTACAAACATCATTAAAATCCACATTATAATAGAGAAAGTATGCATGTAGCCCGATAGCAACTAAGAGAAAAAAGAAATAAGCACCGAGTGCTCCCTTCCATTTCTTCGGATTCCATTTCCGTTTCATATCGTAGCACCCTACCTAATTCAAGATAACTCTTTCCAAGAGCGAAACGGCGGAGAGAGGTTTCTCTACACCGCCGAATTACGTTTCTTACGACGTTCCCACCAAAAATAGCCCAATAAGCTTAGTAATGTTACGAAGGAGATTCCTGCACCCTCAAGCAAGTAAGGAGTAAAGTACGATAATTCAATTTTATGGTCTCCCTTTGTAATAGGCAAGCCCGTAAATGTAGCATTTACTTTTATAGGGTCCACTCTTTTTCCGTCTATCGTAGCTTTCCAGCCTTTACTATACGGGATCGCCAAGTACAGAATCCCATCTTTAGCCGCTTTTATCTCACCTTTTACTTGATTCGATGTAAAGGAAACATTTTGCAAGGATTGTTCTTTTTTCTGCTTTACAAGCTCTTGAAACCCTTCAAGTGAATTAAATTGAAGAGACAATTCCCTCAGTTTATAACTACCTGCATCAGGAATCTTAACCGTGATGTAATCCGTTGCTGGATTATATCCTGTATTAAAGACGATTTTCTTTCTTGGATAGTTATACGTGTTGTCTTCATCATACCTCTTAAATTTCTTCTCAGTTACTTCAAGGCCGGGCGCCTTAGGATCCTTCTGCATAATTTCAAGACTGAATCCCTTATTATCCTTCCGCTTAACCTCAACCTCTAAAAGAGTTTCACCTAACTTCTGTGCAAATGGATTTGGGATTATCAGTTCTGCATCTTCACCTGCCACTAGAAAATCACCAGTCAAAGTAGCATTCTTGAGCTTAATATCTTGCTTGTTTACAACATGGTTTTGTACTTTCAACTGATCCGTTTGAAAAACTGGAAGATTAGCCTTAGAACGGTCATCCTTATCCACAACAGCTGCATGCAAGAGCAGCTGATCCTTTTGGGCATAGTTTAATCCGTCAAATGTTTGTCTATCCACAATCGAATCATATAAAAAGCCGATCGGAAGAGCATTATCATTTCGATAAACCTTAAATTTCGTTGTCTCTTTCATGAGAGTGTAGCCATACGGCTTCCAAGATAAATCCCCTCGAAGATAGGTATGAGGCCCCCCAAAAGTCTTTCTTTCCCAAGACCGATCCTTTGGAATAACATAATACTTATTCGCTAGCACCGTCTCTGGATAGATACGATTATCTAGATTCATGTACAAACTTGGCGTGTTGTACTGAAGAATGTTGTAATCATTTTTAAAAAATCTGTGTACGGTTCCAGAAATCAAACTGTTGTACGTGCTAAATCCTCGATAACCATATACCAACGGAGCGTTAAATTCAGGGATTCCCTCCCACATGGTACGGAAGAAAGTAGGATCCTCTTTCTCCAGATCTCTGAACATCGCCACATCCTCTGGTTGATCATAGAGTTTCAAAAACTTGTGTTGTCTCTCCTTTACTGTACGCGGGCTACCTAAATACTCATGAATCAGTACCCAGTTTGTCAGTAGGATATTGAGCGTCAATAATCCAACTAGAGAAGTAGCAATCACCTTGCGTGGAAGCTTATGTATCAAGAAGAAACAACCTACTGTGAGAAGTCCCAGAGCACCAATCATTATATCTTGCTTAAGATAGCCTGTTGATGGTGGCTTCAATTTCACTATCATTGGTCTCAACATAACCATAACAACTAACAGTACAGATACTACTATAAAATACTGCTTCATTTTTCGATGTGGTTGCTCTAGCATAAGATGGTCCAAGATGTACGGAATGATCTGAGCCAGCACGAAGATAAATAAGTACGTCCAGCGAAACTGTATACTAGACAAACCGTTGAAAAAGGAATAGGTAATCGGAAACATAGTAAGCACAAATATGAACGTTGCAAAAATCATACGCTGACGCATTTGCTTCTCTTTAATGAAAAAGCCATAAAGAGTCAGCAAAAAGATCATAATCGGTAGCACGAGAACAAAATCAACTTTTTTCGGAACCAAAAAGAGATTAAAGAAAAACTCCTTATAAAATGACTTCTCAAAAAACAACGGAATATGTAAGTCATAGTAGAAACGGTCCACTTTCAAATAAGCGCCAATAGCTGGTAGCAGGGCAAATAAACTTAACAGTACTCCTACTATATACCATAATGTGATTCGCAGATAATACTTGATAAAATCGACAAACTGGAATTTATCCCGAATGAGGAAATACTTAAGTCCTGCATATAGATAGAGAAACACCGTGCTAATAAACGCGAGGTAGAAGTTGGAGCAGACGATCAAGAAAACCATTGCCACAAATAGTCCCTTTTTCTTGTGATCAATCATCCTTTCAAAACCGAGGATGAGAAGAGGGAGCCATACCATACCATCCGCCATAAAATCAAAGCGAAGTGAATTAAAGACCAGATAGATAGATCCACCATAAATTAAGCTACCTACAATGGAACTAAGTTGTGTTCTCTTCAGATAACGAAGGTAGTGATACATAAAAATCATTGCAACAGCGATCTTAAATATACTAGTAAACATTCTAACTTGATAAACATCATGAATGTTAGCAAGATCTAGCGGCATCGTCAGCCAAAAAAATGGTGAAGTGGAGAAGTAATAAAGAAACTCACTAAAGATATCCCCACCCAAGCCATACTTCCAAGACCACATAAAGTTCCCTTGACCATATTCCTGATTTAGAAACGGATAGAAATGAGAGACCTGCATCACCGAATCGCAGCAGGCCTCGTTAAAATACAGTCGATAATACAAAAAAAACGCATGTATACCTATAGAGACGATGAAAAGCAGGGAATAAACTCCAATTATTCCCTGCCACTTTCTCAGATTCAATTTCATGTCGTGATACCCTACCTTTTTTCATGTAGCTCTTCGCTAGCCTTTGTTTACGAAAGTACTTTTTGAATTTTATTTTGAGATTGGCTCACTTGTGTGTAGTTATCATCTGCCACAATGTAGTGAGGTCTTTTCTTTGTTTCATAGTAAATTCGGCCGATATATTCCCCAATTACTCCTAAAGCGACTAATTGAATTCCACCTAAGAGTAGAATGGCTGAAATTAACGTAAAGTATCCGGGTACATCAACGCCACCTAGGAATATTTTCACCAGCATCCACAAGACGTAGAAAACATCGGCGACCATTACAGCAACCCCAGAATAAATAGAAAGTCGAAGCGGTTTATTATTAAAGGAAATGATACCGTCTATTCCATAGTTAAGAAGGCTAAAGAAGGACCATTTGCTGTCCCCAGCGTGCCTGCTTACATTTTCATACTCAATAATTTCTTGTTTGTAACCAATCCAAGAAAATAATCCTTTTGAAAAACGGTTATACTCACTTAATGATAATAAAGAATCAACTGCTTTACGGCTTAATAGACGGAAATCTCCCACACCATCTTCTAATTGAACATCAACAAATCGGTTAATTAGTTTATAGTACAAACTAGAAACCCATGACCGCGATTTTGATTCTCCTGCACGGTTTCGCTTCGCAATCACTTGGTCTGATCCGTTTTGGAACGCTTCAACCATCCGCGGAATCATGCTCGGTGGATGTTGTAAATCAGTGTCCATAATAATCACAGCATCACCTTTGGAGTAACTTAGGCCAGCTAGCATCGCACTCTCTTTTCCGAAGTTTCGGCTAAACGAAATATATTGCACTCGTCTATCTTTCTCCCCAAGCTCTTTTAAGATGGAGAGAGTCTGATCACGACTACCATCATTGACAAAAACAATCTCGTAGCTATACTGATTTTCCTTCATTACTTTCGTAACCGTTTGATAGAAATCGTACAAAACGTCCTGTTCATTATAGCAAGGTGCAATAATTGAAATCATAATCTTCCCCCCCTGTCTGGTTCAGTCACCAGAATTTTCTTTGATATAATAAATGTAAACGGAATAGCAACTAACGAAGCCACAAATGGAGAGATGGTTTTATTCAAGCCCAACAGATCCCCTAATATATAGACTCCTACTGCCGTGACCACAAAATTAACGGCATTTGTCATCGGAAATTGTATAAACTTCTTCCATGTCGGTTTAACTCGATACGTGTAAAATGAGTTCATAAAAAAAGAACCAACCATACTAATTACGAACGCAAGTACGAAGGAGATATAATAACCCCACGAAAAAAAGCGAAACATAATCAGATAAAGTAAGTTAAAATGAACTGTGTTGACAACACCTACTATAATAAATCGCATAACTTGTCGCTTGTCCAAAATCAAAGTCCCCTAATAAAGAATGAAAAGATAGCACTTGCATTATAACACATGGATCTACACATTGGTTTCTATAAAAAGTTAACATTCATCCACAATATTTACCACACCTTAATACTTGGAGGCGTTACTATTGGATTTTACATCCCTTTCTCTTGCTTATCCATGGGAACAATTGCCTTATGCGTTATTTGCGATTATTTTAGCCTTTACGATTCATGAGTTTGCTCATGCTTATGTCGCTTATAAATTCGGGGACCCTACTGCGTACCAACAAGGTCGAGTTACTTTAAATCCTGTTGCACATCTCGACTTATTTGGCTTTATTCTCATTATCCTGGCAGGAATTGGATGGGCAAAACCAGTGCCTGTCAATCGTTACTATTTTAAGAATCCTCGCATAGCTGGCGTTTTAGTAAGCTTAGCTGGACCGCTGAGCAATCTACTTCTTGCCTTTCTGTGCATCCCCCTACTCCATCTTGCTTTTCAATCTGGGCTGGGATATAAGGGAATCATTGAGCTTTTACTTATGATTATTCAAATCAACATTGTACTCTTTATTTTTAATTTAGTTCCACTACCACCACTAGATGGATATCGCGTTATTGAAGATCTTGTATCAAATCGCACTCGTGCGAGGATGTCACAGTATGAACAATATGGAATTTTCATCTTCCTGCTCATTTTCCTCATTCCACCACTTAACAAACTACTGCTTGGTCCTTTGTTTCAATACCTCGTCCCAGCTATCTTTCGGGCACTTGATACGTTTTGGAGCTTATTTCTATAGTACAAATCCACAAGAAAACGACTCTGTCTCTTCACGAAACGGAGTCGTTTTTCTATCTAAATCCTATCTGATTAATAGTATGGGGAGATCATCAAGTAAACTAATACACCGGTAAGGCTTACATATAGCCAGATTGGCATCGTATAACGAGCAATCTTACGGTGCTTCTCCCTTTGATCTGTCCAACCGTAAACAATCGTCCATAGGGCAATAAAAACGGTAGGTGCTGCTAAAACGATATGGGTGATCAGAATAAAGAAGTAAACATACTTCATTATTCCTTCGCCACCGTAAGAAGTCGATTCTGCATTCAAATGATAAACCACATACGTAACAAGAAATAATAACGTTGAAGTAAATGCTGCGAGAATAAAGTTACGATGCATCGTAAAGTTTCTCTTTTTGATGAAATACAAAGCCGTTACTAAGAAGATAAATGTACAGCTATTAAAGATCGCATTCATCATAGGAAGAAAGGTTAGATCTAAATGGTCTAGCCCATCATACTTCGGCAAAAAGAATAGTAGAGCGATCGCGGCGTTTAAAACAATCGTAATTCCAACGATCCATGGGGTAAATTTGCGGTTATCATGATCGGAATGGGTCTTTTGACTCATGAAACAGCCTCCTTAGTACATCTTATAATTCCAAGGCGATTATAACACATTGCTTGTTTCACAAGGTAAGTAAATTTCCCTATTAATGGTGAATGGTTGATTCATCATATCCTACATGATCCGGTGATAAGAAAAACGGTTTTGTTTCATCAAAGAATTGACTCTGCTCTTCTGGAGCGACATATCCGAGCTGAATACCGGTTGCTTTTGCTAGAAATGGATCCATTACACATAAATCTGCTTTGGTAATATCCGATAATGTTGCCCTACCAAGCGTTTCGGCTACCTGCTCCATTTCCATCAGAGACGCGTTTAAAAAACGAATTAAACTCATCGCCGCTTGGTCTACATCTAACTGGCTGGTTCTTTTTCCTGTGTAGACCACTAAGCTAGTCGGAGGCTCAAAGGGTACAGCTCGTACTACTTGCTCCCCTACAAGCGCCATAATCGCGGCCGTACCGATATAGACACTATCCGCTCCTAACGCCATCGCCTTCAGCATTTGTCCCGGAGTAGCCAATCCACCTGTTGCAATGAGACTTGTGCCTTGAACAAGCCCTTTTTGGGTTAGAAATTGATTGGCTCTCGAAATGGCAAAAAGGGTAGGCAAACCTACATCATCTTGGAGCGTAGGGGATCCACCATGTGTTCCCCCTTCTGTACCATCAAGGGTGATAAAGTCTACTCCACTCTCCACCGCAATCTGTAACTCTTTCTCCAGATGATGGGTAGCGGCGATTTTTAGTCCTACTGGAACACCTGTCTCATCTCGAAGCCTTCTCACCAATTGAATAAAATCATCCTTTGTGTGTACTCCGGGTAAGCGAGAATGAATAATGGCCGCTTCTCCTTCTTGCAAACCATATACTTCTCGATAATCCTCACCAATATTTTTACTCGATGTTCGTTGATGACAAGATCCTTGTGCCCCTTGCCCTAATTGAATTTCGATTGCATCGAGCTGTTTATACTTATCGGGTGTATTCATCCAGCCTCCCCGATTATATTGTCCGATCAACAACTGGGCCTCTTCACGCTCTTCTTTCATCAATCCCGCTTCACCCGTATTGGTAGCCGTCCCCACAGCCGTTGCCGCTTTAGCTAGAGCAATTTTTGCACTTTTGCTCAATGCTCCACCAAAAGACATCGCGGCAATCATAATCGGAATCGAAATCGTCATAGGCTTCTTCGCCCGTGGACCAATCGTGACCGATGTATCGATCCCCATCGTTTCCTGTGTTGGAAAGCGAAACAGATGAACGGGGTTAAATAAAATCTTCTCCCATGGGGATAAACGAATCGGACTTCCCAAAGGGCGTGAAATGGGCGTCCCGTGATTCCCACGCATCGCAATCTCCATTAAATTGACCATGCCTATTTTCCCTGCTGTTGGGATCATTTCAAATAGGTTTTCTGTATATTGATCGCGTATAGCTGTGGTAATCATCTTATCTACCGATTTATCGATTGCCGAACGAATCATGTTTTCAATGAGTTTGATCAACTTGCCCACTCTCCCAGCCTTTATCACCATGACCATCTTCATTTAACTGCCCCAGCTTTCCAGCCATCGTAATACACATTTTTTGGATCGTAGCAAGCTGTCTAGCCGCATGTTGCTCTTCTACAGCCATGTCGGTCAATCCCTTATCATCATAATTCGTTAGCTGGTGATAATGATCACGTGCCCTCGTAGAAAGAGTTTCCGCGATCGCCTCAATGCGGTTAATTTCATTATGTAAATAGGACAAAGTGTCTTGTAAATCTTGTGATTGTGATGTATCCAATTCACCAAACCTCCTTTTGGTCTTTACTATTCCTAAATTGACCCATTTCAATGCGATAAAAAAAAGACTACTCAAAATGAGCAGTCTTAATTTTTCCTGTATGTCTGAATAAATTGCTCGATATTGTTAGATAGAATCAATGGAAACGCTGCTTTAATATGCTCGATAGGCCAGTCCCACCATTGAATTAATAAAAGTTGTTGAATGATTTCGTTTGAAAAGCGATAACGAATGATGTTCGCTGGATTTCCCCCTACAATGGCATAGGGCGGTACGTTTCTGGTGACCAAACTATTTGTTCCTATAATGGCACCTGATCCAACTTGAATCCCTGACAAAATCGTAGCTCCGTGTCCAATCCATACGTCATTCCCTATTTCAACGTTACCATTTGTAAGCGGACCACCTGGGAAACCATGGCCCTCTGTAAAAAGTACATTAAAAGGATATGTGCTCACAAAATCAATTGGATGGTTCCCACCTAAAAAAATCTGTACTGCTTCGGCGATCGAACAAAACTTCCCAATCCTCAGAGTAGCAGGTTCCCCCCAAGAGCGTATAATAGGCGTTCCATACGTGTAGTCTCCAATTTGATAGGGGGAATATGCGTGATTGTGATTTGTAAACATGGTGAATCCCCCCAATAACAAGATTGGCTCAAGTAGGCAGCAAATTTTCATACATACACTCCCTACTTGATACTATTAATCTATGAATTAAATCCTTTGCCCGTGAATCTAAAAAAAGGACTACTAACAAGTAGCCCTGAATGGTGATCATGCTATGAACTTATGCCTTCCTCCCGTACGTTTGGACGAATTGCTCGATATTGTTAGATAGAATTAATGGAAACGCTTCTTTAATCTGCTCGATAGGCCAATCCCACCACTGAATTTCTAGAAGTTGTTCGATGATGTCTCGTTCAAACCGATAACGCATGATCCTCGCTGGATTTCCAATCATAATCGCATAGGGTGGTACATCTCTGGCGACTATACAGTCTGCTCCTATGACTGCACCTGAACCGACACGAACTCCCGACATAATAGAAGCGCCTGATGCAATCCAAACGTCATGACCTATTTCAATATCACCTTTTGTAAGGGGTCCACCTGGAAAAGCATGGCCCTCTGGAAAAAATACATTGAAAGGATATGTGGTCACAAAATCCAACGTATGATTTCCACCTAAGAAAATATTTGCTTCGGAAGCAATCGAACAAAATTTGCCGATTTTCAAATTGGTTCCTGCCCAATAAAATATTTTGGGAAGCCCATAAGTATAATCTCCTATATCATAGGCAGCATAGGCAGGGTTTTCATTTAAGAACATCATTCATCCCCCTAGTAACGACCATGATGATGAAGTCGTTACACTGAATCAAAGCATGAGATCCATCTATTCAGCTACATTGGACAGTTATGAATTGATAAATCCTGATCCGATAATACTAATATATGCTTTAGACTCATGCCCATGACTCAAACATTACGGCTTTGAAAACCCTGCAACTGGATAATGATCAGAGTAATCGGTGTAGCTGTATTTTTTAAACCAGGATGTCACGCTCCATTCGGGCGATTTGGTATATAAGGACTCCACATACCAATTCTTTGGCTTAGCATGATCTTTTTCTACAAAAATATAATCGAGGTGTTGAGGGGCCAAATGGGGATAGTTATATTTCGTAATTCCATTTGTTGTTGGATCCCATGTAGACGAAAAGCCCGTATACGCAGTTGGTTCCGTTACATGTAAGTCGTTTAACATCGACGGGTATTCGGAAGATCCTTTAATCACATTTAGATCTCCACCTATAAATAATACCTCTTCCGCCGGAATTTCCTTTTTCGCGATAAACTGCCTTATTTCATTCATCTGCGTCTTACGAATCGACGCGGCTTCTCCAGTTGAACAACTCTCATCATCGGACTGCATGTGGGTTCCGATAACATGGTAAATCCGGTTATTCTTTTTCATCTTCACATAAGCAAATCCCTTATTCGCATACCAATCGGTACCGCACCCTTTACTGTATACATGCTGGATTTTTTCTAAGATCGGATACTTACTTACGATGGATACGCCACCATCTTCAGGTGTAAAACGAGAATAACTTCCCTGCGTTGAATCCCAACCATCCTCACCTCGTCCGAGTACAGGAGTTTGGTAAGGATATTGGCTTTTCATCTTTCCTAATAGCTTTCCAGAGGCTTCGTTATCATATAGCTCATTGAAGATAATGAGATCGTTGCCCTTTATATAGGCAGCTTCCCCAATTAAATCAGCCCGCTTAACTTGTCCCCAATTTGGGTAAAGAGACTGCGGTAACATATACACATTGTGAACGAGGATCTTTATATCATTGGGGTATGAATCATTTGCAGCAGATACAGGTACTGGCATAAAAGAAAACAGTTGCGTCAAACACCAAACAATCATCACAAATATCTGTAAACATACACGCATAACTCTGCTCATAACATCCCTCCTATCTCTATTATACCTGTCCATTTTTAATTTTCAGTAAATGTTAACATCATATTTTTTTAGAATCAAAAAAGCCCGTGAATCCCTATAGACCCACGGGCTAGCTATTATTTAGAGATCCCTTTTTTGGAAAGAACGAATCGCAAACCAAAGTGCCATTACACCGTATAAACCGATATAAACCAACATCCACTTACTAGGTGCCGACGTGCTTCCAAATATCCCCTGTGTCGCCATCGAAATAGGATCGTCAGCTGATTCAAACAAACTGATGACCATCGTTCGGAATAATGTATCAATCGGGAAAAGTAAGCTTGTCACAATCCCAAAATTAAGCATTTGCTTAATCTGCGTAATTCCACCAAGTTGTTCAATAAATCCACCTAGCATACTTGTCACATATAACATAATCAGGACAATCCCACTATTCAGCGTGGACCAACGAGTACTAAAAAAGAGTGCAACCGCTACAATAATGATTGATTGCAGTACAAATAGGCTTCCTGCTTGGAGAACTTGAGACATCGATACAACTACTTTTAATTGATTTCCGAGAAATTGGTTAACTGCCGTAATCCCCAAGAACAAGAAGATAGAATAAGAGACCATTAAGAGGCTTAATCCAACAAAGCGCCCCATCACAAACGAAGCTCTCGAAATGGGTCTTGCCATCATCGGATCAATCTGCCGGCTCTCAATTTCTTTGGATATACTTCCTACACTACTGAAGATCGCCAACAAAGATGTAATGAAAGCAGCAAAGTATAGTCCCATTCCATAAAACTGGGTAGACATAAACCCTTGTGCCAAACCACCCATAGGGCCTCTATTCATATTAGCTATTTGACCTTGTGCATAATAGGTTCCGATACCATAAAAGATCAGTAGTGCTAGCGACATCAGGGAAATAACAAGAAAAACACGTTTATAGATAATTTCTTTAATCGTTAACCTAGCGATTGGCCACATGTTCCACTTCCTCCTGACGATTGATCCAGTACATAAAGATATCCTCTAAATTTTGTTTTTGCCTAATCACTTGGTACAGCTTCCCTTGCTTCACTGTTAGGGCAGAGATCAATTCAGGAATGCTTTCTTCGTCTTTCAAGGTTAACATCCAACTTTCCTTACCCTTTTCAGTACGAATCTTCTCGCTCCCTAACACTAACTCGGGCATAGCGTCAAAGGAAAGATTTTCAATCCCTGACAAGGTAATCTCAATTTGTGTCTCGATCGCAGAAAGCTCTCGCCAATCCCCTTGAACGATTAGTCGCCCTTTGTTAATAATCGCAACATGGTTACAAATCGTTTCCACTTCACTCAGCAAATGACTATTTAAAAAGATGGTCTTCCCTTGCATCTGCAAGTCACGAATTAATTCACGAACTTCCTTTCTCCCAATGGGATCAAGGGCAGAAGTAGGCTCATCTAGAAAAATTACTTCTGGATCCGAAACCAAAGCACAAGCAATCCCAATCCGCTGTTGCATTCCCTTGGAGTAACCACTAATTCGTTCATCCCCTCGATTATGCAAACCAACTAAGTCCAGTAACTCCTCAATCCGCATTTTCTGCTGTTTACTATTCAATTGACACATTTCCGAATGAAACCGTAGTAGCTGTCTCCCCGTCATCCAATCTGGATAACGAAACAATTCGGGTAGATATCCTACCTTCTTCCTTGACTCAAGAGAAGAAATCGGATGACCTAAAATCGTACCTGTCCCGCTGGTTGACTGTATCAATCCCAATAAAGTACGGACAAATGTACTCTTTCCCGCTCCATTAGGCCCTAAAAATCCGTACACATTCCCTTTTGGCACTTGAATCGTAATATCCTGACATCCCTTATTCCCCACATATAACTTGGTTAATTGGTTTGTCTCAATCACATAATCCCCCACTACCTTCTCCTCCTCTACTTGTCCATATAAATGGAAGCAGAGCCACCCCATTCGAGGTCACTCTGCTTAATTTTCGTTTTACTTATCCAGTTTTTTAGCTAGTTCGATCAATCGATCTGCTCCGTTCTGATAAACCGACAGAGTATGGATCTTTCCATCCTTTTGCCATAGTAGAACGGCAGCTCCATCCTCTTCCTTCATCATAACGCCTTTAGCTCCATTCACTTGTACTTCACTCACTTTACCCATTCCTTCTACTACTGGAATCGGAAGTGTACTTTGCCAATCCTGAATCGCCATCATCTGTCTCTTCAGATCGGTTGGAATAAATGGCAACGATAGGATCGAGTCTCTTAGTTTCGCAACATCTACATCCTTATCTACCGTAAGTTTCGGAGTACTCGCTACCATGTAATGAAAATCGTAGTTCGTTTCACGTAGAGTTAACATCGTTGTTTTAGGAATCTCTACACTAAACGTCTTCCCATTCAGTTTGCTTTCCAAATCCACCTTAGCACCCAACTGCTTTAACACTTTGTTTACTCTCTCTGTGTTCAGCTGGAAGTTAACCTTCATCGGATCCGTTACGTTGATGCCACTTACCGTATATCCTTCCGGTTTTTTTGGTAAAGAATCTTCCTTTTTCACTGCCTGCTCATAGGTATCATACTGGCGATGGCGATCTTTCTTTTGCTCGCCTTCTGTCCAAATCTTACCCATTCCTTTTAAATCAAGATTACCTAGCTCTTTATTCTGAAGAAAAGCCTGCATCTGTTCAAGATCTTTCTCTGTCAATTTAACGAGCTCAACTTTATCCACCCGGAAAACAGATAGTAACTCACTCGCAGACGCTTGTACTTGTGGGATACTAAATCCTCCAATCACAACAACTGCTGCTGCCACACCCGAAATCCAACGCTTTGTATTTCTTTTCATATTCTTCCATCTCCCTTTCACACTATTTTCTTGTATTTGAATTAGTTGTCTCATTGGTTTTTCTTGGGCCTGAATCTGCTCATTGACGCAAACCCAAGCTCGATCCACATCGATATTTAAAGCCTCATCCACTCGAGGAAAACTATCTGTGATATGGATTCGCGTCCAGTCCTCTAAATCCTTCATCTCATTCATCCGAGCTAGGCATTCGGGGCATTTTTCGATATGCAAAGCAATCTGCTTACGTTCGTCGCGAGTTAGCTCTCCATCTAAGTAAGCTTGCTTGAGCATCTCATCTTTACATACCATCAGTCATCCCCCCTTATCTGTTTGTATTTTTTGCGAAACCTCTCTTTGGCTCTAGATAGAAGGGTCCCGACTGATCCCTTTTTTATATTCACGGCTTCTGCCAGTTCGTCATAACTAAACCCAGAGTATTTCATAAGCAATAAGTTCCGTTCTCGCTCATCCATCTGGGCGAGGATATCTCTCACAGTAGCAATTTCATCCCGCGCGAGCCATCTGTTTTCGGTAGAAGGTATGGTTCCTGTCATATGGAGCGACTGTTTTTCGATCCGTGCCAAATGCCGTTTCTCAGATCTCACATAGTTATATGATGAATGAATTGCCATTTTAATTAGCCAAGCAGGTATATGCTCGATGCTTGACCGATCCATCCGGTAAAAGCGAACAAAAACATCTTGAGCAATGTCTTCCGCAATCGATTGGGATGGAACAATTCGCATGATTTGTCGCACAACCATCGGATAGTGGTTTTTAAATAAAGACTCGAAGTCATCCTTTTCAGGCTCATCTTGCATCGATATCAACTCTTCCATTTAAAACCTCCTCTCCGCTTCTCATATAAGATAGACACCGGAAAGGGTCATTTTATGACAGGTACATTTATGAACAATTTGTGACGGTGATTTTATGTATGTGTCTACTACTTTCAGTATCATCCTAAAGGAGTGGATAAATAACAAATTGCCATTGCACAAAAAAGGGACCTCCTATATAGGAAATCCCTTTTCTCATTAACTTGCTTTATCTAGCTTCACTTTAACTGGTTGTATATTTTGCATAGTCTCTTCTTTAACAGTGAAACTACGCGTATCGCCTCGATAGTTTCTGGCCATCACATAATACTCATACGTAGCACCAGGTTCAAGACCCACATCAGTCACTCTACCACCTGTAAAACTCTTTGTGTATTTGCCATTGCGGTATAAGTCATAACTAACCGCTTGAAGTCCAGATGCAGATAGAGTAACAGTAGTATCTGTCTTAGAGGATACAGAGAACTTCACACCTTGTGGTGGATATTGATTATTGTTTACTGTTGCCACATAAGCATAAGCGTTGGTCATTTCGAAGAAGATATCGTACTTCATATACGCGTATCCTTTATCTCCAAACTTATCGCCCCAGCTGTTGCGGACGATAAACCACTCATTCTCGTCATCATATCCAGCTACTACTAAAGCATGTCCACCACGAGATTTTTTCTCCCCTACAGCTGGGATAATCCCTGTGGATGGGGTCGCATCAAAGTTCGGATACACTGGAATCCCGATCATCACAGGATCTCCATTGGCAACAGCTTGCTTGATATTGGAAACCATGCTGCTGTTTTTGTAGATATAACGGAACGTGCTAATCTTATAAGGAGCCGCATTTTTGCGTTGCAATGCCGTAATCGGAGCCTTAAACTGATCTTTATTTTCACGGTTTGGATCATATAGACGCTCTGTTTCAGGAGGAACTCCTTCTTTGATCAACGTGTCAAAAGCGCTGTAAAACGACATTCCATCTTCTGCTCCACTTGGATAATAAATATAAGAAGGTGACAAGTGCGTAACATCGCTACCTCTCGCAGCTGTATATCGTCCGATATAGTATTCGCGCAAGCCCGTCGTCGCAAAAGCTACACAAGTTCCAAATTTAGACTGACTACGAATAGGTGCAAAATACTGACGTAAATCAATTTTCGTAGGAAGAGCTTGTTGCGAAAATCTTTTTGGAGGTGCATATGCTTGCATATCCTTTGGTATCGGAGCATCTTTTAAGCCCGTACCATACGTAGAAAAATCATTTGGGTTAAAAGGCTTTTTCGCTGGCTCTGCCCCGGCACTGCTTGTCCCAATTAAGGTACTCGTTAATGTAAATACCGAAGCCAAAACCCATAACAACGATTTTTTCATCCATCTCTCCCTTTCAACAGGTAAATGTATCAAACATTTTTATTATACTAATTTTTATGTATATTTTCAATATTGTTTTTTTGTATATAGAAAAAAGAGATCCCCTATGATAGGAAATCTCTTTATAATTCAACTTGCTTTATCTAGCTCTACAAATACAGCTGATTTCTCAACTGTCACACTACGTGTACCGCCTCGACCATTTTTCGCCACTACATGGTATTTGTATGTAGCATCCGCTTTAAGCCCTTCATCCTTCACCGAGTTTCCAGTAAAGCTCTTTACATACTTACCGTCACGGTACAAATCAAAGCTGGTTGCACCAATCGCGGACACATCCAACGACATCGTCGTATCCGTTGAAGTGGATACAGATAATTTCACACCTTGTGGTGGATATTCGTTATTCCGTATATTCGCCACATATCCAAAATCATCGTTCATCTCTTTGAAAATATCATATCCCATATAAGCATAGCCTTTATCTCCAAACTTCTCGCCCCAACTGTTCCGGATGATGAACCATTCGTTCTCATCATCATAACCAACCACCACAAGGGCATGTCCACCACGAGACTTCTTCTCTTCTACTGCTGGGATAATCCCTGTAGATGGAGTCGCATCAAAGTTTGGATACACTGGAATCCCAAACATAACTGGATCACCATTCGCTACTGCTCGTTTCACATTATCCACCATACTACTGTTATCTCTGATAAAGCGGAACGAATCAATCTTATACGGAGCCGCATTTTCCCGTTGCTGAACTGTTTTTGGAGCTTTAAACTGATCCGTGTTACTACGATCTGGATCATATGGGCGCTCAGTCTCTGGCGGAACTCCTTCTCGTCTCAATATTTCAAAAGCAGTATAAAAGGATAATCCTTCATCTGGACCACTTGGATAGTAAATATAGGAAGGAGACAAGTGCGTAACATCTTTTCCTTTTGCCTCTGTATGTCTTCCAATATAGTATTCACGCAAACCTGTCGTCGCAAAAACCACACAAGTTCCAAATTTAGATTGACTGCGAATTGGCGCAAAATACGGACGAAGATCTACCTTTTGCGGAAGAATCTGATCCGGATTAATCTGTTGTCGATTCTTCCCCTGTTTCTTCAATTCATCCTTTGTTACAAATCTCTTCTCAGGAGTGTACTCCTTTAACCCCTCCGGTCTAGGGCCATCTTTTAAACCTGTACCATATGTAGAAAAATCATTTGGATTAAATGGCTTTTGCTCCGGTTTCGCCTCAGCACTCGAACCAAATAGAGTACTCGTCAGCGTAACCACTAAAGCCAACATCCATAATAAAGCCTTCTTCATTCATCTCTTCCTCTCTATGTTGAAAATAACCAGCATTAACATTGTATGAATTTTACTGTTAATTTTCAATCTTTATTATGAACAAAAATAACTAAAGTTTTCTTTTTATATAAAAAGTAAGATTTTTAATAACAAAAAAAGCTCCCTTAACGAACAGGGAGCTAAAAATTTTTTTACTCATGAACAAATGTTACATACCCATCAAGTTGTCCATTCACTTTTAGAGGATATCTAGCATCTACCCAATGTGTTGTTGGTTCACCTACAGGATCTCCATCAATCGTTTTCCAAGTTTTCGCCCATCCTAACACTTGTCCAAATTTCGGGTTAAAAGCAATATATCCTCTGGTGCCAGATGCGAGGTTAAATGTATAAGTTGAAGAAGCTGAAGCTGAATATTGCCATGAAAAACCAACACTTGCAGTTACCTTTTGAAACATTTCTCTAGAAAGACCAATATTCACTGTGTAAGATTGACTAATAGACCAGTTTTGAGCAATTGAACAAGACACTACATTGCGGCAGTCAATCGTATTACTAACCTTTTGTAGACCTTTAGAAAACGTATATTCCCCTGTTTTTTCAAACTCAGAATAAGGAGGCGTTCCCTCTTCTATCTTCTTACTCGCAGACATCGGAGCAGATGATCCTGATTGAGGCAAACTTTTCTGTTGCTCTTTCGACTTCTTCACATCTTCCATGTACTCTTTGAAGTCTACCTTCTCCAAAACTCCATCCTTATTAGGCTTATATACAGCTCCTACATACACCTTATTAATTGGATCGTAGTTACGTTCACTTGCAAAATCAATTACTTTCGTTTTCGGAGAATCATTTTGAGCAGATGCCATTGGTGCCTGAACTAAACTAATGGAGCACACTGTAGCGAACGCTAAAAACCCTCCAATAATTTGCTTGAATTTCACCGTTCATTCCTCCTAAATGTGTCTTTCTTTAAAATAGATTTTTCTTTCCTAATACTCTATAATAATAAAATGATATTTTTCCTTTGTATACTTCGCAAAATTGCATACTATTAGTTAAAAATATAATTTATTCATTTATTTCATTATTTAGGAGAGCTAACCACATGTCTCAGAAAACGATTCCTACCATGGTCCTATTCATATTTTTTCTTCTCATCATGATCGGCTGTAGAAATACCAGCCCATCACTCCAATATGAATCATCAGAAAAAGTCGCCATCAGCTCCGTTTTCGTAATCGACGGAGATACCATCCAAGCCAAAGTAAAAGAAAAAGCAGAGACCATTCGGTTCCTACTTATAGACACCCCTGAAACAAATCACCCACAACTAGCGAAGCAACCCCTCGCAGAAGAGGCCAAACGATTCACCCATCTTCAGATTAAAAAAGCACAAAAAATTGAACTGGAATATGATCAGTCAAAGCGAGATAAATACGGAAGATTACTTGCTTATATCTATGTTGACGGAGAGTGCCTCCAGGAGTCATTACTTCGAAACGGTCTAGCCCGAGTCGCGTATGTATATGAACCGAACACTCGGTATGAGCAGGAATTTCTGAGTATTCAAAAAGAGGCACAAAAAAAGAAAGCTGGTATCTGGCAATGGGATCGCTATGTGCAACCAAACGGCTTTGACGCCCAGCAAATCCCAAAAAACCAGCCACCAACTATTAATCGTCGTCCGAAGACCCAAGGAACATGAATACAAAACGGAGTAATTCCATCACAGAATACAACGCTGCTGCTACATACGTAAGGGCAGCGGCATTTAATACTTTGTTCACACCATGCTCTTCTTCATGACTGCGAATAAATCCATCACTTACTAATATCTGCTTGGCACGACTACTCGCATTAAACTCCACCGGCAATGTAACTAATTGGAAAGCGACAGCTACCGAGAAAAAGATAATTCCAATCAAGACAAGTCCCATCGCTTTAAATATAAAACCAGCCAATAGAAGGAACGGAGCAACTCCTGAAGTGAAATTTACAACTGGAAACATGCGATGACGGAGAACCAGCGCTCCGTACGATTCCTTGTGTTGCAAGGCATGTCCACATTCATGGGCCGCTACTGCAACGGAAGCAACGGAGTGACTATAGTATACAGGCTCTGATAATCGAACCACACGACTAATGGGATCATAGTGATCTGATAACGAACCCGGAACAGGCTCGACAGGAACATCACGTAATCCATTTCGATCTAGGATATGACGGGCTACTTCTGCACCCGTTGCACCAGAGCTAGCATTATATCTAGACCATGTTTTAAAGCTACCTTTCACTCGAAACTGCGCCCAGATGGTTAAGGCAAATGCAGCGAGCGATAGCACAATGAGTAATAGATTCATGGGCATAAGCTCCTTCCCGATTTTATGCTATATAAAAATTATATCATATAAAAAAGTGTACCCCTTTTTTAGTAAGAGAGAACACTTTATTGTTAAATATCCTTTTATTTCCGAGAAGGAAGCACTTAAATGAAACATATCCACAATACTATTTATGTTGGCTGGAAAACCTCTTTTTGATTCAAATAAAAAGACAACCTAATGAGATTGTCTTTTCCTTATTCATTATTTCTATATAATATCGACTACCCTACCTTCATCTTTTTCGATATTTCACTAAGCTACCTTTGGTACTATGCGCTCTTCCTTCCTTGCCAGAACGGATTTTGCACGTAGAAGAAACGGAATTCCGAGCAACGTAACCAGAACGAGCACTCCAAAGATGCTCAGAGGTTGCTTTGCACCAAAGTAACTTAACAACCAACCACCCACAATCGGTGATAAGACATTTCCAATCTGCGAAAATCCCATGGCTCCAAAATAAGTACCTTTTAACTCCGGTTTGGCAATGGAATCGATCAATGCATCCACCAGTGTAAAAACGAGGATTTCCCCAATGGTAAATAAGATGATTGCCATGCCAAGTGCAAAGAAGTGGGTAGTAAAAGCCATGCTCAAATTACTGACACAGATCAGTAGATTCCCCACTATCAAAACAGTGTAGGGTGAAAATTTTTGTGCGATCCGTACCACTGGATACTGAAATACCAACACAGAAATGGCATTAAGAGACATTAGATAGGATATTTTCACTCCATCTTCAAAGCCAGGAAGCGTTGCGAAGTATTGTGGAAAAGTCGCAGTAAGGCTTCCATAACCAAATGCACAAAAGAGAACCCCCAAAATCGTGAATAGGAACACGATATCCGTCCTCGTTACATGAAAAGCTCCCCGTAAGCTAATTCGCTCAGAAGAATCCTTCTTGCGGAAGAGTTTCGCATAGGCACGAGATTGATAAATTAGCACCAGACCATAGAGACCATATACAACAAAAGCAAAGAGAAACGGAGTAGTGGTTTTCGATGATCCCAGCACAACCCCCACTAAGGGTCCAAAAACAACTCCTATATTAATTGCAGCGTAACGCAAATTAAAAATGAGGAGTCGCTTCTTTTCCTCCGTTATGTCGGATAAAAGCGCCCGAGATGCAGGTTCAAACATCGATCTACACAAGCCATTAAGCGCATTGACCAGAAAAAAGGCAAGAACACTTTGACTAAAAGCAAACACTAAAAAAACAAAAGCTCCGCCAAAGACGGATATCAGCATAACTATTTTTCGTCCAATTTTATCTGCTAAAAATCCTCCATAGAAGCTAGCTAGGATTCCAATACCCGCACTAGCAGCAATCACCAATCCAGCTTCGAAAGGGGTTGCATGAAGGACATTTGTCAGATAAATTGCTAGGAAAGGGATACTCATCGAAGTCGAGAACCGACCAAACATGGTGCCTATGATAATAGTCCAGCCGATTGGATGAATATCCTTCAGATCTTTCATCTTTTGTCCTCCTTTACGTTAGATTCTGAACAATCTCAAATAATATTATTTCATATTTGTATAATATAATCTAGTAGAGAAGATAGGAGGATCCTGATGCTAAAATCGCTTTCTATTCCAATTATTCAAGCCCCTATGGCGGGCGGTGCATCTACACCTACGCTTGCTTCAGCGGTATCCCGAGCAGGTGGACTTGGCTTTCTAGCAGGCGGTTATAAAACTGCCGAGGAGATGCGAGGGGAAATTCTCACGATGTATCAACAAACCAAGTCCCCATTTGGAGTCAATCTATTTGTACCAAGTAATGATGTGGTTGATTTAGAGAAAGTAAACGATTATCGAGAAAAAGTTCAAACAGAAGCAAACCCATTTGGAATCAGACTAGGAGAGCCTTTAGCAGATGATGATGAATGGGAAGAAAAAATAGCTGTCATCATGGAACTCCGGGTACCTGTTGTAAGCTTCACTTTTGGTTGTCCTTCAGTTGAAGTGATAAACAATTTGAAACAGAATGGGTCGTATATCATCGTCACCGTAACAACTCCAGAGGAAGCGTTGATTGCAAAGGGATCCGGAGCAGATGCTCTTAGTGTACAAGGGATCGAAGCAGGCGGACATCGCGGCTCATTCTTGCACAATCGTCTTCATTCACAAGAGGAAGATTATCCTTTACTAGTCCTATTGCGCTTAATTGCTGAATCAGTTGATATACCACTCATCGCAGCAGGCGGAATAATGCACGGAAAAGATATAACAACAGCACTCACAGCTGGGGCTTGTGCAGCTCAACTAGGCACTGCTTTTCTTCGTTGCCCAGAAAGCGGAGCACATCCTGTTCACAAAGCCGCACTAATCAATCCTCGGTTCACCTCTACTGCCATCACCCACGCTTTTACGGGGCGGCGTGCAAGAGGGTTGCTAAATCGTTTCATGATGGAGTACGACAATATGGCTCCCTATGCTTATCCACATGTGCATCATATAACGAAAAGTCTTCGCAAAGCCGCAGCACAAACACATAATCCCGAACTGATGTCTTTATGGGCAGGACAAGGTTATCAATCTGCACAAGAGATCCCTGCAGAAGAACTGATACATCTTCTAATGAAGCAAGTCCGTGGAAATGAACCAAATGAATAGGACACTCACACACCATAACCCTTGGTAAATCAGGGGTTATATCATTTCATAAAAATAATCCCTACTATTACCACCTATCTTAAGAAAACGTTTACTTTTCGAATAATTTTAGATAGTATATTATTAAATTTCATTTCTTTACGGATACTCATTAAAACGAAGAAAAAGAGGCTTATATTTATGAAAAAACTTTTTTCCAATCTAACCTTTCAGGTACTCATTGCAATTTTTCTGGGAATTTTATTTGGTTTCTTAATGCCAAGCGTCGCAAAAGAGATGAAGCCTCTCGGAACACTTTTTATTAACTTAGTGAAAATGTTAATTGCTCCCATCATCTTCCTAACCATCGTCTTGGGCATTGCGAAGATGGGAAGTATGAAGAAAGTGGGACGAGTCGGCGGAAAGGCTTTGCTCTATTTTGAAATTATTACTACCATCGCTCTTCTGATTGGTCTTCTTGTCTCTCATTACATTCAACCCGGGGCAAATGTGAATTTGTCATCCATCAAATCAGGTGATGTAACCGAGTTTACCAAAGCAGGAGAGAAGATGGACTGGGTAGATTTTTTCGTTCATATCGTTCCCGAAAATGTAGTAGGCGCCTTTGCCAAAGGTGATATTCTACAAGTCGTTCTATTTGCCGTTCTCTTCGGATTTGCGCTTGCTAGCTTTAGTGATGACTATAAGAAACCCATCATCGATCTATCAGAGCGAATCTCTAACGTCTTCTTCCGCATCGTCCAAATCGTGATGCGTGTGGCTCCAATCGGCGCCTTTGGTGCGATGTCCTATACCATTGGAAGCTTCGGACTAAAAACCTTGATGCCACTAGGAAAACTCATGCTTTCCGTTTACATAACCATGGCCATTTTTATCTTTGTTGTCTTAGCTATCGTTTGTAAAATTTATAAGTTTAGCATCTTTAAATTCTTGCGATTCATCAAAGACGAAATATTGATCGTGCTCGGAACCTCCTCTTCTGAGACAGTACTTCCTAGAATGTTAGACAAAATGGAGAAGTTTGGTTGCTCCAAATCCGTTACCGGGCTTGTTATCCCAACAGGTTACTCCTTTAACCTAGACGGTACCTCTATCTACCTATCGATGGCCGTACTCTTTCTCGCTCAGGTATTTGGCGTCGATCTCAGCATCTGGCAAATGGTTACCATTTTCGGAATCCTCATGATTACTTCTAAAGGGGCCGCTGGAGTCACAGGTTCTGGATTTATCGTTCTCGCTTCCACCCTCTCCGCCTTGCATGTAATCCCACTGGAGGGTTTAGGATTACTACTAGGAGTCGACCGATTCATGTCCGAAGCTCGTGCGATCACCAACTTAATTGGAAACGGAATTGCTACCGTGGTAGTCGCTAAAAGTGAAGGCGAATTTGATGAAGAACAAAACAGACGGGCACTAGCCGAGATGAAAGCATCTTAATAGACTTCAACTCTACAAACTCCGCTCTCTAACGGGCGGAGTTTGTAAAACAAAGCTAATAGACCTAATAAGTGATTATTTACTTTCTATTCATTTCATTGTATGATGAATTTGTTATGGGGCATTAGCTCAGCTGGGAGAGCGCTACACTGGCAGTGTAGAGGTCAGCGGTTCGAGCCCGCTATGCTCCACCATCCAAACCCTCGATTCTTCGGGGGTTTTTTGTTTTGTAAATCACTAGAACCACTTAACTAACCTTTTCCACTGAGCTAGTTAAGTGGTTTTTTATACTTCCCATCGTATATATTTACATAAAATATATAAATTTATTTTAAAAATAAATGATCATAAAGTTCATTAAAACCAATTATACTTTACTGAAAAAAATAGAAATCATTTATGACATCCCTTAGATCCTTTTAATATGTATCATTAAAATACTATACGACCATTTCAATCTAGTAATTCACACATAAACAAAACATTTATAATAAAATTTTAACTTTAAATTTATATAAAAACATATAAATATATATTATTGTGTGATATCATTTGATTGTTCTTAAAATATGAATAAGGGGTTGTTGTTAATGAATGCAAAACGTTTGGTAGCAGGAATGATCGCATGTGGAGCTTTGGTAGTAGGTGCAGGGTTTGCTACACCATCCACTACTCATGCAGCTGAAGTTAGTAAAGTATCTCAAGGTGAATGGGTAAATGCTGATTTCACAGTAGAGCACAATACTTCTATTCCTCAAGTAGTATCTGCACAAGTAGATACCAAAGTAGAAGGTACAACTATGGTGAAGCATGGTAAAAAAACATATGTATATCTATCACTCGGCACTCAAGGTGCTGTGTATGATTTCAATGTAAAAACAGCAGTTATTAAAGATGGCAATCTTTCTCTATTGGTTCAAGCAGAAATGAATCCTATAACCAGAAAGCTAATGCCAAGCCCAGAGTTTGTAGTTCTTTCTTTCGATAACACCAAATATCAAATCAATGAAGTACATGGGCATCTAGTTGAAGGCGCGATTCCTGTTCGTTAATCAGTCACCCGACAACAAAAAAAGCTCCCCTCAGATAGCAGTTCATCCATTACAACTGCTTACTTGAGAGGAGCTTTTCGTTCTTTAATCCTTCATCTGAAAAACATTGGAGACTGCTAGGTCAATTCCTTTCGTATCCACATTTTTCACTTGAACCTTAGCCTTTCCGAGTCCTTTTGCTTGCTCATCCGACACGACTCCTACTAAGCTACCGTCTGGCTGGTACGTAGTCTTCAGCTCTTTTCCATCTAGATAAATCTTACTCGGACCTGAAAAAGTTTTTCCTGTCACTAGGATTGATTTTTCTGTTCCAGACCCTTGCAGAGCGACATGATCAATTGACATTTCACCGTAGCCGTAAACATACTTTTGGCTTGCGATTTGATCTTTTAACTTACCGTATCCATATCGCTTACCAAACAGAATATCATATTGTAACATCCGGTAATCAGTTAGATCCTCCGATTTCATCCCTACCTTGTTATAGGAATCTGGCGGTGGAATAACAGGGAATCGCTTCGACAGATTGTAAAGATAATCAGTATAATAGGTTCCTTCTTTTTGGGCTAAATTTAGCACATACGGGCCTACAAACGCAGAACTAATATCTAACTTGTCTTGATGCTCTGGTAGATAATTATTCCATACCATGAGCGGAGTACGATACATCTTGTTCAAAAAATCGGGATCACTTGATCCACTAATATAGTTCGTTTCTGTATAAGCTTTGTAATTAGCCCCAAGTGCTGGTAGATGATCTCCAAAGAAAACAACAATCGTTGGTTCCTTACTCTTCTCGTAATGCTCTACCAATGTTTTTAGCATCTCATCCGCACCAGCAGTCCCTGTGGCGTAATTTTCTAGCATATCCTTTGTTTCTGCTGACACTTGACCTTCCACTGTAACCGTCTTTTCGTTCTCTTTAAATTTATTTTGATAAGCTCCGTGATTCTCCATCGTATTGGCAAAAATGAAGTCAGAACCAGAGCTTTTCTCTGTGGTTTCAATAATTTTCTTCGCAACTTCACTATCAGCGATTTGCGGCCCTTTTTTCTTCTGCTCAAAAAATTCTCCACTGATATAACGGGAAAAACCAAAGTTTCGATATACTTTGTTAGCCTGATAATACCAGTTATGAGTTGGAGAAATCGCGGTAGAAGTATATCCTTGTCTCCCCAAAATACTCGCGAGAGAATCAACACCATTATTTACATATTGATTATACGCCACTGATCCAGACGGAAGGAAACGAACCGTATTCCCTGTCAACACTTCAAACTCCACATTCGCTGTCCATCCTCCGAATTGAGGGGATAGCATCTCTCCATTAGAGTATTTCTTTTGTAACGAGTGATAGAATGCCATTGGATCCTTACTAAATTTTACATTCTTCATTTTAGTCGGATCCCATAAAGACTCACTTAAAACCACAATAATATTCGGATTTACCTTCGAACTCTCTTTCACGTTTTTCGAGGTACGATCCATCAATGACTTAATTTTTTCTTCACTATATCCTTTCGGTTCTTCAATAAACACCTGATCAATATTTAACATGGTAGAAACCAAAAATCCATTTCGAATGTAGTTATTGACTGGATAAACGGAAGAATGTGAGATTCCTAGCATCTTTTTGATCGGAATGGGCTTATCTGTATAAGCCATACTTAGCAATAGGATTGATAGAACAAGAAATAGGCCTCTCTCCAGCCAAGAAAACTTCTTTGGGAAATGAGGTAGTTTCTTCATTAACACGATGCTTACTGCTATAAAACCGAGCACTATCAGAACCATATAAAGAGAAACCTCTTGCACATACCCTGTAAGATCAAATGCCTCACTTGCAAGTAACACATCCCAAGGCATCAAAGGAGTATCGATAGTCCTCCACTTAATACCACTAATAAACGCAACGGCTACCAAAACCGCGCCAATGATCCAATACGCGACCTGTGCCCGTCCAATCAGGGCAATCAAAAAACTCAACAAGCTATAAACAATCAAAAAAGTGAGCAGAACAGAAGGAAAATCATGAATATCAAATAACCATCCTGCTAATGATCGAAAGCTTCCCCGGTTGAGCAACTCTACGACCACAACGAGAAGCAAGGTTAAGATCCATAGAGAATATCGAGATTTCATATAGTTTAATAGGCAATTTAATCTTTGTTTCATCCGATTCTATCTCCCATATATATAAAGTAGTATAGACATTAATATAGACCAAATGATTATAACATGGAAATCGAATTATTTATGAACTCCAATTTCATCCAACCAAGACACAAAAGCCCTCTACAGATGCCGTTGATATCTTCAACCAACTATTATCTGTAGAGAGCTATTATTTAAGGAACAAATACTTCTAGATGTCCTGGTAAGATCTCAAATCGACCTGCCAACTCACCAGTAGCCCACTCTCCATCTAAATTTAAATTGAGGGGTTCTGGTGTTTTGATATTGAGACTCTTTGTTTGAAAATAGATGACCCTGGAGTCATTTACATGTTGCCCACGATACGCTAGGGCAGCTAAGTGTAAGAGATCTGGAATTTTTGTCTTCGGCACAATAATCACATCAAGTAATCCATCATGCAAGGTTGCTGAGGGAGCAATTTTTTGAAATCCACCTACGGAAACACTATTCGCGATTAGGAAGAGTAGGACTTCAATCTCCCACTCTCCCTCTGGTGTCTCGATATGAATCGGGAAAGGCTCGCTTAGAGTACCTAATTTCTCGATTGCTTTCGCATAGTAAGCCAACGGTCCCAATACCGTTTTTAGTTTACTAGGTGCTTCATAGGTAACTTCTGCAATCCGTCCCGCAGCTGCAACGTTAATAAAATAACGCTCTCCATACTTTCCTACATCAATTCGCTTTGTCGTGCCTTTTTTTACTACGTCGCTTGCCGCCAAGATATCCCGCGGTAATCCAAGGGCTCTAGCAAGATCGTTTACTGTTCCCGCAGGTAGGATCGCGAGTTTAGGCGGATTCGGGTGACTCGCTAATCCGTTCACCACTTCATGAAGGGTTCCATCCCCACCTGCAGAGACCACTAGATCAAATCCTCTTTCAGCAGCGAGTTGTGCTTCTTCTGCTGCACTCCATCGATACTTGGTTGCAAAACAAGATGTCTCATAACCTGCGTCTTCCAACCGATTGAGAATCTTGGCAAGGTTTCTCTCGACCAATTCCCGTCCTGCCGTTGGATTATAGATAAGGCGAGCACGTGGCATAAAAAGCCCACCCTTCCCTCGATAAGCTATCTATCTCTATTTTTTCATTTGGTACACATTGGAGACCGCAAGATCAATGCCCTTTGGTCCGTTTTTCACTTGAATTTTAGCATTTGCTACTTTTCCTTCATCCGATATGATTCCGATTAAGCTACCATCTGGTTGGTATTTGGTTTCGATCGCTTTTCCATCCAGATAAATCCTACTAGGACCGCTAAAGTTTTTCCCAGTAATGTGGATGGTCTTCTCCTGACCAGATAGTTGTAACTCAACATTTTCAATCGTCATATCTCCGTAGCCGAAGATCATTTTCTTACTAGCAATCTGATCTTTTAATTTACCGTAACCATACTGTTCACCGAACATATTATCGTACTGCATCATCTGATAGTCTGCCAAATCCTCCGACTTGATTCCCATCTTTGAATAGTACTCTTGCGGCGGGATCATAGGATATTTCTTCGAAAGATTATAGAGATAGTTCGTATAGTATGTTCCCTCTTTCTGCGCTAGGTTTAGCACATAAGGACCAATAAAATTAGAACTAATATCTAGTTTATCCTGATGCTCCGGTAGATAGTTATTCCATACCATCAAAGGAGTACGGTACATCTTGTTAAGGAAGTCTAACTCCTTGACACTTCCCTTTGTCTGATCACCGTAGTCAGTACTTGCAGACGGAAGGAAGTCTGGACCACTATTTTTGTCAATGTACTTAGCATCTTTGTATGCAGAATAGTTTCTTCCTAGAGGCGGTAGATGGTCACCAAAGAACACAACAATCGTTGGTTCCTTGCTCTTCTGATAATGCTCTACCAACTGCTTCAGCATCTCGTCCGCATCTGCAGCACCCGTAGCATAATTTTCTAGCATATCTTTTGTTTCTGCTGACATCTGACCTTCTACTTTGACTGTCTTCTTATCTTTATACTTGTCTATATACGATCCATGGTTTTCCATCGTATTAGCGAAGATAAAGTCAGAACCGGAGCTCTTATCAGTTGTCTCGATAATCTTTTTCGCTACTTCCTCATCCGCGATGTAAGGACCTTTCTTCTTCTCTTCGAAGAACTCCCCACTGATAAAACGAGAGAAACCAAAGTTTTGATATACTTTGTTAGCCTGATAAAAGCGACTGTGAGTTGGAGAGATAGCCGTCGTGTTATACCCTTGTCTTCCTAGGATACTCGCTAGGGAATCAACTCCATGGTTAATATACTGATTGTACGGAATCGCACCTTGTGGAAGGAAGCGTACCGTATTCCCCGTTAACACCTCAAACTCCACATTCGCTGTCCATCCACCATACGCTGGGCTTAACATCTCACCACTCGAATACTTCTTCTGTAGGGAGTGATAGAAACTAAGTGGATCTTTACTAAGCTTTACATCTTTCATCTTAGTCATGTCCCATAAGGATTCACTCAAGATTACGATCACATTGGGATTTACTTTAGGATCTACTTTTCCATTTTTCGAGTTACTATCGACCAATGATTTAATTTTTTCTTCACTATATCCCTTTGGCTTGTCCACAATTGCCTGATCGACATTCAAAATCGTAGAAATCAAAAATCCATTTTTCTTATAATTTAGATCTTGTATCGTTCTTGAATACTCAATTCCAAAATATTTCTTAATCGCGATCGGCTTATCTGTAGAGATAACACCTAATAAAACAACGGATAGCACGAGAAAGAGACCTCTTTCTTTCCAGCTAAACTTCCTTTGAACATGTGGTAGCTTCTTGAAAAGCAAAATGCCTACTACAACAAAAGCAAGTATGGCAATCACCATTTTAATTGGGACCTCTTGCAGATATCCTGAAAGATCCATTGCTTCGTCTGTCATCGTAACATCCCAAGGCATCAACGGTACTTCAATCAGTTTCCACTTGATTCCGCTAATGAACGCGATAAGCACCAAAACCGTACTTATCGTCCAATAGGCAATCTGTGCCCGTCCGATTAGGGCAATAAAGAAGGAAAGCATCCCGTAGACAATCCCATACGTAAGCACAAAAGCAGGTAAGAAAGACTCTTCTTTAAAAATCCATTTCGTTAAATCTTGAACTTTGCCCCGGTTTAATAACTCTATCATGAAAACAAGGATCAGAGTTAAAATCCACAGAGCATATCGAGACTTAATATAATCTAAAACACATTCCCTTTTCTGTTTCATATATCGTAATATCTCCTACATCTACAAAATTATTTTCTATTATAACCTAAAATATTGTATCACGAATGCGATTATTAATACGTTCCAACTTTATCCACAATTAGTCTTTCTGTACTACCAATCCACTTTTTTATAATCCTTGAAACACACGCTGTTGCAGGATTCTCAGCTTCTTTATCTATATATATTTGGGTCACAAATTCGAGTAGCTACATCAGCAAAATCCAGTAGGAGCTGTTACATTAATTAGTTGTATCTCTAGCATTTCAGTAAGTGATATTTGATCAGAAGTAGCAATCCATGAGTTATACTCTAGCGGATTTTCCCTTATTAATCCAGTCTCACGATGAAGAGGTACTAACGTCCCAAATTCTTCTGGGATCTCTTTATCATTGCACATAAATCCAACATAATAAGGCTAGTTGCACTAAGTTTGATTTGTATTATTTTTTTCATTCTAATTGACAATAATTATCATTCTCTATTACAATGAGGCTATAAATGAGATTAATTATCATTATCATATATATGGGGGATTTATTTATGAAGAAAGTCGTTAAGTTAATCGGGGTTTCATTCCTTTGCCTTGGGATTATGACAGCTTGTCAATCAAAGGCACCGGAAGCATCTGCTCCAAAATCATCCTCACAGATAACCGTTACGGATGCGGCGAAGCGAACACTTACTTTTAAACAACAACCAAAGAAGGTAGCCGCTCTGAGTTCAGGGGATATGGATATCATTCATGCTTTAGGTGGAGAGATCGTAGGGAGACCCTCGACAAAAGCACCCGTTTCCGATCCTGAACTACAAAAAGCAACTGAAATCGGAAATCCACACAGTCCTAATTTTGAAAAGATAGCCGCAGTGAAGCCAGATGTATTAATCGCAAACAGCGGTTTTGAAAGACATATTCCAACCTTAGAGAAACAAGGGATTCAGGTTTATATCGCAAATGGTAGTTCTGTCGAAGGTATAAATAAGTCAATCGAGGACTATGGAGTTCTCTTAAGCAAACAAGACGAAGCAAAAAAATGGACAAAGCAAATAGCTGATAAATTACAAACTCTCCAAAAAGAGCAACCTGCTAAAAAGGCAAAAGCATTACTTGTGTACGGAGCACCAGGCTCGTATATGGTAGCATTGCCATCTTCTCTATCGGGTGATCTCCTATCGAAAGTAGGGGGAGAAAACATCGCGGCATCATTCCCTATTTCAAAAGAAATGCCTGGATACGCACAGCTAAGTACAGAGCGAATCGTGCAAAGCAATCCAGATGTGTTTTATCTCATTACTCATGGAGATCCAGCAGCCGTTCAGAAAGCTTTTGAAGCTGAGATGAAGAAAAACTCTGCATGGAATAACTTGTCCGCAGTGAAAAATGGCAAGATCGTCGTCTTACCATCTCATCTGTTTGGCTCAAATCCTGGAACAAAGGTAATTGAAAGCTTAGATTTCCTAAAGGATAGCTTAGCGAAAGCGATTGGATCGTAATGGAAGGTTTGTCTGTACAGGAAAGCAAGGGGGTTACGCATCCTCTATCACGAAAGCGATTCACTGTATTGATCTTGTTAGTTTTCGGATTGCTTGGGGCTGTATGTTATGCGATATTCGCGGGACCTGTCTCTTTCACATCAACGGAATTAGTAGATGGAGTCCTCTATCAACAAGATAATATGGCGAAACGAATTGTATGGGACCTGCGGCTTCCTCGAATCCTGATTGGCGTAATTGTTGGGATTTGCTTGGCTCTATCTGGTTCTATCTTGCAAGGTGTAATGCGTAATCCGCTTTCTGATCCTGGGATTATCGGGGTTTCTTCAGGAGCGGGTGTCGTTGCGACAACGATGCTCATCATTTTTCCAACAGCTGCGGCAACATTTTTACCAATTGGTGCTTTTGTGGGCGCTTTTGGTACAACTCTCTTAATCTACTTCCTGTCATGGAACCAAGGGGCATCGTCCCACCGCATCATTTTGGTAGGAGTTGCGATTAACGCACTAATTGGGGCGATTTTATCTTCGTTAATGTTGTTATTTAGTGATCGAGTTCAGTCTGTACTTCCATGGCTTTCGGGTGGGATTGGCGGAGTTGGCTGGAGTCACTTTCAGATGGTCGTTGGATATGCTTTAATCGCGATCGTACTCAGTTTCTTTGCCGCGCATCATCTACGTGTTCTCAGTTTAGGGGATGAAGTGGCGAAGTTGCTCGGACATCGTGTAGAGAGAAGTCGTTTCTTCCTGATTCTACTAAGTAGTTTACTAGCGGCGATTGCGGTGAGTGTATCAGGATTGATTGGCTTTGTAGGCTTAGTCATCCCTCATATTTTACGAATGATAATAGGTAACGATGCACGGTATCTATTACCTGCATCTGCGTTAGGCGGGGCATTATTGGTAACTCTAGCAGATGCCTTTGCGAGAACTTGGTTTGATCCAATTGAACTACCTGTGGGTGTTTTCCTCTCCTTCTTAGGAGGACCGTTTTTCCTATTCATTCTACTAAAGGGGATGCGAAGAAATGCTACTAGCTAAAGAGATTTCCTATCAGCACTCTCAGCGGTTTCAACTACAAGTTCCTCATCTCCAGCTGAAACAGGGGGAAATCCTGAGCATTATCGGTCCCAATGGATCAGGGAAATCAACTCTGCTTCGTTTGCTGGGGAGATTGTGGAATCCTACATCAGGTCAAATTTTGTTAGATGGAGTCCCTTTGTCACAGTGGGATGGATGTGAGATTGCCAAGCGATTAGCCATGCTACCTCAAGTTCATGATCATTCGATTGAGTGGACGGTACGTGAGCTCGTGGAGTTCGGTCGGCATCCCCATAAGACGTGGTACAAACGTTTATCACCCGAAGATGAGAGAATGGTTCATTGGGCGCTAGAAGTAACGAAGATGGATGCTTTTCAAGATCGTCCACTCCCTGCTCTCTCTGGCGGCGAAAGACAACGTGCTTGGATTGCGATGACGCTTGCACAGAGTTCTAACATCCTACTTCTAGATGAGCCTACTACGTATTTGGATATTGCCCACCAATTAGAAGTGATGGAGCTTGTGAAAACGCTCAATCAAGAATTAGGCCTAACCGTTGTGATGGTGCTACATGATATTAATCAAGCGACTTTATATAGTGATCGCCTAGTGGTGATGAAGAATGGACGGGTTCATATGGATGGAAGTCCTGAAGAGGTAATCCAGCCGAGTATGTTTCAAGATGTGTTTGGTATTGAAGTATCGATTCAGCATTCTGATAAGCCGACCTTCATCCCAATGAGAACCTGCTGTGACCAGAGGAGGAAATAAGATATGACAGCGGCAGAAAGCAAGAAAGAAAAAGTGAGAATTCCCGATGAGATGGTACGAAATTTTGTAGCTTCTGCGCATATGGATTTTGATACAATCAAAGAGATGCTGGAGCAAGAACCAGGTCTACTCTATGCTGCATGGAACTGGGGGAATGAGGACTGGGAGACTGCCTTAGGGGCTGCCAGCCACGTAGGAAGAAGAGATATTGCTCTTTACTTAATTGAAAAAGGGGCCCGCATGGATATCTTTACAGCAGCCATGTTAGGTAATTTAGATATTGTAAAGACGATGCTCGACTCTTTTCCAGAGATGATTCATGCTAAAGGACCTCATGGACTTCCATTGATCGTCCATGCTCAGATGGGCGGAGAAGAAGCAAAAGACGTATTTGATTACTTAATTAGTCTAGAGCAAGTACATTCAAATTAGGAGGAGATTTATATGTTTATCGTTACAAATACCATTCGTGTAAAGTCTGGACATGGGCATGAATTAGAAGAAAGATTCCGTAATCCGAAAACGGTTCATGAGTTCCCTGGATTCGTCAGAATGCAACTATTAAAGACACAAGATACAACAGACCATGAGGAATATGTGGTGAGCACAACTTGGGAAGGCAAAGAATTCTTTGAAAAGTGGGTAGAGAGTGATTCATTTAAAGGCGCCCATGCGAAAAGAAGAGAGTCCAAAGAACCCTCTACCATTTTAGGAAACAGCCTCCATACGTATGAAGTTGTAGTGGAACATTTACCAGCTTAATATCCAAAACCCCCTATCCTTATGGTTTAGGGGGTTTCGATTATCCATCCTTTGCACCTAGCAATTTTGATCGCTTCCAATCGATTGCTGGTATTCATCTTACTGTTTACTTCTGATAGATAGTTCCGTACCGTGCCCGATGAGAGGAAAAGCCTACCTGCTATTTCATTGGTTGTAAGGCCTTGTTCAGCTAATATGAGAATCTCTTGCTCCCTTGAAGTTAAAGGGTTTTTTTCTTCCCAGACAATCTCGATTAATTCAGGAGAGATCTCCCGTTTCCCTAACATGATATTTCGTAGTGAATCGGTTAATTCATCGCTAGATCGATCTTTTAGCAGATATCCTTGAACACCAGCTGCCACGGCGCGTTGAAAATAACCTGGACGAGCAAATGTGGTTAAGACTACAACCCGACATGGATGTTGCTTCGCCTTTAGCTGTTCTGCTACTTCCAAACCGCTCATAATCGGCATCTCAATATCTACGATGCAAAGGTCCGGTTGGTGTTGATAAATCAATTCTAGAGCCTCTTTCCCATTTTCTGCTTGTCCAATAACCGTAATATCTTCTTCTAGATCCAATAAAGCCCCCAACGCACTACGCAACATTCCTTGATCTTCTGCAATCACAACCCGGATCATCGCTCTCCTACTTTCTCTTTATGTTTGTTTGATCACTTTCGGGATTTGGATCGTAATCGTTGTTCCTTTGTTAGTAGACTCGATTTGCAAATTCCCCTCCACCAAAGATAACCGTTGCCTCATCCCAATCAGTCCATGGCTCTCTGCTTTTTGCTTTTCTGGGGAAAATCCAGTCCCATTGTCTGTTACACGTAAATAAAAGTGACCTTCTTCTTCTCCCGATTGTAGACGACAAGTTGTCGCCTTACTATGCTTCACAATGTTCGTAATCAGTTCACGCAAGCACATCGCGAAAATGTTTTCCACAAATGGGGTAAGGGTCACTCCTCCTTCTTGAGAGGTGAATTGAATCTCGGCTGCACCTAAAATTTGACGGGAGCGGTTCACTTCATCTTCCCACTTTGCAATATGTAGATCCGAAACCAACTCCCGCACCTGTTTTAAAGCACTACGAGCCGTTGTTTGAATATCCCTCGCTTCTTGCTCAGCTTTTAAGGGATCTTTATGTATTAGTTTTTCTGCCAATTGTCCTTTTAAGGTAATCAATGAAAGTGTATGGCCCAGCGTATCATGCAAGTCTCTCGCAATTCGTTGTCTCTCATCATTCTTACCCATCTCTACAATTTGCTCTTGAGCAAGTAGGAGTTGGCTTTGAATGGCATCCCGTCTCCCTTGAATCCGACCCACAAAAGGGAGGGAAAGGAGCAATATAAGATAAGGAAAAGCAAAGGAAATTACTTTACCCAACTCAACTAAATCGTAAAAGGAAAAGAAAGTTATGATGATGAACGTAAGCAAAATTGCATACCCGATTAAAAATTTTCTGCGATTCGGCAAAAAGCCAATAGAGGCAGCCGGGTAACAAAAGGTTGTTATTACTTGGAATGAGAGGAACGAACAAATAACAAATGCGAGAACCAGTTGAGCAATGACATAAAGGAGTCCTCCCGATCGAGTATATAGAAGAAAAGCGATAATCAAAGCGAGAATAAGAAAGGAGCCCAGAACAGCATGAGTGGTCTGGGTCCAAAAACTATATAAAGGGTAGAACATGAAAATCAGCCAAATATAGATAAACGGTGATTTGTTTCTTCTCATGAAGATACTTCTTTCTTCTGTAAAATATAGGATGCAAGTCCTGTGAATAAGACGAAGTATATCGCTAAGATCGCCACACCACCCCAGTCTACTGGTTGATTTCCGAGGATATTCCATGCTCCATTCCCCATCAAATAGGAAGGAGTCAATTCCCCAAACTTACGCAACCACTCTGGAAATAGTGACATCGGATAAAAAATTCCTCCTAAAAAAGAAAGTCCCAACGTAACAATCTGATTGACGATTTGCGCGGTTTCCACCTTGTCCATCGTTCCAAGCAGTGTACCTATCGCAAGGAATGGGACGCTTCCAAGCAAGAGCCAAAAACCAGCTCCAATCCATTGCCCAGCGGTTAATTCTACACTGTTAGCAAAGTGCCCCACTAAAAACATCACGACAATCTGACCTAAATTCACTAGTAACTGCACACTAACTTTTGCTGCAAAATAGGTGCTTGGCGGTAGCGGTGTGATTTTGAGTTGATGTGACCATCCTTGCGTTCGTTCCTGAACCAATCGTAAGGATAGATTAAATATGGAGGAACCCATCAGACCATATGCGGTCATAGAAATCAAGAAATAGGCCTTCCACTCGACTCCCCCCATCTTCTCCGCACCATTTTGCGACATAATGAAATAAAAAATAATCGGCATTAACAGAGTAAAAAAGATCGATTTTCGATTACGGAATGTCCGTAATAATTCAATCTTAGACTGTGCTAAATAAGCTCTCATCATCAGACACCCTCCTTCATCAAATTCGAAAATGCTTCGTCAAGATTACCTCTATGAATATCAAAGTCTCTCACAGCTATATTTTGTCTCACTAGGTGAATTAAAATAGCATCCGTATCATCACCATAAAGCCTTACATGTTCTCCTACTCTCTCTACCTCAGTCACTCCAGGAATCGACTGGAGTGTACCAAGCTCAAGCGAATTATCGGCGGTTACAGATACATACTTCACTGTCAAACGGTTTTTAATCTCTTCTGGAGTCCCGTCCGCAACGATTTTTCCATGGTTCATCATGATAATTCGGTCAGACAAACGATCTGCTTCCTCAAGATAATGTGTCGTTAGGATAATTGTTTTCCCAGCATCTTTTAGTAAACGAATCGTCTCCCAAAACTCGGATCGTGATGTAACATCCATCCCCACAGTTGGTTCATCGAGAAAGAGAACAGATGGATCGCCAGCCATCGCTAACGCAAAGCCTAATCGTCTCTTTTGCCCTCCAGAAAGACTTGTCGCCATGATTTCAGCATCTCTCTCTAATCCTGATAGCTTAAGCAAATGCTCGTATGGAAGCGATTTATCATAATAGCTACGAAACAGTTGAATAAGCTCTGATACTTTCACCGTATCCATCACACTGACTTCCTGTAGCATCGCACCGATCTCTTGTTTTACTTTTCGCTCTGAGGGGGAACGTCCTAAAATTTGAATCGATCCAGAGGTAGGATTTTTTAGCCCAAGCATCATGGAAATCGTCGTTGTCTTCCCTGCACCATTGGGACCAAGAATCGAGACGATCTCTCCTTTTCCAATGGTAAAACTAATATGATCAACTGCGTTTTTAGCAGCATATTGCTTCGTTACTTCGGATAATTGGATTGCCGTTTCCACATTACTCACCTTCATCTTCTAAATTGTCGAGCTACAATCTATCTTAAAGGTTTCCCCTATTTGTAATTAGTAATGAGTATCATACATTTAATATTACATTTGTCACGTTTGATCTAAATTCGTACCGGGAACACTCTTACAATCGGTTCCACATCCTCTATTCTTCTATAAAATAACTACTATTATTGCAGAGGTGATGAAAATGATTATTACTTGCGACTCTTCAGTAAATATGGGGTATATATATCTTCAACAACCACGTAATTGTCTAGAATTTATCCAAACAAGAGAAGACGATTTAATCTCTTCAATAGGAACCCGGGGATACCAAATCCCTCTTTTACGAGATGAATTCGTCTTAGACAAGCTACTCAAATTAAAACAGTCTTCAAAGATCTATACCCATGCACATAGAGATGGAGAATTCCACTATGAATATCAGAACGATCTGGATTCAGAAGGGTATTTAACAGGAATTGAGATCTCATTACATAAAGAGTGTTTCCTTGCTCTTTTGCAACAGAACTCCTTTCGGTGCTACTCATTTAGTTGGAATCATAAGCAAATGCGTTTATTTACTTTTGAAGATGAGAACGTTGTATTTAATTCACTAAACATTCTCTATCCATTACACTGGGACCATGATTCTTTTCTCATTGTCGATATTGATCCAGTAAGTAAGATCGGGCGGATTCGAGGTCTTCTTACCTCCAATGAAGATCGCTATCCCACTCCATATCTTCTCCAACCTCTATTTTTTATAAAATAAAGACCAGATGAACGAAATCTCCATCTGGTCTTTTCTCTAACTCAATCCTTATGTCTGTTTTCCTTTTACCACATAAGAGGCGATAAATAAGAAAGCGACCACACCCAATGCCAAGAGAGACTTGGCAAGGTTATCAGGGGTAAATAAGATAATAGCTAAGATCACTGTAAAAGCAACAAGTGTCGCTCCTGAAATATACGGGAACCCTTTTAATAAAAAGCGACCTGGCTTATGGTAGTCCTTATCTGTAAAGCGAAGTTTCAATTGCGCTCCACAAATCATAATCCACATAATAAGCACAGTTATAGCTGGAATCCCCATTAAGATCGAAAAGACACTTTTAGGTGCGAAGTATGCAACAGCCGCTCCACCAAATAGGAAGATCGCACTAACGAGAATTCCTAAAACGGGAACTTGGCTTTTCGATAATCGTTGGAATACCTTTGGTGCTTCTCCATCCCCAGCTAGTGAGAACAACATCCGTGAGGTTGCATATACTCCAGAGTTCGCTGCCGAGATAACTGCCACCAGCATGACGAAGTTCATCACATCAGCTGCTGAAGAAAGTCCGATGTTTTGTAGTACGTTTACAAATGGACTTCCTTGACTTCCGATTTGGTTCCATGGCACTAAACCGACAATCACGAGAATTGGAAGAATGTAAAAGAGCGACACGCGTACTACTACGCCACGTAACACTTTCGGTAAGACTTTGTGTGCATCTTTTGTTTCACGAAGAGTAAGACCTAATAACTCTGCTCCTCCAAAGGAGAAGATGACGACTGTCACCGCAGTAGCAAGTCCACCGAGTCCAGTCGGGAAAAATCCACCGTGCTTAGTGAAATTAGATAGTCCAACCTCTTGATTCGCAAATAGAAGATATGCACCCAATCCTACAAATAACAAAATGGTAACGACTTTAATAATGGAAAGCCAGAATTCTATTTCTCCAAAGAGCTTCACGCTCGCTAAATTCAAAATTAAGATAAACAAAGCACAAAGCGTGCTTAATAACCAAATGGGTGTCTGAGGAAACCATACATGTAAAAATGTACCTGCTGCGACCACTTCTGCAGCTAAGACAAGCACCCAGTTGAAGTAGTACAACCATCCAGTCACAAAGGAAACTTTCCCTCCAAATGCCCGGTGGATCATTCCTTTTACATCGAGATCGGGATAGGCACTTCCCATTTCAGCCAATGCCCCCATCACAACGTACAACAAAAGTCCTGCTAAGAGATATACAAATACAATCCCAGGACCTGCTAGGTTAATCGTATCTGCACTCCCCATAAAAATACCTGCCCCAATCGTACCGCCAATTGCCATCATTCGCAACTGACGCGCCGATAAGGAACGCGCTAAACCTTGACTCATCTCTGCTCAACTCCTCTACGATTGCATAACAGCATACCACGATTAATTCTTTTTTTCTAGAGGTAAGTATTTCTTTTTCGAATTATTTTATGTGTGTATTAATATTTTTAATTACAAAACAAAAAACACCAAGGATCGTTTGTGATTCTTGGTGTTTTTTGTTGTATTTCCGTTTGGGCTGTGGATAGATCTGAGTCCTATTCTTTTTTTAGAAGAAGCCCATTGGGTTTTGATCATACGATACTAGCATGTTTTTCGTTTGGCGATAGTGTTCGAGCATCATTTTATGGCTCTCTCGACCAATGCCAGACTGTTTGTAGCCGCCAAATGCAGCATGAGCAGGGTATAGATGGTAACAGTTTACCCAGACTCGTCCTGCCTCGACTTTTCGTGCTACCTCATACGCTTGATGCATGTCACGAGTCCAGAGACCAGCACCGAGTCCGTATGGGGTATTGTTGGCAATCTCTAATAGTTCTTGTTCGTCCTCAAATTTGGTTACTGATACGACAGGACCGAAGATCTCCTCTTGGAAAATCCTCATCTTGTTACTTCCTTCAAAAACAGTTGGCTCAACATAGAAACCATCTGGATAATATTCGTTTGTATAAGGCTTACCACCTGTTAGACAAGCAGCACTCTCTGCTTTTCCGATATCTAGATAGCTGAGGATCTTCTCGTATTGTTCACGAGATGCTTGGGCTCCCATCATCGTGGTCGGATCAAGCGGATCTCCCAGCTTGATCTTCTTAACACGCTCTAAAGCTCGTTCCATAAACTCGTCGTAGATGGAGGCTTGGATTAAAGCCCGAGATGGACAGGTACATACTTCTCCTTGATTCAGGGCAAACATAGCAAAGCCTTCCAATACCTTGTCTAGAAAAGCATCATTGGCACGTAGCACGCTTTCTGTAAAGATATTAGGAGACTTACCACCTAGCTCTAGCGTGACAGGTTTAATATTCTCTGATGCGTACTGCATAATGAGTCGACCTGTATTGGTTTCACCTGTAAATGCAATCTTTCCAACTCTAGGAGAGGTAGCAAGTGGTTGTCCGGCTTCTAGACCAAAGCCATTTACAATATTTAAGACACCCGCAGGCAATAGGTCAGCAATCATTTCAGCAAAGATGAGAACTGTTACAGGTGTTTGTTCTGCTGGTTTCAAAACGACACAGTTTCCAGCAGCCAAAGCCGGTGCAATCTTCCAAGCGGCCATCAGGAGAGGGAAGTTCCAAGGTATAATTTGTCCTACAACCCCAATGGGTTCCTTCATCTGAATCGATAAGGTTTTGGCATCTAGTTCAGAGATACCACCTTCCTCCCCACGGATCACACCTGCAAAGTAACGAAAATGATCAACTGCGAGTGGTAAATCGGCCGCTAACGTTTCGCGGACGGGCTTTCCGTTCCCCCACGTCTCTGCTAACGCCAGTTGCTCCATATTTGCTTCCAGACGATCGGCAATCTTTAATAAACAGTTACTACGCTCTGCAACAGGGCGTGATCCCCACGCTTCTCTCACTTCATGCGCTTTGGTTAGCGCTAGCTCTATATCTTCTTTTTGGGAGCGTGCTACTTGAGTATAGACCTGACCATCCACCGGAGAGACCACATCAAAGTATTGTCCATTAAGCGGAGCAACCCATTCTCCACCAATAAAATTATCGTACCTCGACTTAAAACGGATCAGACTTCCAGCTAGATTTGGCTTCACAAATACACTCATGGCAGAACTCCTCCTTTAATCACAGAAAATAATGATTGAAAATATATATTCTTTCAATTAATATATTTAACATAAATGAGGAAAATTCCTTCTATTATTCTCAAAATAAGTATGCAAGAATATATAAAAAAACAGCACCTCTCCTGTTAGTTGTATCTAACCATTGAGGTACTGTTATCTATCTTCTAGTTATATAAATGACAAGCAACAAAATGCTTCTCTTTTATCTCTTTCCACTCAGGAATCGTACTTGCACAAATATCCATCGCCTGTGGACAACGAGTACGGAACTTACAGCCGCTTGGTGGATCGATCGGGCTTGGAACATCTCCCTTAAGGATAACCCGTTCACGTTCATTCTTAAGGCTCGGGTCTGCAATCGGTACTGCCGATAGAAGTGCCTGTGTATATGGGTGAAGTGGATTATCGTACATCTCATCGCTATCCGCTAATTCCACTAGGTTCCCCAGATACATAACCCCTACACGATCACTAATATATTTCACCATAGAAAGATCATGAGCAATAAACAGATAGGTAAGTCCACGTTCTCTCTGCAGCTTTTTCATCAAGTTTACAACTTGAGCTTGTACAGAAACATCCAGCGCAGAAATAGGCTCATCCGCAATGATGAAATCTGGCTCTACAGCTAGAGCACGTGCAATCCCGATCCGTTGCCGTTGTCCACCTGAAAACTCATGTGGAAAACGAGTTGCATGACTCTTATTTAGACCAACTGTTTCCAGAAGCTCAATCACACGATCTTCGCGCTTCTTCCCATTTAGTCCATGAATATCAATTCCTTCAGCAATGATATCCATTACTTTCATTCGTGGGTTTAGAGAAGCATACGGATCTTGGAAGATCATCTGCATACTACGATTCAATTGTTTCAGTTCTTTTCCCTTAAGTTCGTGTACATTCTTGCCTTTAAAACTTACTTCTCCAGAAGTAGCATTGTATAGGCGAATCAGTGTACGTCCAACAGTCGATTTACCGCATCCAGACTCTCCCACTAAACCAAGAGTTTCCCCCGGATAGATGTCAAAGCTAATACCGTCAACCGCTTTAAGAATCTTCTTACCACCTACTTGAAAGTGCTTCTTTACATTTTTCACGCTAAGGATTGGCTCTTTTTTTTCTGTTGCACTCATACTGATTCCCTCCCTTCAACTACTTCTTTGCGGTAAGCTTCGGCCATTGGATGCTCCAGCCAGCAAGCTACTCGGTGATCTTTACTATGCTCTGTTAGTTCAGGGTCAACTTCTTGACAGATCTTCATCGCATATTTACAACGTGCCGCAAAAGCACATCCCTTAGGAGGAGCCAATAAATCAGGTGGCGCACCTGGAATAGGGCTAAGCTCTTCTGAGCGATCCTGATTCAATTTCGGCATGGAATTCATTAGACCCCATGTATACGGATGGCGTGGCTCTGCAAAGATTTCATTAATCGTACCCGATTCGACTACTTTCCCAGCATACATCACCACGACACGGTCAGCTGTTTCGGCAACCACTCCGAGATCGTGAGTAATGAGGATAATAGAAGTACCTAATCGTGCTTGAAGGTCCTTCATCAAATCCATAATCTGTGCTTGAATGGTTACATCAAGCGCCGTAGTTGGCTCATCTGCAATCAAGACATTTGGATTACAAGAGAGAGCAATCGCAATCATCGCCCGCTGACGCATTCCACCTGAGAATTGATGCGGATATTGAGTAAATCTCGATTCAGGGCTAGGAATTCCTACTAACTTCAGCATCTCAATTGCCTTTTCTTTCGCTTCGGCTTTCGAGAGCTTCTGGTGCTTGATAATACCCTCAACAATCTGTTTTCCTACAGTCATTGTTGGGTTCAATGAAGTCATCGGGTCTTGGAAAATCATCGCAATTTCTTTCCCGCGAATCTGCTCCATCTCTTTTTCGCTCATCTTGACAAGATCTTTTCCGTTATAGAGAACTTCGCCGTGCTTATATTCTCCAGGAGGAGTTAAGATCAATTTCATAATCGCTTGTGAAGTAACACTCTTTCCACAACCCGATTCACCTACTATTGCTAAGGTCTGACCTTTCTCTACGTCAAAGCTCACCCCACGTACTGCCTTAACCTCACCACTATAGGTATGGAAAGAGACGTGAAGGTCGCGTACATCCAAAATTTTGCTCATCCTTATCTCTCCCTCCTATTTTTTCATTCGTGGATCAAGTGCATCTCTTAGTCCATCACCAATCATATTAAACGCGAACATAAGGATCGATAGGACAGTTGCTGGCCAAATCAAATTATGTGGAGAAAGTTGCATAAAACCATTTCCTTCACTGATCAAAACACCCAAACTTGCCTCTGGTGGACGAAGACCTAGACCAATAAAGCTGAGAAACGCCTCAAAGAAAATCGCGGATGGGATAGAAAACGTAACTGCAATGATGATAGGTCCTATTACATTCGGAATAAGATGCTTCAGTAAGATACGTTTATGACTCGCTCCTAAAGTACGAGCAGCCAACACATACTCTTGGGAACGTAGCTTTAACACTTGTGCGCGAACAATCCGCGACATCGGTACCCAACCTGTCATAGCGATGGAAATCGCAATCGCCCAAATTCCAGGTTCCATCAACATAATCAATAAAATAATAATAATTAAGTTTGGAATCGAGTAGATAATCTCAATGAAACGTTGGATAACGGCATCCACCCGCCCGCCAAAATAGCCGGATATTCCTCCAATGGTAACTCCGATTATTACATCTAAGAAAACGGCTAAAAAAGCGATCATTAGTGAGACTTTCGCTCCATACCAGACTCTTTGCCATAAATCTCTACCTGCATGATCAGTACCAAAATAATGACCATCCACCGCTGTATCTTGATTCTTAATCGTTACATTTTGAGACGACCAATCATAATCATTTATCAATGGGCCAAAAATTGCCAACAGACCAATTACCAACACTAGAAACAATCCAAGGAGTGCCCCTTTATTCTGCTTAAATCGTAACCAAGCATCTTTCCAAACGCCTACCTGCTTGCGATTTAGTTGTTCTGCTCGTTTGTCCAACTGGCCAATCGGTTCAAAAAGATCTGGTGTATAAGTTTTTTCTGTACTCATGGGATCACTCCTTTGCTCCAGTGATACGAATCCGTGGATCGATAATTCCATATAGAAGATCGACTATAAAAAGGGTAACGACAATGAGAACACTATAAAAAATGGTTGTTCCCATAATAACGGTATAATCATTATTCAAAATCGATTCTACAAACATTTTCCCCATCCCAGGAATCGCAAAGATACCTTCTACTACCAATGACCCCGTAATAATATTAACAGCAAGCGGGCCCATAACTGTAATAGCAGGAATCAATGCATTACGTAAAGCATGTCTTACCAAGATTGCGAAACGGTTGATTCCCTTTGCTTTCGCGGTACGCATATAATCTTGCTCCAATACCTCTACCATCTCTGTACGTACATAGCGAGAGATCTGAGCAATAACCGCAAAAGAAAGTGCGAAGGAAGGCATAATCGTGGCCGAATAAGTGTCATATCCAGTAGCAGGTAGCCACCCTAACTTCACTCCGACAAAGTAGGCTAAGAGCGCGGCTAAAACGAAACTAGGAATCGAGACACCCATGATAGAAGCCCCTGTAGCCAAACTATCTAACCATGTATTTCTCTTTAAAGCAGCTAAAACCCCTAATATAAGTCCAATCAAAACTCCAAATAAAAGTGCTTGTGATCCAATAAGAAGAGACGGTCCAAAGCCCTGCATCAACATATCGGTTACTTCCCGACCATCATAATTAAGGGATTTCCCTAAATCACCTTGTACGAGATGACCAACAAACTTAAAGTACTGAACATAAGCCGGTTTATCTAAACCATACTGTTCTAAAATCTGTGCCCGAAGCTCAGGGGATAACTTTTCTTCATTTTTGAGTGGTGTACCCGGCAAACTATGCATGAGAAAAAAAGTAGCTGTAATAATAACTAGTAACGTTACAATCATTAAAGAGAATCTCTTGAGGATATAACGTGCCACATTTTCACTTCCTTTCATCTGATGGGGAATAAAAAGAGAAGGTATATATCGTAGGAAGATATATACCTTCTGTCATCACCCTACTCGATGTAAGCCCATTTAAAGCTGTACTCCTCACCAAATCCTGCTGAGTTAAATACCATATCTTTTACTTCTGGCTTAACCATGTAGTAAACAGAACGGTAGTACTCTGGGACAATTCCAGCATCCTCTAGAAGGATCGCCTCTGCTTTTCTTAGATTTTGGAGACGCTCTTCAACATTTCCAGTTGTATTCTCTCTGGCCTTTTTCACTAGCTCATCATACTCTTTATTAGACCATTTACCACGGTTGTAAGGACTGTCGCTTGTAAATAGATCTCCAATAAAACTCAGTGAGTCACTGTAGTCTGCATGCCATCCAGAAGCTAGAAGGTCAAATTCGCCCTTTTTCCCACGATCTAAACGTTGCTTAAATGGAACAGAAGAAACTTTGATCTCCAAGCCTAGGTTTTTCTTATAGGCGTCTTTCACGTATTCTCCATGACGTTTAGCAGCTGTGGTATCATCAGTTACCATCTCTAAAGCAGGAGCTTGAGAAAGGTTCAATTCTTTTAAACCTGTCTCAAAAAGACTTTTTGCTTTTGTTGCATCAAACTTAGGTTCCTCTGGGAAAGCTTCGCGATATAACTTATTCGCATCGTTTCCGTTTGCTTTAATCTCTGGTGGAACTAATCCCCCTGCTGGAACGGACTTATCTTGCAGAACGTTCGCTTGGAATTCCTTCTTATCCAGCGCTAGATTCAATGCTTGACGAACTTTTTTGTTTTGAAGAAGCTTATTCTTTTGATTCATTTCCAGATACCAAGATGATCCCTCAGCAACTGATACTGCTTCTTTGTTGTCTTTATATTTTGGGATGTAATCAGTACCCAATAGTGTAACTTGGACTTGATTGGTATTGTAAGCATTGACGTTAGCGGAAGAATCCTTCATAACCTTTGTCACAATTTTATTAAGCTTGACCGATTTTGCATCCCAGTACTGATCATTTTTCTCCATCGTGTAGCTCTGTTCATGTTTCCATTCGGTCAATTTGAACGGACCACTGTAAACGTTTGTATTTGCCTCTTTGGCAAATTTGCCGGCTTTATCGCCGTGCTGCTTCACAATATCTTCTCGTTGTGGTAAGTAGTTAGGAAACGCTACCAAATCCAAGAAGTATGGAGTAACTCGCTCTAGCTTTACTTCTAATGTCTTGTCATCAATTGCTTTGACTCCAACATCTTCTGCTTTACCGTTCTTTTCATTATATGCTTTACCATTTTTAAGGGCATGTAAGATAAATGCATACTCAGAAGCCGTCTCAGGTGCTAATGCACGCTTCCAAGCAAATTCAAAATCTTTTGCCGTTACAGGTTTTCCATCGCTCCATTTACTGTCACGAAGTTTGAAGGTATAGGTTAACTTGTCATCACTGATTTTTGGTTCGCTCTCTGCCAAGGCTGGTTCGATTGATTTCCCATCCTTAGAATGACGGTAAAGTCCTTCTTGAGTGTTGGCAAGAACGTTACGAGATGCACTGTCTGAGGATATAGCACTATCCAAATTCGGTGGTTCTGCTCGATCTGTAACAGTTAATGTCCCCTTGTCTTTAGCACCTTTGTCACCACCAAAGCTACATGCCGTAACCCCTAGGCTTGCCACAAGAGTTAGTGCAAGAAACGGAACAAGCTTTTTTTTCTTCATTAACCTTCCTCCTTAAAGATAAAAGAATAATAGCTACATTTTGTTTTGTTTGTATCCACATCACAAGTTGATACTAACTAAATGCTCTTATCTGAAAGCATATCTTTATCCAAATAAACGATTTGAATATATTTAGATAATTTCATTAGGCAGTTTGTTGTGAGTAGGAATTGATTGCTATAAATTTAACTTAAAAGTGCTGATTTTGTAAAGAGTATTTTTTATCATCTCCCTACTCATTTTTATTCTAAGAGAGGATAGAAACTTATTTTTTGTGAATGCATAAAAATACTTTTTAGTATATGAATATGTCTCACAGAGTGCGTCGTTTCTACATTCTCCCCATTAATTCTTACAAGTTAATTTCGTAAAATCTCTCTTAATTTCCTCTTTTCCCTTTCCACATTTTACATATAAAAAATACCATTCAAAATTTTGTATGTTAGTGGAATAAACTAAAAATTATATCGATTAAACGATATTTTTTCTAAAAATATATTTTTTATATATGCATTTCTTCTACTGGAGGGGGATAAGAACGGATAAAGCAAACTTGAGTATTACTATGTTTTTGATTTACTTCCCATATCGACTCATCAAAGGATTTCCAGAATCTAAAAAAATCGTGCATTTTATGACACACTTGATCTACATTCTTCCTTGTGACTTGAAAGCGAAACCATATGACTCCCTTATGAACGACTCCATGAACCATAGGAGGGATTTGAATAATGAAGTCTTTGCCATTATGAGTAAGGAAAATTCGCTTTTCCTTTACCGCATATCGGAAGACCGCTTCATCATGAAATCCCCTCATCTGTACAGAGCTAACAGTCTCTACATCATAGCCAAGAGTATCAAAGAAATCTTTCACTCGTGGTGTCACATTTTCATCTAGAAACAGTCTCATTCCACTAGCTCCCCATAAATGGATCATCCAGAACTCGAATAGCAAAGCTTAATGCTTGTTGGATCTGTTCACGTGTTAATCCGTAATCCTCACAAATCTCTTCTATTGTCATCCCATCACGTAAGCACGCCAAAATCATCGTCACTTGAATACGAGTCCCTTGTATGACTGGCATCTCGCTTACCACTTTTTGATCCATGCTAATTCCAGGTTGATGAGACACAATCATGCGCAGAAATGATTTCATCTGGTTCATCCCCATGTCATTTGGATGGTAACCATTATAGTCGTGTAGGAAATCGTTTATGCATTTCCCCCACTTGGGGTCTTCAAGTAATTCTAGCAAAGAAAACGGTAAAGTTGGCTCTTGTATTTCTTTCATCTTGTGACAACTCCAATCATCATTGCATCATTTGCAAACAAAACAATTGCAATTGGATATGGTATGTTACATGCAATAAACTCAACTTCCACCAGTCAATTTAATCCCACACCTTCTATTTTATCAGTTCCGTATACACTTGTCAGAAAGAAATACCAGATAATCAAGATTGGAACACTCCCACTACTTGTCTTTTCACGCATCAACCTTGTAGACACCTTATGTATGGAAATTATGGATCGCATTTGGGACCCTTTCCTGAATTCTTAGGATCTTAATTTTGGTTTTTTTGAGCGCTGACAGATTTAGATTAAAATTCTAGCATGTTCCCTTATAGTTTCCTTTCTATTAGATGAGCCAACGTCGTTTGGTCTAGTAGTCGTGCAATCGAATCGCGAATTAATGCCCACAGCGGCTTTAGGAGACACGTTCCTTCTAGAGGACATGCTTCGTATGAGGTAATACTTACACACCCCATCGGGGCAAGCGGCCCTTCTAAGCTCCGAATCACTTCCCCAATCACGATTTGGTCCGGAGCTTTTGCTAACATGTAACCCCCGTGCTTCCCTCGTTTACTTTTTAGATAGCCTAACAATTTCAATTGAAGGAGGATCTGTTCTAAGTAGGCAACAGGAACTAGGGTTTGTTCAGATATCTCCGCAATCGTTGAAATTTCCTCCGCATGTAATCCCAGAACAATGAGTGCCCTTAATGCATACTCCCCTCTACTCGATACTTTCACCTTTAAATCCCCCTTTTCCGATCTAATATTATACCTATCAATTTATGATTTTTTCCTTTCGTTATGCCGATTTTAGTGCGCATAATGAATGAAAATGACATATATTAGTCTCATAGTCAGTTCGATACCTGAGTATGTTAGTCAACATAATCAAGTAGAAGGGGTAGATCGATATGAAGTATGCCAAACATATCCAAAATCTTTTGAACTTAGAGGGTGTAAATCTGGATCCCCGCAAGGATGCTTCGCATTATTATCAGGCCATGTGCCGTCTGCTACAAGCATCCGATTGTACCATTGACCGAATTGCTCCTTATCTAACTGCACCTGTTGCTCCACTTGAATATGGACGAAACCAAATCTATTGTTCTGATTTATTTGAGGTGATTGTGCTACATGTTCCACCAAATGTAGAAACCCCCATACACGACCACGGAGAAGCGTGTTGTTGTGTTCATGTGATAAAAGGAAGTACTTTAAACCGTGTATACCGGAAAGGAGCCGACGAATCACTACACATATTGAGTAGCAATCATTTTGCAGCAGGTGAATTTTTCTATAGCCCACATGGACAAATTCATTCGATGTACAATCCAACAGATCAACCGTTTGTTACCTTACATGTCTATACACCTCCTATTTCAGGCAATCATATCTATCCCCATAATGTGCTACAATCGCACAAGGAGGGGGTATAAACTTGAAGACAAGGGAGCAAGAATTTTCGGAAAGTTTAAACGATCAGCGAAGTATTTGGCTAAATGGAAAGCAAGTTCGTGTTTTAGAGGAAGAGGCATTTCGTGGTGCGATTCAAACGGTTTGTAATCTGTTTCGGATGATGGATGATCCTACTACTCAGGAAAGCGTCGCCTATGTGAGCCCTACTACTGGTGAGTGGGTTCATCAATCATTTCATATTCCACAGTCAATCGTCGACTTACAAAAACGACGTGTTGCTTTTGAACAATGGAGCGAAGCAACTGACGGGATGATGAGCAGACTTTCTGATTATGCCCGCTCCCGTTTAACTGGATGGTACTGTGCTCGAAATCAATTCTCTATGTATGATTCAGCATTTTCAGAGAAAATTGCTCGTTACTATGAACAAGCACGGGATGAAAATCGATTTATCACCGTTGTACAAAGAGATGTTCAAATCAATCGCGCGAATCAATATGACCCTCAGCTCTTACGTGAATCAGGACTACTACACATCACTCGAAAAACACAAGACGGCATCTACTTAAACGGGGCTAAGATGATTGCGACAGCAGCCCCTTATACGCATGACTTCCTGATCTATCCTGTGGTTCGGTTAAATGAGTCCCAAAAATCAGTAGCCAATATGTTAATTGTCCCTGCGGATTCCGCTGGATTACACATCGTATGCCGGGAATCGTTTGCCAAGAGTAATCAGGAACAACCCGATTTCCCTCTTAGCTCTCAATATGACGAGATGGACGCCCTCCTTATTTTTGATGATGTCTTCATTCCGTGGGAATATGTGTTCATCCATGAAAATCCAGAAGCGATTTGGGTCATCAAAGAGAATCCACATTCCATTTGCTTGGGATATCACCAAGCCATCATCCGCTTAAAAACAAAGCTGGAGTTTATCACTGGTTTAGCTTGTAAAATTGCCACAACCATTGGGGCTACTCAATTTCTTCATGTTCAAGAAAAACTAGGTGAGCTGATCTCACAAGTAGAAACCATTCACGCATGTATTATTGCCAGCGAAGCAGAAGGAGCAATGACCGAAGAGGGCATTTTTCTACCAAGAGCAACCGCCATTGACACAGCTAAAAACCTCGGAACCACCTTCTACCCGCGGGCAGTTGAGATTCTCCAGTTAATCGCGGCTGGGGGGGTCATTCAAATTCCCTCAAGTGTACAAGACTTTCAATCTCCAATATCGGACCTGATGAATCAATATTTCCGTGGTGCAGATGTAGACGCGGAAAAAAGGACCAAGCTATTTAAGCTGGCCTGGGACGTCATCGGGACTCCGTTTGCTTCACGATCGGAGTTGTATGAACGATTTTACTCTGGCGATCCCATCCGCAATCGCGCTGGGCAGTACTTATCTTACGATAAGGATAAATTAACAAATATGATTGATAAGTATCTATGAGCTCTTAAAACAAAACAAGCTCTCTATTCGCGAGAGCTTGTTTTGTTTTTTGCCTCAACTTTTCATCTCCGAAATGGCCACCAATTCGCTTTTCCTAAACTTTTCACTAGTACAGGAATCAGTAGAGGAAGCATAACAAAGGTGTATAAAAATAACCCGATCAAAATGATGGAAGCGATTTGAATGAGGGATAACATGCCTGACGGAATCATCGCTGCAAAGGTACCGCCTAATATGATCACAGCGGAGATGATAACGGTCCCCATCTTCTTCATCGATAATAGCATCGCATCCGCAACCTTTAGATCTTGATACTCATTAAAGCGATCCATGAGGAAGATGCTATAATCGACTCCCAGTGCCACTAACATCACGAAAGCAAAAAACGGTACAATCCAGCTAATTCCGCTATAACCTAGAATGTGTACGAACAATACTTCATTTATCGCCATGCTCGTATAGTAAGTGAGGAGCAACGATCCAATAATATAAATCGGCATCATGAAAGAACGGAATAGAAACGCCAAGACAAGCCCGATTCCTAGCAACATAAGCGTAACGGTACGAGAGTAATCTTGATTCGACATAGCCTTTAAATCAGCATTCATACTTGTAATACCGCCTACTGCCACTGTGGCATTTTCTAACTTGGTTCCTTTAGTCGCTCGACCGACAGCCTCCTTTAGCTTCTCTATTTGATCCATGGTTTCACGAGCATATGGATTCGATTTGAAGACTACGTCCATCGTCATAGTCTTCCCGTCTGGAGATAAATACACATCTAATACGCTTTGAAATCCCTTATCTTCTACTATATTGGCTGGCATATAAAATCCATCAACACTCGAAGTAGCGGAGAGATCTGTTAAATATCTTTGTGCAACTCCTAATCCATCTGATACCTTATTTAGACCATCTGCCCCCTGGCTTAGACCTGATTTTAATTCTCCTAATTGATCTTTTAGCTTGTCGAAACCGCCAAGTAACTCTTTTTGTCCATCATTCATTTTCGATAAACCATCGGTTAGACGAGGAAGTTGTTTGACAATCTGCCCTTGTGCATCCGCTGCTTTTTCCAAACCTTTTACTTGTTTCTCTATTCCTTGGGTAAAGGCATTGATATCCTTGGTTACCTGATCCTCATTTTCCATCACTTTTGTCAAATTAGAACGGAATTTCATCATCTTATCTTTTTTTTCAATAGCAAGCAGGACATTTTTTTTGATTTCTTGATATTCTGCTGACTCAGATAATCCCTTTACGCCATTTTCTAAATTTTGGAAATCAACCACTTTTATTTGATCTAATTGATTTAGCAAAGGATCAATCTGTTGTAAGTCACGGTTCACTCCTTTGTATGTTTTGGAAAAGTTTTGATACATCTGAAGCAGTTCCTGTGTCTTTTCTTTTGCGGTCTCTAGCTCCTTTTTTGCTTGTACAGAACCCGATCTCATTCCCTGTTCCATTTTAGATAAATACGTCTCAAGCAATGTTAGTTTTGATTCTGCAAGACTCGTCCCATCAATTAAGCGTTGGATTCCGTCTGTTGCTCGTTTCAGTTCTGGTTCTTTCTTTGTTAATTCACTATTTGCTTCCTGCAATCCCTCAGAAACTTTCTTAACACCTTCGTTTCCTTTTCCTAACCCTTTTCCTATCTTTTCTGATTGCTTAGTAATCAGAAATTTCTCAAAAGGTTCTCCCATAGGTCTGGTAATCGAGCGGACAGAAGTGACTAGGTCTACCTTTCCTAACTCTCTACTAATCCGTTCTACCACATAGAAGTAATCGACCGAATCCAACCGGTCATCGTTTTTGAAAACCAGCTTCGTGGGCATCGATTCCCCTGCACCAAAGCTAGTTTCAATTACGCGAAATGCTTTAATAGTAGGCACATCTTCGCCTATCTCTTCTATGGAGTTAAACGATACCTCACCTTTATATGCAATCATAAAAGGAACACAGATAGCCGCAACCACGAGTATAGAGAGTATCGGTCTAGATAGGGAAAAACCTCCTATAATGCTCCATAATCTACTATCCTTATGTTCTAGTTTTCTTTTAGATGGCCAGTACATCGCTTTTCCCAGAAGCGCCATAAAGAACGGCACGAGCGTAAATAAGGCGAGGAGCAACACGGCAATCCCTACCGCAACTGCCGCAGCAGACTGATACAGATTAAACTCAGAAAAGCCTATAGAAGCAAAGCCAACCATGACCGCAATCCCACTAATCAGCACCGTACGACCTGCCCGTTTATACGTTTCTATAATCGCTGGGATTACCTGTCCGCTATGTATTAACTCTTCCTTAAAACGGCTTAACAGCAAAATGCAATAATCCGTCCCAATGCCAAACAAAATAGCTACCAAAAAAATTCGTGTATTACCTGAGATCGGAAAATCAAATCGGTCAACTAATAGGGAAATAACTGATTGGGAAGTAAAATAGGAGACTCCCACCGTTAATAGAGGAATAATCGGGGCAACAACGGAGCGAAATACTAGTAGTAAGACGAAAAGGATAAAAGCAACTGTAATTCCCTCTGTCTTCTTTAATCCTTCTTCCGACTTTTGGAGCACTTGATTCGTAATCATCGACTCATTCGTATAAGCGTATTTAACCCCTATTCCATCCAGCGTTTGGGATAAGGATTTCGTAAGAGTAGATAGGCTACGTTTTTTTTGATCAATGCTTAATGAGGCTAAGATTGCTTTTCCATCTTTGGAAACGAGAGCTTCTTTCAAATGACTCTCTTTAAAATGAGTAGTAATCTTCTTAATCCCTAGCGATTCTTTGTTCTGTTCTAAACGATTAACCGCCTCTTCTGCTTCCTTCACTTCCTGATTCGTCAGTTTTTGATCACTATAAAAAACTAAGGCAACTTGAGAAGAGTTTCTTTTCCCATACCCTTCGACTATCAATTGAGAAGCAAGTTTAGATGAATATCCCTCCGGAACCTCTATCCTTCCTTTTTCTCGTACTAAATCAGACATACTAGGAGCTACATAGACCAAACCTGCTACCATAACCGCCCATACTAGGGCAATCCACCAACGACCTTTTAACATCCTCTGCAAATTCAGTCCCCCGTTATAACTTATTATATTTTTATATATTGTTTTAATTTCTATAAATTATTGAACACTTCCTCTTATGACCTTCACTTGTCATCATTTAGACAAATAAAGAAACCCTCTAAGGAGGTTTCACCTACTTACAGGGTTTTTCTCTACATTTATTTATCTGCGAAACGGCCACCAGTTTGCTTCCCCAAAGTTTTTAACCAGTACAGGGATCAAGAATGGTAACACAACAAAGGTGTACAACAATAATCCTGTTAAAATAATCGAAGCAATTTGCATGAGTGATAGCATGCCTGAAGGGATCATCGCCGCAAATGTACCACCTAAAATGATAGCCGCAGAAATAATAACTGTCCCCATCTTCTTCATTGATAACAGCATCGCATCGGCAACCGTTAAGTCTTGATACTCATTAAATCGATCCATGAGGAAAATACTATAATCTACTCCGAGTGCCATCAAAATGACAAAGCTAAAGAATGGGACAACCCAACTAATTCCACTATATCCCAAGATATCAATGAATAAGAATTCGTTCATTCCCATCGTCGTATAATACGTGAGAAGTAGAGAACCGAGGATATAAGCCGGCATGATGATCGAACGGAATACAAACACCAAGATAAGCCCAATTCCCATTAACATAAGCGTAACCGTACGAGCATAATCTTGATTCGACATTGTGTTCAAATCCGCGCTAGCACTGGTAATTCCACCTACGGCCACGGTAGCGTTTTCTAGCTTCGTTCCTTTGGTCGCCCGTTGTATCGCATCTTTGACATCCTCTATCTGATTCATCGTCTCACGAGCGTACGGATTTGTCTTAAACACTACATCCAACGTCATCGTCTTCCGATCGGGAGACAGATAGACATCTAACACTTTTAGAAAGTCTTTATTTTCTAGCACATCATCGGGGATGTAAAATCCATCGACACCTGAGGAATCCGTCAAGCCGGTCAGATAGTTTTGTGCATCTCCCAAGCCACCTGATATCTTATCTAACCCTTTGGCACCTTCAGCAAGGCCGGATGATAGCTTTCCAAGCTGTCCCGTAAGTGCTTGATACTCTTTCAGCAGCCTTTTTTGACCATTATTAATGTCAGATAAGCCTTTGGTCAGTTGGGGGGTATTCTTCACGATTTCCCCTTGTCCGTTTGCTAATTGCTTAGAGCCTGCTATTTGCTTATCGACTCCTTTGATGAGTTTGTCTAAGCCCGTCACTAGCTCTTTTTGCTTTGTAATCATGTCTCCCAAACTATCATTGGCATGCTCTATTTTTGACTTTAACTCCACTACTTTTGGCGATTGCTCTAACCCTTGTAATCCTAGACTAACCTCTTTGTATATTTGGTAAATCCCTTGATAGCCACCAAGCAATCCCTGTGCACCTGATTTTGCCTCCTGAAGCCCCTTCTTCACTTCCGTGGAAGCCATAGTTCCTTGACGAATGCCATTATCCACTTCAGCTAGCCCTGACTGCAGCTTCGATAGCCCTTCTTGAACACGGGAAGTACCGCTAACCAAGTCATTAATCCCGCTCACGCCACGCTGAATTTGGGGCTCTTGTTTGGATAGCTCTTCGCTAGTCTTATGCAGTTCATCTGAGACCTTGGAAACACCCTCTTTTCCTTTGTCTACTCCTTCTTCCAGCTTTTCTGACTGCTTCGTAATCAAGAATTCCTCCAGGGGCTTCCCTATCGGTCGTGTAACCGAACGAACAGATTGTACCAAGTTTACTTTCTCTAATGATCGACTGATGTTTTCTGTAATGTAAAGATAATCATTTGAATCCATACGTTCATCGTTCTTTAATACCACTTTTGTCGGCATGGATTCCCCGGCTCCAAAGCTATTTTCGATCATATGAAATGCCTTGACTGGCGGGGCATCCTTGCTAATTTCCTCTAATGAATTAAAAGTAAGTTTGCCTTTATACGCGAAGATAAAGGGGGCACAGATAATCGCCACAACGAGTAACGAAAGAATGGGTCTTGATAGAGAAAATTTTCCCACTGCTCCCCATAGCTTACTTTCTCTATGTTCCAATTTCTTCTTCGCTGGCCAATAGATTTTCTTGCCAAGTACCGCCATAAAAAATGGCACCAGTGTAAACAAAGCAAGCAATAAAACAGCAACTCCAACGGCTACTGCCGAAGCAGATCGATACAGATTGAATTCCGAAAATCCAATCGCAGCAAAACCAACCATCACTGCCAGTCCGCTAAAGAGAACGGTACGACCAGCGCTTTTGTATGTCTCTACAATCGCGGAGGTCACACTCCTACTATCGGATAGTTCCTCCTTAAAGCGACTTAAGAGCAAAATACAATAGTCTGTTCCTATCCCAAATAGGATCGCTACTAAAAACATTTGTGTGTTGTTGGAAATAGGGAAATCAAATCGATCGATTAAGATCGATACGATTGATTGGGAAGCAAGGTACGAGAATCCCACAGTTAAAAGTGGAATGATAGGTGCCACGGCCGAACGGAAGACCAGCAATAGAACAATCAGAATAAAGGCAACGGTAAATCCTTCTGTCTTTTTTACACCTTCTTCCGATGTTTTCATCAATTGATCCGTAATCATCCAATCACTCGTAAATTGATGCTGCACCTTAATTCCGTCTAACGCTTTCGATAGATCTTGGCTCAGAGCAGACAACTTCTTGTCCCCCTTATGTACGCTGAGCGAAGCCAAGATTGCCTTGCCATCCTTTGAAACCATCGTATCTTTCAACTGGCTGTCTTTAAAATGTGTCGCAATCTTTTCGATTCCAAGCGATTCCTTTTTCTGTTCCAAGAGGTCAATCGCTTTTTTCGCTTCCTGTATATCACTCTCGGTTAGTTTATTGTCGTTATAAAATACAAGAGCTACTTGTGAACTGTTTTTTCCATCCGTCTCGACTAGTAACTGTGATGCAATCTTAGAAGAGTACCCATTTGGAACTTCAATCTTTCCCTTTTCACGCACTAAATCAGCCATATTGGGAGCCATATAAAACAACCCCACAATCAATAAAAGCCACGCTAACGCAACCCACCAACGACCTCTAATAATCGTTTTCAATTCCGTTCCTCCCATCTATTTATGTTTGTTTATATCCTCTAGGACTCGATGTAGTTTCTGGTACGTACGAAGAAATTGTTCAAGCTCCTCTTGTTCAAAGTTGTTCAATATAGAATCCACAAGGTGATGAATCCTCTCTTCCGTTTTCATGTACAACGCTTTTCCTTCTTCCGTCAGCGTTAGATACACAACACGGCGATCTTTCTCATCTCGTGTCCGCTGAATCCACCCTTTCTTCCACATGCGATTGATCATTGCTGTAATCGCACTTTTCTTCACCTGAAACTTTTTCGCTAAATCAGAAGGAGTACAAGATTTGCTTTGATAGATATAACGAAGAGTATAATGTTGATCACTTGTCATATCGTCATTCATTTGATCTCTGACTAGGGATTCCCCACTCTTATTAACCGAGAATGACAACTCTATATACTGATCGATTAGGTGTTTAATATCGATAGGAGGCACGTTTCCTCATCACTCCTTTTATATATTCCACGGATCAATAGTTCATTCATTTAACTATTAATCCATTTAACTATATGATTACATCAGTTAATCGTCAATTCATTTTTCCGTTCGTTTTCAAAATAGACATACGTTCTGCTCGCCTCATTTTGAATAATATTCCATGTGCATATGCATAATATACCAATCTATATCGGGAAAAGAGGGCTTGAGCGATGCCTCCATGGTTAGAAATCATTATACGCACCTTATCTGCGATTATCTTTTTATTTATCGTTACGAAAATACTAGGCAAACGACAACTGTCCGAGCTTTCTTTGTTTGAGTACATTACTGGAATTACAATTGGTAACTTAGCTGCATCGCTCTCTATCGACTTAGATGGTCGTTGGTATCAAGGAGTCGAATCACTAGCAGTATGGACACTTGTAGCAATCGGGATTGAGTATGTTACACTGAAAAGCAAACGATTACGAAATGCATTAGATGGTAGGTCCACTTTCATCATTAGAAATGGACAAATCCTAGAAGAGAATCTCGGGAAAGAAAGAATTACAGTAGATGAACTAATGGAACAACTACGATACAAAAATATCTTTTCCCTTAGCGATATAGACACGGCCATTCTAGAGCAAAACGGAACGTTAAATGTATTGCTTAAAAAAGAGAATCAACCGATCACCCCCAAAATGCTAGGAATAAAGGTTGAGAAAGAATTATATCCAGAGGTTGTCATCTCAGACGGATGTATCATGGAAGAAACGTTAACTGGAATGGGCTTGTCTAAGAAATGGTTAACGTCAGAGCTTCAAAAACGTCGTTTAAAAGAAGCAGATATATTTCTAGCACAAGTAACTTCAAGCGGAAGTTTATACACCGATTTGTACCAGGATAAGATCCACCCCATACACGTAAATGAGGGTGAAAAAAATCTCCTCTATACTCTGTTAAACAAGTGCGAAACTGATCTAGCACTTATGCATCTATCCACTAAAGACCCTAAGGCGAAAAAAATATATAAACAATCAGCTGAACAATTACGAAGGGAAATCAAGAATCTCAAGCCCTTTTTAAAATAGAAAAAACATGGCAAAGTGATCTCTGCCATGTCTTTTCACGTTAATCAATAACGGTTGTGCTCCCTACATAGTAATCTTGCCACTGCTCACGAAGCTCTCGCTTGAGGAACTTTCCTACTCCCGATTTCGGAATCTCATCTACAAACACAATATCGTCTGGAATCCACCACCTAGCAAACTGAGTGTGTAAAAATTGGAGAATCTCTAATTTGAGATTTTGCCCCTTATACAAATCCTTTAAGACGATACATGCCAATGGACGCTCCTCCCATTTTTCATGGGGAATCCCCACCACACAAGCTTCAAAAACGGCTTCATGTGTCATAAGAGTATTCTCTAGATCAACGGATGAAATCCACTCTCCACCACTCTTAATTAAATCCTTCGTTCGATCCACCACTTTGATAGAACCTTCCTCATCTACCGTTACAACGTCCCCTGTATGAAGCCATCCGTCTTTAAATGTATCGTCGCTTCGCTCATCTCGATAATATTCGCTTGCAATCCAAGGACCCCGAAGTAACAGCTCGCCCATCTCTCTGTCATCCCATTTTACTTCGCCCTCTGCTCCCACTACTTTCATCTCGGTTCCCTGTACCATGTATCCTTGTCTCGTCAGTGATTGGATGCGATCTTCCTCAGAACCATCTTGATAGCTTTTTAATCTCGCAAATGATACTAGCGGGCTTGTCTCCGTCATACCATACGCATGATAAAATGGAACTTTCCACTTCTCTTCAAAAGCTCGTACCATCGCGAGTGGTGCTGCTGAGCCACCGCATAACACACCACGCAAGCTAGAGAGATTATAAACCTTCTGCTCTAATTCCTTCAGTAACCCTAACCAGATGGTCGGAACACCACCTGTAACGGTAACCTGCTCTGATTCAATCAACTCAGCCAGCAATTGAGGAGTGAAATAAGGTCCTGGTAAGACCTGAGTACTCCCAAACCATACACATGCAAACGGTAAACCCCACGCATTCACATGAAACATCGGCACGACGGTTAAAACTGTATCCCTTTCCGAAACGGCTGTACTATCCGCCAAACCAAGAGCCATCGCATGAAGGACGATACTACGGTGGGTATAAACCACCCCTTTGGGATTCCCGGTTGTAGCCGATGTATAACACATACCCGCCGCTTGATTCTCGTCTTCTATTGATGGGAACGAAAAAGCAGGGTCTGATTCTGCTAAAAGTGTCTCATAAGAATAGAGTGGCTTTAAAGGAGAGTCCGGGAGATCTGTATTAGACATGAGCACAAACGCCTTTACAGTAGAAAGATGTGGCGCAATTGCTTCTACAAGTGGAAGAATATCTGGATCAATCAGGAGAACGTTATCTTCCGCGTGATTGATAATATAAGCGATCTGTTGAGGAGACAGCCGAATATTAATGGTATGCAGGACAGCTCCTATGCTGGGAATCGCAAAATATGCCTCTAGATGGCGATGATGATTCCACGCAAGCGTCCCCACCCGATCCCCTTTCTGGACTCCTAGCTTTTCTAATGCATGGGCAAGACGACGTGTTCTTTGCGAAATCTCTCCATACGTAAAGCGATGAATACCCCCAGCTGTTCGAGAAATCACTACCTTCTTCGAAAAATAACGCTCTGCATGTTCAAACATCATAGGTACAGTAAGTGGAACATTCATCATCATGTGCATCTGCTCCTTTGATTGGTAATGAAAAGTTCAGTTTAATCGGAAAATTAACGTCATATGAGAAAATACCCATAGAATACGTACAAAAACGTATTTCTCGTTCATTCCTGATTTGATACTCATGCAATAGTATTAATTCTATTCTTTAAATATAAATTCCTCTTTATGATGCGGTTTTGAGTAGTAAGCTTACAAATGTGTAATCGATCTGTTATGCATTTTCGATAGAAATAAGTACATGCATCCCTTAAAGTGTACCTATATTTCGTAATCCGTGTAAAAATAGAAGAAAATGAGAAAATAAGATAACACAAGTTCAAAATAGGGGGCAGGACGAAGATGAATGAACTGGAATTGAAAAAAGTATGTAAAATTTATGAAGGAACTGTCTCCTATCAGGCCCTCGATGATATAGACTTCACAGTGAAAAGTGGTGAATTTGTAGGTGTGATGGGTCCTTCTGGAAGTGGAAAGTCAACCTTACTCAATGTGATCTCCACAAACGATTTCCCTACTTCAGGACAAGTCTTGTTGTTAAACCAAGACCTTCACCGTTTATCGGAAGATTCGTTAGCTCAGTTTCGCCGGTCCAACTTAGGTTTTGTCTTTCAAGATTTCAACCTGATGGACTCACTCACCATACGTGAAAACATCCTTCTACCCCTAGCACTAGAAGGAACCCGATTCTCTGCTATGAAGCAAGCATTACAGGAAATAGCAATGCAATTAAGATTAACCGAGATCCTTGAACGCTTTCCGTTTGAAATATCCGGCGGTCAGGCTCAACGAGTAGCCATCGCACGTGCAATCATTCATCGGCCTTCCCTCTTACTCGCAGACGAGCCTACAGGGAACTTAGATTCCCGCTCATCTCACGATGTATTAAGCGTCTTAGAACAGATGAATCAAGATTTCGGTGTAACCATTTTAATGGTGACACATGATCCTATCGTAGCTAGCCATTGTCACCGTGTCATCTTTATTAAAGATGGGCGGATTTATAACGAAATGTACCGTGGAGAAAAGCAACAAGATTTTTACCATGAGATTTTAAATGTACTTTCATTACTGGGAGGAGCCAGATATGACTTTTAAGCAGTTTGCCTTACGCAATGTACAACGAAATCTCTCCTCCTATTTAGCCTTCTTTATGGCAAGTACCATTTCGGTTATGGTCTTTTTTATCTTTTCAGTCGCTTACTTTCATCCCGATATGCATATAGCAAATAAATCTATGAACTTAACTGTATTATTAACGGCTATCCTACCTTATCAGTATGGATGTTCATTAGTATTTATTTTGTACTCATTTGGAACTTTTCTCCATAGACGGTGGGGAGAATTTGGTGTCCTTCGCCTACTGGGCATCACAGATCAACAATTCATCAAACTAATGTTTTTCGAAAATGTCCTGATTGGTTTCATTTCGATTATCTCTGGAATCCTACTAGGTCTTCTCTTTTCGAAGTACTTCTTTTTCGTCATATCCATGATATTTCAGTTCCGCTTCGAATTTAAATGGAGCTCTACTCCAATTGTGTTAACCTTTATCGCGTTCATCAGTTTATTTATGTTGGTGTCCATTTTATCTCCCTTATTTGTACGCTCCAAAAACGTTTACTACCTATTAACCAAAAGTAGAAAACAAAATCGTCGGCCGAAAGCGCCCCTCTTATCAGCTATATTTGGTATCACGATCGTCCTGTTCCTGTATAGCTTATTAGTGAACACCATCCAACATCAAAATGGACTAAATAACCTATTCCTTGCAAAAGTGGTGGAATACTTAGAGTACGACAACATCCTCGCTATCTTCATCATTCTAACCATTATTACGTATCTCATATTCTCCCAAGTCAGTGCTTTAGGTATCACGTTATTAAAACGAAGTTCGCGCTTTTATTTTCATAAAACTAACTTGCTTTGGGTCTCTAACCTAGCTCATCAAGCAAAGCAGAATGCTCGAAATTTGTTTATTTCTACTGTATTAATCACGATTTCTATCACGTTTACAGCAAGTTTGTATACAGGCTATCTGTATACAGCAGAGCAAGTAATAAAGGACTTCGTCGGTCCTATCTCATATTTATCGTTTCCTCAAGACAAACAGCTAAAAGAAAATATAAATTACATCGATACGTATCTAAAAAAGAATGGATATGAATTTGAGAGAGTCCAAATTCCAGTGCTCGCTTTAAACAAGATCGAGGACCAGACCAGAAATGAACCTGCTATAGCACTTATATCTAACTCCAATTTTAATCAATTGGCTCGTTTTCTAGGTAGGGATATGATTTCTCTAAAGGAAAATGATTCTCTCGTGTTGATTTGGAAAAGTTGGGGACCAGGGACGGATCCTCTAGCTGAGATTGGGTATCAAGAGATGGAAATAGGAGACAGAAAGATAAACGTAATCGAAGTAACGGATAAACCTTTTTTGAATTTCGGGGCACAGATCTACTATGTAATTAGCGATACATTTTATCGCCAAGTGAAAGCAAAGTACCCCACATACACGTTTGTAGAGTATCAGATTCCGAATTGGACTCGTCTAGGGGACTTTAGTGCACAACTCACAGAACGATTTAATATAGGACCTAGGGTAATAAAAACTGCAGCGAATTATTTTCAATCAGATTTGATACACAATAAAACCTATTTCTTTATTGGTTCTTTTATTAGTATGGTCTTCTTCATTGCGGCGATCAGCTTCCTCTACTTCCGCTTATTCGCAGACATCCAAGGAGAAAGAGAAAAGTATCACAACTTAACCAAAATCGGACTCAAACGAAAAGAAATCAGGCGGATCATCACTCAACAATTAGTCATTTTCTTCTTCTCTCCCTTTATCATCGCTTCTGTCCATACTTACATAATTCTTGTTCTCTGGAACCAAGAAAACATAGAATGGGCGCCATTTGATAAAATCCTTCAGGTCATTACCATCTTCGGCGCAATCCAAATTCTCTATTTCATATGGATTCGCTCCAAGTATATTCGTACAGTCTTTCACTACTTGGATCAAGGGAAGAACTGACTTTGCTTATTGCTGGAATACAATCGTTACCTTTGTTCCTTGGTTTAACTCGGATTGAATGTGTACTTCATGTGTTAGTTCATCACAAATCTTTTTCACGAGAAAGAGTCCAATACCCGTCGACTCACCAAATACACGTCCGTTTTTCCCAGTAAAGTACAAGTCAAATACGCGGGGAATGTCCTCCGAGGCAATCCCCACCCCCTGATCGATCACAGACAGATATACTTCCCTGCCCCTCTGACCGATCCGAATCTTGATTCTTTTACTCTCTCCAGAAGTGTAACGAATCGCATTGGTCAGCAATTGAAATAGAACAAATTTTAACCATTTGCGATCTGACGGAACCGTAAATTCTTGCTCTGCTTCGATCACAGGGAAAATTTCCTTTCGAATAAAGAGACGTTTCATTTCATTGATCGTTTCCGTTGCCATTTGATTTAACGAGACTTGTTCTACGTAAAAATCATTTAAAAATGATTTGATGCGCGATAAATATAACACCATGTTTAAACTATGCTCGATCCGATCAATCTCCTCTTGCATATCATCAGCGCTCTCCAAAGCCTCTTCTGCTTGGACAGTTAGCTTCAAGGCAGATAAAGGGGTTTTTAATTGGTGTACCCAGTGATAAATAAAATCGATATGTTCTTGTTTCTCCTTGAGTTCCTCTTGCGAAGCTAAACGAAGAAGACGATGCTGTTTGGAAAACGTTTTTTTCACCGCATCTGTCAGGGGAGTTTGATTTTGAATCCCTAAGAACTCATCTCCTTGGTCCCACTCCTTTTCCAATCTTTGATAGAACGATCTCTCCATTCCAAAGCGGACCAGCAGAAACATGGCAAACGGAAATAAGCTTACTAAAAATATATAAAGGACATTTCCTGTGATCGTCACTGCATCTAAATACCGAAGCGTATAGTATAGGAGTAAGAATTGGAGCACATAGATCAGGACAAAAGGGCTGTATACCTTAAAGAACAACCTCATTCCACGTTTTCCTCCCACGTAACATGAATTCGATAACCCACTCCCTTTACCGTCTCAATCGCATGATCGATCTCTAATTCTTGTAACTTCTTTCGCAGTCTGGCTATGTATACATTTAGTGTGTTTTCACCTATAAATAGTTGCTCATCCCACACATGCTCGAGTAGCTTATTCCTTTTGACAGCCCGGGGATATGCGCCTATGAGCAGATCTAACATATCCATCTCCTTCTTCACTAGGAACAATTTTTGATCACGGAAATGTAACTCAAGTCGTTCTGGGTACAAAATTAACCCATGAAAGAGAATTTCTCGCTCCTTATCTGAGGAAGCGGTCGCAGAAAATTCACCATAGCTACGCCGGATTTGACTCTTAATCTTGGCCATCACGATATCATAAGAAAAAGGCTTCGTAATAAAGTCATCTGCCCCATATTCAATCGCCATGACCTGATCCATCTCCCCAATCCGTGCCGAAACAAAGATAATCGGGCATGAAGAAAGTTGACGAATTCGTTTACACCAATAATAGCCATCATACTTAGGAAGATTGATATCCAGTAAAACAACATGCGGAGAGTGCTTTAGAAATAGATCATCTATCTGGTCAAAGTCATCTACTAGAATTGGTTCATAACCAAATTTAAGCAAGTGATTTGATAAAAGTTGAGCAATTTTCTGATCGTCTTCTACAATCAGTATCTTATACATATGTCGACCTCTCCCTTCCGCAATATACGTTTATAACCAAAAAAATCCTTTACTGGTCATAAAGAATTTCTTCTGATGAAAAATCCTCATTCCTTTTCAATTCGTTTAATGAAATCCTCAACCTCACCGAATAAAACTTTTCGTTCCCGATCCAATGTAATAATATGACAAGACTTCTCAAACCAAGATAATTCTTTATCTCTGGATTTTATATTTGCATAGATATAATCCGCACTCTCAGGCTTTACTGTCTCATCGATTGTCGATTGAACAATGTAGGCAGGTATTTTCACTTCATGCAGTTTCCGTCTTACCTCACGGATCAGCTTTAGAAGTTGAGCGATGCTACCTAATGGAGTTCGGGTAACCGGAATCATGGCATTTTGAATCTGTGCGCTTCTCGTGCTTCTCTTCTGGGATGTATGATATAAGTTAGGAGCAAAAAAATGAACGATCTCTACATACTTCGTCCGCTTATCTTGTATCCAGATAGGCGAACACATGGTAATCACTCCAGCGAGCGGACGGTTCATTGCCAGTTTTAATGCTAATACTCCACCCATAGATAGCCCCGCAGCGTATATCTTCTCCACACCCGATTGCTTAAGGTGGTCATACGCATCTAGAACATCTTGAAACCAGTCATGACGATTTGATTTTTGTAAATCCTCTGGAGTGGTACCATGTCCTTTTAAAAGGGGAGCACACACAGAATACCCTAACTCCTGAAAATATTGACCCATTGGTCGCATTTCTGATGCAGAACCTGTAAATCCATGTATAAGTAAAATGCCTATTTTTCCACCCGGATAATAAAATGCTTCTGGAGAACGCTGAATCGTTTCCATTGTTGTCATCTTCCTCCATTTCCCGCTAAACATATACCATTAGGATAACACAAACATTTTCTCTTTAAACCTGCGAAAGGACAACCATTAGCACTTAAACATGAAGCAACATTTCCCGAGAAATGGAGTGATCATAATAGTTGTCAATCAGGCTTTATTCGTATACCATTACCCAATACTTCTCTTCCAAATCCCCTTCTTCCCTCTCTCTCCTCCAACCATGATCTTCGTAGAACTTCATCGCCCTATGATTTTCTGACACACATTTTAATCGCAATGGTTTCGTCATTTTTTCAATAGAACTTTGGAGCAACTTAGTACCCACGCCTTCCCCAGAAAAATCAGGATGAACAAATAAATTGTGTATAAAGTTATCTGGTAAATACAATGAAGCAAACCCAAGAATGTTATGATCTTCTACTGCTACTAAGATAGATTCTTCTAAAGTATGTTGATCAAAATCCTCTAGAGTCATCTTCTCAACGTCCGCCCAATGAAAGCTTTTACGGCGGGACTCTAAGTATATACGTCTTAATTCAGGAACATCCGCCTCGTGTGCTTCTCTAATTTTCAAACTTTCACTCTCGCTTTCCCAGTAAGTGATTCGTTTTTTACGCTTAAGAAACGTTGGACACAATCCCAATCATAACTTTAAATCTAGCATATAAATATTACACAATGATATAGTTGCACATCATTTATTGTCTGTGTAATCAGATTCTAGGGAGGAAAAACATGCGATTAAATAACTGTGGTAGGCCTCATCCATGCCCCCCTTCTCCACCACGTCTACGCCGAAACTTTCGGTGGAGAGGTCGCTATATTGTTCCCGATCTGAAAATCAATGTGCCTTTTACCTGGCACGCAAACAATGGCAATGTCCAGATGATTGCCGGGAGCGAACATCACCGCATTCACTTTACAAACCTTATCTACAACCATCATCTTTATACCTACACATACAAGTGGCCCGGACTCCAACCAGAGTTCTTGCCACCACTGGAAAGTTGCGCCCCACTCTTCCAATTTAGTTTGAGAGACCTAAACGCCTTCTTTGCCACATCACAGTATGTAGGACCAGAGATCTTATTAGGGAAAATAAAACGATATGTCCATCATTTCCGAGCCAGCGTTGTCGTACCAGAGCTTCCTTCCGGATTCTATCCCCGTCTCCCCGTCTCGTCAGCTGACATCTATGTAGATCAATCAGATTCCACTCAATTTGTACAAGTACTCCACTTCGGTCTCCAAAATATCTATGATCCATCACTCGACGAATGGATTGTCATCAACCAATTTTCCAATCGCCCAGGCAGAGTCATCCTCCCGCCTGTTTGTACCTAATTTCATTTTCTATCTTTTATAAAAAATGCCCTATTGCTTTGGACACAACAAAAAAACCCTGCAACATGAACGGATACAGGATTTCTCTCTTGGTGCTGATGACAGGATTCGAACCTGCGACCTATCCATTACGAGTGGATTGCGCTACCGACTGTGCCACATCAGCGTATGGAATTTTTGACAACATCATCATTATAGTAAGCGGTATCTTGTCCTGTCAATATAAAAAATGGCTCTGTTTTGGTATCAGAGCCATTTGCTTGTTTTTACATAAAGTTGGTGGAGGCGAGCGGAGTTGAACCGCTGTCCGAAGACCTCGCCACATAAGCTTCTCCGAGTGCAGTCGTCGCATTGGGTTGTTTCATCATTTGAACTGCCCAACGACAGGCCTTTCAAATGACTAGCCACTAATGTTTCGCCCTTTAGACAGTAGCCGTCTAAAGCGCTAGCCTACTAAGTTATGAGACCCATCTACGCCACATAGGCGATGGAGCAGTGGATCCTAGTTGCAATTAAGCAGCTAGAGCAAAATTGTTTTGTTTGCCAGTTATAATTGGCGTCCGCGTGTTTAACGAGAAACGCAGCCCCTCGACTCGCTACTTATGCTCGAACAATCCCCGTCGAATCCCATAAACGCCCCCATAGAAGAAGGGTTTAGAGAGAGTTTCTAACAAGTCTCATCTTAACATGTAGAATGTGTCTACTCAATACCAAATGATACCTACTGGTTTTGTTCTTTTAAACGACGGTGAATCTCACGCTGTGCATCGCGTTTAGCGGCTGTATGACGTTTATCGTACAGCTTCTTACCACGTGCTAATCCTAATTCGACTTTGGCAAAGCCACTACGCAAATGGACATTGAGCGGAACCAAGGTAAGACCCTTTATCTTCGTTTGTCCAATCAATTTGCTGATTTCCCGCTTGTGCAATAAGAGCTTCCGCGTACGCGTCGGATCCACATTAAAACGATTCCCTTGCTCAAACGGACTAATATGCATCCCAACGATCCATACTTCTCCTCTGTTGTCCACACGAGCATAGGCATCTTGCAGATTGATGCGACCTTGACGAATAGACTTAATCTCTGTACCAGTAAGTACAACACCAGCTTCAAAAGTCTCTTCAATATGATAATCATGTGTTGCTCTTTTATTACGGGCAATCACTTTTGTCCCTTTGGAGCTCATTGTACCACCACCTAACAGAAAAAATATCGCATTTAACATTTTACCAGATTCCTACTTCTAACGTCAAATGTGAAAGTTAGCATTATTTTTAAAAAAGATCGCTCCTCGTTAAAATGTATACCCGCTCTTTGAAAATCGAAACCCAAGAGCAGGGTGGGGGTTCCCCGCTCTTATCAAGTTTTTATCGATTTCTCTTTCTACGAGTATCTTTTTTCGGCCCTTTGGATGCAAATGACTGATCTGGACTCGTAGTACTAATTCGACCTTTTTTGGAGCTAGAGCTAGAACTTCTTTTTTCAGAACGTTTATTTTTTGAACCGCCAGTTGATGATCTTGGATCGGCTTTTGGCTTCCGCTTTCCTTGGCTTTTGCCACGTCGGCGATCTCCACGATCTCTTTCGCCCGGTTTTGCTCTTTTCGCCTTTTTCTTCTCTCGATGGAAAAAGCTCTCGTCCAACTCGTGTTGGGTGATGTGCTCTACTAATTCAAAATCCACTTTCCGTTCTTCTAAACTAGCTCCACTTACCCGAATCTTGATCGGATCTCCCATTCGGAATATATGCTTCGTACGTTCGCCAATCAAGAGATACGCACGTTCATGGAAGTTGTAGTAATCATCCGTAAGATTACTAACATGAATCAAGCCTTCTACAGTATTAGGTAGCTCTACAAAAATCCCGAAGTTTGTGATACTGCTAATCACACCTTCGAACTCTTCTCCCACATGGGCCTTCATATACTCTGCCATTTTCAGTGCATTGGTCTCGCGCTCTGCATCAACCGCTACTCGTTCACGAATAGATGACTGCTCAGCCGCATCTGTTAAATAGGCTTGTAGATGCTCAATTCTTTCCATTGAGATATGTCCATTTTCCAATAGTTCACGAATCACACGATGAATGAGCAAATCGGGATAACGTCGGATTGGCGAGGTAAAGTGAGAGTAAAATGTTGCCGCTAAGCCGAAGTGTCCGACCGATTCGGTAGAGTATTTCGCTTGCTTCATCGAGCGCAGCAAAATCGTACTAATTACCATCTCTTCAGGACTACCTTCCACTCTACCCAGTAAGCTTTGGAGAGCTCTCGGCTTTACTTTATCTGCTTTTCCTTTGACGTTATAACCGAAATTATTTACTAACTCATAGAATGACATTAGCTTTTCCGGATCAGGATTTTCGTGAATCCGATAAACAAACGGGACATCTAACCGATAAAAGTGTTCCGCTACTGTCTCGTTGGCTGCTAGCATGAATTCCTCGATCAATTGCTCAGCCGCTGTACGTGGTCGTTTCACTATATCAGTTGGCTTTCCATGTTCATCCACCAAAATCTTCGCTTCCGAAAAGTTAAAATCAATCGATCCACGGTTCATTCGTTTCTTCCGCAATGTATTCGCTAAGCTCGCCATCAAGCGAAAATCTTCTACTAGATGCTGATATTTCGCTATTAACTCTGAGTCTTCATCAATCACAATTCTCTTTACATCTCCATACGTCATCCGTTCATTGGTACAAATGACTGAGGTATAAATATCATGATCCACAACATGACCTTCCGAGTTAATCTCCATATCGCATGTCATCGTAAGCCGATCTACCTTTGGATTTAAACTACAAATCCCGTTAGATAATCGCTTAGGGAGCATCGGGATAACACGATCTACCAGATAGACACTGCATCCGCGCTCATACGCTTCTCGATCTAGAGCGCTTCCTTCTTTGACATAGTAGCTCACATCGGCAATATGGACTCCTAAGCGAACATTACCGTTAGGAAGGCGTTCTATCGAGACGGCATCGTCCAAATCCTTCGCATCTTCTCCATCGATCGTTACCATAACACGCTCTCGTAGATCACGACGATGCTTGATTTCTTCTTCACTGATCTGATCTGGAACGAGTTCTGCTTCTTGCTCCACTGCTTCCGGAAACTGCTCTGGCAAACCATGCTTACGGATAATGGACAAGATATCAATCCCAGGAGCATCTTTATCTCCCAAAATCTCGATAATCTCCCCTTCAATCGTAAATTTATCCGAAGCCTTCGGAACAATCCGTACCACAACGATCTGACCATCCTGAGCATTCAATTGTTTTTCAGCTGGAACAAAGATGTCTACATTTAGTCTTGATTCTTCGGGTATGACAACTCCGAACAAAGGAGATGAGGCCTTAAAGCGCCCTACAACTTTTTCCCGCCCACGTTTCAAAATATCGATAATAACACCTTCTGGACGACGATCCCCTTTGCGAGGCTTATTCAGTCTAACTAATACGGTATCTCCATCAATCGCACCATTCGTATCACTACCGTGAATGTAGATATCGTTCATCTCTTCTGTTTTTGGAAGTACGAAACCAAACCCCTTGGCACTTCCTTGCAACTTGCCTACAACCATGTTGTAGTGCTTAGGGAGACCGAATTTCCCTCCCCGTGTCTGGACAATTTCACCTTCCGTCTCCAACTGGTCTAGTAAGGAGACGAACTCTGCTTTATCCTCTCCTGACACCTGAAGTTTACGCATTAATTCCTCAGAACCAATTGGTTTGTAGAGTGGATTTTTCATCATTTCTATTACTTGTTTTGCTGTGACCAAACTTTTAGCTCCTTTCAAAGCTACTTCCTTTTTATCCAACCTATGGATACATTTCAGAGGCTAAATGAATAACCATACATGAGTAGAATACCCGTTTTTCGATGAAGCTACTTAAACCAATGCTCATAACTCATGATTTCTATGTCATTCCCTGCACTATCTTCCATGTATCCCTAGCATATCACAATTTTTTCCTTTCCATCCTAAGTTAATCGATTCGAACCAACAGTTTCTGGAATGAAGATAACCGGTTTTCAAATAAAATTTCACCTAGTTCCGTTGCGATCAATTGAGCTCCATTCCATTTGGAATCATACCAATGATATGGAATCGCATTGTTGCTTAAAATGATGATTTCTGTCTCATGATTCATGTTCAATTCCCATCTTGAAATGAATCCAGATGGATGAACCCCCGAATATCCAATACTCATCCCATGGATAAATTGATAAAACCATCCACTCGCAATCAATGATACATCCAACCACTTTTTACGCCGGAACGAAACCGTCTCCATACTGTTTTTGCTATCACGATTTAGCAACTCACATCTCTTGTAGCATTGTAGAAATTGATGCAGATCTTTAGTTGTAGAAACGATATCTCCACAACCATACGCGTTGTTAGCATTCCGTAGGCCCTGCTTTTTTCCTTTTATATGCCCTTGGGCTAATAACGGCAAAGGTTCTCCTTCAAATCCCGAATCCTCCATGCCCGCCGGAACAAATATCTTTTCTCTTACATAGTCACGATAAGGCATGTCAGTTACCTTCTCTAAAATCATTGCTAACAAAAAGGTATTGGTATCATTGCAGGAAAACTTGCTTCCTGGTATAAAAGACAGGGTTCGATCTCGAACCTGCTGCCACATTTCATCCGGTTTCTGACACTCTCCGCCTGAAAGTTCCCCCCTTACCCTTCGATCATCTACGATGCCAGAGGTGTGGTTTAGTAAATGTTGAATCGTTACTCCACCAAAAGAAGAATCAGGAAGATATTTATCCAAAGAATCAGATAAGTGAAGACGACTTTGTTCCATTATTTGAAAGATAGCCAGAGAGGTGAACGTTTTTGTAAGCGATGCAATTGGAAAACGAGTGAAAAGGGTATTCTGAATCTCTGTATCAAAATCAGATTTACCGAAGGCTTCATGAAACACAATTTTCCCCTTCTTTGCAATCAAAACCGTTCCAGAGAAATTTGGTCTTTTCTCTCCGAAATAGGAAGCAAGTTGCTCCATCCCAATCCCCCTCATGTAGTAAATTCACTTGTATTTCCTTGTATTATATTCTAATTTCGAAAAACATTAAACTAATTTTGAATATAACAACGATAATTCCTTCTACATAGAACACCCACTCTTTGATATTAGATACCTTGCCTTAACCACCTATAATAATATTAAAAATATTTTTTAAAAAAGTATGGTTTAAAATAAATGGAAAAGTTAATATATAGTTGTTGTGATGCAAAATAATACCAAAAAGGAGAGTACATAACATGAAAACCTGGATTCGTTCTACTTCCATTCTTATGTTAAGTACAGCATTGTTGGTTGGATGTCAAACCAAAGATGCTGCAAAACCGGAGAAAGCTAAGGATGCTCAAACTACTGTTGAAACCAAGAAAGAACTTACAACTGATGAGCTTATCAACAAAATCGAAGAAAGTAAAAAGGCACACACTTATCAGCTAAGTGTCAAAGGAACTTTGTCTTTTGCAGGTAAACAAGTACAATTTGAAGAGAATTCTAAAGTAGAAGAAGTAATAAAGCCAAAAGCTATGCACAAAGCAGGAACATCAACATCACTAGGGACTAGCGAGAAAGTAGAGTCCTATGAAAAAGATGGATTGACCTATTCGTATCAAGAGAAAAAGAAAACATGGACCAAAACAAAGGCAACGAAAGAAACATCAGATCCATTTTCCCACATGGATACCTCTATTCAGTCATTCAAGTCTATGAAAGAGGCTGTCTCTTCTTCACACGAAGGGAACCAATACAAAGTTGTATTCGATATCTCAAAATCGAAAAATCGCTCTGCATTGGAAAAAGAATTAGCAAGTACCTTCACTCAGGATAATGACCCTCAAACGAAAGCATTATTCAAGGGCATGAAGCTTAAAAGCTATACCGTAACTTTCACATTTGATGACAAAACCTTTGCACAAACATCCCTAGAAGGGTCACTTGAGCTTGCAACAGATAGTAAAACAAAACCTACTATGGTAAAAGCAACTATTAAACAAAATCAGTTCGCACCGTTCAATGGATCCATTACGATTCCAGCTGATGTAGTAAAAAAAGCAAAATCAAGTTAATGTAGTAATGAAGGATGGCGGGAGGTTACGTCATCCTTTTTTATTTTTTTGATAACCAGATAAGATTTATAATTATTAAGCTTATGTTCTGCTCCTCTATAAATAGAGGGACTGATGGCAAACAAGATAGATTAATCAATATTCCAGAGACCAATGGAAGGTTTGATTGATAACGAAGCTTTGCTTTTAACCATAAAAAAAGAACAAAGCCATTGTGCCTTGTTCTTTTTTTATTATTTTAGGAAGAAAGCAACTACGATTGCCATAACCATAAACAATGTTGCAAAGATGGCTGTCAGTTTGTTTAGCAGGGCATCAATACCACGTGCTTTTGCTTTTCCCATTACTTGTTCAGCACCGCCACCAATTACACCAGAGAGTCCTGGGCTTTTGCTGGACTGAAGCAAGACAACTACAATCAGTAAAACGCTAATAACTGCAAGGAATACTTTTGCAGCGAGTGCCATAATGTGTGACCTCCCTTGCGCATAACTATCTAACACTACTTTATCATAGAGTAGAATCTTGATCAATGAAGGAAAAGAAGGATCGTGCCAATAGATTAGGATATCAATGGAAATATTGTCAGACGTTAAAAAGCAATGCATAGGAGCTACCCCTGCATTGCTTTTACTCTTCGTTCGTTTCTTATTTGTTACGTAGGTTATAGAAAGCAGTCAATCCTGGGTACTGAGAAGTGTAACCTAGTTCATCTTCAATACGAATTAATTGATTGTATTTCGCAACACGATCTGTACGGGATGGAGCACCTGTTTTGATTTGTCCAGCACCAGTTGCCACAGCGATGTCAGCAATCGTGGTATCTTCTGACTCCCCGGAGCGGTGGGAGATAACGGCTGTATAACCAGCACGTTTTGCCATCTCGATAGCGTCAAATGTTTCGGTGAGTGTACCGATCTGGTTTACTTTTACTAGGATGGAGTTCCCGATCCCCTTCGTAATTCCTTCATGTAAACGTTCAGTGTTGGTTACAAAGAGATCGTCACCGACTAACTGCACTTTGCCACCTAGACGTTCGGTGAGCAACTTCCATCCATCCCAGTCATCTTCAGCAAGACCGTCTTCAATAGAGATAATTGGATATTTGGAGATCAATTCTTCGTAGTAGTCTACCATCTCAGCGGAAGTACGAGAAACGCCTTCTGCTTCAAAGTGATATTTTCCATCTTTGTAGATTTCTGTTGAGGCAACATCGAGAGCAAGCTTGATTTCTTCTCCTACTTTGTAACCAGCATGTCCAATTGCTTCAACAATGGTTGTAAGGGCTTCTTCGTTGGATGAGAGGTTTGGTGCAAATCCACCTTCGTCGCCTACTGCTGTATTGAGCCCTTTGGATTTTAATACTGATTTCAGGCTATGGAAGATTTCAGAACCCATACGAACTGCTTCAGTAAAGCTAGGTGCGCCGACTGGCATTACCATAAACTCTTGAATATCCACATTGTTATCCGCATGAGCTCCACCATTTAGGATGTTCATCATCGGCACAGGAAGTGCTTTCGCATTAAATCCACCTAGGTAGGTGTAGAGAGGAACACCGAGAGCTTCTGCTGCTGCACGAGCTACCGCCATGGATACACCTAAGATCGCGTTAGCGCCTAATTTACCCTTATTATGTGTACCGTCTAGTTGAATCATGAGTTGATCAATTTCAACTTGCTCTAAAGCATCCATGCCTTCGACTGCTTCGGCGATGACTGTATTGACGTTTTCTACTGCTTGCTTAACACCTTTACCTAAGTAACGGCTTTTATCACCATCACGAAGCTCTACTGCTTCATGAGCACCAGTCGATGCGCCAGATGGAACAATGGCACGACCTACTGCGCCACCTTCAAGTGTTACTTCTACTTCTACGGTTGGGTTGCCTCTAGAATCGAGAACTTCGCGAGCATATACATCCATAATGATCGTCATAGTTTCATTCTCCTCTGATATTCCTTATTTTTGAATGAGAGACGTGCCCGTCATCTCTGTTGGTTTCGATACTTGTAACAAATCCAATAGGGTTGGAGTAAGATCTGCTAGAATACCATCCTCACGTAGCGTTACTCCCTCTTTGGTAATAATGCAAGGAACTGGATTGGTAGTATGAGCGGTAAAAGGTCTCTCGTTATCATCGATGACCATGTCGGCATTGCCGTGGTCAGCCGTGATGATCGCGACGCCACCTTTTGAGATAACTAAGTCCACAATCTTGCCTAGACACTCATCGACTGCCTCTACCGCTTTAATCGTTGGTTCTAGTTTCCCAGAGTGCCCAACCATATCGGGATTGGCAAAGTTTAAGATGATCGTATCGTAGACATCTTTGTTGATCGCTTCGAGTAATGAATCCGTCAGTTCGTAAGCGCTCATCTCAGGCTTTAAATCATAAGTGGCTACATTAGGGGATTTGATCAAAATGCGATCCTCGCCTGGATATGGATCTTCCCGACCACCACTAAAGAAGAAGGTAACGTGTGGAAATTTCTCCGTCTCAGCAATCCGAAGCTGACGCAAGCCTTGTTGTGAAATCACTTCACCATACGTGTTATCCAAGTTCGTAGATTTGTATGCTACATATCCACCTACCGTCTCACTAAAATGAGTGAGGCAGACATAGTAGAGATCTTTTGGAGCACGGTCACCACGATCAAATCCACGGAAATCACGATTGGTAAAAGCTAATGAGATCTGTATCGCACGATCGGGACGGAAGTTATAAAAGATAACAGAGTCATGATCTTGAATCGTACCCACTGGCTTCTGATTTTCATCTACAATCACAGTTGGCATGACAAACTCATCATAGACCGACTTGTGATAGGATTCCTCCACCGCCTTGATCGGATCGGTATAAGAAGGTCCTTCTCCATATACCATCGCACGATACGATTTCTCCGTACGCTCCCATCGTTTATCACGATCCATCGCATAGTAACGACCTTGCACAGTCGCAATTTTCCCGACACCCAGCTCCTGAATCTTATCTTCCAGACGCTTGATATAGGAGACAGCACTGTCCGGCGCTACATCTCGCCCATCCAAAAACGCGTGAACATAAACTTCTTTCACTTGTTCTTTAGCCGCTAGTTCGAGCAATGCAAATAAATGCTCAATGTGACTGTGAACGCCTCCGTCTGATAATAACCCGTACAAATGGAGACGGGTATTATGCTCTTTTACGTGACGAATCGCTCCAAGGAAGGTTTCGTTTTCAAAGAATCCCCCTTCGGAAATGGACTTCGTTACACGAGTAAGCTCTTGATATACTACACGGCCTGCCCCGATGTTTAAATGTCCTACTTCCGAATTCCCCATCTGCCCATCGGGAAGCCCTACGGACAAGCCGCTTGCTCCTAGGGTAGTATGTGGGTATTGATCCCAATAGCGATCAAAATTAGGTTTCTTTGCTTGAGCCACCGCATTGCCATGTTCCGAAGAACGTAAGCCAAATCCGTCTAAGATACATAATAATGCTGGTTTAGGATAGCTCATGCTTGACCACCTACTCGGCTCGCAGCCTTCACAAGTCCTGAGAACGACTCTGGGTCTAGTGCCGCACCGCCGACAAGAGCTCCATCAATATTAGGCTCTGCCATGTAAGTAGCAATATTTTCTGGTTTCACACTGCCACCGTATTGGATTCGTATTTGCTCGGCAACCGCTGTACCAAACTCACTCATCAACGTTTTACGGATATAGGCAATCACTTCTTCCGCATCATTTGCTGAGGAGGCCCTACCTGTTCCGATCGCCCAAACAGGCTCATATGCGAGAACCACTTTATGTAATTCATTAGAAGCAATTCCTTTTAACGCTTTTTTTACTTGAGAAGAAACGACTTCAAAAGTACGTCCACTTTCACGTTCTTGAATGGTTTCACCTACACAGACAATCGGGATGATTCCCGCATTTAGAGCCGCTATTGTCTTCTTATTCACTTGTTCGCACGTTTCCGCAAAATAGGTACGGCGTTCAGAGTGACCTAAGATCACATAACCAACTCCGAGGTCTTGGAGCATATGAACACTTACTTCTCCTGTGTATGCCCCTTCTTTTTCCCAATGAGCATTTTGTGCTCCCAGCCCGATCGAACTACCCGCTAGCTTGTCTTGTAGTGTGTGTAGAGTGAGAAACGGCGCGCAAATCACCGCTTCTACATCTTGTGGGAGTTGATTGGATTGGATGGTTTCTATATATTGAACGGCTTCATTAACCGTTTTATGCATTTTCCAATTTCCTGCTATGATTGGAGTGCGCATGAGCGTCATCACCTAACTATTCTTTGTCGTTTAACACTGCTACACCAGGTAGTGTTTTTCCTTCTAATAATTCCAAAGAGGCACCGCCACCTGTAGAAATATGATCCACTTCGTCAGCAAGTCCTGCTTTCTCAATCGCAGCTGCGGAATCCCCACCGCCAACGATGGATAATGCTTCAGAATCTGCAAGTGCTTTCGCAACCGTATTCGTGCCTTGTGCAAACTGATCAAACTCAAATACGCCCATCGGACCATTCCAAATCACAAGCTGTGAAGAACGAATCACGTCGGCATACAACTCGCGTGTTTTCGGACCAATATCAAGTGCCTCTAAATCAGTCGGAATTTGATCAACATCTACTGTTTTCACAATAGGCGGATGCGGGGAAAACTCATCCACTACCACCACATCAACCGGTAGATAGATACGGACTCCTGCTTCCTCTGCTTGCCGTAGATACGAAGCAGCCAGCTCAATCTTATCTTCTTCTAAAAGGGATTTTCCTATTTCAAGACCTTTTGCCTTAATGAAGGTATATGCAAGTCCTCCACCAATGATTAAGTTGTCCACTTTGGTCAGTAAATTTTCAATGACACCAATTTTATCTTTAACCTTGGCTCCACCCACAATCGCAGTAAAGGGCCGTTTGGGAGTCTGAAGAGCACTGCCTAAAATCTCTAACTCTTTTTGTAATAAGAACCCTGCTACTGCTGGGATATAATCAGCGATTCCCGCAGTAGAAGCATGAGCACGATGAGAGGTACCAAATGCATCATTTACAAATAAATCCGCTAGAGCGGCAAATTGACGAGATAGTTCAGCATCATTTTTTTCTTCGCGCGCATCAAAACGAACGTTTTCCAAGAGGAGAACGTCACCATTATGTAACTCTGATACTTTTTCTGTAACTTCTGGACCAATTACTTCATTTGTCTTAGTCACTTCTTTACCGAGCAGTTGGCTTAAGCGTTCTGCTACAGCTGTTAAACGCATCTCTTCTACTACTTTTCCCTTTGGTCGTCCCAAGTGGCTTGCTAGGATTAGCTTAGCCCCTTGATCCATCAGGTACTGAATCGTAGGTAATGCTGCTCGAATTCGCGTATCATCTGTAATCTTGCCTTGCTCCATCGGAACGTTAAAATCTACCCGACAAAACACTCGCTTTCCATGAACATCAACATCTTTGATGGATTTTTTGTTCAAGGATGCCCCTCCTTATTTAAGAAGAAAGAGGAGAATTATTCTCCTCTTTCCAAATTTCCTACTCATTCATTCTAATTCTTAGATCCCACGTTTGGCAATATATACAGCCAAGTCAACAACGCGGCTAGAGTAGCCCCACTCATTGTCATACCAAGAAACGACTTTTACCATGTTGCCTTCTAACACCATAGTAGAAAGACCATCTACAATCGAAGAATGAGGATTCCCATTATAGTCAGAAGATACAAGAGGCTCGTCCGAGAATGCTAGGATCCCGTTTAGCTCATTATCTGCTGCATTTTTCAATACTTCATTTACTTCTTCAATCGTTACAGATTTATCTAACTCTGCTACTAAATCCACAACGGATACGTTTGGCGTTGGGACACGCATCGAGAAACCATTTAGTTTTCCAGCAAGCTCTGGAAGTACCAAGGAAACAGCCTTAGCCGCACCTGTAGAAGTAGGAATAATGTTTTCAGCTGCTGCACGCGCACGACGTAAGTCTTTATGTGGTAAATCGAGAATTTGTTGGTCATTGGTGTAAGAATGAACGGTTGTCATCAAACCACGACGGATTCCGAATGTATCATGTAGCACTTTTGCAAATGGTGCTAAACAGTTAGTCGTACAGGAAGCGTTGGAAATCACATCATGTTTTGCTGGGTCATAACTTTCGTGGTTTACACCCATCACAACGGTGATATCTTCGTTATTTGCTGGAGCAGAAATGATTACTTTCTTCGCTCCACCTACCATATGTTTCGCGGCATCTTCACGTTTGGTAAAGCGGCCTGTCGACTCAACTACGATATCCACACCGTAGTCCGCCCATTTCAACTGAGCAGGATCACGTTCTGCTAGTACTTTAATTTCGCGACCGTTCACAACGATACTACCTTCGTTTGCTTCTACTGTTGCATCTAATTTTCCATGAATCGAATCATACTTTAAAAGGTGAGCAAGTGTTTTCGAATCGGTTAAATCGTTTACTGCTACTACTTCTAATTCAGAGTGATCTAACATTGCACGGAATACATTACGACCAATACGTCCAAATCCATTAATACCAATTTTTGTTTTTACCATTTCGAGTTTCCTCCTATGTTTCCTCTTGTGTAGTATGACCCGGTAAGTTTTGTCTTATTTATTTTCATAGCGGGTAATTTTGAGATAAAATTTTGCGCGCCGCAGCTTCGTCTGTAACCAATGTATCTTGTGGAAATACGGAACAAATCGCTGCGATCGCTTCCGCTTTACTAGCCCCACCTGCTACAGCAATCTTACGACCCACTTTCGGGAGGTCGCGAAGACGTAATCCTGCTGTCTTCGTACGATGAACAATGGTGCCGTTTCGATCGAAATAATATCCGAAGCTCTCTCCAACCGCTTGTTTTTCTTCAAGTAGTTGCATAAACTCACGACCATATTTTCTCCGACCTGCCATCGTTTTAGCATCTCCAATACTATAAACTAACACGCTGGCTTCTTGGATCATGTGAAGCACATCCGAAATCTGTGTTTCTTGAGTTAGTAGCTGGTATGCCTCTTCACTAATCTGGTCCGGCACGTGCAACATCCGATAGCGACCACCTGAGTTCTTTGCCATGCGGGAAGCAATGTAGTTGGCTTCATGTTCCACTGCATCGCCTACTCCCCCGCGCGCTGGTACAAAGGTAGTCCGCTTGAAAATTGGGGTCGGACTCATCGATTCCGCGACAGCTTGCATGGTTGATCCACCTGCTACTGCTACCACCTGATCCTCTTGGACCCAGGATTTAATCAATTGAGCTCCAGCACGTGCCAATTCTTTCTTCGCCCACTCATCATGCTCTGAGTCTCCTGGAACAATCCAAACTTCTTGGATATTGAGTCGTTCTTTTAATTCCTCGGAAAGCTGTGAGTAGCCCAGATACTCTTCTATAAATGGCTGGAGTTTCTGCAAAACCTCCAACCCTTGCTCTGTTAATGTCATCCCTGCTTGAGCGATGTTCACCAACCCTTGCTCACGCAAAAAATCAACCTCTGAGCGAAGAATTCGTTCAGTCATCTGGAGAGATGAGGTAAGGGAACGTCTCCCAACTGGCTGAAGATAATAGATTCGTCTTAGAACCGTATATCTCTTATGCATGACAGAAAGTAAATCGGGACATAACTGACTTTGAAGAGTTAAAAGAGTTCGCATGTTTTTTCCTCCAAGGGACTTATTATGTCCCTATTATACAAATTAAGTCCCACATAGAGCAAAAAAATAGATCCAAGCTTTTCTCCTTTATTTTAGCGGAAAGTCTGTTGAATGCAAAGGGTTTTTTTGTTTCTTTTTTTGGAAACGTTTGCAACTGGGGTCTGGTCTGGAATAAGTATGTGTGGTTTGAGATAGTAGGTTTATTGATTAGCTATTGGGTGATCGATGATCTGTTCAATACCTGCTCAAATACCGATCCAGCAGAGAAGTGGGGACGTCCGCTTCGCCATCCTCCGTTCGGGCAGGTGCAAAACTCGCAAAGTACGCGGGGACATGTTGCACCAAAAACGCCCTCACTACGGATTACGGATTGCTACGCTAAGTAGGATCGCTAAAATCGCAAGTATCAAACAGACTCTCCCTTCCCTCTGAACCTAATTTCTATTAATCAGTTGGTGAGTACATAGGCAGATACATCGCCTAATATATTTCTTATCTACACACCTTCTCTAAACCCTACGCCTCTTAGTCGAAGAAGGAATTCTCAACTCTTCGCGGTATTTAGCAACGGTTCGGCGGGAGATGACAATGCCGGTTTGTCCGAGTAGATTGGAAATGAGTTGATCGGATAGGGGTTGGGTTGGATTTTCACCTGTGATCAGTTCGACTATTTGATTTTTTACTTTCGTTGTTGTCATCTCAACTCCGTACTGATTCGTAATCCCATTGGGGAAGAAGTAACGAAATGGGAAGACACCTCTGTGTGTTTCGATAAACTTGTTTTGCGTGACACGACTCACTGTTGATTCGTGCACACCAATTTCCTCAGCTATTTCGCGTAAGTTAAGAGGGCGAAGGTAGGATTCTCCCTTCTCAAAAAAGGTCCGTTGATGTTCGATTACGGTTTGAGTCACCGATAAAATGGTTTTCCGGCGCTGTTCAATCGCTTTGTTTAACCAGATCGCACGTTGAATTGAACTCCGTACATATTCTTTAGACGAATCATCCATTAGATGATAAGTGGCTTCATCGTATCCGGAATGAATCTCAAACTGCGGAATCAACCGCTCATTTAGCTGAACGGTATAATCCTCTTGCTCCCAATGAACCCGAATATCAGGTTCAATGTATCGTGGGGATTCCGTACCATAATTAGCTACAGGCCTAGGATTGCACCGTTTAATTTCGTTTACTGCGGATTCGATATCGTCCACTGTGCATTGATACCGTATAGAGAGCTCTTGGTACTTCTGTTCCGCCAATTCGACCAAGTGATAAACTAATTGACAAGCAAGTTTAGTCGCCTTCATTCTCCGGAGCTGAAGCTCTAGACACTCAGAGACGCTTCTGGCCCCTACTCCCGCCGGATCTAAGGACTGGATCGTATGTAACGCGCGGGAAACAAGTGATTCAGCATTTTGTAAGCGCTTACATTCTTCAATGGAAAGGGAATCGATCATCCCACGTTCATCAAGTGAATGTATCAGAAACAGACAAGTATCTCGCTCCAAAGCAGTTAAAGGAAGCAATCGAATCTGCTCCTCTAGTTCTTGTATGAGAGATGGACACGCTTCGACCTGATACAGTTCCTGACTATGATGATCGTAACGTTGCTTTTTAGACGTGTAACGAACTCCGAAAAGACCTACCGATTCCTCATTCTTTGGTTTTTCTTTTAGAGAAGTAAGCGGATTTTCCTGTATTTGTTCATGAATATACAACGCTAATTCAGAAGCCGAGTATTGAAGGAGTTGAATGGATTGACGCAGTTCAGGGGTCATCGTCAATTGTAATCGCTGTTCTTGCTGTAAATGAAACCCAAGTTCAAGAGCCAATTCTCCACCTCCGAGCCACAGATAAATTCGTGATATATTTGTATTCAAATTACATAGCAATGGAATCATTCAGACTTCAGACAAAACAAACGATACTTTCATTATAGTCATCTTATCATAAAGGGGACTTACTCGTATGTATCAAAAGTTAACAACCAAGCGATCTCCTGTAAACAAACGAAAATACCTTGTTTACTGATAGATACATATGGTATAATTTCACTTGATTTGATGTGCGCCTATAGCTCAGGGGATAGAGCGTTGGTCTCCGGAACCAAGCGCCCAGGTTCGAATCCTGGTAGGCGCGTAGAATAGAATACCCTCAAACATGTTGGCACGCTTGGTGCTATCATGCTTGAGGGTGTTTTTTCTTGTGAAGAAAATGCGAATTGCAAACGGAATTGCAAACAATACTCATTCCTTATTACGCAACCACTACCCACTAGTCCCAGCCCTATCAGAGGGGGCTTTTGGAGGATAACGAAAAAAAGACGGATTCCTTATAAGTAAGGTTCCGTCTTTCGTTCATCTACACAAAGGGTTTCTCTCTCTTTTCGTAGAATATAATTAGTATAATCAGATAATAATATTACTACTTTGAGGTGATCCAATGTCTACTATTGAAGAGCGTGTCAAAAAAATCATTGTGGAACAACTAGGAGTCAAAGAAGAAGAAGTTACAAATTCGGCCTCCTTTGTAGACGATTTAGGTGCAGATTCGTTAGACACTGTGGAATTGGTAATGGCAATGGAAGAAGAGTTTGATATTGAGATTCCAGATGAAGAAGCGGAAAAGATTTCAACAGTTCAATCTGCCATTGATTATGTGCAAAATCAATCAGAATAAACTTTATTATCTCCTCCTTTGCATATTTGGCATGACAAGAGAATAGTTGTCCGTCGTGATGGTAATCGCTTAGTGACCCAATACGCCTTCTAATGTGTTTCGTGCTTATTGCATCGAAATTCACACTAGGAGGCGTATTTTTTGTCTAGAAATGGTCAATCCGACCACCACCAGAATCTTTACTTAAAATCGATTCCATCTTGACCTAATCTTTATCTCCTTACTCTAAAATATTCTTCAAAATGAAATCATAGAGAATAATCAGATCAGATCAACAAGAATCTTTTTCTTTTCTTAACCAGAAAACGGGAAAAACTCCATCATTTCTTGAGTACTAGATGTTGGGTTAAGGAGCTGCGACGACGTATGAAGAAACCAAAGATATTGGCCACTATCAAGCAAGTGCAGACAAGGAAGTTGGCAACACATGCTTCTCTCCCTTCTCGCTCCAAACATCTTTCGCGTTCTAAGCGAAAAGAGAAACATAGTGACGGAAGCCGTAGTAAGCAAAAATGGAAGAAATATGTGAATTGGAAGATTCTATTAGCTCTAATATGCCTTCCTATTCTAAGTGGTTCGATTTATTTGTCATACCTTATTTCGAAAGTACCAGAGAATGCAAACGCAGAACTTCAAAAGCCGGACTCTCCTTCAACTCTAGCGGATCGAAATGGTAATACCATAACGAAGATTGGTACACAAAAGATTGAGCCCGTCAAACTAGATGATCTTATGAAGGTAAATCCAAAACTACCTGCTACCTTGATTAAAGTAGAAGATCAACGCTTTTGGAAACATGATGGGGTCGATTTTTGGGGTCTTACGCGAGCTGTCTTCGATAATTTGAAGGGCCGTTCGGGGGGTGGGGGAACCATTCCGATGCAGGTGGCCCGGAACATGGTACTAGACACGAAGCAAAAAACCTTACAACGGAAGGTGAATGAAATCGTATCCGCTCAAAAGTTAATTGATACGCACAAACATGAAGGAGTATTAGAAGCGTATCTAAACTATATTGACTTTGGTCCGACCATCCAAGGAGTGCAGGCGGCTTCGAAATTCTACTTTGGTAAAGACTTAATCAAGACACCCTTAACAGACGAAGAAGTTGCTTTGCTTGTAGCAATTCCTAACAACCCTACTCGGCTTAATCCGAAGGGAAACGAAGAACAAAAGACAAATGCCAAGGAAAGACGCGATTGGATTCTACAGAAGAAAATGACCAATAGCGAAGACACGCCAGCCGTCATCTCGATGAAAGAGGCGGAGATAGCTACTGAAAAACCACTTCAAATAGCGAAGGATGAACAAAATACCTTCCTAAATGAATTTAAAATAAAGAGCCATGGAGCTTATATTGATTTAGTGCGGACTGAATTAAAAGAACGATATGGCATCACGAAAGAAGACCTACGTACAAACGCATATGAGATTAAAATTGCAATTGATCCAGAAATAGATAAAACGATAGAAAATGAGATAAAGAACACTCATTTTGAGGGCGACTCTAAGACAGGAACAAGCAGTGATTTAAATAGTAGCTTCATGGTAATGGATCGTAATACGGGACACATTCTCGCTTTATCAAGTGGGAAGGACTACATACCGGGAGGTCTAAACTGGGGGGTAACGAAACAACAACCCGGTTCCTCCATTATGCCTCTTGCTGTTTATAGCCCTTATCTAGAATTCCATAAGGATACAAATGAATATACTCCTGTTGGGACCACTCCACTTGCCGAAGTAGTAGCTAATTCATCTGGTTATGTTGCTACTCGGCTTTTCGAAAACGAAATTACAGTAAACCGAGGCGTTAAGTTCTTGCAAGATACATTCCAATTATCTCTTGAAAAAAAAGATTTAGAGTCACCATCTGCCATTGTTACAGGGGATTTATTCAAAGGTTATTCTCCCGTACAAATGGCACAAGCTTATTCTGTATTTCCTAATAACGGGAAACTTATGAAAGTATATACCATTCTCGAAGTAAAAGATAACAAACAAAACAAAATAGAACCATTGCCTAATCAGGAGATTGAACCAAATCAGAGTAATGCTCATCAAGTACTCTCTACTAAGACTTCATACTATATGACTCGAATGTTAAAAGGAGTAGTCGAAAATCCTAAAGGACCTGATAAGGGTGCGAAAATACCGGGATTTGAAGTAGCAGGTAAAACAGGAACCACTCCGAATAAGCGATCAGGTTGGTTTGTCGGATTTACACCGGATTACGTAGCATCTGCTGTAGTCTTTAATGAACCTAAAGACGGGAAGCAGGGGGATACCAAAGTTACCGGTGACTCCGTTGCTGAAATGTGGGGTAAGATCATGGCGAAAGTGGTGAAAAATAGTGATAAACATCGCTTTGAAAAGCCGGCAGATGTCCCGGAACCTATCGCCCCCATGAAGTTGCAGAATTTCGACATTTCCATCTCGTCAGAAGGAACCAGTAGAGAGATCAAGATCAACATTATCGGTGGTTCCCGTGACTCCAATGTCACTTATAGAGTAGAGAGAGTGGATTCAAAAGGTAAATATCTACTTGTCACAGAGGGTGCCGCAGATTCACTCAAAGATACATTTGCACCTGTGGATCCAAATAGTTCAAATCAGAAGTTTACCTATAAGATTATTGCTAAATCAAAGGATACATCCGTTATCCCAGTAGTTGTAGAGAAAGAGTTGACTCTTCAAAAATTGAAAGCACCATCGCCTGAAAGGGAGAAGAAACAACCAGATAGTCCACCTGATCAAAATACAAGTAAATCAGATAATAAAAAAACAGACTCAGAGGATGAGGATGAAAATCAAGAAAAGCCTAACCCAGGAAATGGCCATCAAGAAGGATCGGAAGAGATGGAGCCTACTGGGCCTAAAAAACCTATTAATCCTACACATTCTACAAATCCTACAAATTAGAAGGTACATTCTTGTTTCGACCTTCTTACAAACACCGAATGAAATTTACATCGATCGAATACTACTTATTATTAGTGTAGGTAAAAATCATGTGTGGAGGCGATTTTATTGACAGGATTGATTACAAATCCGACCGTTCTACACGACGATCCTTTGGTGTCCTTTTATGAACAAGTTATCACTCCAGACGAATGTAAACATATTATTGAGATTGCAAAGCAATGCATTATTCCCGCTCAATCGTATGGTCATGGACCAGAGCGTACATCGGATTATACTTGGCTCCATCATCACCTTGATCCCATTTTCTCCAATGTATGTGTACGTGTTGCCGTTCTTGTAAATCAGCAACTCAATCATGCAGAACCGTTGCAAGTAGCAACATACCAGCCTGGAGGACAGTTCCATTTTCATCATGATACTTATAATGTCCATAATGAATATGGAAAGAATCAAGTAGACTCAGGTGGGCAACGGATGTTTACAGCAATCCTCTATCTAAACGATGTTCAAGCAGGGGGAGAAACTTCTTTTGATTACCTAGATTTCAAAATTGCTCCTCGCGAAGGTAATCTTCTATTCTTTGAAAACTGTATAAGAGGAACCAATGTTCCAAATGACCGTGCGATGCATGCAGGGCAACCAGTAGTCGATGGAGAAAAATGGATTGCTACACTATGGTTTCGTGAAAAACCACAGTATTAATTTAGGGTGAAGATCATCCTATTCTAAAACCAAAAGCACCACCTAATTAACTAATTCAAGTTAGCTAGGTGGTGCTTTTGTTATCCATTCATATTACTTTTTCTCAGTGAGTAGTTCGGAGACTGTCCTAAATGTGTAACCTTGCTCCCGCAGAGACTCTACAACTCCTTTTATCGATTTCAGTGATTCCTCTCTGTTCTTATACATAACATGCAGGAGGATAATCGATCCCGACTTTACATTCTCTTTTACATGTTGGACGATTTTATCGGAATTTGAACCGATATCTTCATAGGAATCTGGTTCAATATCCCACATAATCGTTTTCCGGTTATGTTGGCTTAGATAATACGGTAGAAATACCAGCTTTTTCCCATTTGGAGGTCTAAATAGGATCTCCTTTTGGTAACCTGTATCTCGAATGAGTTGATCAGTTTTCTCAATTTCATCCTTAATAAAGCTAGGTGATTTTAATACCATTCGAGTGTGTGAGTATGAATGATTTCCTAATTCATGACCTGCTTGAGCGATCTTTTTACCTTCTTCTGGGTGTTGTTTTAACTCTGCTCCTGTCACAAAAAAAGTAGCTTTCACATCTGCCTCTTTCAGAACTTTTAACACTTCGTCGGTCTTCTCGGTTGGTCCGTCATCTAAGGTGAGGGCTACCACTTTTTCATTGGTATCAACTCGATTGGTTAACTCTCCAAATAGTTGATAAGTTCTAGACTTAGATAGTTGAAATAGTGCATACGCAATCATCAATAAAACAGCAAATGTGAGCGTAACTCGAATCGTCCATTTCTTCATAAAGTCCTCCATATACAACCGAAATGAGTATTACATTTTTTTCTTGATTTCATTTGACCTTTTTTGACCTTTAGGTTATGATATAAGTATTGAAATCCAATATTTTCTTTACATAAGGAGTGGCTTCGGATGAATTTAGTACCGATTGTTGTGGAACAGACATCTCGTGGAGAGCGCTCTTACGACATATATTCTCGTTTGCTAAAAGACCGCATTATCCTACTAGGCAGTCAAGTGGATGACCAAGTAGCGAACGCGATCGTAGCACAGTTACTTTTCTTGCAAGCGGATGATCCAGACAAAGATATTCACTTGTATATCAATTCACCTGGTGGTTCCATTACGGCTGGTATGGCGATCTATGATACGATGCAGTTTGTAAAGCCTGATGTATCAACGATCTGTATTGGTATGGCAGCATCCATGGGGGCTTTCTTGCTTTCTGCTGGGGCAAAGGGAAAACGATATGCTCTCCCAAATAGTGAAGTGATGATTCATCAACCACTTGGTGGCGCACAAGGTCAAGCGAGTGATATCGAAATTCGAGCACGCCGAATCCTCAAAATGCGTGACCAACTGAACCATAAACTTGCTGAGTTTACAGGTCAGCCTCTCAAAAAGATCGAAAGAGACACCGATCGCGATAATTTTATGTCTGCACATGAAGCGCTAGACTATGGATTGATCGACAAAGTGATCACTTCGACCAATCAAACCTAAATCCAAAAAGAACCCTTGTACACAATCGTGCTTGGGTTCTTCTTTTTGACTAATCTATTCCGTCTTCATGACGATCGTGGCAAGCGCTTCCACTGCTTTCTCTTCATCGATCCCCTCGGCACTGATCACAATCTCTGTCCCCTTGGCAACAGCTAAGCTCATCACACCCATGATGCTTTTGGCATTTACTTTACGACCTTCTTTTTCGATAAATACTTGAGAAGCATACTTATTTGCTTCTTGAACAAAGTAAGCCGCAGGGCGCGCATGTAAGCCGGTTTCAAGTTGAACCATTACTTTTTTCTCAACAGCCATTTTTTCTTTTCCTCCCTTTATCCTTTAATCATCTTTTAATTGCTGGGCGATTTCATCCAATTTGCGGAGACGGTGATTGACAGCTGATTTACTTACTGGCTTAGGTAAAAGCTGTCCTAGTTCTGTAAGATTTACTTCAGGATATTGAAGACGAGCCTCTGCGATCTCTCGAAGTCGATCAGGCAGTTGGTCAAGTCCCATCTCTCGCTCTATCAGCTCTATATTTTCCTTCTGTCTCATCGCCGCTAATATCGTTTTGTTTAAGTTAGCGGTTTCACAATTCACAAGTCGGTTAACCGAGTTCCGCATGTCCTTCAATATTCGGATATTCTCAAAATGGAGCAGGGATGGGTGGGCCCCGATGACATTTAAAAACTCGCCAATCTTGTCCCCTTCTTTAATATACACAACATAACCCTTTTTCCGCTCAATTAATTTAGCATGAAGTTGAAACTCATTCATTAGTTCACATAAAGCTAAACTATGTTGGTAATACGTTGAGATAACCTCTAGATGATAGGATGCACTATCTGGGCTATTTACAGAACCACATGCTAGAAAGGCTCCTCGAAGATAGGCACGCTTGCAGCATGGATCTACAAAGAGAGCTGGCGAAATCCCTTCGATTCTCTCCCATGTATTCGGTCTCAAAATCTGTAAGTCTGCTAGGATTTCTTGGGCACGCTCTGTTACCCGAACTAAGTAGACATTATTCTTCTTTAAACGAACTTTTCGTTGAACCAACACTTCCGGCTGAAGATGATAAATACTTTTGACCAAAGTAAACATATAGCGTGCAGTAGAAGGGTTTTCTGTGACCATGTCCATTACCAGATGCCTAGGTTTGAGATGAATCGTACCATTCATCCGGACTAACGCTGATAATTCCGCGCGTTTACAACAGATCTCAGACTCAACCTGTGTCAGTTCTTTTTTGGTTTCGGAGGTAAATGACATAGTTATTCCTTCCCATTAGCTCTTATCACCCCATGCGCTCATGAATCAAACGCAGGATGTGGCGGCTAATACGCTCTGCATCGTGACGCAAAACAGAGCGATATAACAATAGATTATCAGCCAGCGGTTGGCATCCTAATTGGTAAACTAGCTCTAAATCTGGCAATACCATGGTTTGATTTTGATTAGCGTATTGTTGCTGAATCACAGTAGGGGGAACCTCATTATTTAAAATGGCAATATCAAAGAACGATTCACCCACATGGTCATAGATGGCACGAATATGATCGCTGGCATGAAAACCATCTGTTTCCCCTAACTGTGTCATGATATTGCAGATATAAATTTTCAGCGCTGAAGACTTTCGAATCGTTGTCGCCATATCTTTTACTAGTAGATTAGGAAGGATACTTGTATAAAGACTGCCTGGTCCTATTACCACACCATCCGCTTCTAAGATTGCTTCAATCGCTTCGTCTAAAGCAAGAGGGGAGGCGGGTTCGAGATAGACTCGCCGAATGGTTTTTTCGATGTTTGGAATCTGTGATTCCCCTTTGACAACCGTTCCATCTGTCATCTCAGCACATAGAGTAACATCTTGAACACTAGCAGGGAGAACCCTACCACGGACAGAAAACACTCTACTTAGTTCCTTTACGGCTGTCGTAAAATCCCCCGTTATCTCCTTCATCGCGGCGAGCATCAAATTGCCCAATGTATGCCCCGCCAGTCCATCTCCTGTTTGAAAACGATACTGAAATACACTTTCTAATAAAGGCTCTGTATCAGCAAGAGAGATTAGTACATTTCGAATATCACCAGGTGGAGGCATTTGAAGATCCGTGCGCAGGCGACCAGAGCTTCCTCCATCATCAGCCACTGTCACGATCGCTGTAATATCAACAGGGAATTTCTTTAGACCACGCAATATGACCGAGAGCCCCGTCCCACCACCCATGCACACGACTTTCGGTCTTTTGGATGACAATTTAGAAGCCGCCTTTCTCTATATCACGATGGAGCACTTGGCAACGCTCATTCTCTTTAAAATCCTCGTAAAGAGCTTCTGCCATTGCTACGGAGCGATGCTGACCACCCGTACATCCAATCCCGACAACGAGCTGTCTCTTTCCTTCTTTTTCGTACTTAGGAAGTAAAAACGTCAGCATCTCTTTTAGTTGGTTTAAGAAGCGATTGGTTTCTTCCCATTTCATCACATAATCGGCAACTTCTTTTTGCTTCCCTGTCAAAAGCCGCATGGACTCCACATAATACGGATTTGGGACAAAACGAACATCGAATACAAGATCCGCATCTAGGGGAATCCCGTGCTTAAAACCAAATGACATAAAGCTAAGATTTAATCCTGAATTATGTTGTTCTGAATACGTATGAACGATTTTTTCCTTTAATTCAGTGGGCTTCAAGTTACTTGTATCAATGATTTGATGAGATCGACCTCGAAGATCGCATAGTAACTCTCGCTCTTGAAGAATCCCATCTAAAACCGTACCCTCAGGGGCCAGTGGATGAGTACGACGCGTTAATTTATATCGACGAACGAGCGTTTCATCATTTGCTTCGAGAAATAAGATTTGATAGTTTACACCTTTTGATTCCTTTAATGCTTCCAATGATTCAACTAAGGCACTAAAAAATTCACGTCCTCGTAAGTCAATCACCAGTGCAACCTTCTGGAGTCCTCCATTGGTCTGCTCTAAGAGTTCAGCAAACTTGGACAACAAGATAGGGGGAAGGTTATCGATACAAAAATAGCCTAGATCTTCAAGACTCTGTACCGCAACCGTCTTCCCAGCACCGGACATACCTGTAATGACAACTAAATGTAGTTCATTGCTTGGCATGGTCATCCCCCTTTGTTGTTAAGTATACAAAAAAGATGCAGAGAAAGCATCTGCATCTATCTTTGGACAAGAGAGGGTCTGATTATTCCAACTCTCGTAAAAAGGTAACTACTTGCTCTTTTGTCTTTGCGTTGCGAGATGGAAGTCGTCCCACTTCTTTCCCATTTTCAAAGACAATAAAGGTAGGGATTCCTTTTACCTGAAACTGCTGTGCCACTGATTGTGACTCATCTACATCAATCATGGCAAAATCAAATGTAGATGAAAACGTACTCTCAATCTCTGGAAGATCGGGCAGAATTCGTTTACAATCAATACACCAATCTGCACTAAATTCAACCACTTTGCGACCCGCTGTAATAAACTCAGGAAATGTGTTTGTTTGAAGTTGTTTCATGATAAAACCCCCGTTTAGATTATCGGATATTTGTCAAACTCCTTCATCGCCTTAGTGATAGATGAAGGGGAGATTCCATATTTTTGAGCCACATTTGTTTTGGAAAGCGGGCGATCTAGTTGGTTCGAGACCCAATACTCTAATGCCGCCGCCCATACTTCTAATTTACGAGCTGATTGGAGAATGATCTGCGATTTTGGCTGAACAGACCACGTCCGCCAAAAATTCTCCATCGCCATGACGATCGGCTCTCCAACTTCCTTCAAATGGGGCAAGCAAATCTTCCATACTTGCCCAGATAGATCTGACTCTTCGTTCTGATGATCGGACCGCACACTTCCTTGGAGGATAACGGACAAGGAATCATCTGGATTCATTTTACGGATTTGCAAGATCGCAATCTCTTTTAACCAATCCGGCTCATCTGGACACATCAAGAATGATCGAAGAGCCCTCTCTGATTCATCATCTTCAATCAGTCCCAATGCGTAAATCACTTGCATCTTTGTATCTTCTTCCCCATGCTCTAAGCCCCATAACAGACTAGAACGAATCAGAGGGCTTTCTTTTACCTGCTGCTGTAGCTGTTTGGTATCCGTAATAGGGGTACGCAATAGCTGTTCTTCAAAAGGAAGCTGCATTTGGTAACTCGCATAATGCAAGCTAGGATCTTCCCCGTCCAAGGCATTTAAAAAGAAGGACGGAACCTCGGAATCAGGAGCCAATTGTTTTGCTTTATGCCAATACGAACGAGCACGGTCTAGCTTTCCAACACGATAGGAAGCAATCGCCGCAGCATGATAGAGTGCGGCATCTGGGCGATCTTCTAAACGAGCAATCCGGATAAACAATTCATACGCTACTTCATGCTCTCCTAGAATCCCCATTGTGGTTGCTAGTTTGTATGCTTGATCCTTTTGCAGAGGGATCAAATTACGTAACATCTCAATCAATTGTCCGTACTCTTTGGTTTTCCCTATATGGCTACATAGAACAGCTAGATTACAAAGAGCGTGGATGTTATCTTCCTCAATCTCTAACACTTCCGAGACTGTACGAAAGGCTGAGTCCATCTGGCCCATATAGTAATAAGCTAATGCTAGGTTATTTCGTGCAGGTAGAAAATCAGCATGTTCCTCTAAGATCTCGTTTAACATCTCGGTTGCTTGAACAAACATGCCTGTCTCTAGGAGTTGCCTCGCTGACTCGTGCTTTTGGATATATGCCTCCGCAAAAAGCGGAACCACTTCTTTAGCTGGACGTCCTAACTCATAGGAAATCAGGAGAAGAAGCTCTTCTGCTTCCTCCGCAAACTCACCCTCTGGATCTCGTCCAAGGTACTCTAATAAGTAGTCCTCAGCTAGCTCGAAATCCTCCATATTGGTAGCATTATTCGCTAGATAAAACCAACATTCAGTGAGATTTGGATCTATTTCACGGACTACACACTCCAATATATCGTTAGACTCTTGAAATTTACCCATCTCCGAAAGAAGCCCCGCTAGATTACAGTGGTTAACTGGATTCGTAGGGTCTTTTTCGGTAGCATAGCGGAAATATTTTAGAGCCTTTTCATACTGCCGTCGATCTAACATTTTTAAAGCGCGCTCAAAAAAGAAGCTGGCATCTAAATTCATGCTTACTACTTTCTTGCTCGTATGATCAAATTCTACTTGTCTTTTCATCATTTTCCTCCAACCAGCATGATTCAACCACAAAAGCTGGTGGTTTGGTAGCTTGGGCAAGTATACCACATTCTCCCTAATTTACACACCAGACTCTGAGCGAAACAGGGTACTGATCGAGCCACCTGAGATAATAATATGAATGGCCTGTGCTAATAAAGGAGCAATCGGGATCGTTTTATACTTGTCACTGTTTGGTGTAAAAGGAATGCTATCTGTCACCACTACTTCGTGAATCCCTGGATGATTAAGGCGCTCCAGAGCATTTGCAGAAAAGAGTGGGTGTGTGGCACAAATGTAAGCAGGATTGGCTCCCTTTTCCATAAGCCCCTCTACTACACTCACAATCGTTCCACCTGTATCGATAATATCTTCAATAATGATCGGAGTGTATCCTTGGACATCTCCGATAATATGAGTAATTTTAGCTGAGTTATGGGAAGGTCGCTTTTTCAACATGATGGCGAACGGTGCGTCTAGATAGGAGGCTAATTTCTCAGCCATTTTCGCTCGCCCTGCATCTGGAGATACGACAACTGGATTTTTGATATCTTTTTCTTTTAGATATTCTGTAATGTAGTCTAACGCGGTCAAATGATCCACTGGGATATCAAAAAATCCTTGGATGGCAGGTGCGTGTAGATCGACTGTTACAACGCGGTCCACTCCTACTGTTTTCAAAATATCAGCAACCATTTTAGCCGTAATCGGCTCACGCGGTGCATCTTTTTTCTCTTGACGGGCATAAGGGTAATAGGGAACAACTGCTGTCACACTTTTCGCAGATGCTCGATGTGCAGCATCCGCCATGATCAAAAGCTCCATTAGGTTTTCATGAACAGGAGCACCCATTGTCTGAATAAGGAAAACATGACAATTACGGACTCCTTCTTCATAATGAACATAAATTTCTCCGCTTTTAAAACGGCTAATTCGAGCCTCTCCCAGCGGTATCCCCAAATATGTACAAATGTTTTGTGCTAGTGTAGGATTAGAGGAACCAGTAAAGATTTTCACATTCTTCATATGGACAAGCAGCCCCTTTGGATGAGATCAGTCATTATGAGTTAATTACTCCTATTATAAACTAGAACGGTTCCAGATTAAAAATAGGTGATGAAAAATGTTAAAACAATTCGAGCGTATGAAGCCATCTCTCTTTGGACTATTTACGAATCCGATTAGAGAGTTTCGTTTGATTCGGGAGCAACCCCGTTTCTTTCTCTCTCTTCTCTTGCTCAGTTTCGTCGTGTCGATGACGTTCTATTATGTGGGAGAAACGATCGGTTCAAGCCCTGAAGCCATTGCCAATATTGAAAGACTCCAAGGACAAGCATTTCCTCCAGAAATAAAAGACCAAGCGAATGTATTCATAGGCTTCTCTTACGGCTTCGCAGGATTCATGATTCCGTGGGTAATGTGTTTGTTAAATTCCCTTGTCCTTTTCCTACTTGTGAAAGCGTACCAAGGAAAGGCAACCTTTAGACAACTCTATGCTTTTTCCGCTCACTTATATCTCTTAACCACATTATCCCTTATCGCCGATTTTTTAGTGAATCGGCTGGCCGGGCATCCTATCAAAGCCCCTGTTACCAGCTTGGGTGTACTGTTTCCAGACCTCCCAGGAGGTTTGCTATCTTCTCTATTAAGCTATCTCTCTCTATTTACCATTTGGTATGCAATCTGGCTCATCTCAGGACTACAAAAGATCACTGGATTATCAAAACAACATTCTCAGATCGTAACGATCCTGTTTCTGACCATTGGATTGTTTGGACTTACCAATGTGACGATTTTTTATCAAGATATCGCAACGATGCTCCTCCGCTAAATAAAGGTAGATCCAATCTCTCGATTGGATCTACCTTTATTTTGACAAGCTACTTCTCTTGTCCATTACCTCGATACAATACCTGTGTCAAAAATTGATCTAAAAGCTTTGTTCCATAAGCACCACTTCTTTCAGGATGAAATTGCATCCCTACCAAATTTCCTCGTGACACCACAGCAGGAATAGACTCAAGATAGTTGGCATAGCCGACTACATCATCTTCATTTTCCGCATCTACTATGTATGAGTGGGAAAAATAAACCTTACTTTCTTCAATGCCTTTGTATAGCCGATGTGGATATTTAAATTTTAGCCAATTCCATCCCTTGTGAATCGCATCGTCCCCTTCTAATTTCTGTACATGGCCAGGTAATAGGTTTAATCCTTGATGGTAACCACCCTCGTCACTACTGGTAAAAAAGAGCTGCATTCCTAAATTAATACCTAAAATAGGCTTTCCTGAAAAAAACTCATCCTTCACTACATGATCTAACCCCGAACTAGCTAAACCAGCCATTCCCTCACCAAAAGTGCCATCCCCAGTCAAAATGATTCCCGTTGCCATACGAACATCTGCCGCTTCTGTCGCAACCACATACGAACGCCCTAAATGATCCAAAACTTGTAATAGTCCATCTACCTTATTTGCACCGTAATCCAAGACAGCGATCATTTCACCAAACTCCTCTCGTAACCAAATCCACTTAATCCCTTACATTCTTTTTCATCCAAAGAGCCATTTTATCAAGCACTTTTCGTCTATACGAAAAGGATAATCGTTTTTCGATATCCATATCGGCCAACACTTGATTTCCACCCTCAGGCACAAAAAGGGGATCATAAGGGAATCCTACATTGGTTAGCGAATCGATAGCAGGGATTCCTTCGATAATGGTTCCTTTGGTCATACCGGAAAATATCTTCTTCTGACCATGCCAATATAACGCAATCGCTCCTTCAAACTGAGCACTACGATCTTCATCCGCTAATAACTTTTCAATGCCGCGGTATCCGATCCGCTGAAAGACCCTCTTCGCTAAAACACCAGGGAATAAGGGATATGCTTGAAAAAAGATCCCCGCATCATCTACCATGACTCGTTGCAATTCAGGATGAACTTGCAAAACTTGCTCTAACTTTTGCATCGCAATTTCTTGTACAGTTCCTTCATCTGGCTCTATGTAATTCACTTCTAGACCCAAAACCTGATATCCTATCGGCTCTAGGACTTGCCTCGCTTCATGTAATTTAGATTCGTTCATTGTGGCAAAATAGATCTTCATATTCTGCGCCTCCTGTGAAATTTCGTGTCGAAAGAAAAAAGCAGGCGTTTTTTCTAGCAAAATCATGTACAATGAGATTAACCAACGCACAAATCAGACTAAAAGCCTCTTGTGACCAATCATGCACGAGAGGCTTTTGTATGATGTAAGGAGAGGATACCCCAATATGTACCCAATCATGAAAAAAGTCTTATTTCGCATGGATCCTGAAGCAGCACATGAATGGACCGTTCGATCCTTACAAATCCTTCAACGAATGCCTTACCTAGCTAAAACCATCCAACAAAATTGGGAAGTAAAGCATTCTTCTCTATCGTCACAAGTAGTTGGATTATCATTTTCGAATCCAGTGGGACTAGCCGCAGGTTTTGATAAACATGCCAATGTGTATCCTGCTTTGGCACACTTGGGCTTCGGCTTTGTAGAAGTAGGGACCCTTACCCCACGCCCTCAATCTGGAAACGATCGTCCTCGTTTGTTCCGTTTACCTGAAGACCAAGCGATTATCAATCGAATGGGCTTCAATAACCACGGGGTAGAAGATGCGGTTCATTCTTTTCAGACCCTTCCTCGTCCTACAATCCCGATCGGAATCAATCTCGGAAAAAACAAAAACACTCCCAATGAACAGGCTAGTCAAGACTATACGATCTGCCTTCAAACATTATATCTATATGGAGACTACTTCGTAATTAATATCAGCTCTCCTAATACACAGGGATTACGTGATCTACAAGAGGCAAAAGCACTTGAGAGATTGCTAACGGATATCTTACAGACAAGAGACCACTGCATCCAATCCCATCAAGTGAAAAAGCCTATTTTCCTAAAGATCGCCCCTGATCTAACAGAGGAACAGCTAATCGAAGTCATAGAAATCGTTTTACATACAAAGATCGACGGAATGATCGCAACCAACACTACCTTATCGCGAGAAGGGCTTCAGAATCAAGTATCCAGTCATGAAACAGGTGGTTTGAGCGGACGCCCACTGACCAGTCGTTCTACCCAATGGATCTCGCAAATATACCGCATCACACAAGGGAAACTACCTATCATTGGCGTCGGCGGAATCTTTACCGCTGAAGATGCATACGCCAAAATCCGCGCGGGTGCCAGTCTAGTTCAAATTTACACAGGCATGATTTACCAAGGACCTGCTGTTGTGAAGCAGATTAATCAAGGGCTGGTACAACTGCTCGAAAGAGATGGATTTGCATCGGTAGAAGATGCAGTCGGTGTGGATGTTTCTATTTAGAGACATCCACTTTCTTTATCTCCCTCATCGGATTCCCCGCCACAAATGTGTAGGGTGGAACATCACCGGTTACCACTGTGCCCGCCCCAACAACTGCTCCGTCGCCAATGGTTACCCCAGGCAAGATGGTTACATTGGCACCGATCATGACGTTATCGCCAATGTGTACCTCGCCTAGACGGTATTCATCAATCAAATATTCATGTGTAAGAATGGTCGTATTGTAGCCAATGATCGAGTTTCTTCCGATATGAATCATCTCTGGATAGAATAAATCCATCATCACAAAAAAAGCTACAGCTGTCTGGTCTCCTACTTTCATTCCAACTAGCCGGTAAAGTCCATTCTTGATGCTCAAAAACGGCATATATCGGGCGATTAAGATCACAACCGTTTGGCGAAATACTTTCCAGAAGGAGATTGTATCGTATTGTTGCCATAATGAATTGCTACCCGTTACTGGATATCTCTTTGTATTCCTCACAATCTAAACCCCTTATAGAAAATCCCTCTCCCGAGTAGAGAGAGGGTTTCAGTTAACCTTCTATCGATTGTTCTGGTTCCAGTTTTGGTTCTGGATCTCGATCTTGGTACGATTCTTTAGCTATACCTTTCGCACGACGCCATATAATCATAAAGATAGCGCCAAGCATCAACAGCAAACTAATGAGCTGTGCCACACGGATGTTGCCAGAGTCCATCGCTCCTGCTTTAAAGACCACTTTCATCGGGGACCAAAGCGCATTTAAAATACTCTCTAACCAGCCCGGACCTGTAAAAGTTAAACTATCTGTACGTAGCCCTTCGATAAAGAAGCGTCCCAACGAATACCAAGCAAAATATGTAAAGAAGATCTCACCGCGTTTTGGATTCCAGCGACGCATGAAGAGAAGAAGAACAAAGCCAGCTAAATTCCAAAGCGATTCGTATAAAAAGGTAGGATGATAATAGGTTCCATTTATCTGCATTTGGTCAATGATGAAACGTGGAAGATGCAAATGCTCTAAGAAAGCTCTACCTACCTCTCCGCCATGGGCTTCCTGATTCAAAAAGTTCCCCCATCGCCCGATAGCTTGTCCTAAAATAATACTAGGGGCAATAATATCGGCTACCTTTAGGAATGCTACATTTTTACGCTTCACATACCAGTACCCTACTACAATCGCTCCGATCAGCCCGCCGTGAATGGCTAAACCACCGTTCCAAATCGCAATAATCTCACTTGGATGATCTTTATAATAGCTCCATTCAAATAAAACATAATACAACCGAGCTCCAATAATCGCCGCAGGAATGACCCAGAATACCAAATCAATGAGATCATCTTCTTTTACACCACGGCGTTTCCCTTCTCGAACAGCAAGCAACAATCCCAATAGCACAGCAGAACCCATAATAATTCCATACCAATGGATTTTCAGAGGCCCCAATTCCAATGCAACTGGATTGATTGCCGCAAAATATGAAGATAGCATGAATCCATATTCCTCCTTACCGAATCACGAACGTTATGTGTCATAAAACCATTTTACCTGAAAATCTTTGGATATTATATTGTTTTCATCAGAAGCTTACGATCAATCATAATCATCCACATCGGGATCCTGATCATCGATGGTTTCACCTAGCTTTTGGACAAACTGCTGAGCAGCATCATACCCCATTTGCCTTAATCTCATATTCATAGCAGCTACTTCAATAATGACTGCTAAGTTCCGTCCGGGACGAACCGGGACCGTTAGAAGCGGTACGTTGGTATCGATAATTTTCATTCGTTCCTCATCTAAGCCCAGACGGTCATACTGCCTATTTGCTTGCCATGTCTCTAGTTGAATAACAAAAGAGAGGCGCTTTTTATTCCGGACCGCACCTGCACCAAAAAGTGTCATAACATTAATGATCCCTAGACCGCGAATTTCAAGAAGATGCCTGATCAACTCCGGCGCACTGCCGATCAGCATATTCTCCTCAGCCTGTTTGATCTCCACTGCATCATCTGCCACAAGCCGATGGCCCCTCTTTACCAGTTCCAGGGCTGTCTCACTCTTCCCAATTCCACTATCCCCCATGATAAGGACTCCCTCACCATATATATCTACTAAAACCCCATGAACCGTCGTAGTAGGCGCTAGTACTTTTTCAAGATAGTTGGTTACTTTACTAGAAAAGCGAGTCGTTGCAAGTCCAGTTCGCAAGAGCGGAACCCGGTGGCGCTTGGCAATATCGATTAACTCCTCCGGTATCTCTATATTTCTCGTTACACAGATACAAGGGAGAAAAGGATGGCAAAACCGTTCAAAACGTTGCTTCCTGACATCAGGTGGTAGACTTTCGATAAAGGTTAACTCCGTCTTCCCTAAAATCTGCAAACGTTCAATTGGGTGATAAGTAAAAAAGCCAGACAACTCCAGCCCAGGACGATACAAGTCACTTACGGTAATATTTCGATCCAATTGTTCCTCACCACAAACAATTTCCAACTGGAAATGTTGCTGCAATTTACGGACGGACACCGTTTTCAACATATGAAATGAGTCCTTTCTGCGTAGCAAGCGACCGATCCATTGATCAGTCGCCTGCTATTTTGATTTATACAACCGCTTCTTCGGTTTCTTTATCGAAAATATAAGCTTGATCCATATTTACTGATAGTGTCAACTGAGAACCTAAACGATATTCAGACCGTGCCTTTACACGAGCTGTCATCCTATCTGAACCCACGCCTTTTAGATAAAGGTACATCTCAGAACCTGTATTTTCCGCCATCTCAATCTCTGCCGTAAACAGGTTCGGTCGGCTTGTCGTTTCCGGTTCATCCCGCAATGCCTCGGGGCGGATTCCACAGATAACGTTCCTTCCGATATATCCTTTTTCCCGTAGAGTACTTGCCTTCTCAACTGGGATTTCCCATTTCGCACCTTCTGTTACGAAGAAAAGTAACCCATCCTCTTCTGAAAGAAGTCCATCTATTACATTCGTTGGTGAGCCAATAAATCTGGCTACAAAGACATTTGCCGGATGGTGATATAGTTCGTTGGGTGTAGCTACTTGTTGAATGACACCTTCCTTCATCACCACAATACGATCCCCCATCGTCATCGCCTCTGTTTGATCGTGCGTCACATAGATCGTCGTAGTCCCCAAACGTTGATGTAGCTTTCTAATCTCCGTTCGCATATGTACTCGCAATGTTGCATCCAGATTCGAAAGAGGCTCGTCCAACAAAAATAGCTCTGGTTCACGTACCATAGCACGACCTAAAGCCACACGCTGCTGTTGCCCTCCTGAGAGTGTCTTAGGTCTCTGATCTAGATAGGATTCCATACCTAACATCTTCGCCGCATTACGCACTCGTTGATCTATCTCTTTTCCATCCATTTTCTTCATTTTTAAACCAAATGCTATATTTTCATACACCGTCATATGTGGATAGAGAGCATGGTTTTGAAACACCATTGCGATATTCCGGTCTTTAGGCTCTACCTGATTCATAACACGATCATCAATCGATATAGTTCCGCCAGAAACTTCTTCTAATCCAGCTATCATACGTAGAGCCGTCGACTTCCCACAGCCCGATGGACCCACTATTACGAGAAATTCCTTATCTTGAATCTCAAGATGAAAATCTTTAATCGTTGGTTCATTAACTGAAGGATATTGTTTATAAATATGTTCAAGAGCTACCTTGGTCATGTGGTCCGCAAACCCCTTTTCCGCTTTGTAGTAGCTTCTATTCTACTCTATCGAGGCCATAAAAAAAACAACGCAGATGAGCACCTAACGGGCAACATCTGCTTTTCGACGTAGTATAAACTGCATCAACTTCACCATCATCGCTTCATCAAAAACACGTAAGTCATAGCCAATCTCTTCGCGAATCTTTTCTAGGCGATAGAGTAACGTATTTCGATGAATATATAGTTTACGAGCCGTTTCACTCACATTTAGGTCTTCTTCCAGAAAGCACTGAATCGTCTTCATCATCTCTCCATCACTCCATAAGGGAGTAGTCGGAATCACAGCACAAACTTGGTCTAGTTGATGTACCTGAAGACTTTGAATCAGTTCATATAAAAAAGTATTCCATGTTGTGACAATCGCTTGATCTGGATCAATCTTATATGACATTCTCTCTGCCCGTTTCATTCGATCCATCTCTTCAAACAACGTTTCGGACGACACTACCTTTTCGCCCACAATGATTCGTGCTTCTCCACCTACCTCAGATCGCACCCTTTCGAGAAGCCCTCGTGCCTTAGAAAGTAGCTCATTCCGTTCGGTTGTACGGTCACTCTGTTCTGATTCATGGTCTGGCTGAATCACAATCCACTGTTCATAGGCAACTTCTACCAGAGATAAATCTGGATCTGCAAAGTAGCTTTTCAGAAGCTTCTCCCAATCCACCTCTATCTGTTCTCCTTGGATAGGTGAATCTACTTGAATATAGAACAAACACCATTTCTCTATTTTCTTAAAGAAATCACGAGAAAGAGAGTTCCGAACCCCTTGTTGCCAGAACAAAGCAACGCTATCTAAGTTAGAACAAGTTTGGGTTAATTCTTGAGATTTAGTCATTTTCTATATAGAGAGCGCTTTATGTTCCGCTAGATACACCCGCTCTCTCTCCCCTTTCTCTCACATTCCACTACCAACAGCTAGCCTCATTTTCATATATATTCACTCATACCAATACCGCAAAACATATGGGAAATCCTGCTATATTATCCTATCATCTTGCAACTAGTTCAAATCACTGAACGAATATGTATCCTTCCATTGAAATCTAATACAATCATAAGACCCAAGAATGTATACACACTAGCCATTACTCGTTGTTTCTTAGAAAGATCACTCCAATATACACACAACATCATATAAGGCAAACAGATCCAAAACAGTACTTTACATAATTTTATAAGATAATACATTTTAAACACCACCGTTACCTTTTGGACAAATTTATCACACAAAAGTGGACAAAATGTGAAATTAACAAAATTGCTCTCATTCAGGACACAAAAATGAAGATTATTACGATATACAATGTAGAACTAATTATTTTTGTTATATAGGAGATGATTGAATCATGGCACGCATGACTAAACCATTCGCAGTACTTGCGACACTAGCACTATCTGTAACCGCTTTCCAAGGAGTTGTAGCGGCTCACGACGAAACAAAACCGGCTACTACCCCGACTGCTCCTGCTACTACTGAGCAAAAACCGGCTGATAAAAAAGTGGATGGTAAAACTGAAACGAAAGTCGAAGACAAAAAAGTAGAAACGAAAGTCGAAGATAAAAAAGCAACTGACGGCAAATCAACTACTACTCCAGCCGCTGATAAAGGCAAAGTAGCTGATAAAAAAGAAGTAAAACAAGTGGAAATCGTAGTAACTCAAACGGAAGCAGTTCTAAAAGCAGAACTCAAGGACGTTAAAGAAGCAAAAGGTACTTGGAAGTTTCTTGCTAACGGTAAAACAGAAATTATCTCTGGACAAGGTGGAACTTCTTTTGAGTTCAACTTCGCAAATCCAGAAGTTACAAAGAAACTCGTTGATGCTGATGCCACTTATGGCGTAATCCAGTTCGAAGGAACTGCTAATGGAACAGCCATCAAAGCACAGATTAAGAATGATTTGAAAAACGAAATTGATACAAAAACCTCTGTAAAAAATGGTACTCTTACTGTAACTTCCAAAATTGATGGTGCTAAAAAAGCAAAAGGTGATTGGGTTGCTGTAGTACGCACAAATCTGGAATTCTTTAAGAGCGGGGAACTTAACGAAAAGAATGTTGTTGATGCTGATGTGATTGAAAACGGTGGTCTCTCAAGTAAGTTTACCTTCAAAGATCTAAAACCTGGTACTTACTATATGGGAGTATTCTTTGAAGGTACTGTTGACGGTAAAGAGAAGCAAATCGGCGAAATCGTAAAAGTTGTTGTCAAAAAAGAAGGCAAAACTGGTTCTGATAAGGACACTGTAGTAGAAGCTACTCCAGTTAAAAAACCTGTCACAAAACAAGAAACGAAAAAAGTGGTTGAAGATGCAAAAGGTGGTAAGCTACCAAAAACCGCTACTAGCTATCCAATCGCTACTGTTGCGGGTGTAGCAGTTCTGATGGTGGGTGCAGGTCTCTTCTTCGTAGCTCGTCGTCGTAAACAAAAACAACAATAATCTTTTCTTGAGTAAAAAGCATACCTAACGTGGGTATGCTTTTTACTTTAAATGTGAATAAAAAATGAATTCCATTTAATTTAATTGTTTTTAGACACTAAAAAATAAAATCATTTCGATATATACTATGTAAGCTTTTTTATTTGATAGCACATAGGAGATGACCATTCATGAAACGTATGACAAAACCATTCGCAGTACTTGCAACGCTAGCACTTTCCGTAACTGCTTTTCAAGGAGTTGTAGCAGCTAACGAAACAAAGCCTGCTAATCCAACTGCTCCGGTCTCCACCGAGCAAAAGCCAGTTGATAAAAAAGTGGATGGGAAAACGGACTCTAAAGCCACAGACAACAAAAAGGATGGTAAAGCTAACACTACTACTCCTCCAGCTAATGAAAAAAATAACAAACCTGCCAAAAACACAGCACAAAAAGAATTAGAGATCGATCTTACAGACACTGAAAAAGGGATCAAAGCACAATTGAAAGGAGTAAAAGAAGCAAGAGGTACTTGGACATTGCTTGTTGGTGGTCAGGTAATCATCTCTGCACAAGGTGGGGCTTCTTATGAATTCAACCTCACCGATCCAAAAGTGGAAGCAAAACTAGCAGCTATCGATGAACTCGCATGTTTGGAAGTTCAATTTGAAGGAACTACCACCGGAACTCCTGTAAAAGGGAACGGAAAAGATGAATCACCAGCTGATATTCCAGTAATCTCTGTCAAAACAGAAGTGAACGACAGCACTCTTACACTAAATGCTAAAATCAAAGATGCAAAAGAGGGCAAAGGCCAATGGATTGCTTTCGTAAGCAAAACGCGTGAGTTTAACGATAAAGACCTTGTTAATGGTACAAGAGTAAAAGGTGACGTTTCCGAGAAGTTTACCTTTAAAGATTTGAAGCCAGGTACTTACTATGTACTCCTCACTTTCAAGGGTATTGTGGATGGGAAAGAGAAAGAAACATGTACAGTTGTCCAAGTTGATGTTCCTAAGGGCGGAACACCTAGTACAGGTACGAATACTGGTACTGGCACCAAAACTCCTACCCCTGTAAAGCCTACACCAATTAGTAAACCAGTTACAAAAGAACAAGCGAAAAAAGCTGTCGAAAAGGCAGAAGGTGGTCAGCTACCAAAAACAGCTACCAGCTATCCAATCGCTACCATTGCAGGTGCGGCTATTCTGATGGTGGGAGCAGGTCTCTTCTTCGTAGCTCGTCGTCGCAAACAAAAACAACAGTAATTCTTAATAAAAAAAGCATGCCTAAGTGGGTATGCTTTTTTCTGTCACTAGACAATCGTTATCAAACTACATACCATAGAAATAACCACATAGAAATGAGGGAGTGGTCATGATTCGAATATTATCTTGGCTATTAATCATAGCAGGGACTGTTGTTCTGGGATGGAACGCATACAATTGGTGGAGTGAAAGTGCTTCTTCTGTGCCTTATGATGATGTTACGATAAGCAAGGTTGATAAAAAGGGAGACGATACATCCCCACAACCAGCTCTTGCGAAAGGGATTCCGTCGGCTCTTACACATAACAGGGGAGACATGATCGGCACCTTAATTGTCCCTCGTCTTAAAAAGAATCTCGAGGTTGTATATGGAGCAGACTCCGACTCTCTAAAAAAAGGAGTCGGGAGTTATATAGAGGATAACGATCCGAAGACTAACGATAAAACGGTAAAACCAGGGGAGACTGGACATGTTGTTTTATCTGGTCATCGTGATACGAAGTTTAAAGGAATGGGCGAACTAAAAGTTGGAGATCGATTAATTATTGACTATAACAACCATTACTTTGTCTATCAGGTACGGAAAATGTGGATAACACCCAAAGAGGATACAAAGGTCATCGTCACAAAAGATAAACCAATCCTCACCTTAGTTACGTGTCATCCATTTAATATGTTAGGTAGTGCACCTAATCGATATATTATCGAATCTGAGTTAATTGAGATTCAAAATAAATAGCGAATAGGTAAGAGGGACAAGTTTTTTTCCTTGTAACCGCCACAAGTGAAAATCATTATAATAATAAACAATTACTTGCATTAGAGAAAATGCAAGTAATTGTTTTTTGTTTATAATAACAAAAACCATTATGTAATAAATTGGTCATTTTATGTGAACAAAATGTGAAATCAACTAAAATCACTCATTTTGAGACACAAAAAATGAAAAGTATTTCGATATAAAATATGTAGAACTCATTATATACATAATTATTAGGAGATGACCTATTCATGGCACGTATGACAAAACCATTTGCAGTACTTGCAACACTAGCACTTTCTGTGACCGCTTTCCAAGGCGTTGTAGCAGCAGAAGAAACAAAACCAGCCCCTATCACCCCGCCTACCGAGCAAAAAACAACAGCTCCTGAAACCAAAGTAGACGTGAAAGTGGAAGATAAAAAAGGTACAGAAGCTGATAAGAAAACGGAAGTGAAAGCCGAAGACAAAAAAGCAACCGAAACGGGTACTAAAGCAGAAGGTAAAAAAGAGGAAAAAGTAGACGATAAAAAGGATGGTAAAACAGGTGAAACGCCTCACACCACCCCTTCAACATCTGAAACCAATAAGCCAACTGATAAGAAAGAAGATGAAGTAGAAGCTAAAGGTCCTTCACTACATGCAAAAGCTTTATTTAAAGATGGTACTCTTACTGTAACCGCCTCTATTGCAAATGCAAAACATATTAAAGGTCTTTGGTATGCAGATGGATATAAGCCAGGTTCAGAAAAAGTAGAATTTACGGATGAAAAACAAAGTCAAAACGGCTTCACTCAAACCTTCACCTTTAAAAATGTAAAACCGGGTCTTTATGAAGTGTATGTAGGTTTTATTGGAGAGGTTGACGAATTCCAAGCAGACGAAAACGACTTCATTAAACTACAAATCGATACAAGAAAAGGCGTAGTTACAAAACCAGTAGAGAAAAAAGCTACTGTTAAAAAAGCATCAGCCAAGAAAGAAGCTACTACAGATAAAAAGACCACTGGTAAAAAAGAAACCAAGAAAACAACCACAAACGGTCAGGGTGGTATCCTACCGAAAACCGCTACTAGCTATCCAATCGCTACTGTTGCGGGTGTAGCTGTCTTGATGGCAGGAGCAGGTCTTTTCTTCGCAGCACGTCGTCGTAAGCAAAACCAATCCTAATCGTAGAGATCTGAAAGCATGCCTAACTAGGTGTGCTTTTTTCTTGTGCTAAACATTGAAGTCAATTGAAATACACGGAATTCCTCAAATCAAACTAAATAATTCCGTTTTTAATAAATTTGACATTCTTTATTGAACGAACTGTGAAAGCAACTAAAGTAGGTCATTTTGAGACACAAAAAAAGAGAGTTCATCCGATATTAAATATGTGGAACAAAAATGAATGAAACGACTAACAACTAACTGGAGATGATATTTATGAAAAAACGTATGACAAAACCATTCGCAGTACTTGCGACACTAGCACTTTCTGTTACCGCTTTTCAAGGCGTTGTAGCAGCGGCAGAACCACAAGTGAAACCAACTAATCCTACTAACTCTACTACTGAACAAAAAACAACTCCTGAGATTAAAATTGATACGAAAGTGACTGACAAAAAAGAGCATGAAACCGACAAAAAAACCGATGAGAAATTGACTAAAACAGATACTAAAGCGGATGGTCAAACAACTGACAAAAAAGATGAGAAAAAAGAAGACAAAGTGGATGGGAAGACAGGTGGAAAACCTAACACCGCCCCCCCAACATCTGTAACAAACAAGCCAACTGATAAGAAAGAAGTCACGAAAGAACCTGACTTCATTACATCAGCTGTAGTAAAAAATGGTACTCTTTCTGTAACTGAAACCATTAAAAATGCAAAACATGCTAAAGGCGATTGGTACGCATCCGTATCGAAAGATACACTACCAGATTGGACTACAGCACCTTATAAGACTTCAAAACTGAATCGAAGTGGACTTGTCCAGACGTTCACATTTAAGAATGTAAAGCCGGGTCGCTACAATGTGTTTGTTGGCTTCGTAGGAACAGTTGATGGTAGATTCGGAGAGGGCTATTTTGAACTGGAAGTTGAAGTGAAAAAGAGCGGGGCTGTAAAACAAGTTAAAAAAGCGAAAAAACAAACTACTGTAAAAACAGCAAAAGCTTCTACTGCGACTACTACAAAAACCAAAAGCACCACTACTAAAAAAGAAACGACAAAACCAGCTGTAAAAGGCCAAGGAGGTAAACTACCGAAAACCGCTACTAGCTATCCAATCGCTACTGTTGCGGGTGCAGCTGTCTTGATGGCAGGGGCAGGTCTCTTCCTCGTAGCTCGTCGTCGTAAACAAAACCAATCTTAGTCACAAATCAAAAACAGGATTCCCACTTTAAGTGAGGAATCCTGTTTTTGATTTTCAATCTAGTACAAGACCAATGACCCAAGAAGTCACACTAATAATCAACGATGCAATGATCGCAGAAATAAAGTTTTGAATCTCAAATCCATTGACTAAAAATGCAGTTACGTATAGCATTCCTACATTAATGAGTAATGTAAACAAACCTAAGGTTACGATTTGAATTGGTAACGATAAAAATGAGATAATGGGACGAATAAAGAGATTAACCAGTCCCAAAACGATTGCAACCACTAATGCCGTTCCGACTCCATTGACACTGATACCGGGCACATAGTGGGCGATGAGGAAAATGACAACGGCATTTAACAACAGCCGGAAAATCCAAGTCATGATACATACCCCATTTCATAGTGCTTGTATAGTTTTTAGGAAAAAGCAGATTCTATATAGAAGTACACTTCTTCTTTTTCCTACTTTTATGTTACTCTCTAATAATAAATGTTTCCATACTTGAAATCGATTATGAGGTGAACGATTATGCAATTAGGAATGATTGGTCTCGGTAAGATGGGTTATAATTTAGTACGAAATATGTTAAGTCATCATCATGAAGTGGTTGCTTACGATGTATCACCAGAGCCTGCAAAGGAGTTAGCAAGCTATGGTGCCATCCCAGCTACTACGATTGAAGAACTCATAAGCAAATTACAAAAACCACGCACCGTGTGGATGATGGTTCCTGCTGGTAAAATTGTGGATCAGGTGATTGATCAAGTGATTCCCCATCTAGAACCAGGTGATATCGTCATCGATGGCGGCAACTCCCACTATAAGGACACTCTCGCACGAGGAGAACGACTTCAAGCAGAAGGGATTCACTACATGGATGCAGGAACCTCTGGGGGTACCTCTGGCGCTCTAGAAGGCGGCTGTTTCATGATTGGAGGCGCTCCAGAAGCATGGGATCATGTGAAAGATATGTTCCACGATTTATCGGTTGAAAAAGGGTACCTATATACCGGAAAAGTAGGGAGTGGTCACTTCCTTAAGATGATACATAATGGGATTGAATATGGTATGATGCAAGCCATCGCTGAAGGCTTTGAAATCCTAGACAAAAGCCAATTTGATTACAACTTTGAAGAAGTATCACGAGTATGGGCCAATGGTTCCGTCATTCGTGGATGGCTGATGGATCTCATGGAAAACGCCTTCTCCAAAGATCCGAAACTAGACCAAATCCGTGGGGTAATGAATGCTTCCGGTGAAGGGCAATGGACCGTCGAAACCGCCCTTGACCTAAAAGCAAACGCCCCAGTCATCGCCCTATCTATGTTCATGCGCTTCCGCTCGCTTGAAGATGATACCTTCCACGGAAAAGTAGTCGCCGCCCTCCGTAACGAATTCGGTGGTCATGCAGTAGTCCGCAAGGAATAGATATGACTAACATACTTAACCCCTATGATCGAGGTTGATCATAGGGGTATTTTTTGTTCGGACCTTCTTTCCCACATCTTCGCAGGTCACTATTTGAGCTGTGGACAGATACATGCCCTGGACTAGCCCCATCTTTACTAATCAAAAGCATTCTTACGACAACGTAACCGCAGTCTCTTCTTCAGTAGCTCGTTCTTCCTTTTGTTTCTCCATCCGCTCTCGATCACGCCGTAGTATTGGCTCTAGGTACTGTCCAGTATAAGAACCCTTCACCATCACTACCTCTTCCGGAGTCCCTTTAGCGATGATCTTTCCGCCGCCGCTTCCCCCTTCTGGACCTAGATCAATAATATAGTCAGCTGTTTTAATCACATCCAGATTATGCTCAATCACAAGCACGGAATCCCCATTTTGACAGAGTCGTTGCAGCACAACCAGCAAGCGAGCAATATCATCGATATGAAGACCTGTTGTAGGCTCATCTAGGATATACAAAGTTCGTCCTGTGCTCCGTTTGTATAGCTCAGAAGCTAGCTTCACTCGCTGGGCTTCCCCACCCGATAAAGTAGTAGCCGGCTGACCGAGCGTCATATAGCCCAAGCCCACATCAAACAACGTTTGTAGCTTCCTCTTGATACGAGGGATATTCTCAAAGAAAGAAAGCGCGGCTTCGATCGTCATATCGAGAACATCGGATACATTCTTCCCTTTATACTTGATCTCGAGCGTATCACGGTTATAGCGTTTCCCTTTACACTCTTCACATGGAACATAGACATCAGGTAGGAAATGCATCTCGATTTTAATAATCCCATCCCCACGACAAGCTTCACAGCGTCCACCTTTCACATTAAAGCTAAAGCGTCCTTTTTGATAACCACGTACTTTCGCCTCTTGTGTAGCCGCAAATACATCACGCACGTCATCAAACACGCCTGTGTACGTAGCTGGATTGCTTCGTGGAGTACGACCGATAGGCGATTGATCGATATTAATTACTTTATCCAACTGTTTTAAACCAGTGATTTCTTTATACTGACCTGGAACCACTCTAGAACGATGCAATTCGCGTGACAATGATTTCAGCAAAATCTCATTTATCAAGGTACTTTTTCCAGAGCCTGAGACCCCTGTTACTGCAGTAAACACCCCAAGTGGAATTTTCACAGAGACATTACGCAAGTTATTTTCACTTGCTCCTTTTATCTCTAACCACTTCTCACCCGTTTCTCTACGCTCTTCTGGTAAAGGAATAAACTTACGACCACTTAGATAGGCGCCTGTCAATGATTCAGGATTCTCCATCACTTCTTTGGGAGTCCCCTCAGCGGTTACCACGCCTCCATGAACGCCTGCACCTGGTCCAATATCAAGGATATAATCAGCAGCTAGCATTGTGTCTTCATCATGCTCCACCACGATCAATGTATTACCTAGATCCCGCATCCTTTTTAGAGTCTCAATTAAACGGGTATTGTCCCGTTGATGCAGTCCAATACTAGGCTCATCGAGAATATAGAGGACTCCCATTAAACTGGAACCGATCTGAGTAGCCAGTCGAATCCGTTGTGCCTCTCCTCCTGATAAAGTCCCCGCTGCACGATTTAAAGTTAAGTAATTTAATCCTACATTGACTAAAAAACCAAGTCGATCCTTGATTTCTTTCAATACTTGACGAGCAATCTGCGTATCTTTCTCTGATAATTGCAGTTGATCAAAGAACTCCCACGCATCGGCGATCGATAAAGAGCCCACAAAGTGAATATTCTCTCCACCAATGGTTACATGGAGGATTTCCTGACGAAGCCGCGCACCCTTACAAGTTGGACAAGGCTTCGTTGTCATATAAGACTCTAACTGTTCCCTTACCATCTCAGAACTCGTCTCTCGATAACGACGTTGCATATTGGTGATAACACCTTCAAAACGAGCATCCATTTCCCGGGACATGCCCATATCATTTTGATAGAGAAAACGGAATTTCTCTTTTGATCCGTACAAGATTACGTCTTGATGCTTTTTACTCAGTTTCTCAAAAGCAATATCCATATTGATCCCAAACGCCTCACAGGCTGCTGTCAACAACTTCTCATAATAAGAGTTAGGGGAGGAGTACCAAGGCTCAATAGCTCCCTCTCGAAGGGATAAGGAGCGGTCTGGAATCATGAGGTCTGGATCGATCTCCATTCGATTTCCCAGACCATCACAAGTAGCACAAGCACCAAAAGGGCTGTTAAAAGAAAACATCCTAGGCGATAGTTCATCCATACTAAATCCACAGATCGGACAAGCTAGATTCTGACTAAACATTAATTCCTCGCCATCTATCACATCAATGAGCACTTCGCCATCTGATAATTGAAGCGCAGTCTCAATGGAATCCGTTAGCCTTGTTTCAATGCCTTCTTTGATCACAATGCGATCCACAACCACTTCAATCGAGTGCTTTTTATTTTTCTCCAGTTGAATTTCCTCGGAAATTTCCATTAGCTCTCCGTTGACTCGTACCCGTACAAATCCCTGGCGACCTACCTCTTGCAGGAGTTTGACATGCTCTCCTTTACGCCCTTTTACAATCGGTGCTAAAATCTGAATCCGCGTCCGCTCAGCTAGTTCCATGATTCGATCCACCATCATCGGTACCGTTTGGGAGGCAATTTCGATACCGTGCTCAGGACAATGTGGATGTCCAACACGGGCAAAGAGAAGCCTTAGATAGTCGTAAATCTCCGTTACAGTGCCTACTGTTGAACGAGGGTTTCGACTTGTCGTTTTCTGATCGATGGAGATGGCTGGTGAGAGACCTTCAATCGCCTCTACATCTGGTTTGTCCATCTGTCCGAGAAACTGGCGCGCATAAGCAGACAGCGACTCTACGTAGCGACGCTGTCCTTCAGCATAGATCGTATCAAATGCCAACGATGACTTTCCTGAACCACTTAAACCGGTTAAAACTACAAATTGATCACGTGGAATGGTGACATCGATATTTTTGAGGTTATGTACCTTTGCTCCACGGATTACGATAGAATCTTGAGCCATATGCGTGTTATACTCCCTCTGCTTTTAATTCAATCAGCAAGTCACGCAATTCTGCCGCTCGTTCGAATTGCAGTTCCTTTGCCGCTTTCTTCATCTCGTGTTCTGTCTGTTCAATCAGTTTCACACGCTCCACTTTAGATAGCTTTTTACCTGTTTTGCTAGTAGCATATGTTTCTTCACTCTCTGCCACTTTCGTCGCTTCAATGACATCACGAATCTTCTTCTGAATCGTTGTCGGCGTAATACCATGCTTTTCGTTGTAAGCCATCTGAATGGAACGGCGACGCTCTGTTTCTCGAATCGCAACATCCATCGATCGGGTCATTTTATCTGCGTACATAATCACTTCGCCATTTGCATTTCGTGCTGCCCGACCAATTGTCTGAATGAGAGATTTCTCTGCACGAAGGAATCCTTCTTTATCTGCATCGAGAATCGCGACTAACGAAACCTCTGGTAAATCTAAGCCTTCCCGTAATAAATTAATCCCAATCAATACATCAAACACTCCAACGCGAAGGTCCCGTAAAATCGCCATCCGCTCGATCGTCTTAATATCCGAATGTAGGTATCGCACCTTAATCCCGATCTCTTTTAGATAGTCCGTTAAATCCTCTGACATCTTCTTTGTAAGTGTCGTAACCAACACCCGTTCAGTTCGCTTGATCCGCTTGTGAATCTCGCCAATCAGATGATCAATCTGGCCTTGAATCGGTTGAATGTGAATCACAGGATCGAGGAGGCCCGTCGGACGAATGATCTGCTCAATCACCTCAGGGGCTTTTTCCAGTTCATATGCCCCGGGAGTAGCGGAAACAAAGATCAACTGATGAATCTTTTGCTCGAATTCCGCAAACTTCAAAGGTCGATTATCTTTGGCAGATGGCAATCGGAAGCCATGATCAACCAAGACACCTTTTCGTGCTTGGTCACCGTTATACATAGCATTAATTTGCGGAATGGAAACATGAGACTCGTCCGCAACAATTAAAAAATCATCTGGAAAAAAGTCAATCAACGTAAACGGCGCTTCCCCCGGTTGATTCCCGATCAAGTGACGTGAGTAGTTCTCAATCCCCGAGCAGAAACCGATCTCTCTCATCATCTCCATATCGTATCGAGTACGTTGTTCAAGCCTCTGTGCTTCCAACAGTTTGTTGTCCGCACGGAATTCTTCTAGCCTTACCTCCAACTCTTCTTGAATCGTTTGAATCGCTCGCTCCATCACTTCAGCACTCGTTACATAGTGAGAAGCTGGGAAAATCGCGACATGCTCACGATCTCCAATGATCTCTCCTGTAATCACATCAATTTCACGAATGCGCTCAATCTCATCACCAAAAAATTCTACACGGACTGCTTGTTCGCTCTTCGAAACAGGGAAAATCTCAATCACATCACCCCGCACACGAAATGCCCCCCGTGTAAAGTTGATATCGTTTCGCTCGTATTGGATATCCACAAGCTTGCGTAAAATCTCGTTACGCTCTCGCTCCATACCAACTCGGAGCGACAATACTAAATCCCCATACTCCTTAGGAGATCCCAAACCATAGATACAGGAAACACTTGCCACGATAATTACATCTTGGCGTTCAAATAACGCACTCGTAGCAGAGTGGCGTAATTTATCTATCTCATCATTAATCGAAGAATCCTTTTCGATAAAGGTATCCGTCGAAGGAACATATGCTTCAGGTTGATAATAATCGTAATAACTTACAAAATACTCAACAGCATTATTCGGAAAGAACTCTTTTAGCTCTCCACATAACTGAGCTGCGAGTGTCTTATTATGAGCGATTACCAATGTCGGTTTATTCACACGAGCAATGGTCTGGGCAATCGTAAACGTCTTCCCCGTTCCAGTTGCGCCTAATAGTGTTTGAAACTTCTTGCCAGATTGAATTCCTTTTGTCAATTGTTCAATCGCGCGAGGCTGATCCCCTTGCGGCCTATATTCTGACACAAGCTGGAACACATTCTCTTGCATGGTAAGTCACCTCAGTTTCCAAATCTCATAAAAAAAATTATATCATAATTTATATCGATACGAACATAGGTTCTTTTAACTCTTTACAATCATTCTCTAATACATAACATTTCATACCGAAGAAGTAAAAACGCTAGGAGTACACAACTCCTAGCGTCAACGATAGAGAAGCCCTTACGCACCCGTACTCATCTGCTCTTCCACTTCATGGCTAACCACCTCTTGTCCTCTCTTAGAAGACGACGGGATGGCTCCAATCATACCTAAATGCTTCGGCGTATCCTCATAAATCGCGGTATGCATAATTTGATGATCATTTCGCTCATCTAGTAATTCAAACTTACTATACGCAGAAGTCGCTAGTGCACTTTCCATATCGTCCATCGTATTTACACGGATTCCGTTTACCTTTTGAATCGTATAGCCAGGGCGGATTCCCATCTCCGCAGCGGGGGTCTCCGGTACGACAGCTAGTACCTTTACGCCACGTTCATCCGATACAAATACAGGCTCTTTTCGTTTCTCCCTATATTTTTCACTTAAGTAGATCCATTCATGACCCATCAACGTAAGAATGGATGCGATCCATATAAAGGGTTGCCATTGCAAAGAAATCCAGCTACTTACAAATAACAAGGCAGAAAGCATTAAAACATATGTAGACGTTAACCGTTGCTGACGGGCTAACGATTTTGTGCAATTATTACTGGCAAAGCTGAGTGGAATCGGTAAAGGTAGCCAACCACTTGAAGTTGGAGCCATGGAAAAGATAGTCCACACACGACTTAAGAGATATCCACTTACCACTTGCCCATGATTCTGTTTAATTTCAATCGGAAGCATACCTCGATTTCCCTCTAAACGAATCAGAGCCCACTCTATTAGTTGCGCACTTGCCACAATCATGATCCAATCTAAGGACGAAAAAGTCCGAATCGGCTCTAGCCATAACTCATATTCATTCGCCAAGCGGAATTCAGGATTCGCCGCAAGGACAAGACTTACCACCGACAACAAACCAACTGCATAAGACAAACCTGCAAAACGAAAACGGAATAACGAAACAGCGAAGCATACAGCCCATACATACACAATCTGCTTAACCGTAATATCAAATGAAAATGTCATCCAAGCAAGGGAAGCTACAAAGCCCCATCCAATCCCGATTAAGCAAGTTCGTAATAGCAAACGGATTGGGGATTCAATCGTTCTTCCATATAAACGATACTCACGCCACGCAAGAGAGAAAACTTGAATGAACGGTAATAAAAAAGCAATCAACCACCACGGCTGTTCCCACATTTGAATCCAAACCAATCCAACATCGCCCACTGATTTCAGCGCATCCATTCCGTATTGTAACCAGACCGACCAATCCACGAGACTTCGCCCCCCAACCTCAAAAAAATTACCCCCAAAAAATATATCTAAGGGGGTAATTTCGACGGGATTTCCATAAAATCCTTTTTATGACATCATTTCATATTCTTTTTTACTGTTTGAACGGCGACTTGTAGTTGAGCATCTTGTTTTGGATCTTGCAGGTGCTCACGGAACTTATTTAGAAGCTTCTCAGCCGTATTTTTATCAACCACACCTGTAGCAGATAAGCTATTCGCCTTTTGGAATGCTGTTACAGAGGTTTCGGTTTTACTATCAAAATACCCATCCGTTCTTCCTGGTGCAAAGCCGAGGGCATCTAGCATCAATTGCGCATTTTTCACTTGAAGGTCATTGGAGTCCTTCTTCCATGGTGTCTCCGCATTGATCGGAGCTGCCGCTGTATATGCAGGTGGCTTTACTTCGATATCTGGTTTAATTCCTTTGGTTCCACCATGCTGATCCACCCAATTCCCATTCGGTGTCAGCCATTTTGCAACCGTGATTTTAAGATTACTAGCATCTGCTAAATCAATCGCTGTCTGTACAGTACCTTTACCGAAAGTGGTCTCTCCGACTAATGGAACCCCTGCACTCTCTTTTAAAGCCCCTGCTAAGATCTCAGAAGCACTTGCACTTCCTTTATTAATCAACATCGCAATCGGATAGGGTTTTCCTTCTGATACTTTGGACGTGAATTTCTTTTTCGACCCATCTTTTGCTTCTACTTGCAGAATCGCTTTCTTACCAGGAACCAGTTGCTCTGCCATCTGTTGAACAGCTGGAAGTAGCCCTCCTGGATTTCCACGAACATCGATGACTAGACCTTTCATGCCTTCTTTCTCCAAGCTCGCAATACTCTTCAGAAATTCATCCGCTGTGTCTTTCGAGAACTGGGTAACTTGAACATATCCAACTTGATCAGGTAACATCTTCCCATGTACCGTAACCAACGGAATCTCATCACGTACTACACTTATTTTCTGAACAGCCGATACGCCCGGACGAAGGATTTCTACAGCTACCTTCGAACCTTTTGGACCCCGTATTTTAGCAACTGCCTCTTTCACACTCAAACCTTCCATACTGGTCTCATCGACACGTAGAATTTGATCATCCGGTCGAATTCCCGCACGCTCAGCAGGAGACCCTTTAATCGGCGACACGACTGTTAAACGACCATTTTTAATCGTAACTTCTGCCCCAATCCCTGAAAAGGAAGAATCCAATTCTTGTAGAAACTCTTTCGCCTCTGCTTGATTCATATAATCGGAGTAAGGATCACCTAAAGCTTGAACCATCCCTTTCAAAGCTCCATCAATCAATTTATCATCCGCCACATCACGCACGTATCGCTCTTTAATAAGGCGATATGCTTCATCCATTTTAGCTTGGTATGGGGTACTATTTTTCCCGTTGGTCTGAACAAAAGATTCCTTTCCCCAAGGAGTCATCATAACTGCTGATGTCACTACGCCACCCACTAACATCGAACCTACCATTAAAAGCGCGACTGTCTTTCTTCTAAACTCCACGTTCGCTTCACCCTCATTCATCTGCGTTGCCGCTAAACTTGTCTCATAAAACATATGTTACCAGAAACGAAAATAGTCTTCGAGTTAGGAAACGGTACGAATCGCTAACAACTTCTATCATTTTCTAGGAAAAAACGACTACTACAAAGTTAAATGTAATAGTCGCTCTATCTTACTGAAGAGGCGGTAACCAAAGACGTGGATTCACTGCACCTTCTTTATTTACATTTCCTACTCTCACTTCAAAGTGCAAATGTGGCCCCGTTCCGACACCGTTATTCCCCACTGAGGAAATACGCTCGCCTTTCTTAACCGGATCCCCAATCAGTTTCGTGATAACTTGTTGTGAAAAGCTGTGTGCGTATGCACTATAGATAGACTTTCCATCCTTTTCACCATGATAGATCACAATCAGCCAGCCATATCCACTAGACGGATTACTAGCTACCACAACTCCATCCGCCGCCGCCATTACTGGAGCTCCATAGGAGGCATCTAAATCCAAACCATCATGGTGGCTCCGTTTCTTGGTAACAGGATGGACTCTCACTCCAAACTCAGAATTCACCTTGGTACAATTACATGGCAAACTCATAGGACCTGTATAAGGGAAGTTTAACTTGTTGCTCCTTAATAAGTCTTGGTTAATATTAATGATTTCATCTTCATAATGATCTAATTCCTGATCATATCCATCTACTTTCACTTGACTAGCCCTCTGTTTCTCACGCAATTGATCTTTTGCCAGACCAATCTTCTTCATTTCTCCTCCTAAGTCCTCTTGAATCTTCGAGAGATCTTTCCTCTTTTGTGTTACTCGGTCTGCTGCTTTTTTGTAGTGTTGAAAGTCTTCTACCATGAAGCCCATGACGGACTTTAATAGGTCGAATTGTTCAGTGAACTCACGAACCCCGTCAGATTGCAACAAATTAGCCAACGGACTATCTAAATACCCTTCTTCATATAAGCCTCTCGTAGCCGTTACTACTTTCTTCATTGCCGCAGTCTCCTGCTCTCTTGCTTTCTGAAACTCCTGCTCGGTGGCTTGATATGTCTTACCTAGTTCGTCCATCCTTTTCTGGTATCCGGCAATTTCGGATTCAATCTGAGTAATTTGTCCATTTATATCACTTAGCTTACTTTGCTCTTCTTGTTTCTTGGTGTTAAGATCGTCTACTTTCCTCTTCGTGTCCGTTGGTGACCCAGCATAGGCTGTAACAGCTGGTATAGCCACTACATGTAGGACAAGCACTGCGAAGAACAAACGCTTCCACATACGCATAGATGTTGGATCTCCTAACGTTTAGGTATATGAAATGATTGAATCTACTAATCTACTGAAGTAAAAAGGTTGAACCATCTTGTTAGTGAATCTACTATTTACATCTGATAACAAGATGGTTCAACCTTCTGTATCACAAACTTATTTCTATCATTTAAGATAGTTTAATGGGTTTACAGGAGTATTGCCCTGATGAACCTCAAAGTGTAAATGCGGACCAGTAGAGCGACCTTCATTTCCTGAGTATGCAATCAATTGACCTTTTTGCACGGATTGACCTACGCTGACATTAATGCCTGAACGCTTCATATGTGCATACAAAGTAGATAAGTTATTCCCGTGGGCAATGACTACATAGTTCCCGTATCCACCTGGATTAGATTTGACTAATACCACTCTCCCAGAATCCGCTGCATAAATAGGCGTTCCGATCGGAGTAGGGAAATCAATTCCTTCGTGCATACGGCCATTACGAGGGCCGAATCTCGAACCCAGAGTATGATTTTTCATCGGCCAACCAAGCACACCTGAACCAGGTGGACCATCATATGATTGAGTTGCTTGTTGAACTTCTTTATTTTTCTCTGCGACTTCTTCCTTGGCAACCTCTTCATCCGCTTCTAACTGCTTTACGTCTTTCTTTAACTTCTCTTGTTCCTTGACCAACTCGTCAAATTTCTTCTTTGCTTCTTCCATTAGCGGCTTTTGCGCTTCACGCTTGGCTTCCATCTCATCCTTCTGACCCTGTAACTTTTTCTTCGAAGTAAGATAGCGTTTAATTTGATCGTTCTGCGCATCTAGCACCAAGCGCGTCTGATCTATCTTCTCAAAGAAGTTAGCAAAGTCTACAGAGGAGAGTAATTGTTTAAAGAAGCTATATTCTCCTGATTCGTACATCTGACGAACCTGTCCTTGCAATGATTCTTTTGACTGATTCATTTTCTTTTCTTCTATTTGGATGTTTTGAATTAAAACGTTTAATTCATCATCCAATTTTTTAAGATCGTTCTCTAGAGATTTCAATTTCTTGTCTTTCTCTTCTACATCTTTGGAAGCATCATTCAATTCATTCGTTGCTTTATCTTTTTCCTTTTGGATATTATCCAACTTGGTAGAAGGATCAGGTTTCGTTGCATAAATATCCTGAACAGCAAATGTCGAAAAGACAAGACTTAGTGAAAACGTACCCATCATAATCTGTTTCTTCATTCTGGCTCCTCTCCCTTTCGTGTTGCTTTTCTATTCTCTCTCTGAAGAAAAGGGGAATGGTCTTACATCATTGAAGATAACTCGTTGGATTTACTGCATTATTTTCACCTGCATATACTTCGAAGTGAAGATGGGCACCCGTTACCTGGCCATTTGCACCTACTGAGGTAACCTGTTTGCCTTTCGTCACATGTTCTCCCACTCTTGCTTTAATCTGATTTGGATAGCTATGGGCGTATCGAGAGTAGATGGGAACTCCATTTTTATGACCGTGATAGATCGTTAACAACCAACCATACCCACTAGATGCTCTACTAGAAACGACAACTCCATCTGCGGCTGCATAGATTGGTGTTCCAGTCGGACTCGGGTAATCGATACCTTGGTGCATAATATATCTGCCGTAGATCGGATGTTTCCGTAATCCAAATGGCGAAGTCATACTCGCATTAATTGGAGTCTTCATCGGACCTGTATAAGAAAAGTTTAATTTACCGCTCGCAATAAGTGATTTGTTTACATCGATCATTTCCTCTGAATACTGTTCAATGATCTTATTTGCTTCTGTTAAAGCACTATCATCTTTCTTTTTCGCTTCTACTAGTTCTAAATATAGCTTTTTTGCCTTATCGACTTCCTGTTGCTGTAGGTTTTGCCTAGCAACTAGATCATCTAATTGTTTCTTGACTTGGTTTCGACCCTCTTTTATCTTGCTAACTAGGTCATATTTTCGATCCGCAATCAATTTAACCGTATCAAGATTCGCTATAAAATCATCGAAACCTTTTGATTGTAGAAGCATAGCAAGTGGTGAAAAAACCCCTTCTTCATACATATTCGATACCAAATCAGCGTACTGAGATTCCATTTTGTTTAACGCAGTTGTTTCCCGATCCAGCTTGTCCTCAATCGGGGTAATATCCTTTTGAATCTCATCAATTTTTCCTTGGATTTGCTCCCTCTTTTGTTCAAACTCTTTTAACTCCATATCCTTCGCATCAATCTGAGATTGAAGTTTATTTTTTTCATCTTGAGCATCTTTAAATTTCTCTTGTATCTTACTAGCATTCTCAGCAGATACCTGAACTGAAAATAGGATCGAAGCGATAAGAACAGAAGCGGAAGACAAAGCAATCCATGACCGTTTCTTCAAAAGAGATGTCCCTCCCAATATCGATAAAAGGAGAATCTTGCAATACCAAAACTTCTTAACCCTCTAAATTCTATCTTGATATGTACCTTGATGGATTGGTCGCAACGCCATTTATCATTACTTCAAAATGCAAGTGATAACCACCACGTGCTCCCCTTACGTTTCCTGTATTTCCAACGCCTGCAATCTGCTGTCCCTTGGAAACACTTTGCCCTGGCTTTACGAGAATCGTTCCAGAGGAAATGTGGGCGTAACGTGTTTGTATCCCTCCACCATGACTGATGATAATACAATTACCGTACCCGCCACCGCTTGAAACCATCGAGACCTCTCCGCTATCTGCAGCCAGAATCGGTGTTTTAGGAGGAGCAGCAATATCGAGTCCCTTATGGCTTCCACCACGGGTACCAAATGTATCTGTAATCGTCCCGCCACCGCTTCCAACAGGCCACATGTATTGCCCGGAACCTTTAGCAACCTTATCGTGAGGAGCGATCAGCGTACGATCGCGATCACTCAGCTCAGTCTGGTCCTCTGTCTCTTTCAGCGTGCGAATATCTTTACCCAATTTTGTTATCTTCGCTTCTAGATCCTCTTGTTTTTGCTGGGTTTCTTTTAATACTTGATCTTGTTTCGCACCTAGATCAGCGAGCGTTTTTTTCTTCTCTTGGGCTGTCTGTTTCGTCTCTTTCAGCTCTGTGACCGCCCGCTGTTGCTCATTTAAAAAGAATATCGTAAAATCATATCGCTCTACGAAATCATTCAAATTATTAGCATCAAAGAGTTGCGTGAGTGGGTAAAGATAGTTTTCCGTATACATAGAACGCAGGAGGTTCTTCACTTTTTTCTCTTGTAGCTCTAACTTGTACTCGGTTTCAGCTAATAGAGATGCTTGCTCGTTCATTTCTTTGTAATGATCATCGAGCTTCTGCTCTAATTGCTGTACCTCTTGATCTTGCTTTCGTGCCTCTTCTTCTAATGTCTTCTTTTCACTTTCAAGTTTGGTCTGCTCATTTTTGGACTCCTGTTTCGACTTCTCTGCAAGTACTGGACTACCGAGCGTACTCATGACAGAAATACAAACAACAGCAACCGCTACTAAACGTTTATTGTCCAAAATGTTTCTATTCCCCTCACTTTAGATTTTCAAGAAGCGACGGATAGATAGGATCGAACCAAATACTCCAATAAAAATTCCAATTCCGAGTATCGAAACAGTTAAGTACTTAGCCATATCAGCAAACCCTACCATTTGTAGCAAGTTTGCATTTTGGGAACCACCACTTATCATCTTCACAAATCCTTGATAGATAAGGAGCAAGACCCCAATTGGAAGGACCGAACCAACAAATCCGATAAAGCCACCTTCAATAAAAAACGGCCAACGAATAAACCAGTTACTAGCTCCTACCAAACGTTGCACTTCAATTTCACGTCTTCGCGCAATAATGGTAAGTTTAATCGTATTGGAGATCAAAAAGGCCGCTAATACAGCAAGTCCAACCCCAAATACAAGAATGATATTTTTAAACAGCAGAACGGAATCAAGAAGTTCCTTTGCTGTGTTACTATTCTTTACACTTTCAATCCCCTCAAGGCCTTTAACCGCTTCCTCTACCTGCTTCGATACAGAGACATTTTTCGGTGTCACTTTAATCAGGTTTGGCAAGAAGTTGTTTTCTCCTTTTTGGAGAACACGTGTAAAATCAGCATCTTTCAGGTTCTTCTTAACCTCATCGACTCCTTCATCTTTGGAGATAAAGCGAGCCTCATTCACATTAGGTAATCCTTTGATTTTGGCCGTTAACGCAGTAGCCTGCTCTTTCGTAACTTCTTCCTTTAGGACCACATTCATCGATACGTTGTCTCCAACTTCATCGGTAATGCTTCCTAAGTTAACCGCAAAAATGACGAACACACCAAAAATCATCAATGTTACAGCAACAGCACCCACAGCTGCAAAGCTCATCCAAGAGTTCTTTACAATCCCTCGGTACGCTTCACGAAAATGGCGACGTAGGGTATCAATCTTCATAACCGTATTCGCCTCCTATTTCATCACGAACCACTATGCCTTGTTCAATAGCAATGACACGTTGACGCATCGTATTCACAATCTCTTTGTTGTGAGTAGCCATTACGACAGTCGTACCACGCATGTTAATCTCTTCTAGCAAGTACATGATATCCCATGAGTTCTCTGGGTCTAAGTTACCAGTAGGCTCGTCCGCAATAATAAATCCTGGATTGTTGACGATCGCTCTAGCAATCGATACCCGTTGTTGTTCTCCACCAGATAATTGAGAAGGTAGAGCCTTCATGCGATCAGATAGACCTACAAGCTCCAGCGCTTCCTCTACTCGTGGCGGAATCTGTTTCGTTGGGACTTCAACCGCTTCCAGAGCAAAGGCCACATTATCATAGGCTGACATATGCGGTAATAACTTATAGTCTTGGAATACAACGCCAATTTTTCTGCGCAGATGAGGAATCTTCCAGTCACGAACACGCTTTACATTTACTCCGTTAATCAAAACAACACCAGAAGTAGGCTTTTCTTCCCGATACATCAACTTGATGAAAGAACTTTTACCAGCTCCACTCGGACCCACCACATAAACAAACTCACCCGTATCAATGGTTATATTTACACCACGGAGAGCTTCGATTCCATTTGGGTATACCTTCCACACATCATGCATTTCAATCACAGAATCACCTTCTTACATTAATCACTTATTTGAATTCCATATCTCTACAGTTACATTTCAACTATGTATTCCTACTATAAATAGGATTTTGATCAACACTCCTATTATAGCATCCATCTACCTATTTCCTTGGACAACATTTTTCAAAATCATGATCAATCAAAGACCCAAGATTACATAAATACCATCCAAATGGAGAAAATACACTCGAAGAATCTCTCTAAAACTAGCATTTAGATAATAATTCTACCAATAACTGGAATCACCTTTAATCCATACCTAGCTGTCTATCTACTCTTTTTCTATCTCTCTTAAGTAAGTTATCATCTATCTTTACATAGTTTTTATTATGAATCAATGACAAAAATGTAGATATTATTACCACTTCAAGACAAGAAAGGGTGAGAAATCTTGATCCGAACTATGGTTCTCACTAAAGAAGATAAACTCATTTTAGATGAGCAGATTGATGATATTTTAGCTAGAAACGATATAAAATGGTATTGGATTGACTTCTCTAAACCTACTATAGAAGAAAGCGATTCCTTACAAACATTTGGCTTCCATCCACTAGCCGTTGAGGATTGTCTACATCTAAAACAACGTCCCAAAGTAGACTATTATGATAGCTACCAATTCTATGTGATAAGCGGACTCTATCATAAAACATTAAAGTCTCATGAAATCGGTGCATTCCTCAGCCCAAACATGCTGGTAACCTTCCACACCTTACCGCATATGGAGATAGATGAATTATGGAACTATCTATCCTCTTCTCAAGAAGCACCACAAAAAGATCCAAAATGGATTTTATATAAAATAATCGATAAAATGGTAGATGCTAGTTTTCCACATCTTCAAACCATAGAAGAACAATTAAATCGCTTAGAAAGCAAATCCTCTCGTTCCTATCAAATTCAAACCTTGATGGAAGAGTTGTTTGTAGTTCGAAGAAAACTATCTCATATCCGCCACTTTGCCAACCCGATGAGAGAGCTAATCGATCGCATGATTCACTCCGAAAAGCTAAACCATAGTGACGAAGAACGTAGACACTACCAAGATGTCCACGATCATCTCGTAAAGCTTACGGGCATGATTGAAGCTAGTAGAGAGATCACCTCTGACATTCGGGATAATTATCTATCGATTAACTCAAACCGCATGAATACCGTTATGATGACCCTAACTGTCATTACAACCATTTTTATGCCATTAACCTTTATTGCCGGTATCTATGGGATGAACTTCCAAAACATGCCTGAGCTCAAATGGCAATATGGTTATTTCCTTGTTCTGGGTGTAATGGTCATTCTGGGCTTTGCTATGTACCTATTATTTAAGAAAAAAGGGTGGTTTGATGAATAAATCCAAGAAAATAGTTACCATTGTGATGGTCGTTGTTTGCTCATCTATGATTGTGGCAGGATGTCAATCCGATCAGACAAGTCCCTCACAGCCAACCGAACAAAAGAAAGCTGATACTCAAACGAACCAAAAGGACAAAACTACTTCCGACGACAACCAAATCCAAGCAATCCGCTCCCAATTTAAAAACGCTACTCCGACTCAGTGGGGCGAGAAAATGCCTGGAATCATCTCCAAGCTTCCGACAAACGAAAAAGTAATCGCACTCACTTTCGATGCCTGTGGTGGCAAGCATGGGGATGGCTATGATATAGAAATCATGCAATTTCTACAAGAGAATCAGATCCCTGCGACCCTCTTTTTAAACTCTCGTTGGATCGAAACGCATACAGAGTTAACTAAGCAACTAGCTAATAATCCCCTGTTTGAAATTGAAAATCACGGTTCCGAACATCGTCCCCTTTCAATGAATGGACGCTCTGTTTACGGAATCCAAGGAACCAAAAATCTCGATGGCATCATCCAAGAAGTAATCGTCAATCATCGACTGATCGAAAAAACGACAGGGAAAGCCCCCCGATTTTTCCGCTCAGGCACAGCTTATTATGATGATATCGCGGTTCAAGTAGCGAAGCGTTTGGGTGAGCAGATCGCTGGATTCCACATTACAGGAGACGCTGGTGCTACCTTCAATCAAGCACAAGTAAAAAATGCGATGTTACAAGCTAAGCCCGGTTCCATTATTTTATTACATATGAATCAACCCAGAGGCGATACCGCAGAAGGCATAAAAGAAGCGATTCCCCTTCTAAAACAACAAGGGTATCGCTTTGTGAAGATGGATCAATATATTTCCGCTCCATCTTCATAAGGAATGACATAGATCACATATTTTTTCTGATTTTCATCCACTTCTGTTGACTGCTTTTGCCAACAACGTCCTTGAATCAAATGCAATTCTGTTAACAAAGATAACAACACATCCTGCGTAAAGGAATGCTTCTGTACTTGTAAAATCGGATATTGAGTCCAATCTGGGTGGAAGTGCCGAAATTCCAATTTCACACCTCTCCAATTGGGCTCAAATATAATCCCCTTCTCAACAACCTGTTCCTCCGGATTATGCTGTACATAAATCGAATAAATCATCCCATCTATCTCTGTCGAGGTCTGCTCGTATACTTTATGATCTTTCACCCAGTAATCACAAGCAAAACGGAGTAAGATCTCCTCCTTCGTTATTCTCGGATAGTGGGCGATAACAGGATGTTTTTTATCAGAATCATCCAAAATATACTGCAAATAATGCACTCGAAAGCTCTCCTTAATAGTAGATAGAAGCCGCTAAAATTAAGCTACTGATCAGGCTGATTCGTGAGGAAAAAATCGCTACAGGAACATTTCCTTTCGGGATCTCTTTGATCACACTAAATGGGGTTATGAGATGAAAAAGATAGAATACCAATACTTGAAAAATGACTCCAATCACACCCCAAATGATGAAATCAAGTAAACTTTGAGCACTTAAAATAGCCGAAGCTAATACAATGGTCAGTCCCAAAATCTTCCCACTCAGATCATAAGCTGCTGCTTTACCCGCTGCGACTTTACTTGCATCATCTGTCTGAGAAGCATCTCGAAGCAATTGGAATTCTGGATACGGCGTTGTTACAGCAAACACGACTACTCCTAATATTAAAATAGGAATCGAAATTCCTAGATAGGTTAAAAAATTAATAAATGCCTCCCATTGCGTCATGACAGAGAACCTCCTTATTTATAACCAAATGGAAGATAGTAAGCTAAATTCCCTGTGATCTCCCGATCCAAGCGAGTCACCAAGGCAGAAGCTTGCCCTCCCACATAAAAGCAACCCCATAACAATTTTCCACGATAGGGACCTTTCATTGTCTCTACTTCAATAGTAGGTAATTCAGCCAACTCCTGATAGATCATCATCTGGTCCTTATATTCGCCTTCTCCATCTTTGGCGATAACCTCGCCTTCAGCCGAAAATAAGGTGACTGCTCCACCTTCCCGACCTAAGATCGGTTTTTTTACAAATGGCTTTTTACCACAAAATTCATTATCTAAATAGGTAGGTAAAAAATAAGTCTCAATCACTTTATGCTCTTCAGTCGTAAAGAATTGATTCTGCTCATGCAAAGACCATATGAGTGCTTGAATCGCCTTGGTCTGAGCTACGAATGCAGAGGGTGGATTAATCATGGCTAATCGCTTTTTCGCTACTAATTGTAGAATATGAGCTCCGATTGGGTACCCTTGTTCCGTTTGATCCTTAGCAAAAAATTCACCTGCATGTAGCCGATACAGAACATCTACTGGATGCCAATTCCCTTCATCGAAGTAGCATACTTGATGATCATCCAGTGAAATTCCTACTTGAGACAGCGGAACAAAGCGTCCGCCAATCCCGCTATGCCTCAATAGAAATTTTGCTGTACCTTCGTCTTCTGCATGACCTCCAATCGAGGTAAACACCTTTGTATCCGTACTATACCCAGACTCCTGATAAGCTGTTACTGTTTGCCGAAAGGCTCTTGTAATATGAATTTCCATCCCATGATTCGGATTCTCCATTCCAAAAAAACGACAAACTTGTTCATTCGCATAATAAGCTTCTACTACACTAGTAGGTGTATCACTATTAAACTCCATCATCTTAATCCCTTTAGGAGTACATGCAAAATCAAATCTACCCACCGCAGTGATAAAGGATAGCGGGAGGGTCGTACGGCAAAATGGAAACGCCTCACGAGGAATACCAAGTTCACTTAGCAATTCATCAGAGCCTTGTTGCAGAGAATGAATCAACCGTTCATAGAGGCTTCCTATTTTCTGAGTTGCTTCACGAATTTCATGAACAAATGACTCCGTTACAACCTCACAGCACCCTAGTGCATATTCTTGACCTTGCGTGAGATCCCATGTAAACATACCTTGCTCACGAATCGATCGATACATTTGTTCGCGAGTTTGAATATAGTTATTCATCATCTATAATTCCATCCCTAACTTCCAGAACTCGACGAGACAGAGCTATCATCGTATTTTACATACCCTGCTTTTTTTCCATCCATAATGAGGTAAGAGTTGGGATTATACGTACTTCCATCATCATCACAATATTTATCTGAATTCAGATCATCACAGAATTCCAAGTCACTCCCATTGCTACACGCGGACAGAGGAGCCACTACCACAGAAGCAACAAACAGACCCACTAATTTGGCCGTTCTGCGTTTCATCTTGCACCTCCCTGTAAACTTCATGAAACAATAACGAACCTATACCTATTATGAAGTTTGTACCCCATCCGATTCTTTTTTACTCTTCTGGTTCTGGAGGTATCCCCAAGCCAATACGCCAAGCACAGCTAATACTTGAACTCCATAGCTAAGCAGAGATCCTGCTGGGAAGTACGGTTTCATAAACTTCTCTCCTGTAAGCATGCCACCAGCTGTCCAAGCTACTACACCAGCACCCACATACAGGATCCATGGGAATCGATCCATCAAACGAAGGAAGAGAGTGCTCCCCCAAACAATAATCGGCACACTAATCACTAAGCCTAATACTACGAGTAGATAATTACCGTGAGCCACACCCGCTACTGCTAATACGTTGTCCAAGCCCATTACCGTATCTGCGATGATAATCGTTTGAATGGCTTGAAATACCGTTTTCTTAGCTTCAATCTCATGACCTTTTCCATCCACTAATAACTTGTATGCAATCCATAACAACAGAACGCCACCGACTAGTAATAGCCCCGGAATTTTTAACAACCATACTACCGCTGATGTCGCGACAACCCTCATGACAACTGCGCCTACTGTCCCCCAAAATATAACCGTTTTTTGTTGCTCTTTTGGAAGGTTTCTTGCTGCAAGTCCAATGACAATTGCATTATCCCCTGCTAATACGAGGTCAATGATCACAATAGAAATAAGTGCTGTTAAAAACTCAGTTGTAAAGAAATCCATATAAACCTTCTCCTTTTTTTTATTCAAAATTACGTAACCACGAGAAAAGACCTTTACCCTACATGGAAAAAATCCAAATAGGATAAAGGTCTTGCTAACAACGGTTACGTTGCCAACAAAGCCGGGGAATCTTCCCGTAATGACGACTTTGTTGTAACAGCTACTCCCCTTTAAACGTCCATATTAAAATATTTGTTACTTCCATCATAATCGAGCAGTCGAAATGCTGTCAATGTGTAATTCTTATAAAACATAACAAGAAATTCTATTAGTACAGACGTTTTTTCTTATTAACTCTTTTTCTATCTTGAAACCCTTCGGGGTTCATTTTTTCCCGAGTTGCACTTGGCTCTCCTAGTTCCTTACTTTGAGGACGTTCTGGAACAACCGGGGCCATTTTCACTGTCTCCATTGCCTCTACCACCGGAACCTGCGTAGCCGAGCCTGTATCTTCTTCAGTCGAATCTATGCCTAACAGGTTTTGCTTATATAATCGTCTCGTAACCGATTTGGATTGAGCGGAGGAGGATTGATCTTGCTCTGGCTCCAGTTGCTCCGGTTTGATAACAGAATGGACAGAAGTAGGTTCTTTCCTAGCAAAACGGCGACGTGCAAATGGTTGAGTTTGCGTTAGAAACTCTTCCTCGTGATGATCGTTTTGCATACTCTCGTTCCTGTCATCTTCCAGAAGAGTGTTTTGTGAATGTTGCTCTCTTCGGCTTCTCCAAGAAGATGGTTGACCAAATTCTGCTTTTTCTACTTCTTTTTTCCTTACTAGTTTATGTTCAATCAACGAGGATGCTACATGATCTTTGTTGGTAAATTCCTCCTGTTCCTCGTTCACTTGCTCTGACTCTGATAAGTACTGTGCTTGTTGGCGTTTTCGTTCACGTCTACGGGTACTCCGACGCACTCTTTCCACCGATATGCTTGAAGTTTCGAATTGATCATCTTCTGGAAAAAATTGATTCAGTTCTTCCAATTCCTTGGCACGTTTTTTCCCAATGATGATACTAACTCCCGCGATAATAACAATTATGATTACGCCAAGACCAACCCAAAGCATTGGTCCGTTAAGAAAAGACATAACGAAACCTCCATTGATCATTAATTTCCTTTAAAATGAGGACGACGTTTTTCGATAAACGCATCCATTCCTTCCATCCGATCCTGCGAGTGGAAAGTGAGTCCGAAATAGGAGGCCTCCATACGCAAACCATTCTTAAGGTCTACTTCCACACCATTATGAATGGCTTTCTTTATAAAATGAAGTGCCAGCGGAGCCTGTTTCGACAACTGGTCAGCTAGACGTTTCGCTTCATCCATTAATTGGGCAGCAGGCACAACTTTCTGTACGAGCCCTAATTGATACGCTTCTTGCGCAGAAATACGGTCTCCCGTCATACAGAGATATTTGGCATGATTACGTCCAATCGCGCGAGCAAGGCGTTGCGTGCCTCCATAGCCAGGGATAACACCTAGATTAATCTCTGGTTGTCCAAATGAAGCTTGATCTGATGCTAGTATCATATCCCCACACATAGCAAGTTCGCAACCTCCACCTAGAGCAAATCCATTAATTGCCATGATAACCGGCTTGGTTAGATCCTCTATTTTTTGGAAAATGGCTTGTCCTCGTAACGCTTTCTGCTCTGCCTCAATCGATGTCTCGATCTGACGCAACTCTGTAATATCTGCTCCTGCTACAAACGCTTTCTCACCCGCACCTGTTATAATGACTGCACGAACTGACTCTTCTTGCTGAATCCAAGTAACAACCTGGTCTAACTCCTCTAACAACTCCACATTAAGTGCATTTAATACTTTCGGACGATTTAAGGTGACCATTACCGTTCCATCTGATTTCTCTACCAATAAATGTTTATATGTTTCCATCATATAATCCACCCTTCTCCGCCTTTAACTATCATGCTTGATTCATCGCTTTCAAACAAGGGTTCTTTCAATTAGTTCAAGAAAGAGCTATATTCTCCTCCTTGATTATACAAAACGAACTATTCATTCATAAAAATATAAAAATTGGAAAATGTTTTCATCCATCTTAGTCTATCTACCGCAAACCTACTATATTGTAACATTTCACTGGAAGAAATGAAATCAAAGCGACCGAATTGTAAATCGGTCGCTTTGATGAAGTTAACATTATTTCATTTTGCTACGAAGGTATCCTTCGATGAAGGAGGTAATGTCGCCATCCATAACAGCTTGGACATTCCCCATCTCTACTAATGTACGATGATCTTTTACCATGCTGTAAGGGTGGAATACATAAGAACGGATTTGGCTTCCCCAGCCAATCTCTGCTTGCTCCCCTTTTATGGCGTTCATCTCTTTTTGTTGTTCTTCTAGCTGTCTTTCATACAAACGCGCTTTCAAGATCTTCATCGCTCGTTCACGGTTCTTAATTTGGGAGCGTTCTGATTGACAAGTTACCACCACGTTGGTAGGAATATGTGTGATCCGAACAGCCGAGTCCGTTGTATTTACATGCTGCCCGCCTGCTCCACTAGATCGGTAGGTGTCAATCTTGAGATCTTCTGTACGAATCTCGATTTCAATATCATTATCTACCTCAGGCATAACGTTACAGGAAGCAAAGGACGTGTGACGACGCCCAGAAGAGTCGAACGGACTAATCCGTACTAAGCGATGCACACCCTTTTCCGCTTTTAGATAGCCGTATGCGTTTACTCCTTTGATGAGTAAGGTAACACTTTTCACTCCTGCCTCATCTCCAGGCAAATAATCAAGGGTTTCCACTTTATATCCATTTCGTTCGGACCAACGGGTATACATACGCAACAACATCTCAGCCCAGTCCTGAGACTCTGTGCCACCCGCGCCCGGATGTAGTTCTAAGATAGCTGAATTTCGGTCATATGGCTCACTCAGCATCATGTGAAGCTCAAAGGCATCAACATCTTTGACAAGTTGCTTCACTGCTTTCTTCTGTTCTTCTAGCAAGTCTTCGTCTTGTTCTTCCATAATTAGTTCTAACATCATGTTTTGCTCTTCAAGTGCTTCATCGAGGGATGTGATTTGTTCCACTTGTTCCTTCAATGATTTCATCTCATCGATTACTTTTTGAGCTGCCTGTTGGTCATTCCAAAAAGTAGCGTCTGTCATTTGTGTTTCGAGTTCTTGTAGCCTTGCTTTTTTCTGGTCTAAGTCAAAGAGACCCCCGAATGTCCGCCAGTCGCTTGGCTGTATTCTGGAGCTCGTGTCTGATTTCTGATAGATCCAAAGCTCTCACCTCTTATGCGTGTATATAGTTGTTTCTTTTAGTTTGCTCTAGAGCTGGTGCTTAAGCAATACTAGATTGTTCCGGGACATGTATTCCCATTATAACGTATACGAGTAAGGAAACCCACGATTCAAATAGGATGGAGAAAAAGGTAGCACGTGGGGCTACCTTCTCCTGTTGGTTATGAGTTACTGTGACTTTTTCATACAGCACTGTTTGTATTTTTTGCCGCTTCCACACGGGCAAAGGTCGTTACGTCCTGTTTTTTCCATATTGCGGACAGGGCGCTTCTTTTTGGCTTCTTTAGAGCGTTCGGTGTCGTCACCCGAAACGGCTTGAGCATTCACGACGATTTCGTTTGGCTCTACTTCAATGACTTCATCTTCTTCGATGACGGTTTTCATCATATACTTCGCCACTTCTTCTTGGATCTCAGCTGTGAGCGCTTCAAACATGGCGAAGCCTTCCATTTGATAGCTACGAAGTGGATTATCTTGGCCATAGGCACGAAGGTGAATCCCTTGACGCAATTGCTCCATCGCATCAATGTGATCCATCCATTTGCGGTCTACTGTGCGCAGGATTACCACCTTTGAAAACTCTAGGAAACGATCATGACCGATCTCTTCCACACGTTGCTGATAGAACTTCTCTACCTCTTCAGAGAGAATGTCGATGATTTCTTGTGGAGTTTTATGCTCCAGATCGTCATCATCCAATGTGTCATCTGGAAGCAAGTTACTATGTGCATAGTCGACAATTGCATCTAGATCCCATTCATCCTCATCACTATCGGCAGTATGGATACTAACCACCCGCTCAATATCAGCCTTAATCATGTTAAGCACGACATCTTGCAGATCAGTAGAAGTTAAAATATCTTTCCGTTGCGTGTAGATAATACCCCGTTGTTGGTTCATCACATCGTCGTATTGCAAGACCCAACGACGTGTATCGAAGTTATTTCCTTCCACCTTTTTCTGTGCATTCTCTACAGCACGGCTAAACATGCCACCTTCAATCGGTTGGTCTTCATCCATGCCCAGACGATCCATCAAGCCTTCGATTCGCTCAGAACCGAAACGACGCATTAAATCATCAGAGAACGAAAGGAAGAATTGAGAGGTACCTGGATCTCCCTGACGACCTGAACGACCACGGAGCTGATTATCAATCCGACGGCTTTCATGACGTTCTGTACCAATAATGTGAAGGCCACCTAACTCGCCTACACCTTCGCCCAGCTTGATATCGGTACCACGACCAGCCATATTAGTCGCAATCGTAACAGCGCCCATTTGACCTGCTTGTGCTACAATCTCAGCCTCTTGAGCATGGTTTTTCGCATTAAGTACTTGATGAGCGATGCCACGTTTCTTCAGAAGACGAGAAAGCTTCTCGGAGTTCTCAATCGATACCGTTCCCACCAATACAGGTCGCCCTGTTTGATGACTTACTGCGATTTCCTCCACAACGGCACGGAACTTCGCCTCTTCTGTCTTATAGAGTACATCATTTTTATCGTCACGAATCATCGGACGGTTGGTAGGAATTTGTAAGACATCCATGTTGTAAATCTTACGGAACTCCTCTTCCTCTGTCTTCGCAGTACCCGTCATGCCACCCAACTTATCGTACATCCGGAAATAGTTTTGTAGCGTAATCGTTGCTAGGGTCATGCTCTCTCTCTGTACTTCTAGACCCTCTTTCGCCTCGATCGCTTGATGTAAACCATCACTATAACGACGACCTTGCATCAAACGTCCTGTGAATTCGTCAACGATGACCACTTCGCCCTCTTCGGTAACGACATAATCTTGGTCACACTTCATGATCACATGGGCTTTTAATGCCTGTTGCACATGGTGATTTAGGGTAATGTGCTTCATATCAAATAAATTTTCAACACCTAAGAAAGACTCTACTTTCTTAACCCCATCATCCGTTAATGCCACTTGCTTCGTCTTAATATCAATTGAATAATCTTCTTCATCGCGTAGACGTTTGATAATCTGGTCCGCAGTATAGTACAAATCAGTCGCTTTCGCTGCTTGCCCACTAATAATAAGCGGAGTTCGAGCTTCATCGACTAAAATACTGTCAACCTCATCGACAATTGCGAAATTTAATTCGCGTTGCGATAAACTATCAACATCCGTTACCATATTGTCACGCAGGTAGTCAAAGCCGAACTCATTATTCGTACCAAATGTGATATCAGCGGCATAAGCCTCTCGCTTCTCTTCTGGCGACATAAATGGCAGATTGAGCCCAACTGTTAACCCGAGGAACTCAAACACTTGACCCATCCACTCTTTGTCACGTTGGGCCAGGTAATCGTTCACCGTAATGATATGAACGCCTTTGCCTGAAATCGCATTGAGATATGCAGGTAGAGTAGACACTAAGGTTTTTCCTTCCCCCGTCTTCATCTCTGCGATATCACCGTTGTGAATCACCATTCCACCGATTAATTGCACCTCAAAGTGACGCATGCCCAGCACACGTTTTCCTGCTTCACGCATAACAGCAAACGCTTCTACCAAAAGGTCATCTAACGTTTCCCCGTCTTGGTAACGTTTTTGGAATTCTCCCGTTTTGGCTTGCAATGCTTCATCACTTAATGCAATCATCTGTTCTTCCAACGCATCAACCTGCTTAGCAAGCTGAAAATACTTTTTCAATTGTCGTTCAGTCGGATCTAAAAACTTCTTCAGCGCTTTAATCATTTAAACACCCTCCAAGAGGTAGTCTCATACCGTTTTCAACATACTATTATTTATTCTATCAAATAACATACTGTTTTTCACTTTAATCCTTTAACAAAACAGAAAACAGAAAGAAAACCATCCGGATGATTCGATAGAGAGAACAGATGCCGAAAAACGTTCAACTCCCCTTTCTCTCTATGAATCTTCCACCATGACCCTTGTATGGGTAACTCTTACTTCTCTTTCGATACCAATTTTTTCAAACGCAAGTAAAACGCATGAGCAAGCTTCTTACGATCTCCTTCACGGTCAATATAATCGAGACCATTTGCGGCAATCTGCGCTTTTTTCTCTTCCGAATATTGCCGTACCTGGCCAATGGCGGCTGCTAGCCCTTCCGGATTTTCCGCACCAGCAAAAATCCCCACTTCATTCTTCTCCACAATCTCGCGGACTTCTCCATCTACCGTTGATACAATAGGTTTTCCTAAAAACGTATAGTCAAATAATTTGTTTGGACGCGCACCGCGAAACACTTCGTTATCAGCTAGGGAAATGATTCCACAATCGGCCGCATACGTGTAATCAAAGATCTCTGACTTCGCAACAGGATCCAGTAGATGAACATTCGCTAATCCTAATTCCTCACGAAGACGAACCAATTTCTCTTTTTCAGGACCATCCCCGATCAGTACAATCGACGTTCCTGGTTCCAGATATTGTCCTGCGCGCACTACATACTCCAAAGCGTTTGCTGGTCCATGTGCCCCCGTATAGACAGCCAAAAACTCATTTTCTGGAATTCCCATCCGCTTGCGGAACTCATCTCTTGTCTCCAGTGTAGGCTCCCATGAACCGAGTACCACTCCGTTGGGAATCAGTTCAATCTTGCTTGGATCAATTCCCCGATCCGTGATAAACGTACGTTGATGATCGGTAAGAACGATAATCTGGTCCGCTTTTCGATACAGATGATTCTCCATCCAAGTCAAGATTCGAATAATATGTTTATTAGTAAGCCCGCCCATCTTGATCAGGGAATCTGGCCAGAGATCCCGGACTTCAAACACAAACGGAACGCGCTTGATTGCCGCTAACATCCACCCTGAAAAGGCGAGGAAGAGATGTGGCGAGGAAGCAATCAACACGTCTGGACGCTTCTTAAACAAACCCTGCAAGAAAAACACGACCGCAAAGCTTGCCATGTTAATCATTCTACGAAAATCGTTTACCTTATGCGGAAACGACCATAGCCAATTTAAGCGCAACCCTTTTACAGGAGGGATCGCCTGTTTCTCTTCTTCTGTTACCCAACTACGGCGAGGATGGACGAAGCGAGACATCCACAGATCCACTTCTGCTCCCTCTTCTTCCGCCCATTCTTTTGCTAGCTCATAGTGCCTAGTAATCCCCGCAATATTTGGAGGAACAGCATAGTGATTAGCCAACCAAATCTTCATCGCTCTTCACACTTCCTTGTAATAACAAAATCATTCATCTCTCATCACAGTTCTTTTTCTAAGATGTCCACGATCTGTGTAGCGGTTGTCCCATCTCCAAATGCGGCTGGCACCTCTGAGAAATCGACTGTAAACCGCTCCACCATCTCAAGAATCTGTGCAGTATTGGCTCCAACTAATACATTGGTTCCAAGCTCTACTGTCTCTGTCCACTCGGTCTCATCGCGCATCGTAATACAAGGAACTTGTGCAAAAAAAGCTTCCTTCTGTACGCCACCCGAATCGGTTAGGATCTTACTCGCATGCACCTCTAACTGCAACATGTCTAAGTAACCCACAGGCGGAATCACCCGCACGTTAGGGTTCGTAATCTGTAAGCCGAACTGCTCTAACTTCCCAACGGTACGCGGATGTAGAGGGAGAATCGTAGTCATAGGTAGCTCGTTCAATGCGGACACGATCGCTCCTAGACGAGCCGGATCATCAGTATTTTCTGCACGATGCAAGGTAACCAAAATATACGATTTAGACGTAATCCGACATTCATCTAGTATCTGGGATCGTTTCTCTGCTAAGGTACGATTAAAATTCACCACATCTAGCATGACATCCCCAACAAGAGAAACTCCTTTGGTCACTCCTTCAGAGGATAAATGCCTCACAGCCGTCTCAGTCGGACAAAATAGCCAGTGAGATACATGGTCCGTTAGTACACGGTTTACCTCTTCAGGCATGCGGCGGTTAAAACTTCTAAGTCCCGCTTCTACATGTGCTACTGGAATATGTAGTTTCGCCGCGGCAAGAGCTCCCGCAAGAGTAGAATTGGTATCTCCATATACGAGTAGTGCGTCAGGTTTCTCTTTCAGCAACACTTCTTCAACTCTTGTTAACATCTCTCCTGTTTGTGCACCGTGCGATTTGGAACCGACATGCAAATGGTATTCAGGATGAGGAATTTGCAGTTCTTCAAAGAAAATATCCGACATCGATTGATCATAGTGTTGTCCTGTGTGCACAAGAACTTCTTGTCCACGCGAACGGATTGCTCGTGATACTGGAGCTGCTTTTACAAATTGCGGACGAGCTCCCACCACTGTTACGACTTTCATCATCATTCCTCCAACGACCTAGGGCATAGTGTATGATGCCTATCTTAACACAGAACCCATTCCACTCTAAACCATCCAGACTAATCTGACATAAAACAGACTAAAGGCTGATGAGTAACCCCATTAGCCTTTAGTCTGTTTACCATTCATTCATATATCATCAATTCATTTTCCAGCATCTTACTCTGGAGTAATGAGTCCATACTTACCATCTTTTCTGCGATAAACCACATTTACCTCGTCTGTCTCAGCATTTTCAAAGACAAAGAAGTTATGACTTAGCATGTCCATTTGTAACACGGCTTCGTCCATCCCCATTGGTTTAAACTGAAAACGCTTCGTGCGGACGATCTCGACATCGGAGGGGGAACTAGAATCCCACTCTTCTTCCACTGCTGTTGCCGCGATAGCTGAGTAAGCGGCTAAAGCTTCTTCCATATATTGCGAACGGAGACTACCTTCCTGACGGGCTTTGCGATGAATTCGGGTTTTGTACTTACGAACCTGACGTTCTAGCTTCTCTACCACAAGATCAATCGATGCATACATATCCTCACCTTGATCTTCGGCTCGAAGAAGTAACCCTGGAAACGGAATCGTTACTTCCACCTTGTGTTGATCTTTGCTGCCTTGTACAGTTAACGATACATGCGCCTCAGAAGTATCATTACTTATGAGGTAACGCTCCAGTTTTGCTAAACGCTTTTCGACGTACTCTCTTAGTGCATCTGTCACCACAACATTATTGCCACGGACGATATAATCCATAATTGAATCCTCCTTCCGCTTTATATCTATCTATTACCCATTCACAGAAAAAATTCCTCCTAAATCTTTACGAAAAAAGGAAGTTAAATTATCCCAATAAGGCTTGAAAAAAAGGAAACGATGATAATCAATCAATTGGTTCCAAGAAAGTCTTTCTTCATAAACACTTGTTCAATTGATTTTTCAAAACCATACTGCTCTAACATATGTAGGAACACTTGATTTTTCATTGATAAATTAACGGTTGTATACAGTAAGAATGCATCCTGATGTGTGGCAAATAGATGATGAATCAATTGCTCATTTGCCTCAGGATTCATTTGGAATTCGGTAGCAAATCCTACTTGATACAGAGTCACCACCGTTTGAGCTTTCTCTTCCTCTCTCGTCAATCGATAAAGAGCATATGAAATGGGACCGTACTCAGGATGTTCAAGGATCATTCCTTTTGCTTCCGGTATATGATCCCACTGTGTTTGCCAAGGAGCAAAATGCTGATAAAACGAAAGCTTACTCACTTCCTCTGGACTCACAGATCGAACCATCCAATCCGGTAAGCCCCGGATAGACCCTGCCCAAGATCCCTCTGTCCGCAAGCTGTAGAAACAAAGACGATCTATTGCTTGATAGCCCATCTTCTCATAGAGCCGGATAGCGGGGGCATTTTCTGCAAATGCCTCTAAATACGCAGTCTGAACACCTTGTTCCTGATAGATCTCTAAAACCCGCTCCATAAAAAGATGCCCCAACTTCTGATTCCGATATTTAGGCATAACAGCAGTACCGCCATTCCATGAAATCTTCTGACTTTTTATCATCTGAAGAGCATTTAGTACCAGCCCTACCGGCTCCGAGTTCGCATAACCAACGATCGAATGATCTAACGAGATTTGATCGCGTACGAATCTAGCCTCTAACTGACTAGCCGTCATCGTCATATCTACAAAATAGCCTTCAAAGCTTTGATTCCACACTTGGAGGAGTTGATCGACGGACAACTCAGAGGCTCTCTTCCATGTAAGATTCATTTGCTACGCCCTCCCCTAGATAAATAGAAAACTCCCTAGCCAATAGGCATAGGGAGTGGACTAGCTTAGTATTAGACTTGAAGAAGTCCTCGAAAAAGCCAATTAAGCTCTTACTACGTTTGCCGCTTGTGGTCCACGTGGGCCATCAACGATTTCGAATTCTACTGTTTGACCTTCTTCAAGGGTTTTGAATCCGTCGGTTTGAATTGCGGTGAAATGTACGAATACGTCGTCTCCGCCTTCGCGCTCGATGAAGCCATAGCCTTTATCAGCGTTAAACCATTTTACTTTGCCTTGCATGAAAACACTTCCTTCTTGGTTAAAAAATATTGCAGAAGAGTTACATCTTTGCGATTAAACTATATCACCAGAACTTTCATCATGTCAAGTTAACATGGGTATATACTCTCTGTCATACGTTGTCCAAAACTTGTGCGAACTAGATTATATGAGCGTAATGATCAAGTAAGACAGAAGAATATAAATATGTGCTCTAGGCTAATCGGACGATACTCATAGTAGTTGGTCCACCAACACTAAGGCTTGCAGTACCTATGTTTGTAAGGGTGAGGTTATTAGGACCAGGGCCCGTTTGGATAATGATATTTCCAGATAAAGTTAAAGAACTATTTGTAAGTGGATCAGCGTAGTGTTGAATTTGCGTGCCATTCAATTCTAGCGACACACGAATATTTTGTGTTGAAAAAACAATAGATTCTACTGCAATGAAATACGTTTGATTTGCCCCTAATCCAATAGTAGTAGAAGGTGAAGTAAACGTAATATCAGTGCCACTTGATTCTACAACGGTATCAAAGTTGTAGGAAGCACCAATTGCAACAGGTGTTGATGATTGAATGGTAAGAAAATTGTTCAAAACAAACGTTGCTGTCGCGCCTTGAGTCCCAATAGGTCCCGTGAAGCCTTGCGGTCCTGTGAAGCCTTGCGGTCCTGTGAAGCCTTGGGGTCCCGTGAAGCCTTGCGGTCCTGTGAAGCCTTGGGGTCCCGTGAAGCCTTGCGGTCCCGTGAAACCTTGCGGTCCCGTGAAGCCTTGGGGTCCTATAAGTCCAGTCAGTCCGTTCCCTTGGGGTCCCGTGAAACCTTGGGGTCCTGTGAAGCCTTGGGGTCCCGTGAAACCTTGGGGTCCCGTGAAACCTTGGGGTCCCGTGAAACCTTGGGGTCCCGTGAAACCTTGGGGTCCCGTGAAACCTTGGGGTCCCGTGAAACCTTGGGGTCCTATAGGTCCTATGGGTCCGGTGGTCCCTTTAGATCCTGTAGCTCCTGTAAACCCGTCGTTAAGGTTTGAAGGGATCTCTAGCCTTACATTAACAGAACCAGGGGCTACCGAAACTTCTAACGTATCGGATAGAATGTTTAGTATTTCTCCGAAACCGAGTGGAACAGTTCCGTCTGCGCCTGTATTCCCTTGAACAAAAAATAATAAATCACCTGTAACAAAGGATCCTGTCGGTCCTTGAGATCCTGTCGGTCCTTGGGGTCCTGTGACTCCTGGGGCTCCAATCGATCCCGGCGGTCCAGGAGGTCCTCCTGATGAGCCTGTCGGTCCGAATGACCCCTGGGGTCCCGTTGGTCCCCTCGCAATGGCTGTACCTAACACATTGGTTAACTTCTCGTTTAAAATCCATTCTTTCTGTCCGATCACATTAATCGTGTCGCGAACACTGTTGTTGATCGTAAGTAAATCGCTAATGGTGGGTTGAAAGATGGTTGACACTCCAGGGAGAGTTCCTAGAACATATTGAATCTTTTCACCCTCGGCATTAATAATGTGACTTAGCCCTAGCTCTTCTAATGCGATCGATGATAATAGAAGATTCAGTGCATCTTCTCTTGTAATGCTTATATTAGGTGATATATTAGGTATATTTGCTTGAGACATAGTATACCTCCTTATAAACAATTCCTACTAAACTGATTCCTACTATATATATGATTGATTTTTAGATTTGAACTAATGCATTTATCCGGTTGTGTTGTATGCCTATTAAATTAAGAAAGAAGAATACATAAATATGTGTTCAACAATTTTGAAAAAAAGAAACATTTCAGCAACCTTATACCATCCATAAACCAATATATCAAGGACTGTTTTCTTCTGATAACGACGGACTTTTTCTCCTTCTGGACTAACACCCTGAATAGGTGAACACCAGCTTTTCTACGAATCCTGTTCTAACCTGGATTTGGCTAAAACTCACACACAGAGAAATAGAGATTTTTAATATGGGTATACAGCGCGACAGGGTAAATGCATTAGTTCAAATCTAAGAATCAATCATAGATATAGTAGGAATCATTTTAAAGGAGGTATACTATGTCTCAAGCAAATATACCTAATATATCACCTAATATAAGCATTACGAGAGAAGATGCAGTAAATTTATTACTATCATCGATTGCGTTAGAAGAGCTAGGTCTAAGTCACATTATTAATGCCGAGGGCGAAAAGCTCCAATATGTTCTAGGAACTCTACCCGGAGTGTCAACAACCTTTCAACCCTCCATCAACGACTTACTTACCATCAATGAAAGTGTTCGTGACACGATCAATATAATCGGAAAGAAAGAATGGATTTTAAACCAGAAGCTAGAAAACGTGTTAGATACAGATGTTACAGTAGGACCACTCGGACCTCAAGGACCACTGGGAGCCACAGGAGCAACCGGAGGACCTCCTGGACCGACTGGACCGACTGGAGCCACAGGAACCACAGGGCCTCAAGGACCTCAAGGACCTCAAGGCATCACGGGAATTTTTGCTACAGGCGGTTTCTTATTCCAGGTTCAAGGGAATTCAGGCGCAGACGGAGCTGTTCCACTTGATTTCGGGGATACACTAAACATTCTATCCGATACGTTAGAAGTTTCGGTAACACCTGGTTCTGCCAATGTAAGGCTAGAAGTTCCTACAGGCGCTACCGGGCCGACGGGAACTACAGGAGCTACAGGCGACACGGGACCGTCTGGACCTCCAGGACCTCAAGGCGGCATTGGACCTCAAGGACCTTCGGGAACTACCGGGGCTACTGGACCTCAAGGCGGTATAGGACCTCAAGGCGATACAGGACCTCAAGGCGGTACGGGACCTCAAGGCGGTATAGGACCTCAAGGCGATACGGGACCTCAAGGTGGCACGGGACCTCAAGGCGGCATTGGACCTCAAGGCGATACGGGACCTCAAGGTGGCACGGGACCTCAAGGTGGCACGGGACCTCAAGGCGATACGGGACCTCAAGGCGGCACGGGACCTCAAGGCGGCACGGGACCTCAAGGACCTTCGGGACCTACCGGGACTACGGGACCTCAAGGCGATACGGGACCTCAAGGCGGCACGGGACCTCAAGGCGGCATTGGGCCTCAAGGCGGTACGGGGCCTCAAGGCGGTACGGGACCTCAAGGACCTACGGGACCTCAAGGCGGCACGGGACCTCAAGGACCTTCGGGACCTTCGGGAACTACAGGACCTTCGGGACCGTCCACTGTAGCAAATAATGCTACCATCCAATACCTTGGAGCAACATCTGTTGCAGCTGGTGCTGCTGTAACATTTGATACCGAAGCGGAAAAAAGTGGCACTGATATTACGTTTACTGCACCTTCTTCCACGATTGGATTAGGGACAAATCAAACGTATTTAATCTCAGTACAAAATATTGCTCAATCAGGTGCTAATATGTCAATTTCTCTACGGCTGAATGGCACTCAAATTATGCTATTTCAGAGAAATAACGCCCCCAACCAACTTATAACGTTTGGTGGAAGCATCATACGATCAACAACGGGTCCTGGTCCGCAAACCCTTACTCTTGTAAATCAAGGGGGTCAAGCACTTACTTTTCCGCCGGGCCCAACGGGTGGATCTGTTACCCTTAGTATCGTTCGATTAGTCTAATGTTTAGGGATTGAATCTATCGATTCGGTTATTCAAATATTTCTGTCGCCTGATGTCTACGCTATCAGGCGATTTCTTTTCCTTCTTCAACTGTTCACTTCCCTAGAGGAAGTGCCTTATTTCCATTGCAAAAAAATAAGGCACCCCCGCGAGGAAGTGTCTTATGGACCAAACTATACATTTACTGCATCTTTTAGTTGTTTGCCTGGTTTAAAAGCAGGTACCTTGCTTGCTTCAATCTGAATCTCTTCACCAGTCTGTGGATTACGCCCCATACGAGCGGCACGTTCTTTCACCTCAAAATTACCAAAACCTACCAATGTCACTTTATCTCCACTAACAAGAGCCTCAGCAATCGCTTGTAGCACAGAATCTACTACAGCACTTGCTTCTTTTTTTGATTTTCCAGTAGACTCTGCTACACGTTCCACTAATTCTGATTTATTCATACCTTACACTCTCCTCATTTTTTCTTATTCATCTGTCTTTCCAAAACCCACTCGCTTTATACATATTCGGAATTCGCCCTTGCAAATGTACACGCAACAGGGTGAAAATGAGCCTTTCGTAAGAGCTTTGCGCACTCTCTTACGGTTGATCCAGTTGTATACACATCATCGACTAAAAGAACAGATTGACCTATTGAATCCAACTGTTTTCCTTGGTATGAAAAAGTACCTACGAGTGCTTGAAGTCTTTGATCTCGACTTCGCTTGCTTTGGGGCTGATCTTGATAAATCTCTCGAACTAATAAATCTACTACAGGAACATGTAATTGTGCACCGATAATATGAGCTAGCTGTTTTGCTTGATCAAACCCACGCTCATATACTCTCTTGCGATGGCAGGGAACATATGTAATCAAAAAGCGATCCCTATGTAAAAAATGTTGCTTGATTAACGAAGCCATCCAAAGCCCCATCGGTCTCGATAGTCGCTCATCCCCCCGATACTTCCATTGCTGAACAACTAAGCGCGCCCAATGGTTATACTCGACACAACTCATATTTACAACTCTTTCAAACTCAGGAGTCCGCAAGCAATCGTAGCAAAAGGAATCGTCAATCGAATTCGGTTTCCCACAAATCTTGCACTGTGGGTATGCTAAAATCTTGCGTTTCTCCGTACAACCTGCACATAACTGTTCCCAAATAGGATTGCCTATCACCCTAGGACGAGGAGACTGACAAAACCAACAAGATGCAGACGAATCACCCAATAATTTCGACCACCAACTCCTCATCCGCCAAACTCCTTGCATGCCTCTCGATTTAAGAGTTGTATCTCCCGAATCGCTTGGCAAATAGGTTCTGTTTTATGATTGGATAAAAACCACACTTTTCCTGCTTGGTACTGCAAACTTCTTCCAACCCTCCCTGCAATTTGGACTAAAGAAGCCCGATCATATACGAAATGATCTGCACGTAGTACGATCACGTTACATTGTGGAACGGTAATACCACGTTCTAAAATAGTAGTCGTTACGAGATGAAGAATACTTCCATTCCGAAATCGCAAAATTTTACTCGTTCGGTTTTCATCTGTACTAGAGACAAAATCCACTTTTCCCTCATCACGTGGGAATCCTCTTTTTAACCATTCTGCTACTACCTTTACATCCTCTATACGGGGCACAAACCACAATGCTTGTCCATCTGTACTCGTAATCTCACCTAAGATTCGTTGTATGGTTCCGTTCATCGTATGAGATTTGATCTGTCTCCACAGATTCGTCTCCCTTTTCCAAATCGGGCACGGCATCGGTTTGCCGTGAAATCTACATGGTAGTAGGACGGTAGGGAGTTCCCCTTTTCTCATCTTACGAATCCATGAATCCGTCGGCGTCGCAGTTAAGAGAATCATCGTACCTCCCGTTCTTTTGGATCTCTGGATCGAATATTCTAATGCCGGGTTCCCCTCGAGCGGAAAAGCATCCGCTTCATCCACGATGACTAGATCAAAGAGGTGAGCCATTCGAATCGTCTGATGTGCCGTTGCAATCATCAGCGGGCTTAGCATCCATTCGTCTGGGCTTCCTGCATAATGTTCCGAAACCAGCCCATCTGGAAACATTCTTTTCAACCGCGGGGCTAATTCCTTTACCACATCTTGTCTAGGCGTACACCATAGTACCGACTTCCCTTGCCGAATCAACAGTTCGATCACCGGGATCATCGTCTCCGTCTTACCCGCTCCCGTAACAGCCCAAAACAAGACAGTAGGCGCTTGTTGCTTCACATAAACAGATAACTTCTGCGCTGCGACCAATTGCTTCGCCGTTAATTGGATCGAAGGCGGCGTTACAATTCGAGGGATTGGCGCTCTGTCCGGCTCCTCTCGAACAAACTGGTACAATTGATGACAACTCCTTGCTCGTCCGAGTAGTAGACAATGTTTGCAGCTAGCACAAGTGTCTCGTTCACACCTCCCACAAGGAGTGAAGAAGATAAGCTCTTGATCTGCACCGCAACGAAGACACTTCCATCTCCCGCTCCGACGCTGAATAGCGGGAAACACAGAAAGCCAATTTTTCTCTCTCCATTGCTGAATCATTTCCTGCCACTCATCCTCCGATTTTTGAGGAAAATGGAGCGTTCGAAATCGTTCCACTTCCTGATCTAGTAGCAAACGTCCTTCCCAAAATGAATAAACATACTCGCTTTCCTGTTTCATGTTCACCGATCACATCACCCCACACCCAATAAAAAAACCAGACACGCACACGGAGTCTGGTGATATTACGATGCTGACCACTTTCCTTTATCTGTATCCTCTTCATACGAAACTCGTAGATCCATCACAATAAATCGCTCGCCAACCTTCTGATTGGCTTTCATCCATCGTTCGACAGCTCCATCATCAGATGGCATATGAATAAACTCCAATTCCACGTATCTACGATTTAGCTTCTCCAGTAATCGATCTGCCTCTTCTGTGTGGCCAATTAACAGGCAGCTCACCTTTCCATGACTCCCTGAAATACGACGATTCGTATAGTAAGATCGAATCCACCATTCTAATTGCTGTTCTGTATTATCTGCAATGACGACCAAGTGCGATGCTTTATTATGATAATAACTTCCGTATAGCCAATTGGATCTCTTGACTAACATCCAGACGACAAAATAGGTAATCACCCCTGCTAAACAAACCCACACCATCATAATCACAAACCCCCTTTTCCCATCTCAACTGGATTTCTATATTAATTGAACCCATCCGTATTTGATAGCAAGCAATACAGCTTGTGTACGATCTTGGACATCTAATTTATATAAGATTTTGCTTACATGATTCTTAACGGTCTTCTCACTAATAAATAAATGCTCTCCAATCGCCCTGTTATTTTTTCCTTGTGACAGCAGGCGTAAAACCTCCATCTCGCGATTGGTTAGAATCTCTTGCCAATTCACTATATGATACGAAGTATGAATTCGACTAAAAGCACCTTCTTGCCGGCTTAATCTCCGAAGTTCACTCGCCATCCTGCCTATCAATACTGGATGTATATAGGTGCCACCACAGACAATCACTCTTAAGGCCTCGATGAGTTGTTGCGGTTCCATTCCCTTTAATAGATAGCCAGTCGCTCCATTACGGATGGCTTCCACTGCATACTGATCTGCTTGATCTGTCAGGATGAGGACTTTTGTTTGAGGAGTCACTCGATTAATGTGATACGTTACCTCCACTGCATCCATTCTAGGAAGATATAGATCCATCACAACGACTTGTGGTGTAAGAGTTTCACATACATGCGCTACCTCTGATCCATCTACACAAGATGCTACAATTTGCAACTCAGGATAATAAGAAAATATATTTTTATATCTATTCAGATAAATATCACTAGAATCTGCTAATAAGACACGGATGGGGGATATATGGGAAGGCTCGCCTAATTTGGCATTTCGCTGGTGAAGAAACGGACTCTCAATCAAAACGTTCACCTCACTCCCTTGATGAATATCCAAAATCGCCTGACATCTCTTTTTATTCTATCATGAATCCTTTTTTGTTTAAACAAAAAGAGCCATCCTTTGTTGGATGACTCTTCGTGATTCGCTTATAAGCCTGCGTCTGTTTTTAACGCTTCTACTTTATCTGTACGCTCCCATGGGAGGTCGATATCCGTACGACCGAAGTGACCGTAAGCAGCAGTTTGGCGGTAGAGTGGACGACGTAGGTCTAGTTGGCGAATGATTCCGGCTGGGCGGAGGTCGAAATGTTTGTTTACCAATTCAACTAGAACCGCTTCATCAACTTTACCAGTACCAAATGTCTCAACGCGAACGGACATAGGGCGAGCTACTCCGATTGCGTAAGCCAATTGCACTTCACACTTCTCAGCAAGACCAGCAGCGACTAGGTTCTTCGCTACATAACGTGCCGCATATGCAGCAGAACGGTCTACTTTCGTAGGATCTTTACCAGAGAATGCTCCACCACCATGGCGAGCATATCCACCGTAAGTATCTACGATAATTTTACGACCCGTAAGTCCAGCATCCCCAAGAGGTCCACCGATTACGAATCGACCGGTCGGATTGATAAAGTACTTTGTATTTTCATCGATCATATCTTTTGGAACAATTGGACCAAAGACATGCTCTCGTATATCGCTCTGAATTTGTTCGAGTGTAGCATCCTCAGCGTGTTGAGTTGAGCATACAAGTGCATCAATCCGTACTGGCTTGTCGTCTTCATACTCAACTGTTACTTGGATTTTCCCGTCCGGACGTAAGTATTTGAGCGTTCCATCGACACGTACTTCATGAAGCCTTCTAGCTAGTTGATGTGCCAATGAAATGGGAAGCGGCATCAATTCTGGAGTCTCATTACAAGCAAAGCCGAACATGAGTCCTTGATCCCCTGCACCAATCGCTTCAATCTCTTCTTCCGTCATAGAACCTTCACGAGCTTCTAACGCTTGATCGACACCTTGGGCGATATCCGCAGACTGCTCATCAATCGATGTCAAAACAGCACAAGTTTGAGCATCAAAGCCAAATTTTGCACGAGTGTATCCGATATCACTTACTGTTTTACGTACAATTTTTGGGATATCAACATAGCAATTAGTTGTAATTTCACCCGCAACTAAAACCAAGCCAGTCGTAACAGAAGTTTCTGCTGCGACACGAGCATTTGGATCCTTTTCCAAAATAGCATCCAAAATAGCATCCGAAATCTGGTCACAAATCTTATCTGGATGACCCGCTGTTACGGATTCGGAAGTAAACAACGCACGCTTCTTTTCAGACATGGATTCTCCCCCTAAATAACCATTATATGTAAATAAAAAAACCTCTCCTCTCTTGGAAAGGTGTTTCTACTCTTCAGCTTGATGACAAACTTCTCGTGTGAACACCTAGTAAAAAGAGGCTACTTAATTCCAGTCAATCACTATATCACCACTAAGAATACAAGATTATACACATAAACACAAGCAATATTCGGTATTCATATAGTTGTATTTTCCGACTAAATAAATATTCCACCACCTCCCACACATATCCCAAGTCTCCATGCATTTTTGAGGATTTTGTGTACCTTGCTTACTAATAATGTTAAAAAAGTAGAAAAGGTGATAGGATGAAGTAAAAAATTATACAAATAAGTGAGGGCTAGTTATGCAAGATGGCTTTAAGCCCCTAGATTCGGATAAACAACCCACTCAGAAAAAGAGTAGGAAAAAAAAGATTCTCATCTGGACCTCTGTGATTCTCTCCTCTCTTCTTGTTACAGCTGGTATTTACGCCTATAATCTCTATACAACCGTAACCAGCAGTCAAGACTCTACCGCAGGAAAATCTTCCTTAAGAGAAGAGCAAGTCAATGTAAAGAAAGAACCTTTTACTATCCTATTCATCGGAGCGGATCAATACGACTCCAAAAAAGAATCTAGAGAAGGTTGGCGTCCTGATGTGATGATGCTCGCTGTCATCAATCCAGAAAAAAAGAACATACACATGGTAAGTATCCCTCGTGATACCTATTTTCAAATCCATGGAACGAAGACTCAAACCAAAATCAACGCTTCTGCCGCTTCCATATATACGAGTGTAAATAAGCTTACTCCAATCAACTCTGTACGCGAAACCGCTCAAGATTTTTTGAATCGACAAATCCCCATTGATTATTATGCTAAAATCAACTTTAGCGGATTTATGGACCTTGTCGACCAAGTGGGTGGAGTTGACGTAGAAGTTCCATATGACTTTAAAATGCAGACATTTGGCGGGAAATATCTCCACTTTAAAAAAGGAAACCAACATTTAAATGGGGAAGAAGCACTTGTTTTTGTACGACAACGAAAACAGGATCCTGAAGGGGATCTCGGGCGTAACAAACGACAACAACAGGCCGTAAGGCAAGTTTTAGATAAAATGCTTAGCTTCAAAAGCTTAACGCAGTTTACCGATATCACCAAAGTGATCGGGAATAACTTCCAGTACAGTTTTGGGTTTTCTGATATATTACCTCTAATGAGTATCTATGCGGATATCCCCAAAGAAAATAACCAAGTTATTAAATTAAATACTTATTCTAGAACTTTACCACCACATGGGGATTGTCAGATCACGACAGAGGGCGAACGCAAACGAGTCGTCGCAGAACTGCTAAAAGCAATGGATAAACCATACAATGCGACAGATCTCGCATACGATTTCGAACAAGATCTCAAGAACCCGGATCGTAAGCCAAAAACCACGAAGTCAAACGAGACAAATACAGCCAAACGCTAACAAATATGACTCGAGAATCATATCTGAAAGGAGCATGATGAATGAACTCTCAACGCAATCGACAACAACGAGTAGAGCGTCGTAAAAAGAAGAAGAAAAAAAGAATCATTATTATCAGTTCGATCTTAGCTCTTTTTATTGGTATAGCAGGCTATTATGCGACGAATCTTATTAGTGCATTTTCAAACTCGCATGACGAAAACCTAAAAACAGATGCCAAGAAAGTAGACGTAAAGCAAGAGCCTTTTACCATGCTTTTAGTGGGTATTGACCAGTATGATCTTGAAAATGAAAACAAAAGTGGAGGACGTCCTGACGTCTTAATGGTAGCTACCGTAAACCCAAAGGAAAAATCTGTACGAACCATGAGTATTCCTCGTGATACGTATGTGAAATTCTATAATTCGACTAGCAAGGGCAAGATTACGGAGACCTTATCTGCCCTCCACTCTGGTTCGGATGCAAAAGCAAAAAACCAACAAATCGTGAAACAGGTAGAGCAGTTCTTAGATAACAAGATCCAAATCAATTACGTAGCACAGATTAACTTCTCAGGATTTATGGATTTAGTAGATGCAGTAGGTGGCATTACGGTAGATAACAAATATAAATTCCAAGTTCCGTTCTATGGTGGAAAATTGCTGAAATACGAACCAGGACAAATCAAATTAGATGGTGAAAAAGCTCTTATGTATGTAAGGACTCGTAAAGAGCATAAAGGCACTGGCTCAAGAGTTCCTCCAGAAATGGAAGATGATAATGACCGAAATCGCCGTCAGCAAGAAGTCATTAATTTGATTTTAAATAAGATGATTGGATTTACTGGAGTTACACAGTTTAGCGACATCACCAAAGCAGTCGGCAAAAACTTCCGTTATAGCTTTGATATGGGTGAGGTACTTCCATTATTTAATGTGTATCGCGAAGCACAACACAACAAAGAATCAATAACCCTATTTAATTATGAGGTTAGAGATGGTAAGTCATATCAAACGGTTCCAGAAGGGGAGCGCCAGCGTGCCATCGCTGAGTTACTGAAACATCTAGGGAAAGACTACGACAAGCACGCACTCTTATATGATCATACTCTGGACCCTTTTCAGGCAAAAACGCTTGAGCAGATTACAACGCAAATCTCTCCAAGGGCATACCGGAATTCAGAAGGTACAGGTTCTAATCAATCCAATCAACCTAATAACAACCAGCCTAAACAACCTAATGGTCAATCTAACCATTCTCAAAACTCCTCCAACAAAGGAAACAAATCAACCACGACAACTCCATAATTTCCAAGAAAAAATACCTGATCCATTCAGGTATTTTTTCTTTTTCTCTCCTAAGCTTGATCCTAATATTTCCCAAATGATAGTATAAGAGCAATTCGTTTTCCAAAGCTTCTAATGAAATGAGGAATCATTTGGTGAAGAATCAACGCTCAGAGCAACGAGCAACTCGAAGGAAAAAGAGGAATCGGATACTCTTCGTATGCTTGGCGCTTTTCGCTCTAATTGGTAGCTTTTATATATATCAAATGTGGACTGCTCTAGCAAAAGGGCATGATTCAAATGCAACAAAGTCAGACCTCAGGCAAAAGCAGGTAGAGATTGGGAAAGAACCCTTTACCGTCCTTCTCATGGGCGTCGATTCACGCACTGCCAAAGGGGAAAAGGAGTCGTGGCGCTCGGATGTCCTCATGGTTGCCGCCATTAATCCAGAAAAAAAATCGGCATCCATCGTCAGTATCCCCCGCGATACGCAGACGACGATCTCCCATACAAATGGTCGGAAAGATAAGATTAACTCAGCGGCTACATGGGGAAGAGAAAAAGGAGTCGATCCCGTTTCTAATGTACGACTTACGGTTGAGAGCTTTCTAGGAGGCGTCCCCATCGATTACTATGCGAAGATTAACTTCCAAGGCTTTATGGATGTAGTCAATCAACTGAATGGAGTCGATGTAGATGTCAAAAGAGCTTTCACGTATCACTCCTTTAACGATAAAATCATCCACTTCCGCCTTGGACCCATGCACTTAAACGGGGAAGAAGCACTAGCCTATGTACGCATGCGAAAACAAGACCCTGAGGGAGATCACGGCCGCAATCGAAGGCAACAAGAAGTCATTAATCAGCTTTTAGACAAATTAACAGGCGTTCAAGTACTGACCAAATTTACTTCGCTCACGGAAATCGTAGGGAATAACTTTGCCTATAGCTTTAGTCCCTCTGAAATACCTACTCTAGCTAGCGTCTACCGTGGCATTCCGAAAGAATCTTTCAAACACATCACGATTCAAGCTCCTTCTGAAAGAATCAACGGAATCTGGTATGATTTAGTTAGCCAAAAAGAGCGTGATCGCGTTAGCAATCTACTTAAAAAAGAATTGGACCTTCCGTATGATCAAAATAAAATCGAGGTCCCTTCACCGAAAAAGACAAATTAACAACACCTCAAGACGGCGCCTATAGCCGTCTTTTCTTTGGGAGAGGAGCCCTCACATCATGAAGACACCATTATCGTATCTAACTATTGCTGGATATGGCGAAACGGAAATCATCATTCAAAAATCCCGTTTTATCTGCCAAGCTAGCCCTGTTAAAACCGAAGAAGAAGCCCAGAAGTTTATCGCCGACATCGCTAAAAAATACTGGGATGCGAGCCATAACTGCTCTGCCTACCTCGTCACCGATCTAATCCAAAAAGCATCCGACGATGGCGAACCCTCCGGCACAGCAGGCAAACCCATGCTTGAAGTCCTACATGTCAAGAAAGTTCAATATACCGCAGTCGTGATTACCCGATACTTCGGAGGCATCAAACTAGGGGCTGGCGGTCTCGTCCGAGCTTATAGCCAAGGAACCTCCGCCGCCCTAGAAGCCGCAGGAATCGTTCAACCCGTCCTCCATCAGTCTATCACCATCACATTTGACTACGCCCACATCGGAAAACTCGAACACGAACTACGCCAAACCCCCTACTTCCTCGACCAACCCGTGTTTACTGAGCACATAAGCTGGACTCTATGGGTACCCGTAGACGAAGTAGCACAGATCCAAGCACAGATCATTGATTGGACCCATGGTCAAGTGAAGGTAGAGCTGGGAGAGTTGGAGTATCGAGTGAAGTAGAAACAAATACGGAACCAACTTTGTTAACTCAACATGAATACCGTAATCCCACATTGTGGTCTTGTTACCGCTGTTGCAGCTAAGTTGGAAACGGTCACAAGTCCAGGAGGGCCTGCAGGCACTTCAATAATCGTTGATGCAGTGTGAGGAGCATTTGAGTTATTGGTAACTTGCGTTTGGGTTCCTTGAACCAGAGCCCCATTGAAAAGTAGGTTAAATATAAGGTTGTTCGTAACAGGACCTACTGTATAAATGACTAAGTAAAAATGTCCTCCTACTAAAGAGACCGCTCCAGTAGCGGGATCGAGAGTTATATTAGAACCTACCTGAGCTAGAACCGTATCGTAGGGTACCGTACTGTTTGCCGGAAGAACAGCAGTATTACCGGCACCGGCTATGGTAGCATATAAAAAGTTATTTGCTAGTGTTCCAGTAGCGCCTGTAGAACCTGTTACTCCATCAAGACCATCTCGCCCTCTGCCTCTACGCCCCCTGGGACCTCTAACCCCTTTAGGTCCCTGTGGTCCTTGAGGTCCACAACCAGGCTCATGTTTTCTACATCGGCTCATCTTCTCACTCCTAACTTTTGATATATAGATAGAATATGAATCTGTAACCATAATGGTATAGATAAAGAGACTATTTTGGATGCTTGTTCAAGAAAGAGGAATAAAAAACGCTCACGTATTCGCCATAGCTATCACGTGAGCGTTTTTTATTTATCTCAAATTTTTATTTATGATTCACAACTAGTTCAGAAAACCATTTCCTCCAACTCTGAGCATTATGACCGTTTGGATCTAACCCCTGATCCGTTAAGAAAGGTTCATAAGCCCAGATTTCGTTTCCTACACAGTGCAGTTTATTTAGCCTCTCTATAAAAGAATGAAATGAATCTGCTAGGTAAATAAGTTCATCTGTTTCATGATTCCAGTACACAACTGACGGTTCACCCATTACTTGCATATCAAAGGCAATAATATCTCCATTTGCCACATGCATAAATTGTAGCTTTCCGTGTAAGGGCGATCGATAATTTTCATCCTCAATTCCATAAATATGAAGAACATCCGCATCGAGGTCTCCAGCTAATTCGTCCAAATCCTCTATATCATCCATACGCCACTCAATTGTTCCAAAACCACCTTCTCTAAATTCCTTTGGCAGAGCTTGATCCAGTGGGTCTTTATAAAAATCCCATGACAGACTTACTGACTTTGAAAAATGCAACAACGTGTGTCGAAACATCGAAGGTAGCTGATAGCCAAGCCTATTTTCAATCTCTTCGATTTCTTGTTGAGTAGCAGGTTCTTTTATAATTGGTTGAGGTACAATTCCATCAGACCTTACTAAACGAACCTGTTCTAATATTGTATTCCATTCTAGAATCCACTGGTTATAATCATAGTTCATTTTGTTCATCCTCTTAGTTGTTAATAACGTGACATACATCTAAGTGTACCTTAATTCCCCTCATTCACGAGGAGACTTTTTTCAGTAGTTGATGGAGCTAACAAAACTTTCCCTTCGCTACTGATACTGGCATTAGGAGGGAGATTTTGTAGTTTTTCTTTTGTAAAACGATTCAATCCCTTCCCCAACTTTTTACTGTGAAACTCTTTTGGCATGTCTTTTATCAAATTGTTATAAAACTTCATGCCCTCTTCTCTAGCTTTTGTGTTCATATCAGATAAAAATATGGGCAGTAATTCCATTTTCCCACTATCATTCGCTTTTACGTTATTGAAGTTCCTAACTGGAATAGTAGCTAGACACACCGCAATGACACCCGATAATAATGCTTTTTTCATTAAAAACACCCTTCTACAACAAGTAGGAGAAAAGGGAATCCGCTTAACATGAATTCCTTTTTCTTACCACCAGCGATTATATTATTCCGGATCAAAAGAGTCATACAAGACAAAAACAGGGAAGAAAGAAGGATCAGTCTGCAGTCCCATACCTTCACCTTTTTCATTTTGATACATCACAAAATAATCACCGAAATGTGTATCATACTGGGCAGACTGAAATTGGAATCCTCGATTAAAATACTTAGTCGAAACATAAATATAAGTCGACCCAATCGCAATTGCTTTTTGAACGAAGTGAATCTGTGCCAGAAGGATCATCATATCAAGTTTATCCTATCATTCATGATAAAGACTGCAGTTTCTCGCAACAGAAACAGTAAAGGACTCGCTGTAGATGTTAAATGGGGAGGACGTCTTGGTAATTTTCAAGGTAGATAGTATATTATTGTACATCAACTTGAATGGAGTTTTTAAATATGGATAAATGGATGAACTATCTCTTGTTAACAGCAATATTAATAGGTCTACTGATTCTCATTTGCTTTACTATGAACCATTCTGTATTCCAAATTGTAGTAATTGTAGTCCTATCAGGAAGTATCATTGTTAACTTGGTACGTACGATCCGTGCATATTTGGGGACGAAGTAAAAACATTTTTAGTTGGATTGTAGGGGTTACTAAAGGACAAGTCTCATAGTTTAAGTGATTGATAACGAATGCTCCGCTTTATGGAGTGTTCTTTTTTAGCTTCTCGCCAGTCACCTTACATGAAAGGCTCCCACGACTTGTTGAATCGATCTATACTTACATTCAACTGCTTATGGATGAATCTTTAAATTGTTTACAACTCTGAAATAAGTCGTTTGTTACTTTGAAATAACCTCCCCCTATACTAATCCTTGTCACCAGGAGAAATAACAACAACATGTATGAATTTTGGTTGATTCACTATATTTTAGGGGGATATACAAATGAAGAAACCTGTATTTATTTTAGCGGGTGCGGTCTTATCTATCTCATTACTAGTTGGATGTAATGCACAAGCTGGTGCAAACATCCTTCCGAATAAGGGTCAACAAGTAGCGACTCAAGAGACTACACAACCTGCTACCGACAAACCAATGCAAGCCGTATTTTCATCAAATAAAGAAGAAGGTAAGCAAGGATCAAAGCCCGATACTCAAGAAGCTTTAGCGAAAAGGATACTCAGATCAGCTAAACAGGGAACTCTTCCTTATTTACCTAAAGATCTAGGGATTGGAACAAGTAATGAATTAATCTTTCAATTATGGGGAAGACCGAAGGATGGTTCATCTGGTCCAGTTCTGATGTATGAAAAATATCACACAGATATTTCGTTAGATTCCTTTGATAAAGTAGTGGAGATTACTTCTTACCGTCCTGATTACAAGAAGTTAAAAGTCGATCAGGTGATGAAAGAAATTGGAAAACCGACTAAAATCGAAGACACTTCTAAAGATGCTCCAAATACAGCTGAAGCCATCTATAACATCAAAGATCAGTTTGGAGACGAAATTCATCTCATTTTCTCGCACAATACGAAAACCAAACAAGTAATTTATGTAAGGTTATACGTTGAATCCAAAGCAGATAAAATCAAGAAATAAAAAAAAACTTGATTATACCTGCCACCTATCCAATACAGGTGGCAGGTGATTTTATTTTGTCTGGTCAGATAAGCCAAGCGATCGATGATTTGGCTTCGCGTATAATAGTTACGCTAAATAGACTATGCTGTAGAAAGAGTATATGAGAATATCGAGAAGTTGCAACTTAATATGAGGTCTTATCAACAAAGAGGGATGAGAACATGCAGGCAAAAATATTGGTAGCAGATGATGAAAAGAACATAACAAAAGCAATTGCTTATGCTCTTGAACGAGAGGGATATACGGTGGAGACTGCCTTTGATGGAGAAGAAGCATTACAAAAAATCTCCTTGTTCCATCCTCAACTGGTTATTTTAGATGTGATGATGCCGAAAAAGAATGGCTTCGATGTTTGTAAGGAACTACAGGGTTATAACGATTTAGGAATTATTTTATTGACCGCAAAGAATGATCTGGTTGATAAAATATTGGGTTTGGAGTTAGGAGCAGATGACTATGTCACTAAACCTTTTCATATCAAGGAGTTATTATCGCGAGTTAGGGTCATCTTAAGAAGACTAGATAAAAGTAAATCACTCATGAAAGACGAAGAAGAAATACAGGTCCATGATCTACGAATTCATACCAAGCAGAGAAAGGCTATTCTTTTTGGAAAACCGATAGATCTGACTTTAAAAGAGTTTGATTTGTTATTATTGCTATTTTCTAACTTAGAACGAGTATATACGAGAGAACAATTATTGAATGTAGTATGGGCGATGGATTATGCGGGAGGAACTCGTACGGTGGATATTCATATTCAACGATTGCGAAAAAAATTGGGTGATCCTTATCAAAAGCTCATCCAAACGGTATACAAAGTCGGATATAAGGCTTCTGGAGATCTAACATGAGAGTAAGTATAAAGATTAAGCTTAGTCTATTTCTTGCTATGCTTTTACTACTAACGGTAAGCGTATTAAGTATCTTAATTCTGCATGGGGTTCGAACCGATCAACAAAAGCATTATGAAGAAGAATTACGTCGGCAGGGTAAAGCTGCTAATCTATATATACGACAAGCTACTTTTACAGATCCTCGAGAGTCTAAACAGTATCTTACTGAGCGAGGAAAGGAACTAACAAGACAACTAGGATTAACAAGTGGAATGCATGTGATTTTATATGATCAAAATGGAAAAGAGATCGGTGATTCCCTTCCCACTGCTAGTAAAATCAATCTAACAAAAGTTCTACCTTACGCGTTAAAGGGGCAAACGGTTTATCAAATAACTGGAGATACTCTTTATTTTTTTACACCTCTACATGATATAAAGGAACAAATCGGTGTCATTCAGTTTCAGTATTCATTAAAAGAGAGTTTGGATTATTACAACAGAACCGAATCCCTTTTCTATCGTATAGGAAGCGGTGTTTTGATCTTTAGCTTTCTAGTAGGTTATATTTATTTTAATCGTCTAGCTGTTGGGATTTTGATGCTGGAAAAAACAACAGAACAAATTAAGATCGGTCAGTACATCTCTAAGCCACCGCTTAAAAGGAAAGATGAGTTAGGAACACTCAGTCAAGGGATTTATTTTATGAGTAACGAAATTGAAAAAAATATCTCTACCATGGAGGAAGAGCAAGAAAAACTGGAGTTAGCTGTAAACAAATTAAGAAGATTGGAAGAGCAACAAAAACAATTCATCGGTAATGTTACACATGAATTTAAAACACCTCTTACAGTGATCATGGCTTATTTAGAATTAATAGAAATGTATCCAGATGATCCAGGGTTATTGGAAGACGCTAAAAAGAACATTCAAAAAGAGACAATTCGTTTGGTTAAGATGGTCGAAAAAATCCTTCACCTAGCTACCTTAGAAAAATATGATTTTGAATCACAAATGGAACAGGTAGAGGTAAAAGAAATTCTCGAAGAGTTATGTAAACGAATTCGCATCAAAGCACAAAAGTATGGATTACGTTTGGACACCGACCTAGAGTCAGCCGTTATTTGGGCAGATCAAGAAAATCTCACTCATATTTTTATTAACTTATTAGATAACGCCATTAAATATAATGAGCCTCATGGGAAAATTGTTGTGAAAAGCTATGTAGATCATCAGAGGGTATGGATACAGGTAAGAGATACCGGAATCGGTATTCCCTTAGAGATGAAAGAAAAAGTGTTTGAGCCCTTTTATACAGTCAACAAGGATCGATCTAGGGAATTTGGAGGAACTGGGCTTGGACTGGCCTTAGTGAAAAAATTAGTAGAAAATCAAGCAGGAACGATTCACTTGATCGAAACAGAGGGAAAAGGAACGACGATTTGTGTTTCATTTCCTCTTTATACAAACGAGCACGTGCAAGGGAGTATCCACGATGAATCTTAAAAAAAGATGGCTCTATCTGATCTTTTTAGCGAGCGCATTCGCTTTTGCTGGTTGTGATATAGGAACGGCACCATCTGAGAATCAAATCAAAGTGATCGATTCTCCAGTAGATGAAAGCTCAACATCTATACAAACTGTAAAAGAGATCATTCAGTTAGCACGAATGGGAAAAGTAATCAATAGTGAATTTAGCATTCGTACGGAGAAAGCAACGATTATTCAGAAGTGGGGACAGCCCGTTACAGATCCTAATTACCCAGATGTTCTATTTTACACAAAAAGAGAGATCGAGTTTTCAGTTAACGATCAAAAGAAGGTAGTCCGGATCACTTGCGATGATCATCGCTTAGAACAGATTCCCTTGACCGATGTGATTCAAACGATGGGCAATCCTATAGATGAATATACAGAAGACGGGAAACATGTCTTATATTATCAGACAGGGAACTATCAGATTTACTTCGGCTTTGAAGTCCCGGACAAAACGGATTCAAATAATCCTCGAATGACATATTATTATATCGTTCCCATGTACGATATCAATACTCAAACAGATTTAGCGACAACCATACTCAGATCAGCTAAAAAGGGAACCCTCCCTTATTTACCTAAAGATCTAGGGATTGGAACAAGTAAAAAATTACTCTTTGAATTATGGGGAGAACCGAAAGATGGTTCGTCTGATCCATTTCTAATGTATGAAGAAAAATATCACACAGATATTTCGTTAGATTCCTTTGATAAAGTAGCGGAGATTACTTCTTACCGTCCTGATTACAAGAAGTTAAAAATCGATCAGGTGATGAAAGAAATTGGAAGACCAACTGAAATTGCAGACACTTCTAAAGATGTTCCACATACAGCTGACGCCATCTATACCATCAAAGATCAGTTTGGACAAGAAAATCATCTCATTTTCTCGCACAATACGAAAACCAAACAAATGATTTATGTACGCTTATACCATAAATCAGAAACAGATTAAATCATGAAATAAAGAAGAAAAATGGATTATACCTGCCACCTACTCAATACAGGTGGCAGGTTATTTTATTTTGTCTGGTCAGATAATCCAAGCAATCGATAATCTGTGATTTCTTATCATCCATCGTCAGCTACTTTTTTGAAACGGCTGAGTCTCTATTTTTTAGATTGTTTACAACTCTGAAATAAGTCGTTTGTTACTTTGAAATAACCTCCCCCTATACTGGTCCTTGTCACCAAGAGAAAAAACAACACCATGTATGAGTTTTAGTCGAATCGCAAGAAGAATGACTTCTGGTTGATAATGTTTCCACATGAAGGAAGTTGACGTAATGGAACGTAATATACAAAATTCATTTACTTTTTCAGACTGCATTACAGAAGAGGAATATAACGAATTTGTGAGACACCACTCTAAAAGCCACTTCCTACAAAGCGTCGAATGGGGAAAGTATAGAGAACAGAGTAGTACAGAGAAAATGTATTTAGTGGGACTTAAGGAAAATGGTCATCTGCGTGCAGCAGCTATGATTTTAGTTCGTTCTATGCCCGAACCGCTTATTTCTAAAAAAATGGCTATCTCCCCTAGAGGATTTGTAGTTGATTTTAAAAATAAAGATTACGTAAAGGCTTTTACACACTATCTTCGCTTGTTTTTAAAACGAAATCGCATTACCTTTCTTCGTATAGATCCTGATATTCGATTACATCCACGTACGATCGACGGTCATATCGAACGGGATAAGGATAATAATTATGACATAGTTGAAACGTTAAAAGGGATAGGCTATAAATCTCAAAAGATTAGGTCGTATTATAAGGGGCTTCAACCTCATTATACCTTTCGCTTAAACCTATCACGAACGGAAGAAGAGATACTGGGTCAGTTTTCTAAAAGTGCAAAATATAAGATACATCTGGCAGAAACACGGGGTATCGAAATGATAGAAGGAACAAAAGAACAACTAGACATCTATCATAAGTTACATTTGATTACCTCTCAACGGCAACATAGCTCCCCTCGTTCCTTGTCTTCCTTTCATCGTTTGTATGATTCCTTGTCTACGAATGGAAGTATAAAGATATATTTTGCTAAGTTAAATATAGATAAACACTTGAATTTTATAGTTGAGCAAATCAATAAGAAAGAGAATAGATTGTTACAGGTAAAGAAGAATGTGTTAGAAAAGAAGCTTAAGGCAAAACTTGAAAAAGTAAACTTGGAAGCGATCGAATTGAAAGAAAGCATAGATAAGCTCTTGATGCAAAAGGAAGAAATGAAAGAGTTAAAGAGTAGCAATCCAGATGGTCTTATTCTTTCAGGAGCTATTGCTATATTTCATAATCAAAAAACCTGGTATTTATATGGAGCAAGCTCTAATGAGTTCCGTCATCTCATGCCTAACTATTTAATCCAATGGCATATGATCAAAGAAGCGAAACGGAAAGGTTGTAACATGTATGATTTTTTTGGCATGCTTTCACGTGTAGCTAAATTTAAACCATTAGAGTGTCCTCTATATAGATTCAAAAGAAATTTTAACGGGGACTTTACCGAGTTTATAGGAGAATTCGATTTAGTAGCTTCTCCTCTATATTACTATATACATAAGCATCTCACTTTACATAAAAGAAGGATGCTAGCATGGAAAAGAAAGATTCATGCTGAAGAAGGATTTATAAATAAAAATCTATTATCTTTATTTAGGCGTGAGCAGAAAACAGAATTTTAGGATATCAACTTCATGAGAATAAGTCGCCAGGTTTATTGCTGATAAAGTCTATGATAAGGAGTAAGTGATCTAATTGAAAAGATGGACACGTATTGTTATGAACGGAATAATCTTATCAACTATTGCCATTGCGATAAAATCTTTACCAAATATAGATAAAAATCCTAATCTGTTCCATATGGATGTAAAAGAAAAATCGAGTGAACCCAGAACACAATACCAAATTCAAGCTGAGCTCGATCATCAACAGCATACCATTCGCGCAAGTGAAACGGTTTCACTTAAAAGTAAATCCTCTCAAGACCTGGATGATTTAGTCTTTCATTTATATCCCAATTCCTATAATCAAGTGGAGACTATGAGTAATATGCTGGCAAAACCAGATCCAAAGCTGATTGCAAAGGAGATCCAGAAGAATCCTTCACTAACAAAAAAAGACTTCCTTGGAGATATCGAAGTAAAGGATGTAAGCATTCGTGGTAAAAAAGTTACTTATACCCAAGAAAAACAAGTGCTTAAAATCCAACTACCTGATCCTATACAACCGAATGAGCATGTTGAAGTAAAAATCGATTTTGTCGTTAAAATACCCTATGGTTTTCAGCGCTTACACTACAGGGATGATTTTTATTCGATTACGAAGTGGTATCCCATTTTAGCCATGTATGATTCCAAAACAGGAAAATGGGATGAAAAGCCTTACTATCCTGATGGGGAATCCGATTTCAGTGAGTTATCCGACTATCATATGGAGCTTAAAGTTCCAAAAGAAATGACTGTCGCGGCTACAGGTACAGAAAAAGAAGATATCAATCAAAATGAAAAAATCATTCAAGTGAATGCTCCAAACGTGAGAGAATTCGTCTTTTTTGCTAGCCCACACTATGAAAAAGAAACCAGAAAAGTAGCCGGTATTACAGTGAATAGCTATTACGATAAACGAAACGCCCAGAGCAGGGAAATAGCAGTAAATGGGCTAAATATGGTAGAAAAAGCATTATCGTTTTTTAATGAAAAATTCGGACCATATGCTTACCCAGAATTTGATATTATGGAGACTCGAGTCCTTGGTGTAAATATGGAATACCCCACCATTATTCAAATGGGAGATTACTCGAACAAGGCTACAAAACTGTCATTTGTTCATGAATTAGCGCATCAGTGGTTTTATGGGATGATCGGAAATGATCCGTACCAAAATCCAGCATTAGACGAAGCATTTGCCGTTTTTGCAGATCAGTATTTTAATGAATACGACACAAAAGGCAAAAATGGATTTAAACATTATCTGTCCGATAAGAATGAGAGCATAGTCAGATTGCCAGGAGTTATCAATCGTCCACTAAATCAATATGGCCCTAATGAATACGGTAAATATATCTATGGCAAGGGTGGGATTGCGTTAATCGATTTATATTATAAAGTAGGCGAGCAAAAGTTTGATCAAATTATGAAAACTTATTTTGAGAAAAACAAGTTTACTAACGCAACCTTTGCAAACTTTTTTGATGTAGTAAGTCAAGTAGCCGGCAAAGAGAATGCAGATTATATAAAAAAGGCATTCTCTTTGCCAGATTATCATCCTACACATCTGCAAAAAAGGTAAAACAATAAAATATCCAGGATTTAACAAGACTTCGAATGGCGATAAGTTATGACGAATAGGACGCTCCACAGTAGTAAGATCAAGCCCCGTTTAGATTTGTTTAAAAAGAAGGATTCGATCTGAAATTGATAGATCGAATCCCTCATTATCCCTACGAAATCCAGTTGGTCTAAACCCATCCGAATCGTTTTACTACCCTTTTCAAATTGTAATAGATCTACTTCTTCTCCAGAGTGGCAATCACTTCTTTCGTTGCCTGTGCAATCAGCTCTTCGTTATAAGTAGCATCCTTCTGGTCTCGACTCGATAACAAAGCAATCACAATGGGCGCTCTGTTCGGAGGCCAGACAATGGCAATATCATTTCGGGTTCCGTAGCCACCTGATCCCGTTTTATCACCCACGATCCAGCCTTCCGGGACACCTGCACGAATGAGCTTATCTCCTGTCGTATTTCTCTTCATCCAATCGATCAACAAATTACGCTTGTCCGCCTGCAGGACATTCCCCAGTGTGAAAGCCTTTAGACTTGTCGCTAACGCTTTTGGTGTACTGGTATCACGAATATCTCCAGGAGTCGCCTCATTCAGCTCTGGCTCAAAGCGAGAAGGTTTCGTCGTATGATCGCCTATCTTCATTAATTCCTTTCTAGCCTCTTTCGGACCTCCAATTTTTTCAAGGATTAGATTAAGGGCAGCATTATCACTATAGCGAAGGGTAGCATCACAAAGCTCCCTAAGTGTCATTCCAGTATCTATATGCTTTTCAGTAATAGGTGCATACCCAGCTCGGGTTACGTCCTCTTTTGTATATGTAATCAACTCATTCAGCTGATCAATTGATTTTTGCTTCAACAACATACCTACGATGAGAGTCTTAAAAGTAGACGCATAGGCAAAACGCTCGTCCGATCGGTGCGTAACAGTACGCCCTGTTCCCGTATCAATTGCATAAACACCTAGCCGTGCATCAAACTTCTTCTCCAGATCGGTAAATGCTTGATTCACTCTATCATCACTTACACTGTGTTTCACTTTATTTTCTTCCGCTTGAACCATTTCACTTACACCTGTAAAACTAAAAAGACATAATCCAGCAAGCATTCCCATGGCCATTTTCATCTTCTTCAAGAGATATCATCCTTTTCTGTTATAGATTCGTAGATGGAGAATTTGGCATTCCCACATACTGCCTATTCAAATAGACACCTCCCTTAAGGGTACTTATTTCCCCTACAAAAACGAAAACAAACTCCTTTTTCCCTAGCAAAAATCCCCAATTTAGTGTCTCCCGTTTCTGGTTATGAGCATAAAAATAGTGAGCTACATTTCCCGCTCACTTATGATAAAAAGGTATGAATGAGTTCTAAACAATCTGCCACTACTTCATCCGTCACTTGCCCCTTTGTTTCAAATCTTCGTACATTCCAATCTAAACTCTTCACCTGATCCGTGAGAATTACTCCTTGAAATGGGAGCCCCTCAGGTAATTTCACTTCAAACGGATAACCTTTTTCTACACTGGTAATCGGGCAGACAACTGCAAATTTCGTGGTTTCATTAAAGATCTTCGGCGATAACACAATCGCAGGTCGTCTCCCTGCCTGCTCGTGCCCCGCTTGTGGGTTAAATTGGAGGTATACTAAGTCACCTCTCTCTGGTGCGGTCATTACAGAAGCTCAGCTCCTTCTGCTTCCCCAAAATCCACTTCATGATGTCGATTTTCCGGAGTCACTTTTGCTAATAGCTCCTCAAGTGTGGGTCTTTGCTTCATGGGAATCAATTTGATCTCTTGACCCTCTACTACCATTTCCATTTCCGATCCATTTTCAATCGATAACATCTCTGCAACGTGATTCGGAATCCGGATGGCAAGGCTGTTACCCCACTTAGACACTAATGTGGTCACGCTGATTCCTCCCTTGCTTGCCTTTGATTTCATTATATCGCCTCCCTATTTTCATGTATATACATTGTATCTACATTATGACCAAATTATTCACATTAACATCATACGGAAACCAAAATACTCCCCAGTACATCCTATTCGTTCATAGGTCTGCACTGGGGAGTTCGATTAAAACGCGGCTACTACTGCGCCTTTGTACTTCTCATCAATAAACTTTTTCACTTCTGGTGAGGTTAATACCTTCGACAATTTCTTCAGGGCGTCTTTGTTTTCGTTGCCCTGTTTTGCAGCAAGTATATTGACGTACGGTGAGTTTTTGTCCTCGATGAAAAGGGCATCCTTGATTGGATTTAGTTTTGCTTGTAATGCATAGTTTGTGTTGATAACCGCTAAATCTACCTCGCCTATGGTACGAGGGAGCATCGCAGCTTCTAGTTGCTTAAATTGAAGTTTCTTCGGATTTTCCTTGATGGATTGGAGCGTTTTCTCGCCATCTGGGCTATCTAATTTGATCAATCCTTTTGCTTCTAGCAACTGAAGGGATCGTTTGAAATTAGACGGATCATTCGGTAATGTGACCGTCGCGCCGTTTGGAATCTGTGCTACTTCTTTCCACTTCTTAGAATATGCACCCATTGGCTCAATGTGGACACCCGCAACCTTTACGATGTGGTACCCTTTTTCCTTATTGGTCGTCTCTAACCAAGGAACGTGTTGGAAGAAGTTCGCATCGAGTTGACCTTCTTCTACTGCTTTATTAGGCAATACATAGTCTTGGAATACTTTTACGTTCAGCTTTACACCTTCTTTTTCAAGTTGTGGTTTGATGTGCTCGAGAATCTCAGCATGTGGTACTTGGGACGCTCCTACTGTTAAGGTAGACTCTTCTTTCTTTCCTCCGCAAGCAACGGCAAGCAACGAAATAACCGTGATTAAGGCAACAAGCCATCTTTTTTTCATCTCTTATTCCTCCAATGTTAGATATGATTCTTTTCTTAACGGTGGTCGACTTTGCGACTGATCGCATCGCCAATCCACTGAACAACTTGAACAATCGCTACCAATATGAAGCTACATACGAGCAACATTTCATTATTAAACGACTGGAAACCTACTCGCAGAGCAACGTCTCCCAGTCCACCGCCGCCCACAATCCCAGCAAAGGCGGAGTAGCCAATGAGCGAGACACACGTTACGGTAATCCCAGAAATCATCGCTGGCATCGATTCAGCCAATAAAACTTTGCGAATGATGGTAAATCGATTCGCTCCCATCGCATGAGCGGCTTCCAAGGTGCCTCGATCCACTTCTAATAATGCTGTTTCTACCATTCGGGCAAAGAATGGTGCGGCTGCTACGGTTAATGGAATTGTGGCAGCAGTTGGTCCTAAGCTGGTGCCGATGAGAAACGTCGATAAAGGAAATAACAATAAAATAAGGACAATAAACGGTACACCCCGGAAGACATTCACTACAACGGCTAAGCTTTTATGAATCACTTGGTTCTCCCATAGATGACCACGATTCGTAATCACGAGGAGTACACCGAGCGGTAAACCCAATAGTACTGTGAACAGCGTCGAAATCCCGACCATTTGCAATGTATCTAACGTAGCTTGCCAGACAGTCACCCAGTCTACTTGATCAAGCACTGTGCCCACCTCCCAAACCTTCTGTAAAACGCTTGGTCACTTCATGTTGCGGATCCCGAAACACTTGTTGTACCTCGCCTAATTCCACAATCGATCCCGTCTCCATCACTGCTACTTTGTTACAAATCGCATCTACTACGCTCATCTCGTGTGTGATCAAGGCTACGGTAATCCCCATCTCTTGATTGATCTCTTTTACTAACTGCAAGATGGAAGTCGTCGTCTCTGGATCGAGGGCGGAAGTAGCTTCGTCACATAGTAACAAAAAGGGATCATTGGCGAGCGCACGTGCGATCCCAACACGTTGCTTTTGCCCACCGCTTAGTTCGGATGGATACGCATCTCTCCGTTCCCATAGCCCGACACGACGTAATAATTCTTCGGTTCGTTGCTCGATTTCGTGCTTTGCTTTCCCTGCTATCTCAAGTGGAAAGGCTACATTTTCTCTTACGGTACGGGACCAGAGCAGATGATAATGTTGAAAGATCATGCCAATCTTCTGTCTCAGCAACCTAAGCTCTCCATCGGACAAAACAGCTATATCTTTGCCATTCACATGGATCGAACCACTTGTTGGCTTTTCTAATCCGTTTAGTATGCGAAGTAAGGTGCTTTTACCAGCACCGCTGTAACCGACGATCCCGAAGATATCCCCCTTTTCGATCTGAAGGGTAATCTCTTGCAATGCGATGACTTCTTGCTCTCGTTGCTTGGCTGGGTATCGTTTCGTAACTTGCTCGATATGGATCAATGGGTTCACCTTCCTTATTTCAAAATAAAAAATCCCCTTTCTGCAGATGATTGCAGAAAGGGGATATGTATATAGACAAAGATCCACTTTCCTCTCATCTACCAGAACAAAAAGCTCTGCAGGAATTGGCACCTTGTTTGTATATTTACACATACAAACTGGTTGCCGAGGTATCATAGGGCCTGTCCCTCAACCTCTCTGGATAAGAGAAAATCTCAAGATATTCATTTTTAAATTTAGTATCGCAACGAACTAACGCTTATACTAGATCAATTTATTTAATATGTCAATGATTTTATTTTATCATAGCACTCGATCAATTGATTCGCATTTTGCTCCAAAGAAAAGCCACGTGAAGCTACATAGGCTTGTTTTCCTAGCTCTTCTCGCATATCGTCCATTGTTATCATTTCATGTAAACATTGCGCGATATGCTCTGCATCTTTGGGACGGGCAAGCCTTCCTGTCACACCATCTTGCAGGACTTCTTTGATTCCTCCCACGTCTGTTGCCACCATAGGTCGTCCACAACCCATTGATTCGAGCAGGATGGAGGGTAATCCCTCGCTGAGACTGGTTAACGCAATCACATCCGCACTATTCATCCATAGTGGCATTTCATCATAGGGTCTTCTGCCCATCAAATGAACCCGATTGGAGAGATTAAGCTCTTCGATCTCTTTTTCTAGGCTACTTTGAAGGGGTCCTGCTCCTACTAAATATAGATCTAGACCTTCGTGCTGATTATCCTGAACGAGGCTGTGAAATGCTTGTAGCAAATAGCCTACTCCCTTTACAGGCAGTAAATTCCCTATAAATACCATCTTTTTACCCTCGGATGGAATCCCAAGACGAAGACGAGCTTCTTCACAATCGATTGGATAAAATCGATTCGGATCAAAGCCATTATAGATCGTGGATACAGGTAATCCTGGAACCATTTGATCCACCTCATCACGAAGCCGATCGCTTACCGTGATGAGATGATCGCTTCCCTTTAATGCTTCGATCGTTCGCTCAAAAATCTTTTTATTTTTCTTTGGATAAAGCATGATATCAGAGCCATGAATCGTGCTAATAACAGGGACTCCTAGTGCCTCTTTTAACTGGCCACCTGCATATCCATCTGGAAAAATCGTGTGACAATGAAGTAGCTCATACGGGAACTCCTGCTTAATTTGGTGCAAGATCGTTTTTAGTGATCGTATATAAAACGCTCCATAGCGATGGAAAAAGAAACCACCCGGAAACATCCTTGTAGGCACATAGTAGACAGGGATTCCATCTCGTTCTGTCTGACTAGGTAAGTCTGAGTAACTTTTCCACTTTTTATACAGAGGAAAGTTTGGAATCGGTACGACTACCCGCACTTCGCATCCTGCATCTCGCAGTGCCTTTGTCTGATTATGTACAAAGATCCCTGATTGCGGATTTACGTCACTTGGGTACATATGCGATACAACCAGAACTTTTTTCGTCAATTCATTCACTTCCTTGTGCAACAGCCTGTTTCTTTCTCTCCAATTCGCCTATTCCAACCACAGCTAATCCGATTCCAATCGTAATCCACATCGGTGTATAGTGAATACAGCTACTAGGCGCCATTCCGCCAAAGAAGAAGCCGACCAAACTAGCAAGCGTAGCAAAAGCGCTCCAGCGAACCACGGGGCTCGTTGATGCTCCACGCTTTAAGGACGCAAGCTTCCATAAACGCCACAGCAACCAGAAGTATACAGCCATATACATCACAAAGATGAGAACCCCAAAGTTGACGAGAACTTCTAGCCACCAGTTGTGGATATTCTTTTTATCTACGTGTGGTGCACCTTCCATTAACGGCTCAATATTACCCGGTCCCACCCCCAAGTAGTGTGACTTATGTAAGAAATGGAATCCATTGATAATAAGAAACTTACGAACAGTAGCACTCCGCCCCGTTTCTCCTTCAATGACACCTTCTCCCTCTGCATCCCAGCCACCTTTTTGGAAATCACCTAGAAAGCCGAAGATCGAAGCCAATTTCGCATTATTTGCAGCCCTCGCCTTGTCAGATAACAGAACAAAGCCAACTGCATTAGCCAAAATAATAGCCGCTATGACCGCTATAATCGCTGTGGTTATGTTTTTCTTCGTCCATTTCTCGCGCTTCACAACGAAAAAAGCTCCTAGTAATAGCACCGCACAAGCAAGCGGCAAAGCGAACATCACATTACTCCGTGAACCGGTTGCGAAAAGAGTGTAGAGACTAAAAATACATCCAATGTAAAGGAGCCATTTATATTTTTTATGTACTGGCAACATAAAGATAGCCGTAATCAGAAATGGCAGCGCCAACGTAATAAACGTAGCTAAGTCATTTTGATTCGTAAAAACAGAAGTGACTACACTTACAAGCTCAGAATTGTAACCCCTAGAAGCGGGTAAATGGATAAAGGTCATCGACTCAAAAACAGCATAACCAATAATCATGGCATATACTGCTACAAGTACCTTTGCTGTCTTCCAAAGGGTTTCATATGTACGGATAAAAAACGGGAATGAGAACGTGAGTGCAAGCATCATTCCAAGAAAGATCAAATACCGGATGCCATCTTTCAAGCTAACCGACCAAGTGAGTGAAATGAGTGCATAGAGAAGCCAAAAGCAGAAGAAGGCTCCAACTAAGCGAACTTGATAGATGGTGGCTATCTCCCTATTTTGCTTACGATTCCTGTATTCTTTGTTCCAAACAAGTTGTACCACCGTTCCGATAGCTAAAACGAAAAAAGCGATCCGAAAAAAGGTAAGCCGAAAGTCCCCTGTACCGATTCCAAGTGTCGGACCGATCAGCGCAAATGCAATCATAAAGAAAAAAATATTTACCAATCGATCTTGTTTTCGAAACAACAATTGATCCACCAAGTCCTCACTCTTTTCATTCATCAATATCAAGCTTATGTTACTTGCAGATTACATTTTGTTAACAAGTTCGACAAATGTAACTAAAGGAGTATACCGTGGCGTATAATAAGTTTATAAAGCGAAAACGGAGGTGCCTCACATGGAATATCCAGTCGTTGGTAAATCATTTTGGATTGGTGTCATGAATGCCGCTGGGATCAGTGTACCATTTTGGTTGCTGATGTATGCAGGACTTCGTCTGGTATTCTAATGTGGGTCACGGTCATATAAAAAGAAAGCACGGATCATCATGATGAGATGGTATCCGTGTTTTCTTTTTATCTTGCGCCGCTTCCTGATAAAACAACCCAAACTGTACGTAATAAAATTCGCAGATCCATGGAAATCGACCGGTTTTGAATGTAATACATATCTTGTTCCCACTTTTCACGCGGGGTCACTTCATAACCACCTGTTACCTGCGCCCATCCAGTCAGACCTGGTTTCACTAACAAGCGTTTCTTAAATCCAGGAATCTCTTTTTCAAATTGCTCCGTAAAACAATCACGCTCGGGACGAGGTCCGATTAAGCTCATATCCCCATTTAATACGTTAAGAATCTGAGGAAGCTCATCGATTCGTGTTTTGCGAATAAATTTACCTACCTGTGTAACACGAGGATCATTTTTAGCTGCCCATTGCGGACCGTTTTTCTCAGCATCCGTACGCATGGAGCGCAACTTATAAATCCAAAATCCCTTCCCTTGTAGCCCAACTCGCTCTTGCTTATAGAAAACAGGTCCAGAGGACTCTATTTTGATCGCAATAGCTGAGAGGACGAGGACCGGTAAGGTAAAAATGAGCAAGGCTAGTGAGAAGATGATCTCAAACGCCCGTTTAACGATTGAGTAGACCATAGAAGCAGCTCCTAATTCTCCTGTCAAAACACTTGCATCGTTTTCAACTGACGCCTTCAAACGCATCCGCTATTCACTCCTGATCGTTGAAAATCATCTATGTTTGTCAACGGTTTATACTCATAGTTAGATTACAAAAGTAACAGTAACATTACAGTAATGTTTCAAGCCTATAATGTACACAGTATACTTCAGGAGGGCGTAAATAACAATAGACGTTTTGTTACAGCTTAAGCGATTTATGTATCCGCACGTAACAAGCTCTGCTTGGTCCAACATTTGGTCTATAAAAGAGTATGCTAGTACTTCTCTAAATAGTATTGATACGTTTGCTTAAGACCATCTAATAATGGGATTTTCGCTACCCATTCTAATGTATCCGTGGCTTTCTTCGCATTAAAATAACTATCCTTAATATCTCCAGCGCGCTCTGGTCCATACGTAACGACTATATCCTTGCCAGAGGCGATCCGGAAAGCTTCTATTAATTCATTTAATGAGGTTTGAACTCCCGTACCGATGTTGATAATCTCACCAGAGCCTTTTGACAACGCTTGTACATTTGCTTTGGCTACATCTTCTACATAAATATAGTCACGTGTATGTTCCCCATCCCCAAACACTGTTAGCGGCTGTTTACTCAACACTTTGTCGGTGAAGATGGATACAACGCCGCCTTCTCCTCTTGGGTCCTGACGAATGCCGTACACATTGGCATAGCGAAGGGCTGTGTACTCCACTCCAAATAGACGATAGTACACATCTAGATAATGTTCTACTGTGTATTTGGATACACCATAAGGGGAAATCGGATGCGTTGGGTGGTGTTCGTCAATCGGCAAATATTTAGGTTCTCCGTATACAGCCGCAGAAGAAGCATACACAAATTTTCTTACTCCTGTATCTTTTGCTGCTTCTAATAGATTAATAACTCCCATGATATTTACATTTGCATCATAGATAGGCTTTTCGATCGATGTGGGGACATGCGTTTGTGCCGCCTGATGAATCACCGCATCCGGTCTCACCTCTTCAAATATCTGCTGAACTTCTGGATGCGTTATATCGATCCGATAAAAGGTTGCTTTTGGATGAATCTGTTCCTCATGTCCTGTTATCAGGTTATCTAAGACAACCACTTCATGCCCTTCGCTAATCAGTTGATCCACAATATGTGACCCGATGAAGCCGGCTCCTCCCGTTACAAGAACTTTCATGTTGATACCCCCTTTGTTTTCCTACATTGAACATCTCATGATCCAATTTCTTGGTACAAGCGCAGTAATTTTTGCTCTTCAATATGCCAATTGTAGTTTTCCTCGTATGCTTTCCGTCCATTAACACTCATCGATTTAGCTAGTTCTGCATCAGTCAAGATCTGCGTTACCTTCTCCGCCATTTCCTTCGGGTCTAGCGCATTTACAGTAAACCCACAGTCACTTCCCTCTACAATCTCTTTCCATAACGGGAAATCGGTTGCGAGTACAGGCATACCGGCTGACATATATTCAAACATCTTAATGGGTAGAGATTCACGGTAGTTTTCAACCGGATGCAAGCAGACCAACCCGACTTTCCCTGATGCTAATTTCTGCTGAACCTCTGTAAAAGGAATTCTCCCATGAAGGTAGATCCGTCTTTCACTAAATCGTTCTGCTTCCTCCACACTCACTTGGATATGTTGGAGCGGACCGATAATATGTAATTCCGCTTGTAACTCTTCTGGAATATGATTCATCATTTGAATCATTTCATCATACCCACGCAGACGAGAAACCCCGCCCACATATAGGATCTGATTTTTCCCATCTTCTTCTCGTTCCATCATTGGCATGGGGAGTGGATAGTTTTTTATCACTTCCCGATGCTTCACTCCTGCAAATTGGCTGGCAATGGGTTCCGTTGCGGCGATAACGGCTGTTAGCTTTCGCGCTAGTCCCTTTTCAATGCGGTGGACCCATGTAGATAAAGGCTTGCGAATCTTGGGATTGATCCATACTTTGGTATAAATTTGTTTCGGTAAGTCTTCGTGTACATCATAGATCACGGGTTTACCTGTCCGAAGCCGCAAGAGTACTCCCCACGGAAGTAGTTCCGGATCATGAAAGTGAAATACATCTGCACCACTTTTTCTTGCCCGTTTATATAATTCATATCCCTTTAATAGCCTGCGAAAGCGGTTGGCCGCCCGTTTCACTCCCACAATCCGGACACCTTGCTCCATTTTCTCTTCCACATCCGAAATCGCATGTAGCTCTACTTCGTACCCCGTTTTTGCTAAAGAAACAGCTTGCTTATGAAAAATCCGGGAGTCATCACAAGGATGAACTGAACTAAATATCATCACTTTTTTCATTCAAGGGTCCAGCTCCTTCTGGCAACTTACTCTATATAGAAAGGGGAGGAATTACCAATTAGGCTCCCTCCGCTCATTTCGATCCACGTATAGACTTTGGTTCTATTTGTTTATTCTGATGTTCTCCTAACACTAAGACAGCTAAAGCTAAGCCATAACTAATCCACATCGGAGTGAAATGGATAGCCGTACTCATCGCCATACCACCAAAAAAGTATCCAGTCATCGCCGCTAAACTAGCCACTGCCCCGAAACGCAGATACGGAGAAAGCTGTGGAGACCTTTTTAAACTGATCAGCTTCCATAGCCGCCACAACAACCAGACGTACAAAGCCAGATAGAGCGCAAACGTGACAACACCAAAGTTGACTAAAATCTCAGCCCACCAATTATGGATATTTTCCTTGTTCACATCCTCACTCACATACTCAACTGAGGAAGGGTGCATCAATCGTTCAATATTTCCTGCTCCGACACCCATAAAATGGCTTTTTACTAAGAAATCGAATCCATGCTTCAAGAGATTGACACGTACTGTTATACTCTCCCCTGATTGACCTTCAGTGTGCGATTCTCCTCCTACAAGTTCCTCTGAAACCGCATTATGAAGGTCAGAGAGGCTTGCAGAAGTACTTCCCAGCTTATCTTCCACTACTCTTTGACCTTCTGGGGTCAACATCGTCGCCAGCATTACCTGAATCAATACGACAGCGAGAAGTAGAAAGAAACCATTTGTACGGATGCTTTTTAGACGGAAGCGACTACGATCTAAGCTTTTCCAAAAAAGGATGAGCAAAGCCACTGCAATCAATGGAAGAACGATCAACTCATTTACACGTGACCCTGTGGCAAATAAGACGTAGCCGGATAGGATGAATACCCCGTATACTGCCGCTTTCATCTTTCGAGACAACGGTAACATGATCATTGCGGCGACGATAAATGGCAGAGCCAATGTAATACAGGTCGCTAAATCGTTTTGGTTGGTAAACACAGATGTAACCGATGCACTTACTCCATCTGAAACATTTCCATCTACCGCCCGAGAAGTAGGAAGATGAATTAATGTAACCGATTCAAACACCGCAAATAAAATAATCGCCGTATATACGCCAAATAATACTTTCGTGATTTTCTGATAGTAGGATTCATTTCGGATAAAGTAAGGAAACGAAAGGGCTAAAGCGATCATATTCGTTAAGAATACAACATAACGAATCCCTCTCCCCATATCGATCACCCACGTTAACGTTAAAACGGCATACACGATCCAAAAGCATAGAAACGCGATATACCAACGAATAGGATACATATAGGATGCTTCCAAACGCTTTGTGTTTACAAAGCGAAAAATGAATCCGGCTAGTAAAACCAAAAAAGCTAAGCGGAAGAAGGTTAATGTAAAGCTAGATGTCACCGGAATACCAAAGCTAGGCCCGAGTAGAGCGAAAGCGGCCGTTAGATAAAACAACGTATCTAAACGTTTTCGTTGAGAAAGCAAAACCTCATTCACCATCTCTCACTTTTTACCTCCTAGTTTGAGCAAAAGACTACCGATTCGATTCAACATGCTCACAGGAATTAATCCTGTAATCAAAATCACGGCTACATTCCCTACAAATGCCACTACATACGTAATCCACGGATTTGGTAGATGATTTGCCTGCACATAGCTAATCCAAGCCATAGAGCCGAGGAACACCGTCATATAGAGCATCATAGCGCCGAATTTAAACTCAACTGGATAGACTTTTTGACTCGCTCGATAAATTAGAATCACCGCAACCAAATAACTAGCAGCAGTCATACTAACTGTACCCCAAATTTTAAAGTACGGCACGAGTAGAAAGTTACCAATTAAGAACATCACAGAAACTAGGATAAATATTCTTGAGATGTACTTGGTTTGCTTTTTGATGAATAGTCCAACACCAAACACTGGATGTAATACATTTAAAAGCGTTCCCAACGATAACATCCACACATAGAGATACCCACTAGAAAGATCTACCTTCGTCTCTGGGCCCGGAGTACCAATATATAAATTGTACAGTGGTTGTATAAAGAATGTGAGCACCATAATCGCTAATGTGCCAAACACCAGCAACCCTCTACCAATTAATCCATACACCTGCTGCGCATCATCACGATCCTTAATCGACATCGAAAAAGGTCGCCAAGCTAATTGAAACGGTGCCGTAATCAAAACGATAAAGCTGGCAATCCGCACAGTAGCTTCATATATGGCGTTTGCACTGTACTTGATTTCAGGGATAGTGGGTACTAAATAATTCAGAATAGGTCTGCTGATGGAAGACATGATCCAAAAAGATAATAAAGAGATCATCACAGGAGATCCATATTTGATCAGTTGGACCGTATGAGGTTTAGAAAACTTCCAAGTTAGCTCTTTTCGATACAGCCATAGCAGAATCAAGGCCACTGTACCTTGACCGATTAACTGACCGTAGAAGATCCCTAGCACAGATGGTTTCATGTAATAAGCAAGCACGACACTTAACACAGATGACCCAATCACAAACGCCATCGAAAAGATATTAAAAAACCATACTCTTCGGTTATAGCGAGCATAGGCGAGAATATGCTGAATGACAATCGCACCTAATGTCGCAACGGTGGCAATCGTCAACAGATGAGAATCATCGTAACGATGACCTCTATAGACAACGGAAGAGATGGCAGAGTCGAAGAAGAAGGATAGCACACTGAACAGAATGCACATCCCTACACTAAACAATAAGGTGTTCGTGAAGTAGACTCGACGATCTTTCTCATCTTTCGTGTCATAGAAATAGTAAGCGAGTGCAGTGTCCGTCCCTAGGATACAGAGATACGTTAAAATAAGGGTGTATGTCTGTGTCAAACCCCAGTCGCCAATTGCGTGTTGGTCCTTTTGCAAAATCCGAATATAAATAGGAGCCAACACGACTGCTGCTAGCTTGTTTCCCATCGTTGCAATCGCAAATGCAGCCGAATCTGAAAACAAACGCTTGATTAGTTGGTTCATGGATTGCTCCTACCTCAACTACTCTTGATTTTCTAATAATTCACGGGCTGGTACATCACGTAGCACACGCGCTGGCACCCCTACATACACTTTCTTTTCTTCTGTATCACGGTGTACCACTGCACCTGCCGCGATAAAGCTTTCTTCAGCTACCACTACACCTGGTAGTAAAATCGATGCTCCACCTACACGCGCGCCTTTCTTAATGTGTGCACCTTTTACAAACTGGAAGCGTTCCTTGGTACGCCCCATAAAGTTATCATTGGTAGTCGTCACAGTTGGAGCGATAAAGACCTTTTCTTCAATCGTTGTATAAGCGGTAATGTATGAATTGGTTTGAATCTTCGTAAAGGAACCGATGGAAACTTGGTTCTCAACCGCTACTCCACGTCCGATTACTACACGATCCCCAATCTCACACTTCTCTCGTACAGAAGCTTGATCGCCAATCATGCATTCTTTTCCAAAAGAAGAACCACGATATAAAACTGTGTTTGCTCCGAGGGTTGTCCCATCTCCAATCACAAGAGCAGGCAAAGAAGCATCTACCTTCACTGTTGATGCTTTCGCAGGTCTCGGCCAACGCCCTACCACGCAATTATCAGAAATAAATACATCATCACCAATCACAGTTCCTGCATGAATCGTAACATTATTACCGATCGTAACACGATCCCCTAATACAACGCCGTCTTCAATAACCGAAAAATGGCCGATGGAGACATCTGTCCCCATCGTTGCACGTTCATGTACGAAGTTGTTCATGAGCCCACACCCATTCCTTATAATTTTTCGTAGTCTGCTTGAATGTTGGAAGTAGAAATACCTACCCCTTTAAAGGCATTACGCGTATCAAAAATCACTTTTGATTCTCGTGCGATTAATTCATAATCAAAGGCACTGTGGTCTGTAGTAAGCAAGACAAGATCCGCATTTTGAAGACGGTCTGCTGTCAATTCGACAGTCTCCATCACTTTTGCATCTGCACTATGTGAAAAACGGAAAGAAGGTACATGTGGGTCAACCACTTCAACATCCGCATTGTACGTTTCGAGCAACTCTAAGATTGGAAGAACCGGAGACTCGCGCATATCGTCGATATCTTTTTTGTAAGCCACGCCAAGCACCAATACCTTAGAACCTGCGAGGGCTTTTCCATAGCGATTTAAGATTTTCATCGTACGGTCTACCACAAATTCTGGCATTGCATTATTAATTTCACCTGAACATTCGATTAAGCGTGTGTGATAATTATATTCACGTGCTTTCCAAGTCAAATAGAATGGATCGATTGGAATACAGTGTCCACCTAGCCCTGGACCTGGATAAAACGCCATAAATCCGTATGGCTTGGTCTTCGCAGCGTCGATCACTTCCCAAATGTCGATCCCCATCTTATGACAGAGAATCGCCATTTCGTTAGCAAGTCCAATGTTAATGTTACGGAATGTGTTTTCGAAAATCTTCTCCATCTCCGCTACTTTCGGACTTGATACCTCGTGAACTTCACCTTCTAATACCGCACGGTACATCGCAGCCGCTACCTTCGTACAATCTGCTGTTACACCGCCTACTACTTTCGGTGTGTTCTTAGTATTAAAGGTTTTGTTACCCGGATCGACACGCTCTGGGGAATAAGCTAGATAGAAATCTTGACCGATTTTCAATCCAGTAGCTTCTAGAATTGGACCTACTACTTCCTCTGTTGTACCTGGGTACGTGGTACTCTCTAAAACGACTAACATCCCTGGATGCAGATATTTCGCAATATCTTTACTCGATGACTCCACATAAGAGACATCTGGCTGTTGATACTTATCCAAAGGAGTTGGGACACAGATTGCCACTGCATCCACTTCCCTGATCTTGGAGTAATCCGTCGTAGCCATGATTTTACCACTAGACACAAGCTCTTTTAACTCTTCGTCAACAACATCACCGATATAGTTAATCCCTTGGTTTACTTCATCTACGCGATGTTGCAACACATCGAAGCCAATGACACGAAAGCCCGCTTTTGCTTTTTCAACTGCGAGTGGTAAGCCAACGTAGCCAAGTCCCACTACTCCGACCACAGCTGTTCGGTTCTCTAATTTCTCTAGTAATACGTTTGTCAAAGTCAATACCCCCTACTTATAGAACTTCTTAATGGTATCCACGATATAGTTCATATCCTCACGAGACAGCTCTGGGTAAAGCGGAAGAGCAAAAGTACGCTTCGATAAATATTCCGATACCGGCATACTACCTTCACCTTGACCCAAATCTTTATACACTTCTTGTAGATGAAGCGGAACTGGGTAGTAAACACCTGTGGAAATGCCATGCTCACCTAGATACTTCATCAGCTCATCACGCTTTTCAGCTTGTACAATATACAAGTGATAGATATGCTTACGATCTGGTGCTTCGAAAGGCGTCACAAGCGGAGTATCTTTCAATAACTCATTATAGATAGCCGCTTTTTCCCGACGTGCATTGTTCCACTGATCGAGATGGCGTAATTTAATACGTAGTGCAGTCGCTTGGATTTCGTCCAAACGGCTGTTATAACCAATCATGCTGTGATAATATTTCGGGCTACTACCATGAACCCGAAGGATTCGGATTTTCTGTGCTAGTTCATCGTTATTCGTTACAACCATCCCGCCGTCACCGTAACCACCAAGGTTTTTAGTTGGGAAGAATGAATAAGTTGCAGCATCGCCCCAAGAACCGATCATTTGACCTTGGAACTGGGATCCCATCGCTTGTGCCGCATCCTCTAAGATGTAGATGCCTTTTTCTTCGGCAATCTCACGAAGCTCGTCCATATTAGCAGGTTGACCAAAAATATGAACCGGGATGATTACTTTCGTTTTATCAGTGATTTTTGCTTTCAATTGTTCAATGTCTAGGTTATATGTTTTTGGATCCACGTCCACAAATACAGGCGTCCCCCCTACTTGTGATACAGTTTCCGCAGAAGCAAAGAAGGTAAACGGAGTCGTAATAACTTCATCGCCAGGTCCAACACCCATAGCATCTAACGTTAATACAAGAGCATCCGTCCCGTTCGCTACCCCAATCGCATGTTTCACTCCGATATAGTCAGCTACTTCTTTTTCCAATGCTTTTACTTCCGGTCCGAGGATATAAGCTCCACTTTCAAATACGTTTTCTACAGATGCTAACACTTCTTCGCGAATAGTAGCAAATTGTGCTTTCAAGTCTAGTAAAGGAATTTTTTTCATTTTGAAATACCCCTTTTATCATTTATTTTATTAGGATTTTCGTTCTAATGTATTCATTTTAATTGGCTTACCTGATTCAGCCGACATCTGACAAGCAACAACTAAACCGAGTGCATCACGGCCTTCTGTGCCTGAAACAATTGGAGTGCGATCTTCTGTAATCGCAAGCGTCATGTCACGAATAATACACTCATGACCTGCCATGCCCCATGGATCTTGCACGATTTGCTCTTTCAACTGCGTAACTTCTTCTGCCGTCAGACCTTCAAAATCCCACGTTTTAATCCAGTTCGCAGTTGGTCCACCGACAACAGCGCTACCTTTTTCACCGAAAATACTTAACGATTCTTCTAAGTTCTTCGGATAAATCGTAACAGCCGCTTCCAGTACGCCGAGCGCTCCATTTTTAAAGCGGATCACCGAGATGGATGTATCTTCTGCTTCAATCTGGCGTAGTCGGGTCGCGTCGTATGTATAAACTTCCTCCACGTCCCCCATCATCCATAGAAGCAAGTCCATGTTATGAATCGCTTGATTCATCAACACCCCACCATCCATGGCTTTCGTTCCACGCCAAGGTGCTTGATCATAATATGCTTGATTTCGATTCCATCGAACGGTTGCGTTGGCATGACCGATGGTCCCGAATTTTTCATTTTCAATTTGTTTTCGTAGTTCTACGATAGCTGGGCGAAAGCGGTTTGGATGGACCACAGCCATCTTCACACCATTTTCCTCACATGCGTCAATCATCCGATCAGCATCTTCGAGCGTCAATGCCATTGGTTTTTCGACAACGACATGCTTCTTCGCTTCAGCCACTTGGATCGTAAGCGCAGGGTGTAGACCACTTGGTGTACAAATCGATACAACATCGACATCTGTTTTTAACATTTCAGCCAGATCCGTATATCCGATGACTCCATCGATTGCAAATTCCTTCAAACGCTCTTCATTGGTGTCACATACTGCCACGAGTACAGCCCCAGAATCAGCTTGAATCGCTGAAACGTGCTTTTTAGCAATATGACCACAGCCTACAATACCATAGCGTACCATAGATCTCCCTCATTTCCGACAACTTGTTCCATTATAAAGACTCACTATCATTGTACCTCTAACAAATGTTGATTTACGCTTCTAATGTTACAGAAACATTACAAACTACAGTCTCACTGTAACATAACTGAAATCTTTTGGGTAGCAAACTCCGATCAGAGTGCACTTTTTCAAATATGTATATAAGTTACCCACAATCCATGGAATCTTCCATTGTACTACCGTATAAATCCCTATTCTTTATGTAACTACTCATTTAGATAAAGAAAAGGAGAGGTCGCTATGACCCCATCCTGTCCTCTAAATCTATCCTTGGTTCGCTACATCGATAATCGCAAACATTAATTCCCCTGATGCGACTACCTTTCCATCAACGCTCGCCGTGCCTTTCCCTTTACCAATACTGCCTTTAAAACGAGTTAACTCCACCTCTAAACGCACCTGATCCCCTGGAACAACTTGTCCCCGAAAACGAAATCCGTCCACTCCTGTAAGGAAGCCAGTTTTTCCTTTGTGCTCCTCTGAAGTAAGAACCGCCAATGCTCCAACTTGAGCTAACGCTTCGACGATGAGCACGCCTGGCATAACTGGATAATGGGGAAAATGTCCTTGAAAAAATGGCTCGTTTATCGAAACATTTTTGATGCCAACTGCACGTACATTCGGTTCACATTCCAACACACGATCCACTAATAAAAAAGGATATCTGTGTGGGATTGTCTCTTTAATCTTCTCGATCGCCCATTCCATAAAACAAACCTCATTTCTTATTTACTTGATTCCTCTTTCATCACAGCCATCTCCACTGCTTCTGCCACAATTTGATGTGCTCTTATATCCAGTGGATGAGGAACTAACTGACCTGGCTTGGTATGGTTTGATATTGCAGTTGCCGCTGCTACTAACATATCATGGGTAATACATTTCGCTCCAGCATTTAATGCCCCACGGAAAATACCGGGGAACCCAAGAACATTATTTACCGATCGACCATCAGCCGCAAACAAAGCCCCTGCTTTAATCGCTTCATCTGGCTCGATTTCTGGTTTTGGATTGGAAAGAGCTAGTATGACTTGTCCCTTTCGAATCCATTCTGGTTTGATTAAGTTAGGTACACCTGTCGTAGCGATCACGATATCGCATTTCTCCATGATTTCTTCCAGTGAATGAGCAGGCGTTCCGCCATACATAGCAAGTCTATCCAAAGCTGCGGGCTGACGATCCACCCCAACCATTTCTTTTACACCATAAGCCATGAACATCCGACAGATAGCTAAGCCCGCTGCGCCTAGTCCTATTTGTCCTACAACCGCTTCTTTTAAGTTAACGCCCGCACTACGACACGCAGACATAACAGCCGCTAAGGTAACAACAGCCGTTCCATGTTGATCATCATGCATCACAGGAATATCGAGTTCTTTGATCAAACGCTCTTCAATTTCAAAACAGTGCGGAGAGCCAATATCCTCTAATAAAATACCGCCAAATCCTTTTGAAATCCGTTTTACCGTTGTTACAACTTCATCCGGATCACTGGTATCTAGTAGGATCGGAATTCCGCTAATCCCTGCAAGGCGATCAAATAGGGCCGCTTTCCCCTCCATTACAGGCATTCCTGCCAATGGACCAATGTTTCCTAGACCTAATATAGCCGTTCCATCTGTGACGATTGCAACGGTATTTCCTATGCTTGTATAGTATTGAGCTAAAGATGGATCTTCTTCAATCACACGGCACACGTTGGCAACACCCGGTGTATATACTTTTCGCAAATCATCTATTGAACGTATATCAAAGCGGCTACTCATATGAATCTTACCGCCTTCATGAGCATGGAGAACATCATCAGAGATAGCTCTTACATGAATCCCTTCTCCTAGCTGTTCAACAGCCGCTATCGCTGTCTCTAATTGTTCTTCACTTTCGCACTGTACGGTAATATCTCGCACAGTCGAATAAGGTCCTATTTGTCTCGTTTTAATCTCGCCGATATCTCCACCAAACAAGCCAATGGCAGTGGTCACTTTTCCTAAATTTCCTGGTTTTGATGGTGTTTCGACAATAATGGTGCGGGTTACATTTCTTGCTCCCATGTTGCACCCTCCTAATTTTATGTATACAAGAATGAGATCGCAAAGAGAAAGAATCGGGGTTCATCGCCCCGATCCCTTTATTATTCACATTTCTTACTCGTTTACCACTTTTAGTTGGACCATATAACACAAAGCCGTGATATAGGAGAGTCCGATTACGATCCATAGCATCGTTGAAGCATATGGAGCATCAAACATCACCATAAATAACACGAGATAAGAAAGCACGGTTGTCATTTTCCCTAGAAAGTTAGCAGGCACCGTTTTTCTACCTTGAAAATGAACAATCGCTCCATAAACAATCATCCCCAAATCACGGAATAGGATTGCAAATGCTGCTTCCCATGAGATTTTATCAGACAATAATAAGGATAGAAAAATGGCCATGAGCATACACTTATCTGCAAGTGGATCTAACATAGCACCCATTTGGGTTACTTGATTATTACGCCTAGCTAGATACCCATCTACTACATCGGTAAGGCCCGCTAAGAAGATAATTCCGATCGCCCAGCAAAGACGTGCGGGTGAAGGGATGTCCGAGAAGAATATGAACAAGTAAACTGGAACTAATAGAAAACGAACCAACGTCAACAGATTGGGCACATTCAACATAGTCCCTCCTAAGCAGTGGTTTGACACGAAGAAACCCCGTCTACTTAAGCGGGATTTTAAGGGGTTACTTCTGATAAATTAAGTTATATAAGTGTTCCCAAGAACTCCAACTAAATATGTCTAAAATGGGCTTCTTACCAATAATGGTATTCCCGATCACTAGACCCGTTATTAATGCCGCTACCAATAACAGCGGAATCCAGAGAATTTTTATAGCTACTTTCAAAGGACTTCTTTTCTTATCTGGCTTTATTTCTTCAGCTACTACTTCTGGCTCTTCTTGGTCTATAGTTTCTACTAATTCTTGTTCATTATCATGCGCATCAAGTGAATTTTTCACAACTTCATCCTGCACATGCTCTTCCGTCTTGAGATCTTCTACATCATCCATCACAGTAGTGCTTTCTTCTTTTAGAGGCGTTTCAACTGCAGCAGAAGCTTCCTGAAGCTGTTCAAGATCTACTTTATACTCTTTAAAATCAAGAGGACTTAGTGTATCTTCAAAATTCGCGAGCTTGTCCGTTTTGGAATCACTGCTCCCTTGCTCTTCTTCCTCTTTTTCCGATTCTTTAAACTCGTCGTCCGCACCTTCGTCCGTCCGTTTTTCTTCTTCTTTTTGACTCCACTTTAATTTACCAACCATCACACGATCCTCTTGAGTATCTGCATGATCTTTCTCGTTAACCTCTAGCTCTTTTTCACGATCTAATTGAGTCATTTTTCTACCTCTCCAAAAGCAGATAATTTTTTGTAAACCTACTTATATCTTAATCCTGTCTATATAAAAACGAATGCTGTCTTATACAGCAACTCTTTACGATCATAAATAGAATATATCCTAGAAAAAACAGTACGTCTAGATTCATCTGTGACGACTCTGTTAGATTGTACCATAAATTTGAACACACCGGAGGATTCCTTTTATTGTCATTTCGTCAATTTTGTTACATACAAAGTACTACCCCGGTGCAGTTGATATCAGATTTTCACTGCTTCTTTCAAACGAGACTCTTTGGTATTTGGCTTTCTTTTATATTTGATCTTCGTAGCTTCTCCACCTCTAAGGTGACGAATTGATTTATGGTATTCTAATATTTCTTTTACTTGATTTGCCAAGTCAGGATTTATCTCTGGTAATCTTTCTGTTAAATCTTTATGAACCGTACTTTTGGAAACCCCAAATTCTTTGGCAATCGAGCGAACTGTATTTTTTGTTTCTACAAAGTATCTTCCAATTTTTATGGTACGTTCTTTTATATAATCATGCATCGATTCCGTCCTCCCTCCCCTCATTTCTTGATAAAGTATATGAGGCAAAAATGAGGTTATTCTTCGAATTTGGACAGGAATAGAAAAAACCCACTATTTCGTGGGCTTTTCTTATATTACTTGATAAATGGTTCTGGGTTTTGAGGTTGATTATTCTTTCTTACTTCGAAGTGTAAGTGATTTCCATCAGCTTGTTCAAACTTGTTCATACCTGCTTGCCCAATGACATCGCCCTGGTTCACAGTTTGTCCCACTTTTGCAGAAGCGGCCGCTAGGCTTTGATAAATGGTGATTAGACCATTTTCATGTTTTACTTCCACTTGCAAGCCTACTACTGGATTGGTTTCCACTCTGGTTACGGTACCGCCCAACGCAGCTACCACATCAAATGACTTGCCATCTTTTCGTGAAAAATTCACGCCTGTATTACGATAGAAAGTACCTTGATAATTTACAAGGGCTAGCTCTTTATCCTTGCTAGTCATTTTTTCATCATAAAACTTCTTGGTGATGGTCACTTCGGAATTAGATGCTACAGGCAGTACCATCGTTTCAGCAGTGGATGGTTTTTCTACGGGTAAGATGGTATCAATCGATGGCATATTTTTGCTTACGTCTTTGCTGACTGTCCCCTGTATCAACCATACTCCGCCTAGTACGAGCGCGACGACTGTTAAGTACACAGCGGGAAAGAACCATTTTTTCGTAAGGAGTCTTTTCCACGCAAGTTGACGTTTGTTTTGATTCAAAAAGGATACCTTCGTTTTTGGATCCTCTATTTTCATAAGTTTCTCACCTCTGACTACATTGTCGACGTGAAAAACTCATTTTATACCTAAGTTGTTAAATTTTTGGTATATTGCGAGTGGATGAAAATCATTATAGTTTGTTGATAGTTGTGAGAGGTTGATCTGATCTATCAGAACGACCGGAAAAGATTTGAAGAGCTTAGGGCTGTTGGATAATAGGTTGTCCCGGGGCATGTATCTAAGCAGGTATCGAACAGACTCTCCTGCCCTCGATCACCCAATAGCTAATCAAATTGTTTTTAATCATTGAGAACTAGAACACACCCCCAACAACCAACACCACTACTTCTTCTCAAAATCGCTAATCTGCACACCCTGATAATAATGCTTAACGATTTTATCAGCCTTTGCACCCGTCTGTGCCATAAGATTAGCCCCCCATTGACTGAGGCCTACTCCGTGACCAGAACCGTATGTAGTAAATGTGATTTTGTCTCCGTTTTGTTTCCAAGTAAAGTCAGAGGAAGCTAGTCCAAGGGCTTCTCGCACTTCTCTACCTGAGAAACTCTTGCCACCGATACTCATACTAGCCACACGGTTCCCCGTAGTTTTCTTCGCGATTTTCATTTGATTTCCGGCTTGAAATCCCGATACCGGCACATCTAAAGTCTTTTTCGTTTGTTTCTCTAGTTTAGCGAACACTTCTGATAGAGGGAATGTGGCTTCCCGCTCAAACTTAGGGGAGGAACGATCCCATGATGAGTCAACGCTGACGAGATACGGGTACTTAGCAGTAAAGTATTCCTCGGAGTTTTCTGTTCTCCCATTACTGGTAGAGAAAAACGCCGCATAGATTGGCTTTCCTTGATAGGTTAAAATTTGTCCTCTTGTATCCTCGATAGCCTGCTTTATCTTCGCTTTATACTCTTGATAGTGATCTTTCCACTGAGTTTTTAACTTAGCATCTGTTGAATATGCTTGATGCTGCACCGTATCGGTTACGTCTGCTAATTGGTTGGGAAGTCCATATGGTTTCAGACTCACAGTAGAACCTTTTTCTAAGCGATTGACCACAAAAGTTCGTGCCGCCATTGCTTGTGCTTTGATTGCTTCCATCTCAAATGTAATCGGCATCTCCGCGGCAACGACTCCCTCCAAATACGTCTCCAACGGAAGTGAGACGACTTTCTTCTCTTTGGATAAATAGACCCGTACATTTGGATTATAGGTATTTGCTTTCTTAGAGTCTGATACCTGTGTTTTCTCTACCTCAGGACTTGTTTGCCTATCATGGTTACTACCTTGCCCAACTGCTGGTGCCGCATTCGAGCCTATTCCTACCAGAACCGCAGGAATAGCTAGTAGCAAAAGAAACCCTGCGATGAAGAGGAGGAGCATCTTTCCTTTGAAAAAGAGTCTCTTATTTCCTCGTATACGTCTCCATTTAGACAACCATGTTTCCTTAAACGATTTCATCTTCATCCCCCTCATCTATCTGTCTACACTACTCTATGGGTTTCCTCATGACTCTAGAACTGAGTTTGATAGATTTCAAAATTGGGAATAGACAGAGGAGATTGTATAAACCATAAAAAACACGCCGCTCTCTAGCGACGTGTTTTAAAGAGAAACAAATTTATGCAAACGTTACTTGTTGTACGGTTTCTGCCTCTTCACCGATTTTTACTCGGGAGATGGTAGCACCTAGTTTTTGTAACTTCCCTACTAAATCTACATAACCACGATCAATATGCTTTAGCTCAGTCACTTCAGTAATTCCATCAGCAACTAATCCTGTGAGTACTAGAGAGGCACCTGCACGCAAATCGGTTGATTTAACCTCAGCTCCAGATAGTTTGTGACCACCTTCAATGACAGAGGAACGACCATCGATTTTGATATGTGCATTCATACGCTTAAATTCTTCTACATGCATGAAGCGATTCTCAAACACCGTTTCCGTAATCATGCTCGTTCCTTTTGCAGTTAACTGAAGCGCCATCATCTGCGATTGTAAGTCGGTTGGGAACCCAGGATATGGTAGAGTCTTCACATCAACTGGCTTCAGATCTCCTTTTGCACTTACATGGATGCCGTTATCTCCATCTAGCACACTTACTCCCATCTCTCGCAACTTAGCGATTAGCGGTACTAAGTGCTCGGAGATCGCTCCCTCTACAAATACATCACCACGCGTGATTGCTGCAGCAACCATATACGTGCCAGCTTCAATGCGATCTGGAATAACGGTATGCTCCGTGCCACGTAAGAAGTCAACTCCATCAATCCGAATCTCATCCGTACCCGCACCACGCACTCTCGCTCCCATCGCATTGAGAAGGTTCGCTAAGTCTACGATTTCTGGTTCACATGCTGCATTTCCGATCACAGTGCGCCCCTCAGCCAATGTGGCCGCCATCATGAGATTTTGAGTCGCTCCTACACTCGGAAAATCTAGATAGATATTCGCACCTTTTAAGCGATCTGCCACAAATCCTTCGACACAACCATGGGAAACTTCAAATTGAACCCCCATCGCTTCAAAGCCTTTAAGGTGAAGATCAATTGGACGAGAACCAATCGCGCAACCACCAGGTAAGGGGATACTAGCATGTTTTTTACGAGCCAAAAGCGGTCCCATCACTAAGATAGAAGCTCGCATTTTCCGAACTAACTCGTATGGAGCGGCTGTATTCGATAAATTCTCTGCATTAATCGTTACAGAATCCTCTCCTAAACTTGCTTCTACTCCTAGACTGTTCAATGTTTCGGTAATGGTTTTTACATCTTCCAATAACGGAACATCTTCAATATGGACGCTTCCTCTTGATGCTAAAAGTGATGCCGTGATGAGTGGCAATACTGCATTTTTAGCCCCATGAACTTTTACTCTACCTTTCAGTCTAGCGCCACCCTGTACAACGATTTTCTCCAATGATCTTCCCTCCGCTTGATCTAATATTCTATGGTGATAATCGGTGTCCCCATTGTAAGGACCGCCCGATTGGTCTGGTAATTCCAGCGCGCAGAAACTTGTAAATTCATTTCGCCGCCTTTTGTAACAATGCCAGATCCCCATCTCGGTATAAAATAGGAGATACTAACCGTTTTTTCTGTTGTCATTTCTTCCATTTGAGTTGCTCCAAAAGACTTCGTTGTAGATTGAATCAAGCTTTTTAATTCGCTAGCTTCCTTTAAATCCACATCTCCTTGAATCGAAAAGTGAAGACTTGGAGTCATCCCAAACGCTTGGCATATTTGCCGAAATTGCTCTTGAAATTGTTTCAAACGGGCATCGGGTGCACCCGTTCCCCTTAGTTCCAATGATACATATGGCTTTTTCTTCGTTTGTGTTGGTCTATCATCTACCACTCGGATTGCTACTTTTAAAGAAGGTGAAAGTAGATGGTCGCCTTGGTAACGGACACCATCTGCGCTTTTATATGTTTGGAGATTTTCTCCATGAAATTGATCATTCAGTCGCTTCGCTAGTTCTTCCACCTCTTGGGATGTTAACAGCTGGTTGGTTCGACTTCCATGATGTAGGACAAATAAGGATGGAGTCGCTCTAGTAGTCTGGTAATGATCCAAGATTTCTTGAATCGAATCATTTTGAGCTTGGGTATTTCCCATCAACAAGACACAAAGTACAATCCAAACCAGAAACTTTCCCCACTTGACCATTATGACTCAAGCCCCTCACGTACACAGAATTTTCTTACTACCATTGTGTACATGAAATCTCGAAACTATACCCATACTAAGTCGGTAAAAGGCTAGAAAGCCAACGTGACCAAGTCAAATAATCCAAGATAAACCGTGCTAGTAAATGCCCTAGTACAACGGATAAAAAAAGCATCATCAGTTTCACTTGATACGCTTGTTTCACTCGTAAAATAGCCTCAATCCGGACATTTAGCAGGAGACGCCACGCAAGTGCAATACAACCGAGCGATACGAAAATAGATAATAAGGACTGAAAACCAATTGATGCCGCTCCGCTCATGTTATGCACTCCTTTCACGTCTTGTTCTCCCAGCAATAAACCTATGTTATCGCAAATTCCAATTGGAATCAAAGGAATCCTACGTTTGACTTAATTTTGCTATATTTCGAAGTTTCCTTTTTAAAAACCAACTACTAGTTTAATCTTTTTTCAACTACGACGCAAACGGATAATAAATTGGCGCACCATACAAATTTTGTAAATAAAAATTTGTATGGTGCGCCAAATCGTTTTCGAAACAGAATCAATTTTTCAATTGCTGAATCCCCTCTAACGGTATCAGGCCATATCCCCATTTTACTGTTTCTAGCTTACTTAATAAGATATCTGGCATAATTCCAAACCCGATGGTTCCCAGTACGACTAAGAGAATGGCGAGAGCTGGAAAAATGGAGACGGATACCTTTTGATCCGAAGTCGCTTTTCCGACAAACATCCGCTGTACAATCCGGAAGTAGTAATAATACGAAATGACAGTGGTAACGAACAAAGTACTCAGTAATAACCACAAATGGCTTGAAGCAAATGCATTTATTGACAAACTTACTTTCCCAATAAAGCCTGCTGTAAGCGGTATACCAGCTAGCGAGAATAAGAAGAGCGTCATCGCCATCGCGAGTGCTGGAGATCGCCGATACAAGCCATCAAAACTAGTAAGTCCATCATTGCCTGTGTCTTTCGATACAACATGTACGATTGCAAATGCACCGATCGTCATTAGCATATAAACGACTAAGTAAAAGCTCACGCTAACAAAGATTAAGTTAGACTGTAAGCTCGGAAATATAATGAACAGATAGCCCGCTTGAGCAATACCGGAATAAGCCAGAATCCGTTTCACATTCTGCTGTCTCAAGGCAACAGTATTGCCCACAATCATGGAAACAGCTGCTAAAATCGCCAAGACCCACATCATATTCTCTCCCCAGACTTCAGAGCGGAGAAGAGGGTACATGGCAATTAATAAAAAGCGAATCAGGAAAAGAATGCCTGCTGCTTTTGATACGACCGCTAAGAACGATGCAACAGGGGAAGAAGCACCCTGATACACATCTGGTGACCACATGTGAAAGGGAGCTAGCGAAATTTTAAAAGCGAATCCAACTAGCATCAGACAAAGCCCTGCTACAATGAATAGGTCCGATTGAGTACTCTGCACCACTTCTGCCAGTCTTTGCCCCAAAGCAAACAAATTCGTCGTCCCCGATAATCCATAGAGAAACGAGTATCCATATAAGAAGAAGGCTGAGGAGACTCCTCCATATATAACATATTTCCATGCAGCTTCTGTAGCAAGGCGCTCGTGCTTTCTCATCCCCACCAAGATATAAGATGAAATACTTAGCAACTCTAATCCAATAAACAACGTAATAACATCGACAGAGGATGCTAAGAACATCGCACCTAGTAAGGCTGAGAGCATTAAGATATATTCTTCTGCGATATAGCGATCGGTCTTATCTGCCTTTTTTCGATCCATCGCAACAAGCAAGATCAAAGCTGTCGATGTTAAGAAAAGAAGCTTAAAAACGAGAGACATCGGATCTAAGCGGTATGTTCCAAATAGGATTTCTGCTGGTTTTAGCGGTAATTGACTTATTACAAACGCTAAGGACCCCAGAACACTAGCTAAACCAATCAAGCCAAACCATCTGCGCGATATGGATGCAGGAAGAAGCAAGTCCATCAAGAGAAGCAGGACAATCCCAGCGATAATGGTTGTTTCAGGTGTCAAAAGAGACCACTCTATCTGTGCAAATACCTTATTCATCCTCCTTAGCCCCCTATCTGAATGGTCTGATGAAGTTGATTTCCAATCCAGTCTGGATCAATCCCCATCCAAATCGATAAAATGACTAGTAACAACATCGGTAGCCATTCCCTCACTTGGATATCTTGTAAATGTTGAAAGCGAGTTACAGCCTGACCGTAGGTTACTTTTAACAAAGCCCGTAAGGTGTAAGCAGCCGCGATAATAAATCCAAGAGAACCGATAATCGCAATCTGTGGATTTACTTGATACACCCCTAAGAAAGCAATAAATTCACTCACAAAGCCTGACAATCCTGGGAGACCCAATAATCCCATCGCCCCCACCATAAACAAGCCGGATAGAATCGGAAGTTGCTTCGCTAGCCCTCCTAATTCAATCAATTCCGTCGTACGTGTACGCTCTACTAAACTGGTAATGAGAAAGAAGAGTAGCGCCGATATGATCCCGTGGGAAACAGCCTGATAGATCGCCCCTTGCATCCCTGCTTCAGTTAAAGAAGCTAAACCGATTACGAGAATCCCCATGTGACTAACACTTGAATACGCAATCACACTTTTTAACTCTTTTTGGGAGAAAGCAAGAACCGCTCCGTATAAAATACCGATTAAACCTAGAATCATGAGCCCCGTTGCGATTTTCGCAAAAAACGCCGGGAATAATCCCACCCCGAAACGAATCATGCCGTATGCGCCCATCTTTAGCAGAACACCTGCATGAACCATCACCACAGGCGGCGGTGCCTCCACATGAACTTTTAGCATCCATGTGTGAAACGGGAAGACAGGTAATTTAATGGCAAATGCAATCATGAAGCTGAGAAAGATTGCCCATACAAATGTAGTAGCTTCTGGAGGAAGTCCTCCTAAATCAACTTGTGCAAAAACAGCTTTGATTTGATCTACTTCAAGCGTACTTGTAAAAGCTAACAAACCGATAATGGCGAAAAGGAGAAAAGCAGAGCCAAGCCCGTTATACAGCAGGAACATGTATGATGCTTTTTTCTTTTCCAAACCACCCCAACCACTGATGAGAAGGAATAACGTAACCAGTGTCATTTCAAAAAACAAGAAGAATAGAAGTAGGTTTTGGGAAGCAAATACACCTAGAACACCCACTTCTAACAACAAAATCAAGGAATAATATAGTTTCGTCTTCGTTGTAATATATAGTGAAGCGATCCCAGCAAATAGTGTAATCCCCGCAGTAAGCAACAGCATCATAACCGATAAACCATCTACTCCTAAATGGTAAAACAGCTTCATCTCACCTATGTGGAACCATTCCAGTTGTTGTTTCCATTGAAGAGGGTCCGCCCCACTATTCAATCGTTGATAGAGATAGATGCTGAGGGCAAGCGAAGGAAGCATACTAAGTAAACCAATCGTACGATGCCAAGACGCTTTCGCATTAGGTAAAACAGCTAATATCAGCAAGCCAATCAAAGGAGCAAAGACAATAAAACTCAGGAGCCAGTGCTGTAGAGCATTCATCCGATCAACCTCCCGAACGCCAAACTAACAAACAAAATTAGGAATGCAATGAGACTTACCAATACATAGGTTTGAATCTGCCCATTTTGCATCATAGAACCCAACCTACCTATAGACATCGTCCCCCAGCCCACAAAACGGACAATCCCACCTACCACAAAGCGGTCAAATCCGTTCAAGAACCACGCAACTGCTTTCAATGATGAGACAAACATCATCTGGTAAAGCTCATCAATCCAATATTTCCGATACGATACTTGATAGAGCCAAGAAAGTCGTTTCGCCAATCCGTCAGCTGATCCTTGTCTCCACACATATAGAAAAGTAGCCAACAGGATTCCTAACAAGGAAGCGCCTACAGCAGAGCCGATTAGCCAAAGAGGTGCATGACCCTGTAATTTCGTTATCTGAGTGATCGTTTCAGCGTTTGCACTCGTCGTTGGAAAAGAAAAGAATCCCCCAACGATCGAAAATACCGCTAAAACAGCTAAACTAACCTTCATACTCCTAGAAATCGAATGGACTTTTTGATCCCCTCGGGATTTCTTGGCAAACACCAGATAAAAGAGACGGAACATATAAAAAGCTGTAAAAAAGGTTGTGAGTAACCCAATCGCTAGCAAATCTTTCTTACCTGATAACTGGATCGCATACAGGATTTCGTCCTTTGAGAAAAAACCTGAGAACGGCGGGATTCCAGAGATCGATAAACATCCAATTAAGAAAGGAATGCTAAGCCACTTCGATTGCTTCCATAACCCGCCCATTTTGCGTATGTCTTGCTCATGGTGCAAGGCAACAATCACCGCACCCGCTGCTAAGAAGAGAAGGGCTTTAAAAAATCCATGCATGAGAAGGTGAAAGCTACTTGCATAAACAGAGCCTACACCCATCCCCAGCATCATAAAGCCTAGTTGGCTAACGGTCGAGTATGCGAGAACCCGTTTGATATCGTTCTGTGTAACCGCGATCGTCGCCGCAAATAAAGCTGTAAATCCACCGATATAGGCCACAGTTGTAAGAGCCACCTCGGAACCCTCAAACAAGAAGAATAGATTCCCTACTAAGTAAACTCCTGCCGCAACCATTGTAGCCGCATGGATGAGAGCACTTACTGGGGTCGGCCCTTCCATCGCATCAGGCAACCAAGTATGTAAAGGAAACTGGCCCGATTTCCCCACGGCCCCCACGAAGATGAGAATCGCCACAGTGGTTAATGCTCCACCCGTCAATACACCTGAGTCAACCGCATGTTGAATCACTCGTAGATCAAAACTGCCTACTTTTTGAAAGATCATAAAGATCGCGATCAACAAACCAATGTCACCAATTCTCGTAATGATAAACGCCTTTTTCGCCGCTTCCTTTGCTTCCGGTTTAAAATACCAAAATCCTACTAGTAAGAAGGAACACAAACCTACTAGTTCCCAGAAGAAATAAATTTGTAGCAAATTAGCTGAGATTACGAGCCCTAACATCGAGCTAGTAAACAAAGATAGATATGCATAAAACGTGGTAATACGAGCATCACCCTTCATATATCCCATTGAATAAATTTGTACCAATAAACTAACCAATGACACTAAAAAGATCATCACAATATTTAATGGCTCTAACATAAAATCAAGGTACAGTGGTTTGCCTGCTATCGAAAACCACTGGTACTTTGTGGTTTGAATCACACTTTGTTGAAAAATTCCCATCCACGTTAGATAGACAGCAAAACCGAATGAAACGCCAATCCCAATCAAGCTTACTATAACTGCAAGCTTTTTCTTCATTACATCACGTAAGGCAATGAGAAGAACGAACGCAATCAATGGAAAAAGAGGGTAAACCCATGCCCATGTAAACATCATGCTTCATACCACCTCTATCCCTTCAACAAATTAAGTTTCTCCGCATCGATTGTTTCTCGATTACGATAAATAGCAAACAAAATAGCCAGACCCACCGCCGCTTCTGCCGCAGCAACCACCACATTAAATAACGCAAATACTTGCCCATTCAAATTAGGCACGAGACCCATTTTTGAAAATGTCACGAAATTGATATTGGCGGCATTTAGCATTAATTCCAGTGAGAACAGCACGATCACTGCATTCCGTTTGGTTAACACGCCAATCAGTCCAATGACAAATAAGATGGCTGCCAGCGCTAGATAAGAAGCTATTAACATTACTCCTGCCCCTCTTTCTTAGCCATGATGATCGATCCAATCAGAGCAACCAGTAGTAAGATCGAAGCAAGCTCAAATGGAATCATATACGTCCCAAAGAACAGTTCACCGATCTTCGCAATCCCGTATCCTTTCGTATCAACAGAGTCCGAGACAAATGTAGCTCCCCGTGATAACAAGACCAAACTCACTAGTAAAACGCCAGCACCTGCTATACTTAGCCAATAATGAATCGGACGATTTAACTTCTCTTCCGTCTCTTTATGTCTCGTCATCATAATTCCAAATAACATCAAAATGGAAATAGCACCGGTGTACACCATAATTTGAATAACAGCAAGGAAATCAGCGTTTAGTAAAAAGTAGATGCCCGCAATACTGAGGAAGGTAAATGCCATCGATACTCCCATATGAACAACGTTTGTGAAGAAGATCATAAAGACGGCTCCGCAAATCGCTAAAACAGATAGAATAAAAAACGCAATAAATTCGCCCGTAATCTCCATTACTTCGCCCCCCCTGCAGCACCAGGCGGTTTGCTAGACATGTTTTCTTGACGAATATTTTGATTGTTATCATGAAGCCACTGCATATTCTTGAATAGATCATCGCGGCTATAAGTCGCTAATTCAAAGTTATTGGTCATCACAATCGCTTCTGTGGGACAAACTTCTGTACACAAGTCGCACAAAATACAAATTTCAAAATTTATATCGTAGATTTCAATTACTTTTCCTTTTTTCTCAGGATCTGGATTTCTCTTTCCTGTGAGCGTAATACAATCGGTTGGACAAACCAACGCACATTGATTACAAACGATGCATTTCTCCGCATCAAAGTGCTGAATCCCTCGAAATCGATCTGGAACGGGAATGGGTTCCGCAGGGTAATTATAGGTAACTTTCGGCTTCGTCATGTTTTTCAGAGTTACACCAAGCCCTTTTACCAATCCAAACATTCTGTTCCACCTACCTTGTCTCAATCAAATCAATAGAATGAAGAAAGAACGGGTATTTCTTTAAAAATCGCTGTTAAGAAAATATTGAGAAGCGATAATGGAAGTAGCACTTTCCAAGCAAACTGCATGAGTTGGTCTACACGTAGTCGCGGCATTGTTGCCCGAATCCAAAATAACGAAAATACCACTAGCGAGAACTTTAGTAGGAACCACAAGATCCCAGGAATCATCGTCAATCCAAACAATGGAAGCCAGCCGCCTAAAAAGAGACACGTGGTAAGCGATGCCATCGCAAAAACGTACACATACTCCGCGAGCATAAAAAAAGCAAAACGAAAGCCTGTATATTCCACGTGATACCCAGCTACTAACTCTGACTCTGCTTCTGGCAAATCAAAGGGGGTTCGATTTAGCTCTGCCAATGAAGCGATCAGAAAGATCAGAAACGCTAAAAATTGCGGAACGATAAACCAAACTTTTTTCTGCGCTAGGACAATATCGTTTAGATCGAGAGACCCCGTTGTCATCACAATTCCGACCACTGAAAGCACAAGTGGAATCTCATAGCTAATCATCTGTGCAGCTGAGCGCATCCCACCGAGTAGAGAATATTTATTATTAGAAGCCCAAGCCCCTGTCAAAATCCCGATAATCGTAATACTAGAGATCGCGATGTAATATAAAAGCCCCACCGCAAAATCGCCAAACTGCCATGTTTCTGTAAATGGAATCACTGCCAATATAGCAAATGCCGGTACAAACGCAATAATCGGTGCTAATTTGAACAAGGAGCGATCTGCTTTCCCTGGTACTACATCTTCTTTTAGCAATAGCTTTAATACGTCTGCAATGGTTTGAAATAATCCCCATGGACCGACTTGGTTTGGACCAGGTCGATTTTGAATCCATCCGATGACTTTCCGCTCAAACAAAATGGCATATGTCACAAAACCTAGTAATAGAAGCATTAAGATGATCGGACCGAGATAGAAGAATACATCCATTACCCATCAACCTCTCCCAGAATAATATCAATCCCACCTAAAATCGCAACCAAGTTTGAAATATTCTCTCCCTTTAGCAAATCTGGCAAGATTTGAAGGTTGTAAAAGGATGGGCGACGGAATTTCAAACGCCACGGCTTGTTTTTTCCATTGCTAACGATGTGACAGCCTAACTCTCCCCGTGGGGACTCTACACCTGTATAAAACTCCCCTTCTGGAACACGTAGTACTTTCGGCACTTTCCCCATGATCGGTCCTTCTTTAATCACACCAAGAACTTGCTTCACAATTTTTAATGATTCAGCTATCTCCTGCATTCGAAGATGATATTTATCTAATACATCTCCCTTTTCGCCAATCGGAATCTCAAACTGAAACTGATGATACAACGAATACGACTGATGTTGCCTTAAATCCCAAGGAACTCCTGTCACACGAAGATTACTTCCTGATAACGCATAGGAGAGAGCCTGCTCCTTTGTATAAATCCCAATCCCCCTCGTCCGCTGAAGGAAAATATCATTGCCTGAGATCAGGTCATGATAAGTAGCCAATTCCTTTTGCATATAGAGGACAAATTCTTCCACTTTCTGAAGCCATCCATCTGGGGCATCCCACTTCACCCCACCCACGCGCATGTAGTTATATGTTAAACGTGCACCACAAAGCTCATTAAATAGGTTCAAGATGGTTTCACGATCCTGAAAGCAGTAAAGGAATGGACTCATGGCACCTAAATCAAGTAGATAGGTCCCCACCCAAACTAAGTGGCTCGCAACCCGATTTAGTTCCATCGTAATCATCCGGAGATACTCAGCACGCTCTGGGATTTCAAGACCCATCAACTTCTCCGTCGCATGAACCACCGCATAGTTATTTGTCATCGCCGATACATAGTCGAGGCGATCTGTATAGGGGATGATCTGTGTGTACGTTAAATCCTCAGCTAACTTTTCTGTCCCACGATGCAGATAACCTATCACTGGATCAACCTCACGGATAATCTCTCCATCAATTTTGATGACCAGACGTAAAACACCGTGGGTACTAGGGTGCTGTGGACCCATATTTAACAACATTTCCTCTGTACGTAGCATGCTCACACCCCCTCATCATACGGAACATAATCTTTACGCAGCGGATGCCCTACCCACTGATCCGTCAACATAATTCTGCGCAAATCTGGATGTCCCTCAAATGTGATTCCCATCAAATCATACGCTTCTCGTTCATTCCAATTGGCTGCAGCCCAGATATCAGCCACTGAATCTACTTTTGCTTCTGTTCGATCTACTTTCACTCGCACTCCTAGACGTTCTTTATATGGAAATGAAAAGAGATGTACGACCACTTCCAAATGGGTTTCATAATCCACAGATGAAAAGTTCTGTACATAATGAAACTGACAATCCGGATGATTCCGTAAATATAGAGCAAGATAACGCCACCACTCACTTTTGACGACTAGCGTTGGCAAATCACTATTCGCTCGATTAATAAAAGCATCCTCTAAATACTCTGATCCTTCCAGATCCTTTAGCTTGACCACAAACTTATCCAACCAAGGTTGCTTGCGAGAAGGCTCTAAGGGCTTCTCCTCCACTGGTTTCTTCGCCGCTGGACGTGGTGTAGCCGCTGGTTTCTTAGGGGGAACAGATGCCGCCTGAGGCTTCGTTACTGTGTTCTCTACGTCCACTCCTGTACTTACTGAATCATTCTTTACAGATCCCTCATCCGTCACCTCTTGAGACGGCGGGGCATCTGGCTTTTGAATACCTTGCTCTTCACTTGCTGATTCATTCTTTACAGATCCCTCATCCTTTAATTCTTGAGATAGAGCATCTGGCTTTTGAACATCTTGCTCTTTACTTGCTGATTTAATCTCTACAGTTTCTTCACTCATCACATTAGCAGCCTTTGTTTCTGTAGTGAGCTCTTTTTCTTGTTCTTTTTCTTGATCACTCACGGATTGTCACTCGCTTTCCGTGCTTCGCTTCATAGCGAATCTTTTCTTGTAATTTGTGGATTCCATATATTAATGCGGCTGGATTAGGGGGACAACCAGGTATATACACATCAACAGGCACAATTTGGTCGACACCTTTTACTACCGAGTATGACTTAATATAAGGTCCGCCTGCTGTCGCACATGAACCCATCGCGATAACCCATTTAGGCTCCGGCATTTGATCATATAATCTACGTAAAAGCGGTGCCATTTTCTTTGTCACCGTACCTGCTACAATCATCACATCTGACTGACGAGGAGAAGCACGGAAAATCACTCCAAAGCGGTCCAGATCATAGTGAGAGCCACCTGTCCCCATCATTTCAATTGCACAGCAAGCAAGTCCAAATGTTAGCGGCCACAATGAATTGCTACGAATGAGGGATTTCATTTGCTCTAGATTCGTAGTGAGTACATTTCGCTGTAGCTCTTGTTCCTCGAATGGAGAAAAATCCTCAAAATTTACTCCCATTTCAACACCTTCTTTTTCCAAGCGTAGGCGAGGCCTAATACCAAAAGCCCTATAAAGATAAGCATTTCATACAAAACCCATACACCTAATGTAGCCCGTAAGGAGTCATATGCGACTGCCCATGGATAGAGAAAAATAGTCTCCACATCGAAAATAACAAAGAGAAGAGCAAACAAATAATAACGAACATGGAACTGCACCCATCCCTCTCCTGTTGGGTCTACACCACTTTCGTACGTGATTGCTTTGCGAGAAGATGGTTTATTCGGTCTTATCCACTTCCCAACTGTCAATGCTACTACAGGTAGAAATATCCCAAGTGCAATAAACCAAGCAATCGTTAGAAAACTAGCCTCTAACTCCATGCAAAAGCCCCCCTAGCCCAAATAGCCTATACTTCTAACAAACTATGCGTGTAACCTGATTCTCAACAACAAAATCAAAAAACATTAATGACAAACTAGAACCAATAGAATGATTTTATATATTGTTTTGAATCATTAATAATGATTATAGCAAAAGGCGAAAATAGTGTCTAACTTGTTGACATAATGTATCTAAAAAAAGTAGATTTCTTTTTGGGAAAAAACGTGATAGTTCAGTAGTTAGTTCGATTCAACCCTATTAATTATTGGGTAATCGAAGGCAGGATCGTCTATTCAAACACTGCTTAAATACCGATCAAGTGAATGTGTCCGTTTTCACGCTCTTCGCTAGGGCGAGCAGTTGCAAAATCGCAAAGAACACTCAGACATTGTACCAAGAAAGCCCTATGCTATGGGTTGCTACGCTAAGCAAATCAATAACATGCAATAATCGACCAGACTCTCCATTTCCTACAACCTAATTTAGCTCATCCCTTTATTGTTTAGTATTGCTAGAAATTTTCAACATAAGTCTACCTTTCACATCTTCTACTTTTTACTATTACGATCACAGTCTAATTCATTTGATTCACCAGACTAGACGCCCTGTTTTAAACAATAATTGATGGATAATTTAAAATAATTTATAGACACAGTTTTTTAACATATGGTATATTCGAGAAGGTTTCTTTCCAGCTATTTAGATATCTTTACAAACCGACACGCTAAATGGAATGATACGAAACAACCTAATCAGAAAGAAGGAATGTAAAATGAAAAAAGTAATTATGGCAACATTAGGTTCTCTCCTCCTACTATCGCAAACGGCTCATGCCAGTGAAGAAATGATGCTTGGCAAGCAGGATCGTATAGTGTTCTCTCAAACATATAATCTTGATAAGTACACCTACTTTGGTTGGGACGTACAGGCTAGTCAAGATACCCGTTACTATATTCAATATGAGATCGTGAAAAATGGGAAAGTAGTTAAAACAGGTTATCTGAGAAAAGGGGAGACAGCACACGGAATGGAGCCAAAAGGTCCAGGTGAGTACCTACTCGTTTTGAAATGCCAAAACGGATATAGTCAAGGGTGCTCAGCAACAGGCAATGTTGTTCTCGCTATGGAGTAAACCAAATTGTAAATACTTTTGTATAACTATTCTTGCATAACGATATTAGAAAAACACCCTCTAGGTATTGGTATTAACCATAATTGTATCCACTAGCGATCCCGACTCTTCAAGCAGGTAGATTCCTCATTCACAAGCACCTAGCCTAGCTAGAGATAAAACACTTTCTATTAGATGAAGCTGTAATACCTAAGGGCTTAAACCATAAAAAGAGTTACGCTTTCGCATCACAAAATCATTTAGCCCAAGTTGTTTGAGATAACAAAAAAAGAAGCATCTAGTCCAATTGGATAAGCTAGATGCTTTTTCTTTATGTATATGCCTGGCGACGTCCTACTCTTCCAGGACCCTGCGGTCCAAGTACCATCGGCGCTGGAGGGCTTAACGGTCGTGTTCGGGATGGGAACGAGTGGATCCCCTCCGCCATCATCACCAGACGCATATATATTTGGCTGAAAGTGCGTGGGTAAAGCATGTCTTAGGTCACCCATAAGACTCTCTTTTCTAAGCAAAGAGGATTGATCTTTCCAATTACACCTTCAAAATTAGATCAGAAATGAGAGAAAGAGAGTTGCATCTCGAAAGAGATGATTGATTTGTAGGATAAGCCCTCGACCGATTCGTATCT